>JACKIQ010000009.1 GCA_020638365.1 Rhodospirillales bacterium | reverse complement strand
CGACAGACCCGCAGCTTGTCGGCATCCGGGTGCTGCTCAGCCGATTCGACATACGCGACCTTAAAAGGGGCATATAAAGCAGCCTTATCCTCGAAACTTTCGACTTCAAGCCCAATAGAGGTCAGTTTTTCAGACAGGGCATGCCCGTCCGCATCCGTATCGAGGTGGCGCTTCAGCCAGGAAACAGTGAATTTCATTAATCGCCCTTTTCCGCCATTTCTGCGGGACTTTAGTTTGAATCCGGGTGCATATCTAAGCCCAAAAGGGACAATTTTCCAAGGGTTTTATGAGGCTTATAGAGAGGCAATAAGAAGTTTGCCATTTGGACACACGCCGTGCTAACATTATGCTAACCGTGAAAAACGGTTGCGTCGGGGCTGGGTGCGCGAATTTTGACCCCGGACAATCAAAGAATACCGCGCAAGCGTTTTTGCCTGAACAACGGCAAAAAAACAATATAGAGGGGACAAGAAATGCCGGAATCCGCAGTAGAACAACCTGATCCCGCAGCGATCGAAACCAATAAGGCCGATGCCGCGATAGACCGCCTGAACATTAGTTTGCGGGAAGGCGCTACGTTAAACGACGGGGCGCTGCGCGCCATGGCCCTTCAGGCGCACAGCGACATAATGGCCGAAGCGGGATCTCAGGAAAGAGCGCTCCAGTCTCTTGATGCTCTGAAAGCTCAGGGTGCGGTTTCTGAAGGTATGGCGACCGTCTACCGCGAAGCGTTAGAGGCTTCTGGTGGTGACTCACGTGCTTTCGCTGCGCACATCGTCGAAAATAAGGACCGGATTTCTCAGGCTGTAACGCAGGATCTGGCAACAAGCCCGACGATGGCTGTATCCCTGTTTAATAATTTCGATAAAGGGATGTCTGCCGAAGGTGTTCAGGGGATATCTCAGGTCGCCTATGAGTCCCTCCTGAAGGTCAGCGACAACAACATGGAGACCCTCACGGCGACGATTGACAGTGCGGTAGAAGCCGGACAACTGAACGCCGACAATGCGGCCGTCATCAAACAGGCTGCTCAGACCGCCGGAACGGACTCGGCCCGTTTTGCCCAGCTCATGGCGGAAAACAAGGATAGCCTGAGCGAGCTTGTTGTACTTCAGGCCGGGCAGCGCGCACCCGGTAGTCCTGATGGCCCCGCCGCCGCAGCAGGAGGAGGGACAAACGCCTTGTCGAACATGTTCGGAGGCGCGGATAACCCTTTTATGCAGTTTTTGAACGCTCTTATCATGGCCTTTACCGGTGGAAAATCGGACTTTAACTCTCTGTTCGATAATATTAAGAACGGGAATAACGGAACGGCCGGCCCCGGACAGGAAGGCCAAAGAGACGTCGCGGCAGCTGAGCCCGCCACCAGAACGCCAGCAGAGCCGGCAAAACCGGAACCTGTCGCTGCGGCAGGAGACGGAGCGGAAACACGGACAGCCGGCGCTGATACGGAAGTAGAGACTGTGGCCCATGAAGCGGGCGCTGAATCCCGTGAAGCCGAGGCACGCGCCCCGATCATGGCAACAGCTGTCGTCGATACGACGGGTATTACCGCAGAGACGGCCCCTGTAGTTGATCACGAAAGCGGAGGCGTAAGTATTGGCGGCTTACCTGTGGTTGACCGATTTGGAATGAATGCCAATCCTGATCCGATGTTGATCGCGAGTCTGGATCCGTTTATGGATCCTGCCTTGCAGACGGGTGCTGGCGTAACGAATGCGTCTTATGAGAGTACAGGCCAGCCATACAAGTGGGATCTGGGCCTTATGGCCTAAGGCCGCTAGGCTAGCTGACAGGAAGCACGTAAAACGCGAAATCAAGTTTGATTCCAAGGTTCTTATAGAGCGCCTTTGCGCCTTCGTTATCTTCGGGCGTGAGCCAGTAAATCCGCGCCCACTGCTCCTCCGTTCCCGTGCGGATGACCTGCTCCACCAGCCGCCGCGCGATGCCTCTGCGCCTCTGGTCCGCGCGCACATAGACATCCTGCACGTAACACACGGGCCGCAAATGCCCCGTCGTCGGATGCAGAATATAATGCGTGATCCCGAGTAGGTCGCCGTTCTGCTCGGCGCATAGCCCGTAAACCGGCTCGTCATCTGCAAGAATGCGCCGCCACGTCTCCTGAGTCAGGATTTCATCGTGATGTCCGAAATTATTTGAATCCCAAAGCGGCACCCACTGATCGTAATCAGCGGCCCGCAGCGGTCTGAAAATAAACTGGTTCATGTGGTTTTTTGAACGCCTGTCGCGTTGTTGGGTCGCTCTAGAGGATCAAACCCGTAATGCCGCAGCCAGCGCACATCGCTTTCGAAGAATGTCCGCAGATCGGGAATCCCGTATTTCAGCATCGCCATACGCTCAATCCCCATGCCGAACGCAAACCCCTGATAGGTATCCGGGTCGATGCCGCAGTTTTTAAGAACATTAGGATGCACCATCCCGCAGCCGAGAATTTCCATCCAGCCGTCAACCGACCCGTCCGGGTTCCCGCCAAGCCGCAGACCGCCGCCCTTGCGCGAACAGGCGATATCCATCTCGGCTCCCGGTTCCACGAACGGAAAGAAGCTCGGGCGCAAACGCACGGGTAAATTGTCGATCTCGAAAAACGCCCGCACGAAATCCATCAGGCAGCCCTTCAGGTGCCCCATATGAATATCCTTGTCGATCAGCAGCCCCTCCATCTGGTGGAACATGGGTGTATGCGTCATATCGTAATCAGAACGGTATGTGCGCCCGAAACAGATGATCTTGTGCGGTGGCTTGTGCGCCTGCATGTGGCGGATCTGGACCGAAGAAGTATGTGTGCGAAGCAGTTTATGCGCACGCTCGCCGTCTTCTTCAGGATCGTTCGGCAGGAAGAACGTATCCTGCATCTCGCGCGCCGGGTGTCCGGGCGGAAAATTGAGCGCCGTGAAATTGTGATAATCATCCTCGATATCCGGCCCTTCGGCGACCGTGAAACCCATATCCGCGAAAATCGCGGTCAGCTCTTCGACCGTCTGGCTGATCGGGTGAATATGACCCATCTCAGACGAACGCGGCGAAAGCGTGACATCCTGGGTCTCGGAAGCAAGCCGTTCATCCATAGCCTGCCGCTTAAGCGCGGCCTCCTGCTTTTCGATCAGCGCGGCAATCTCATCCTTCAGGGCATTAAGTTCCTGCCCCTTCGTTTTGCGCTCCTCCGGGTCCATCGCGCCCAAAGTCTTCATCAGAGCGGTAATTCGCCCCTTTTTGCCAAGGGCCGTAACGCGTACGTCATCCAGCGCCTTGAGGTCGTTGGCGGCCTCAATCTCGCTGGCAATTTCGCTTTTTAAAGTCTTGATCTCACTGAACATGCGCTGTTTTAACATGGGAACTGGCTGAAAATAAAGCAGTTTTCTCACTCTGTAAGCTGGGAAATTTCCTGCGGGGTCAACGTCCGCCAGGCACCTGCCTCAAGGTCGTTCAGTACAAGCTTCCCGATCTGAAAGCGGTTCAGAGTGACAACTTCGTTCCCGATCGTCTGGAACATCCGGCGGATCTGGCGGTATCGCCCTTCCTCCAGCACCATGACCCCGATCTTTTCACCTTCCTGTTGCCAGTTTGCTGGCTTGAGGGGCTTTTCCTCTGCGCCCAGCATCATCGTCCCGCTCCCGAAAATCGCTGCCTCGTCCCCGCGTAACGGGTCGCGCAATTCCACCCGGTAAAGCTTGGACGCGTGGCGGCGCGGATGGGTGATGCGGTGGAGCAGTTCGCCGTCATCGGTGAGGATCAGCAGGCCCGTGCTGTCCTTATCCAGCCGTCCTGCTATCGCGAGCTTCGGGTTCCGGCGGGCAAAGCGTTCGGGCAGCAAATCGTAGACCACCTGTCCGGGGTCCTTGTGCGAGCTGGTAACGCCCGCGGGCTTGTTCATCATGAGGGTCAGAGGCGGAAGGGGATCAAGGATTTCGCCGTCCAGTTTCACCCGCCCGGAGCGCACCATCTCCGGCGTGACCGTAAAGCCGGGGTCGTGCACGCGCTCCTCGTCCACATCGACCCAGCCGTTTTTCACCGCCATGGTCATTTCCTTGCGGCTGCCGTAACCGAGATTGGACAACAGACGGTCCAGCCGCACCGATTTTTCCTTGCTCATCTAAACCTCCTGCCTTTTATATTTCTTGGCCGGCGCACCAGCCCGACGCCCACGCCCATTGAAAATTATGCCCGCCCAGATGCCCGGTGACATCCAGAACCTCGCCGATAAAATACAGCCCCGGAACCTCTTTGGCTTCAAAAGTCTTAGAAGATATCCCGTTTGTATCGACCCCGCCGCGCGTGACTTCTGCCGTACGGTATCCTTCTGTTCCCGATGGGAGAACCTTCCAGCTTTTAACAATCGCTGAAATCTCGGCAAGCTTCTGATCCGAAAGATCCGCCATACGCTCATCATGCCCGCTTCCCTCCGCCAAAAGCTGCGCAAGGCGCTGCGGCACAAGTTCAGCGAGCACAGTACGCAACTGCTGCTTGGGAGAATTTTTACGCGCAGATTTAAGAACATCCAGCACCGCCTGATCGGGCAGGAAATCAATTTTTATGGCTTGGCCTTCTTCCCAGTACGACGAAATCTGCAGGATCGACGGGCCGGACAGTCCGCGGTGGGTAAACAGCAAACCTTCTCTAAAGGCAGTCTTTCCAAACGATACGCGCGCATCCACCGAAAGGCCGGAAAGCGAAGCGGTTTTTTTCAGAAGCGCGGGATCGAATGTAAGCGGCACCAGAGCGGCGCATGGCGGGATGATCGCCAGCCCGAAATCTTTTGCCTGCTCGTAGCCGAAAGTACTCGCACCTATTTTAGGAATGGAGAGCCCTCCGCACGCGATCACCAGCGATCCGCATTCAAATTCTTCTGCGCTGGTGAGAACATAAAACCCTTCACCCTTACGTTCAATCGTTTGAACTTTGGTGTCGGTTAAAATATCAGCGTGATCACACCGCGCAATCAGCAACTCAATAATCTGCTTACTGGATTCATCACAGAAGAGCTGCCCCCGCGCACTCTGATCGGCGTAATCTTCATAAGGTTTTTCGTGATAGGCGATGCCGCTCGCCTTCACCATCTCCACAAAATCCTCCGGCGTAAAGCGGCTGAGTGCGGATTTGCAGAAATGCGGGTTTTGGGAAATGAAATTATCCGGCCCGCAATAGAGGTTTGTGAAATTACAGCGACCGCCGCCGGATATGCGGATTTTTTCGCCGATCCTGCGCGTATGCTCCAGTACGATAACGCTCCGCCCGCGCGCTGACGCCGTCCCCGCGCACATCAAACCGGCCGCTCCCGCGCCTATGACAATCACATCAGCCGTCTTCATCGGCCCAATAGACAGGATTGTCGCCCTAAAAACAAGCGCGGCTCTGGACAGATGCGTGCGAGTCGTTCAGGGTACGGGCATGAGCGACACGCATGAGAACGAGTTATTCCTGATCGACGGGTCAGGCTTTATTTTCCGGGCCTATTACGCGCTGGCCTATTCCGGGCGCGGGTCGATGACCAATCCCGAAGGCGTTCCGGTCGGCGCGGTCTACGGCTTTACAAGCATGCTTCTAAAAATGCTCAAGGATTATCACGCGCCTTATCTGGCCGTGGTGTTCGATACGGCGCGTGCGAATTTCCGCAATGAGATCTATCCCGAATACAAGGCTAACCGGGATGAAACGCCCGAAGACCTGATCCCGCAATTCCCGCTGATCCGCGAGGCGACGAAGGCGTTCGATATTCCCGTGCTGGAAAAGGAAGGCTACGAGGCTGACGATTTGATCGCGACCTATACGCGCCTCGCGCTGGAGCAGGGCAAGAAAGTGGTCGTCGTGTCCTCCGATAAGGACCTGATGCAGCTGATGCGCGACGGGGTGCGGATGCTCGATCCCATGAAAAACAAGTGGCTGGAGGAAGCCGACGTTTTTGAAAAGTTCGGGGTCGGGCCGGAAAAAGTCGTGGACGTGCAGGCTCTGGCCGGGGACAAGGTCGATAACGTGCCCGGCATCCCCGGCATCGGTGTAAAGACCGCCGCCGAACTGATCAACACTTACGGCTCGCTTGAAGAGCTTTTAGAGCGCGCCGGGGAGATCAAACAACCCAAGCGCCGGGAGTCTGTAATCGAGCATGCCGAGGCCGCGCGCATTTCCAAGAGGCTTGTGGCGCTGGATGATCATGCGCCCGTTCCCGTTCCGCTGGACGATCTGAAAACCCACGATCCCGACAAGCCCGAACTGATGGCCTTTCTTGAAAAGCACGCCTTCAGTTCCATCATCCGCAGGCTGGGCGGCACGCCGATTGCCACGAAGGCCGAGAGCGGAAAAGCTGAGGTTCATATCGTGGAAGAAAAGCTCCCGCCCACGTCCGAAAATGCCTACACGATGATTACGGATGCGCAGACCCTTAAAGAATGGATCGCGCAGGCGCATGAAAGCGGGCTGCTGGCCGTGGATACGGAAACGACAGCCCTGACCCCCGCGAAAGCCAGGCTGGTGGGGATTTCCCTTTCTTCGCATATCGGCAAAGCCGCTTATATTCCCGTGGGCCATACGTTCTCTACCGACCTGTTTGGCGAATGCACGTCTGGTGATACCCAACAAATGGACATGAAAGAAGCGCTCGATCTTCTCACACCCGTTCTGGAAGATGAAAGCGTTCTGAAAATCGGCCATAACATGAAATATGACTGGCAGATGTTCGCCAGGCACGGCATCCGTATGACCCCGTGCGATGACACGATGCTGATGTCCTATGTGCTGGATGGCTCCGCGCACAGCCATTCGCTCGATAATCTTGCGCACATGCTCTGCGGTCACAAGATGATCGCCTATGAAGAGGTCGCGGGCAAAGGCAAGCAGAAGGTGACCTTCGATAGGGTCGGGCTGGAAGCGGCTACGAACTACGCGGCCGAAGATGCGGAAGTGACGCTTAGGCTTTATAAGCTGCTCAAGCCACGTATAGCGAGAGAGAAAATGACGTTCGTTTATGAAAAGATCGAACGGCCATTGATAACCGTGATCGCCGAAATGGAACTGGCCGGGATCAGGGTCGATCCGAGGGTGCTGAAAAAAATGAGCGATGAATTCGGGAAATCGCTGATGGTTCTCGAAGAAGAAATTCATGCGCTTGCCGGGCATCCGTTCAACGTCGCCTCTCCGAAACAGGTCGGCGAGGTGCTGTTTAACGAGATGGGGTTCAAGGGCGGCAGCAAGACCAAGACAGGCGACTGGAGCACCTCGGTTGACGTACTCGAAGACCTTGCCGCCGAAGGGCACGAGATCGTCAAAAAAATACTGGAGTTCCGGCAGCTCGCGAAACTTAAATCGACCTACACGGATGCTTTGCAGGACCAGATCAATCCGGCGACCGGGCGGGTGCATACCTCCTATCATCTGACCGGGACCAGCACGGGACGGCTGGCCTCCACCGATCCGAATGTGCAGAACATCCCGATCCGCACCGAAGAGGGGCGCAAAATCCGCGAAGCGTTTATTGCCGAGGACGGGCATGTATTGCTTTCGGTCGATTACTCGCAGATCGAATTGCGTCTGGCGGCTGAAATGGCCGGGGTGGAAGCCCTAAAATTGGCCTTTAAGGACGAAAAGGACATTCATGCCCTGACTGCTTCGCAGGTGTTCGGTGTTCCGCTAGAACAGGTGACGCCGGATATCAGGCGGCAGGCCAAGGCCGTGAATTTCGGGATCATCTACGGGATATCGGGGTACGGTCTGGCGCGGCAGCTTGGAATTCCGGTTGCAGACGCCAGTGAATTCATCCGCCGCTATCTCCAGCGTTTTCAGGAAATATCGACCTTCATGGAAAACGCCAAAGCCGAAGCCAAAAAGAACGGTTTTGTGCGTACCCTTTTTGGCCGTAAATGCGTCATCCCCGGAATCAAGGACAAAAATCCCGCCCGTGCCAGAGGAGCGGAACGGCAGGCCATCAACGCGCCGTTGCAAGGAACGGCCGCCGATATCATCAAAATCGCGATGGGGCGTATCTCCGAAGAGCTGAAAAAACGGGGCTTATATACCCGCATGCTCCTGCAGGTTCACGATGAATTGATATTCGAAGCCCCTGAAAAAGAATCGGAAGAAGCCCTGGCTGCAATCAAAGAGATTATGGAAAAATCATTTAATATCAATGATATAAAAATTTCTGTCCCCCTTACAGCCGAAGCCGGTTCCGGTAACAATTGGGCCAACGCCCACTAGAAAATGAACGAAAACACAAAAATTGAATAAAAGATGCACTTTAAGCTATAAATAATACATGATTTTTATTGACAGTTTTTGACAGCCCATGGTACAACACGCCCCGCTTCGACAGAATTCCCCACACACGCAATATTACTGTCGGGGCCGGGGTTTTGTAAGAATTTATAAAGTTCCCCACACACGGAAAGCAAACCGCTCCTCGCCTCGGCAAGGGGCGGTTTCGCTATCAGTAATCATCTTCCCTAAGGGGCGCTTGAAAAGTTGGCTTTATCGTACCGCCCAACCGCCAGAATATTCCCGCTTCGTTTTGAGCGCACCAGTACGGTGAAACCGGCAGAAAGAGCCGTCAACTTGGGATCAAACCTAAGAGTTTCAGGGGTCCCGTCCCAGGGGCCGAGTACCCCGACATTCCTCACGATATTCGTATAAATAAGGGTTTTTCCTGCATTCGCCCCGTCCGCGACCATTATTTCATGTGGTATATCGTAAACCAGCACGTAGATCTGGTAATCCAGAAGCGGTTGAGCGCTTTTTTCTTCCACGGCGTGTTGTGTCGTACCTTTTTCACCCGAACGCATATCCGGCAGTCTCAGTTCAAAGGTGGTCCCGCCCGCTTCTTTTTCCAGAGAAAGGCGCACAAGGGACTGTTCCCGGCGCGCTCTTTTTATGGTTGTTACAACGTCATCGCGCTTGTAGCCGACAACATCGTACTGTCCGTTAACGACCATCTGGGGCGTGTATTTCGGTCCCGCTCTAAGGGTTGATTCATATTCCGTCTGCTGGGAGCTGCAAAAAGGAAGGGAAAGCGATCCTGTCTTCACGTCGAAATAGTCGACATGGCAGGACAGGGCGATAATCCAGGGGACACGCGCCAGCTCTCCAAGAAGGGCATCGGCTTTAGGACAAAACGAACAGGCCTGCGAGGAAAAAAGCTCGACCACGACAAGGTCCTGCTTAGGCTTTCCGGCCGGGGAAAGTTCCGGTGAATGAGCGTCTGCGGGCTTCTGGAGGGTCTCAGGCTTAGTCTCTGTCGCGGTCGGAGGCGAGGAGCTAGAATCATCGGTTTCCGGACCCGGAAAAGGTGATTTGACAACGGGCGCGGCGAGCTTTTCCTGTTCGACCTCGATGACGGGCACGGCCGGTGGCCTGTCATCGCCAAAAACAGAGGGAACTGACAAGAAAAGAGCTGGAAAACAAGAAAGAAAAGCAAAAAAAACAAATTTTATCAGTGAGATAAATAAATTTTCTCTCTTGACCGCCCGCATAGGATATAAGCCCGGAAAATGTGATTAAACGATGGGAAGAAGTCTAGAGCGGTAACCCGGTGCTGGCAAGCGCACTGAATGCATTGAATATCAAAAAACCCTAAAATAACACTCGTTTATTGAACTATGGCATGATATACTAAAGTATGTAGTTTTTACATATGCCTTATTGTGTGTGGGGATAGGCGTGCCTGAAGATATCTTTATAGAGACGCCCTCGGGCGAAGCCATAAGTGTGCTTGTAAACAAGCCTGTTGAAGCCACGGTGGATGGACACGACAAAACGCTCATTTTAATGATTCACGGCTTTCCCGGTCATAAGTACAGCCACAATGATTTTTTCGGCGGCCTTGAACGTGAATTGGCAGAAAGCGGTTTCCATATAGCTCGTTTTGATTTTCGTGGATGCGGAGCCAGCGACGGGCGCAGCGAGGATTTTTCGCTGGCAAGCGCGTCTCAGGATATTAAAACAATGCATCTATGGGCCAAAGAGCAGGGCTACGAACGCTTTGCCTACGTTGCAGAGGGATTGGGGGCCTCTCTCGCGCTTCTCAATATGCCGGAAAATCTTGCTTTTATGATTTTGGCGTGGCCTGTTCTTGATCCTCGCGGGTTTGAAGAACAAAAAACAGAATACGAACTATCGGACAGCGTTATGAAAGTAAGCAGAAAGCTGGTTGAATCACTTAAAAACACGGATATGGTAAAAGCCCTGAATAACATCGACGCTCCTGTTTTGATTATGCACGGAGCCAAGGATGAGCAGGTTCCCGTAGAGCAGTTGGAATTCGTCCGAAAACACTTTCAGGGTCCACGCGCCGAAATCACGACCTTCGAGGACGGCGGACACGGGCTTGCGGAATTGCCGCACAGGAAGATGATTTTTCACCACACCCGAGCTTTCGCAGGGCGCTATTACGCAAAAACTGCATCAAAAACCGCACAAAAAGCTTGATTGCAAGGCATGCAGCCTGTTATAAACCGCATCTTAAAAGAGCGGTCTGGCTGAAATCGGCATGCCTCGGCCACGTGGTTTAATAATAATTCAGGAGATGAAAATGCCGAAAATGAAAACGCACTCAAGCGCTAAAAAGCGCTTTAAAGTGACTGCAAAAGGCAAAGTCAAAGCCAAGCAGGCCTTTACCAGCCACATGATGATAAACAAGCCCAAATCCATGAAACGCAAGGCGCGTGGCATGGATACGCTTTGTGATGCAGACGCGACGATTGTTCTTCGCAATTTTCTGCCCAACAGCCGCAAGCGCAAAAGAAAGCCTGCCGCTAAGAAAGATGAAGGAGCACAATAATGGCACGCGTTAAAGGAGGGCCACGCGCCCACGCAAGACACCGCAAGGTGATCAAAAAGGCAAAAGGGTACTACGGACGCCGGAAAAATTGTTTCCGTACGGCGGTCCAGGCCGTTGAAAAAGCAGGTCAGTATGCTTATCGCGATCGTCGCGCCAAAAAGCGTAATTTCCGCGCTTTGTGGATTCAGCGGATCAACGCCGGCGCTCGTCTGCACGGTCTGACATACAGCCAGTTGATGCATGGCCTGAAGCTTTGCGCGATCGAACTGGACCGCAAGGTTCTCTCCGATCTGGCGATCTCCAGCCCGAAAGAGTTTGAAACTCTGGCGAAACAGGCGGGCGAGGCTCTTGCCAAGGCAGCGAAAAAGGCAGCCTGATCAATCTGGCCTTTAACTTCCGTTTTAAAGCAGACATTGTCTTGCCCCCTTCTTATGATATAAGAGGGGGGTAAGTTTATTTAGGCCCTCTATGAATTGAGGAAAACAGAATTGCTCCGATGCCTTTAAGAAGTTTACTGCTTTTGTTGGTCCTGATTTTGACCGGAGCGCCGTCATATGCGCAGGTTCCACCGGAATTTGAAATGCCGGAAATACCCGATATTCCGGGCATTACCACGCCAAAGAAGAAAAAAAAGGAAATTGAGCCGGGCGTATCTCAGACATTCGTAAAGGGACTGATCTCTGCTGCGGCCAATGAAGTGTTCACTTTTTCGGCCCACAATTACCCGGAACGCAAGAAAGCCAATAAAAACTATTTCACAAACACGGGTTACAAGTCGTTTTATGGCGCGATAGAAGAAGGTTTTCTGCAAAACATTCGGGAAAACAAACAGAACATCAAGGGATATGTTATTTCGCCTGTTTCCGTTATGCAGCCGAAACTCGTGGGAGAAGTGGTATATTGGGACGCCTCTTTTAACTACGTAATTGAGTATATTTCTGATCATGGAACGTCTTACCAGTTTCTGAACGTACTGGTTTCAATCAAGGACGTATCGGAACCCTACGACCCAAAAGTCGTTATCAATCGGTGGCAGTCGACCATTGACAAGGATCCGCTTTTTTGTCCATGTCGCACGGATGGCGGACCGAAAAAGGGCGAAACACTGGGAGATAAGCTTAAACGCCAGTTCGAAATGCCCGAAAGCGAGGAATTGGAGAGCGAGGAGGACAAGCTTCAGAAGAAAAAACAAGAACAGCTTGATAAATATTACGATATGATCAAGAAGACTAATCCGAATTACAATCCCCCTCAATGAGTTCACGAAAACTCGCGATATTTGACTGGAACGGGACGCTGATTGCCGACACGAAACTGGCATGGATCGCCTCCAATGCCTGTCTGGATTTTTACGGCGTTCCCCCGATCTCGCTGAAAAGACAAAGGGAAACCTTCGACTTCCCGATCATCCACTATTACAAGCGCAACGGTTGCGACATTGACCGCGTACTCGAAACGCGCGAACAGGCCAACGAGATTTTCCAGACCCTCTATGAAAAACTGGCGACAAACGTCCGAACTCGTCGCGGCGCACGAGACCTTCTGGAATGGCTTAACGCGCATGAGGTAACCTGTATCATCCTGAGCAACTACCTGACTCACAGGATTGAACCCCAGCTAGACCGCCTGAAGCTCAAAAAATACTTCAGCTACATTAACGCCAATAATTGCGATGGCACGACGATCCTGAGCGCAACGAACAAGCTTGAACGTCTTTCCGAATTCATGGTCAAAAGGGGCTACAGCCCGGTCAATGCCTTTATCATAGGCGACAGCATGGAAGAACCCGACATAGGCCGCAAGCTGGGCATCACATCTATAGGCATCACCGGCGGATGCATCAGCGAATCGCGCCTGAGCAAGGCCCGTCCTGACCATACGATCCACAGCCTCCCGCAGGCCAAAACAGTGATCAGTAATCTTTGGGGATTGCCCGAGTGAAGTAAGGTTCAGGTAACCGGGCCTCTTTGCTCCTCGATACCCATTGCGTACAGGATAGGCGCTTCGCTCTTCTGCCTGTTAATGAAATCGTCCTTGCTGGCTATCCCGTCCCACTGAATCCCGATCAGGCTCTGCGCGACCGCGCCGCCCAGTGTCGTGCCGGGGCCAAGCACGATAAGGCAATCCGGCGCGAATTCCTTCATACCCACCTGCACCGCGCGCGTAAAATCGTAATAAGTACACACCTGGTGCCCCAGCGTGTAATCGAACAGCGCACGCGGATCGGTGGAATATTTCTCCCAGATATGTCCGCGCCCGTCGATCATCGGAAGCGAAGGCGCCGAAAACATGTCCGGGGAGAATGTGTCCATGGCCTTGCGCGAAATCGGCTCCTGCATTTGCGTATGAAACGCCGCGTGATTGGGAAGCAGGAGCGGAAAACGGTCCTGAAGAGGCGGCAGGCGTTTTTTCAACTCCTCGATTCCCTTGCCGTTCGCACCGTAAACGATCATCCCGCCCAGCTCGATAGAGGTATGAACTGTGCAGGCCGGATCTTCGTTGATCGACCGCACGATCCCGGCAAGCTCCTCACGCTTGCCTGCTATCTCTTGCCAGTTCTCATCGATGAACGAGTAAACGATCTGCCCCCCGATCAGGGAGTCCTGCATGAAGGTCCCCATCGTGTTAATCAGCGCGGCGGTCTGCGCGACATCCAGAGCCCCGGCGCAGCCCAGCGTAATATACCAGCCCATGGAATTGCCGGTAACGGCGACGACGTCATACTTCTCCCGGTCAATCGAAAGAAAATCGCCATAAGAGCAGGTATAAATAAGCGGTGAGGCGTTATCCCCCCGCGTATGCTCCTTGATCGAATAAACCTCCCGTCCGTCTAGTTCCAGAATCGAGGTTTGACCGTTTTTCGTGCGCAGCGCGTCAACCGCCGCGATCATCTCTGCCTTGTCGGAATGATGCTTCTGCAAATATCCAAGCTCCGGCTTGTTATACGTCCCGCGCCCGGGCGCGATCACCAGCGCAGTCTTTTTCATGATTGAGCCTCCTTCCCGCATAGGTTCAGCGCTGCTTCAAGTATCGTGTCCTTGCGGGGCAGGGTCGAAGCAAACGCCCGCCCCAGCGGGATAAAGCAATCCTCGGCCGTCAGCCGTTTGACACGGGGCAGGGGATCGAGATTCTCCATCAGGATGGTCATGATCTCCTCGCTCGGCGAGCCGCTCCTCCGGCACTCATCAACAATCAGAACATGTGTGCAGGGTTTTGCCGCCTCCGTGATCGCCTCCGCGTTCAACGGAACCAGCCAGCGCAGATCGACCACACGGCTCTTGATCGTGTGCTTGTCCTTCAGGATATTGGCCGCCTGCCGCGACAGGTAATAACCGTTCCCGTAGGTCAGGATGCATAGATCTGTCCCCGCCCCGTGAACAAACGGCTCCCCGAACGGGTACGGGTCGGCTTCTGCGGGCGCGGTGTAGGGAAAGGTCCAAAGCCCGTCCTTCTCCTCGTGCAGATCGCGCATCATGTAAAGGGCGATCGGCTCAAGAAACACCACGATGCGCTGCTCCTCGCGCGCCAGCCTTACGCATTCCCTGAGCATCCCGACCGCGTCCGCCCCGTTGGACGGGCAGGCGACGACGATCCCCGGAATATCACGCAAGACGGCAATCGCGTTATCGTTGTGAAAATGCCCGCCAAAGCCGCGCTGGTAAGGTAGACCGGCGATCCGAATTACCATCGGATTCGTATACTGGCCGCAGGAAAAGAAGCTCAACGTCGAAGCCTCGCCTCGGAGCTGATCCTCGGCGTTATGAAGATAAGCAAGGAACTGGATTTCCGGGATCGGAATAAACCCGTTATGGGCCAAGCCGATCGAAAGCCCGAGGATACTCTGCTCGTCCAAAAGCGTATTGATCACCCGGTGCGGTCCGAAACGGTCATGCAGTTTCGTGGTCACACCGTAAACGCCGCCCTTGGGCCCGATATCCTCGCCTGCAAGAATAATCTCCGGGCACGCCAGCATCAAATCATGCAGCGCCCAGTTAATCAGCCGCGCCATGTGCTGCGGCTGGTCCATATTCGCCGTCTCCCGCCCGAAACTCTCTTCGCGCTCGCCCTGAGAAACAACGGGCAATGGCTTAACATCCGCCTTTTCCGGCACGATGCTGCTCATCACCTCCTGCGCGGTACGCAGCTTGGGGCGTTTGATGACCTGCTCCGCCGCACGTTCAATCCGCGCCAGCGTTTCATGATAAATCTCCAGAATTTGGGTCGGATTTAAAATCCCGTACCCGGTCAACAAGGCGGCTGTACGCAGAAGGGGATCCTGCGCTTCCGTTGCATCGACCTTGGCTTGGCTCATATAGCTCGTCTGCACGTCCGGCCCGGCGTGCCCGAACAACCGGATGCAGGACATATGAAGAAAGGCAGGCTTTTTATGCGTTCGCACAAAATTGGCGGCCTCCTTTGCGATTGCATAGGCCTCGACCGCGTTCAACCCGTCGCAATGGAAATATTTCAACCCCGCGCGTTCGCGATACGTATTGCGAACCCAGTTTTTTGGCGTAGGCGTGGAAATTCCGATCTCGTTATCCTCGCACACGAACAGGATCGGCACGTCCGCGCCTTTATAAGCCGCCCAGCACGCGGAATTGATAGCGCCCGCGGCCGTAGAGTGGTTGACCGAGGCATCCCCGAAGCTGCAATAGATAATCGCGTCCTTGGCGATCTGCCCGCTGTGCCCGAGCTTGTGCGCAAGACCGAGACTATAGGCAGCGCCCACCGCTTTCGGCAGGTGCGAGGCGATCGTGCTGGTCTGCGGCGGAATATTCAGCGCCTTGCTCCCCAGAACCTTATGCCTCCCTGCGGAAATCGGGTCTTCGCTGGACGCGGTAAAACTCAGAAGCATATCCCAAAGCGGTGTTTGCCCCGGCAGCTTCTTGGAACGCTGGATCAGGAACGCCGCGTCCCTATAATGCAAAAACGCCATATCCTCTAGCCGCAAAGCCGCGGATATGGATGCGTTGCCCTCGTGACCCGAACTGCCGATTGTATAGAAGCTTTCTCCGCGCTTTTGAAGAACCCGCGAATGCTGGTCGAGAAGACGGCTGAGAACCTGCGTTTCAAAAATTTCGACCAGATCGTGGCCGCTCAATCCTGTAGACTCTAGATCGTCAAGCGGCGTTTCGGGAAGATCTCCGCTCTCCACCCGCCGGATAAAATTATCATGAACGATTTTTACACGATCCTGCATGTGTGCGCTTTATTCTTCTTGATCATCAATGTTATAGTTTGCCCTCACCCATTAGTACAGGACTTAAAAAAGACAAATGAGCCGCACCGTTTTTTCCTGGGAAGATCCGCTGAATCTTGAAACCGCTCTGACTGAAGATGAACGCGCCGTCCGCGACACGGCGCACAACTTCTCTCAGGACGTATTGATGCCTAAAGTTTTGATGGCGTACCGGAACGAGGATTTTGATCCCGGGATTATGCGTTCCATGGGTGAACTTGGATTGCTCGGTGCGACGATCCCCGAGGAATACGGCGGAGCCGGCGTGAATTACGTCTCCTACGGACTGATCGCCCGCGAAGTCGAACGCGTGGATTCCGGGTACCGCTCGGCCATGTCCGTGCAATCCTCGCTGGTGATGTACCCGATTTATGCATGGGGGTCCGAAGAACAGCGCAAAAAATACCTCCCGAAGCTGGCAACAGGTGAATGGATCGGGTGCTTCGGCCTGACCGAACCCGATGCTGGCTCTGATCCCGCTGGTATGAAAACCAGGGCGAAAAAAGTTGATGGGGGCTACAGCCTCTCCGGTTCCAAAATGTGGATCAGCAATTCCCCGATCGCCGATGTGTTCGTCGTTTGGGCAAAATCAGAGGCGCACGAAAACGCGATCAAGGGTTACATTCTTGAAAAGGGCATGAAGGGGCTGTCCGCTCCGAAAATAGAAGGAAAGCTCTCGCTCCGCGCGTCCATTACAGGCGAAGTGGTGATGGATGAGGTGTTTGTGCCAGAAGAAAACATTCTTCCAAAAGCTTCCGGCCTTAAAGGGCCGTTTGAATGTCTCAACCGCGCACGTTACGGCATCGCGTGGGGCGTGATGGGCGCCGCGGAATATTGCTGGCACGCAGCGCGGCAATATACGCTTGATCGTAAACAATTTGGCCGTCCGCTGGCCCAGACCCAGCTCGTGCAGAAAAAACTCGCGGATATGCAAACAGAAATAACCCTCGGGCTGCACGCCGCTCTGCGCGTAGGGCGCTTAATGGACGAAGAATCCTTCGCCCCGGAAATGATTTCACTCATCAAGCGCAATAACTGCGGCAAGGCTCTGGATATAGCCCGCACCGCCCGCGATATGCACGGCGGCAATGGGATTGCTGACGAATTCCACGTCATGCGCCACATGTGCAATCTGGAATCCGTCAACACCTACGAAGGGACGCACGACATCCACGCCCTGATTTTGGGCCGCGCACAAACCGGCCTTCAGGCGTTTTTCTGAGTAGGGAAAGCACAGAAAATCGGACAGGAACAATGAAAGACAATAGGCTTAAATCTTTTTCTGGCGCAGGGTTGGTTCTTCTGTCTCTCATGATTTTTTTTACGCTTCTTCCCTTGGAGGCGCACGCGGAAGAACCAGAAAAAGTCGTGATCGGCGTTCATGTGAACGACATTCAGGAAATTGACCTCCGCACACACAGCTATCGCCTCGATTTTTACCTCTGGTTTCGCTGGAACAACCCGGAAATAAACCCGGCCGAAAGCATCGAATTCATGAACTCCTTTGAACCGGAAGATCACGTCCGCACCCTGATCTACGACGAGCCGCAGAAAATGCCCGACGGATCGCTCTACATGGTTTTGCGAGAGCGCGGAAAATTCAGCGCGAAATTTCCCTTAAACGATTTCCCCTTTGATAAACAGAAACTGACGATTTTGCTGGAAGACAGCGTCTCGGATGAAAAAGGCCTCATTTATGTCGCGGACCCCGCTACGGAAGTTCCGATCTCGATAAACAAGGACATATATATTCCAGGCTTCCTGATTGGCGTACCGGTCCTGGAAATCGGAAAGTTTTTCTATGACACCAACTTCGGCGACCTGAACTACAAGGGAGGATCCAACTACTCTCGCGCGAAATTCATTATTCCTCTCAGCCGTCCCGAGATATCTATGGCCGTCAAGATTTTCATGCCGATAGTCCTCATCCTCCTGTGTACGGCCTTGGTGTACTTCGTTCACCCGGTCTATATCGAAGGACGTTTGGGAGTGGTTATCACGGCGCTTCTGACCTTGGTAGCCTTGCAGTTAACCTCAACGAGCGCTCTGCCAGAGGTGGACTATTTGCTCCTGACCGATAAAGTCTATTTGCTCTCCTACATTTTTATTATCGTCACGCTGGCCCAGATCGTCCTGACATCTTCGAGGGTCAAGCAGGAAAGCTATGAAAAGGTTATTAAGAGGGATATCCTCGTTCTCTTTGTATCTACAGCCATGATGATGGGAGGAATGGCGCTGATACTGATGCGGGCGATATAACCCGCCAAAGTAAAATTCAGGAAATCTCCACAAACGCTCCGTGCACGGGATCGAACTCGAAAAGCCGCCCGTTCTCCATGGAAAAGTACCAGCCGTGGAGCTTGAGGGCGCCGCTTTCAACCTTTTCCCTTATCCATGGAAATTCGGTCAAATTCGCCAGGGAATGAAGAACGCTTTCTTTCTCGCATCGGCATCGCGTATCCTCGATACGCTCTCCCTCTTGCGCTTCGGCCAGCGTTTTCTCACGCACAGGAGCAGCGATGTCCACCCACATGCCTATAAAATCAGTGCCGTCCGTTTTCCCGGGCTCCAGCAGAGCGGCGATCCCTGCGCACTGTGAATGCCCGAGAACGACGATATGCTTGACCTCAATAATCCTGACTGCGAACTCCAGCGCCGCGCTGACCCCATGCAGGCTCGAAAGATCAGGTGCGTAGGGCGGAACGAGATTGGCCACGTTACGGACCACAAAGATATCGCCCGGCTTCGCCTCGGTGATTATCGACGGATCGACCCGTGAATCGCTGCACGCGATGATCAGTGTCTTCGGAGACTGTCCGTTCGAAGACAATTCCTTGTAAAGAGGATCCCCCGAAGAGTAGTAACGCTTGTAAAATCTCTTATACCCTTCGAGCAGTGCCTTGACTTCCGCCATATCTTAAAACCCGTCATAAAAAACTCGCAGAACAATAACTATTTTGACCTACATTTCAAGCTTGGGAATAGAGCTAAAGCCCTAAAGGTCTGGAAAAAGGCAGCGTTTCAGAAAATGAGGACGATTTTTTCGTGCAATAACGCGCAAAAAGAGGCATTCTTGGCCCGTATATCCGTGTTATAGTAAAATAAATTTTTTAGAATAAAGACATTTGGGGCGGGATAAGTACCTGAAATATTAATATGGCGAAGCCGTTTGATATCACGTCGTTTAAAGAATCTGTGCGCGAGCGAAGGGAAACCCTGCTGGCGGACTTTCGCGCAGGAAATCTGGCGGCGCGTGACTATACGAGAGCCCTGAGTGATGCGGCCGACGGCGATGTGCGCAAAATTGCCGATCATTTTTTAGGCAAGTACAGGGATACGGTTACACTGGTTCTGACCGGCGGTAACGGCAGACAGGA
Organism: Rhodospirillales bacterium; assembly: GCA_020638365.1. Taxonomy (GTDB): domain Bacteria; phylum Pseudomonadota; class Alphaproteobacteria; order Micavibrionales; family Micavibrionaceae; genus JAGNKE01. Next base: position 39,659 of record JACKIQ010000009.1, on the reverse strand, counting down.
GGTTTACCCCGGAGCCGATCTCGATATCCTGATGCTCCTTCCCGAAGAGATGAAGGAAACGGTTCCTCCCGATTTTGAAGAGGCGCAGAGCAACTTCGTCACCGCTTTGTGGGATGTGGGTTATGAACCCGGAACACTGGTCCACACCCCCGAGCAAAGTCTGGCGTTGGCTTCTAAGGACCAGACAGTCTGGACAACCCTGCTGGATAGGCGAAAACTCTGGGGCAGTGAGACACTGTACAGCGACTTGTCGCAAAAGGTCGAAGACCTGAATGCATCCCGCTGGCAAGATTTTCTGGATGAGAAGCTTGCCGAAAGGGACAAACGCTACGGTAAAACCAGCGACACCCGTTACGTCGTGCAGCCGAACGTAAAGGAAGGAAAAGGCGGTTTACGGGATTTTCACACCATGATGTGGATATCGCATGTTGTCTTCGGCTGTAAAACGATTGATGACCTTGCGGAACAAGGATTGCTATCAAATATGGAAGCGCGTCAGGTCCGGCAGGCCTATGATTGCCTGATGGAAGCGCGGTGCCATCTGCGAGCAAGTAATGCGGGCAATAGTTTAACGGCGGCAACGCAACCGGATATTGCTGAAAAGGTTTTGCGTTTTGAACCTCACGAACGTCAGCAGGCGATCGAAGACTATATGCGGCTCTATTTCCTGCACGCACGCGATGTCGGCTTTCTCACTAATGTTGTTTCTTCGGCTGCACTGGAAAAAAAAGCTGGGTTTGGAGCGCCGGTACGCAGCGTGGATAATTTTACCATCCGAAATGACAAGGTGAGGTTTTCTGTAAACAACCCCGCGCCGCTGGAGATGATGAGAATTTTTGAGGTAGCGCAGGATCAGAATGCGGAAGTTCACCCTGACGCATTGCGGGCAATAAGCAGAAACAAGGAATCCTTTGACGAACACGCGCAACAGGACCCGGAAGGAAATCAGGCATTCATGCGTATCATCACGGCTCCTAAAGAAGTCGGAGCGACTTTACGAAGGATGCAGGAAACCGGAATGCTCTCAAAATTCCTGCCGCCTATGCACGGGATAGACATGCTCGTGCAGTTCGACCCATACCATGCCTACACTGTAGACGAGCATACATTCCAGGCTATGGATGTTTTGAACAGGCTTCGAGAAGACGATGATAAGGCAAAAATTGCAAGTGACATTGCCGGAGAACTGGATGATTCTGATAGAAAAATCATGGCCGTGGCAATGCTCCTCCATGATAGTGGCAAGGATGGTGTGGAAACCGGGGACGAAGATCTTCACCCTGTGCGCGGCGCGGAAATGGTCCGCCAATACGGTCCGCGTCTCGGTCTGAACCGTCAGGAAACGGAACGCGCGGCATGGCTTGTAGAAAACCATCTTGTGCTTGCGCACACGGCTTTGCGAAGGGATTTAAACGACCCGTGGACCGTGGAAACGTTCGCCCGCAAGATTGGCTCGGAAAAAAATCTGGAATTGCTGACTCTTCTGACGACAGCGGATATTATGGGCAATAATCCCGATGCATGGGAGCCTAACGTCGCTGTGCGTATCGGAAACCTCTTCCATCGAACCAAGGCGCATATGCGCAAGAAGGACTTCGTTCCGGAACCTCAGGCAATGACGGATGATGATGCCGAGCGCACCACCGTCACTCTTCATGAAGATTTTACAAGAAACGCGACGGTTTTTGAAGTTACGACACCGCAAAATATTCGGGTATTCGAACGCCTGACTGCGGTCATGGCATCGAACGATGTCAATATTGTTGGTATGGATTATGAAGCTCATGAGGAAAAGCAATCGGCCCGCAGCACTGTAATCGTACAGGGAACGGCGGGCGGCGTTCTGGGTGACAAAAGGGCAGAGGAAATCCGTCAAAAAGTCATTCAGGGCCTGGACGATGATGAAGTTCTGAATATGTCGGTCCAGGATAAAAGAGGATACAAAACCACGAAAAAGATACCCTACAGGTTCCGGCCCGAAGTCGAACTTTCAAACGATTTCAGCGGGCAATCCACGGTCATAGAAATCACGGCGCCAGACCGCCCCAGCCTCCTGAACAACGTAGCAAAGGTATTTAATGAATTGGGGCTGGAACTCAAGCATGCCCGGGTTTCGACCTATGGAAAATCTGTCAAGGCACAGGATACGTTTTACGTTGTGGATCGTGAAACTAGGGAACAGATCGACCCCGAACGCTTCGATCAGATACGCACGGCTTTGCTCGAAAGCCCGGCGTTAAGCTCTATGGAATAGGGCGCATTTCTATAAAGACAAGAACGTGCAGATTACTCCGCAGACGCGACGAGCGTTGTTTCCGGAGCGCTGTGCAACCACCAGGCCTGACGGTTGATTGAGAAAATCGGGCGATACCGCGTGCGAAGAGAATCCGCCTTCTTGACGTCCGGATTCTGGTTGTCCAGAACAAGAGCGCCCTCGGCTGAATAAACGATAAGGATCGCATGCGGAATATTCTTGATGTTGTCATGAACGATAGCGATGCGCATCCGCTCTTCCTCCACGCCGAGTGCGCGCAGCGCGACATACTTGGCGATCGCGAAATCCTCGCAGTCCCCCCCCCGGGTCAGAAACTCGATCGGCGTAGCCCAGTAATCGCTCTTGCCCCAGTTTTTGTTATCCAGAATATAGCGCTGCTTGTTCATCAGGCTGTTGACGCCTATGGCCCGTTCTTTAAGGGAAAGCCCTTTTAATCCTGCGAGATCCCGTTTCATCTGGTCGACGATATTTTGGGACGAGGATTGCTTGAGCGCACGGTCGAAGCGAGAGAACATGTCTGTCCACTTCGTAAATGCCGAAAGGTTCTCGGAGCGCTTTTCATCCGCACCGAACAAGGCCGGGTAAGCGCTCGGCTGCCCGAAGCCGCTGACGCCGGCGAGCGTGACCTTGGCAGGGACATCGGCGATATCGGCAAAGCTTCTCTTGGAAAAGCCGCCCAGCGTCATAAAAAACAACAGCCCGCCCGCTACAAACCGCAGCGCTCTCTGACGCCACAGCGTATAGGTCAGAGCTCGCCGAGAAATGATGTTATTTCGGATAAGGATCTCACCCAGAGGCAGGGCGCAGGAACGGCGTTCATCAAGAGCGGTTTCCAGTTGATCGTTCGTAATAAGGCCGCGTAGAACCAGAAGCTCGCCAATTCTGCTATGGTCGAGCAACGCACGTAGGGTTACGAAAACCCCCTTACGGGATTGGGAACTGTTCGGTCTATGAATATAGCCAGTGTTACTCTTACTCACGCACAAGCCCCTTGAATCCTAGCTTTTTGCCCTGATATTGGTCCCTTCATTAGACCCTATAAAGATTGACGAATCCCTAACAAAACGGCATAAACATTAAGGATTCAGCGAAATTCTGGAAAAAAGCGGTGTTTTTATGGCGGAAAGTGACTTTGATGACGTTGCTGTAGTGCAAAAAATGGCGGAAACCGCCGTTTTGGTGGTAGGCGACATCATGCTCGACCGCTTCGTTTACGGCCATGTTGAGCGCATCTCGCCCGAAAGCCCGATCCCCGTCCTCTCGATTGACCGGGAGAACGTCATGCTGGGTGGGGCCGGAAACACTCTTTCGAACCTGATAAACCTGAAATGTAAGGGAAAAATCATATCCATTGTCGGGAATGACGAAGTGGGGCGGAAAATCCGTGAAAAAGCGCAACACCACGGGATAGATACGTTGGGCCTGCTTGACGTCTCCGACCGCCCGAGCATAGTCAAAACCCGTTTTCTGGCCGGGCATCAGCAACTCCTGCGTACGGACTTTGAGCGGGTTTTGGATATCGACGCGGAAATGGTTCGGGAACTCCTCCGTAAGGCTGAGAAAATAGTCCCCACGGTGCAGGCTGTGGTCCTCTCAGATTATGGTAAAGGGCTTCTGACGAAAGATCTGGTTCAGGGCATAATAAAGCTGGCCGCGGAAAACGGCGTTCCCGTCCTGGTCGATCCGAAAGGCTCGGATTACAAAAAATACGCGGGTGCAGATGTGGTGACGCCCAACCGTAAGGAACTCGCGTTGGCCACGGGTGGAATGGCTGTGAACGATGATGATGAGGTAAGCGAAGCTGCGCAGCATGTCCGTGAAAACTGTGGCATTAATTCGGTCGTCGCTACCCGTTCGCGTGACGGAATGAGTGTAGTCAGCGAAGACGGGACCATCCATATCCGCAGCGCCACTGACATAGAAGTATTCGATGTCTCCGGGGCGGGGGATACGGTCATCGCAACCCTGGCTGCGGCGATGGCTGGCGGCGCCGATCTTGTGCAGGCCGCCGCGCTGGCCAATCTCGCGGGCTCGATTGTTGTCTCGAAGATCGGAACGGCTCCAATCCGCGCTGAGGAACTGATAGAGGCGCTGGAAAACATGGACACCTACGGCCAGACCCTTGCCTCCATAGCCGCCCGCCAGTCCTCGCAGGACCGCACGCGCGAAGCCCCGGTCGCCCGGACATGGGAGGAGGCCAAGGAAGACGTGGAGCGCTGGAAGGCGCGCGGACTCTCCGTTGGTTTTACGAACGGCTGCTTCGATATCATCCACCCCGGTCATGTGCGCTACCTGAATGAGGCGCGTCACAGGTGCGACCGGCTCGTTGTCGGGGTCAATATTGATTCATCCGTGCGCCTGCTCAAGGGCGAAGACCGCCCGGTCCACGACGAACAATCCCGCGCCGCCGTTCTGTCCGCGCTGGGCTCCGTCGATCTCGTCGTTCTGTTCGGCGCAGAAAAGGCCGGGGACGATAACACGGCCAGCAAGCTGGTTAGCGTCTTGCAACCTGACCTATATTTTAAAGGGGGCGATTATACGATCGACCGCATCCCCGAGACCCCCGCTGTTCAGGCGTGCGGCGGCAAGGTCGAAATTCTTAATATTTCCGAAGGCCACAGCACGACCTCCTCCATCAAAAAAATCAAGACCGGCAAGGCGGCCTGATTTCTTTGCGCACGGCTTAAATCGTGAATAATTTTGAAACCCGACAATAATTAACCTTGACGCCCGCCCATTAATTGAGAATGATTATCAAGTGCAATTAACGGCGTATGAGGAGAAAAACAATGCTCAGGGACTTCCTTCTTCTGGAAAGTTATTTTGGCGAACCGGACTCGATCCAAGCCATAGAGGATACTGTCCGGCGTTACGGACCGGATACGGTGCGCGAAGCGGTGGAGGCAGGTCATCTGAAAATCCGTGCGCTCCTCCTTCGGACGGGCGGAGGGCCGATCGTCTGCGGTTTGTCCGAATCCGGCCGCCGGAAGGCCTGTGCAGGCCACGAAGAGGAAACGCCTGACCCGTTGTAACTTGTTTAAAACCCCTGTAAACAGGTTCAAAACGCTGTACCCTCGTTGGCCGAACTGTTAATATCCCCAAGGTAAAGACCCTTTCCGTTCACAAGCATTTCTCAGGCTTATTCCCATGCGTTATTCCATTTTCCTATCTTCGTTGTGCTGTTCCGTCCTCTTGAGCGCCTGTCACCAGCCCGGCGTGATAGGAAGAGGGTATTCGTCCTTCAAGGAACCCTATAAATCCGCTCCGGGAACGAAGGCCGCGCCGATCGGCTACGCCTACACGCACGAACAGAATACGGCTGTCATAGAGTCCATGCGCCCGGCGGCAAGGGACCTGATCATGCAGCTGGAAGATAACACCGCCTCCACTGTTGACCGCGTATACTTGACTGGCGGTGCGCAAACAGCTTTTTATAGCGCACTCGACCATGTTTTGCGGGATGAACTGACTTATCGCGGCTATGAACTCGCAACCGGCCCCGGCCCGGAAGTTTTGCCCGTCCATGTCTCGGCGACCCAGGTAAAGCAACCTGAAGGTCAGGGTTCTTCTGGCATGGCGCCGCTGTTTGATGTAGTGCTTTCCGGCACTGATAAGGTCTTGGCCAAGGGAACGTATACATTGCCGTCCTACGCCTTCACAGGTTCGGCGGCTCCCGCTCTGAACGTGCCGGAAGACGCCTCTGTTTCGCCTGCAATCGACTCCTCTGCCCCTGTCCCGATTACCGGGGTCGAAGCCGAGCCGCTGCCGGATGAGAGTGAGATGTCTGGCGCTGTTTCCGACGTGCCGGCCCAGACCCAGACCGCGCCATGACGCCAGAACGCGCACAGTCCAGGAGAAAAGGTTTTGCATCCTGCTGCGTTGTCGCGCTTGTATTCTGCTCCGCCCCTCTTCTTTCAGGCTGCGGCTTTAGCAAGTTCGAACTGACGACGGGCGCCATCGCCGCCGCCACACAGGGGCTGTTCAGTGACCCGAAAGTCAACCTGCGCGAAAAGAACTACGCGGCCGCGGACTATCTCCTCCAGCAAAGTGGAAACTATCTGAATCGTACTGGAATCATTGAGGCGCAACCGTTAACCGAATCCGATAATCCGGCGGCCGTATCCGAACTGGGCCGTCAGATGGCTGACGAAATGGGCCAGCGCTTCGCCGAACTGGGGTACAACGTCAACCGGATGCGCGTTTCGAACGAAGTCGACAAAAGTATCTTCGCGGCGACCGGGCAGGTTCCGCCGCAATTCATACTTTCGGGCTCGTATCGGAAAAAAAAGGAAAAGCTTGAAGTCTACTTGCGCATAGTTGAAACGGCATCATCAAGAATCGTATCGTCCTTTAACTACACCATGCCATATTCCAGCGAAATCCGCCGCCTTGCAGAGGCGGACGCGCAGATCATAAGACTGAAGCAGCCGTAAAAGCCCGTACACCTACGGTGTTTCCGGAGGGATGGGAATACACTCATCAAGATAGGTGCAAGCCTTGTAAGCGCTCTCCTGCGTATAGCCGCTCAAGCGTCCCCTGAATATCCATCCTTGCGCTGTTTTAAGCGGCGCAACAACGGCACTGGCGCTGCGAAGACCGTCTGGAAGTTTGCGCATGCTCGCGATAATCGCATTATCTGTGCGTTCGCGCGTTGTAAATGCGCCTATTTGGATAGACCAGTCGGATTTGTTTTTAAGGATAGGAGGATGTGAAGCCTTCTGCATCTCTGCAGGGCGCTTTGATGGCTCAGGAACAGCAGGGCGCGCCATAACCTGCTCTCCGCCGCCCGGAAGAGGACGAAAAACCTCGTCATATACCTCGTCGGGTACGGGAGCCCCGGTAGCCGCAGAAACCGAAATAAGACCGCTTTCCACGCGCTTGCGCAGTAGCGGATCGTCATCTCCTTCGCCGATCACGGAGGCAAGTTGTCCCCCGTCGGGTCCGTACAGCATCGCCCACCTGTCTACAGGCCTCACGTCCTGAAGTTCTTCCAGTAAGGCTTGAATCTCACCTCCGGTAGCGGCAACGGCCTGCGCGGATGTTTCCTCGGCGGCACCCGGCTTGCGCGAGGGAATAGGAGTATTCATCAGGGAAGCCATGACAGGAGAACCCGCTTTTACAAACCCCTGTGTTAAAAGTTGCTCCATTTTCTGATTACGTGCTTTGGAGGTCCGGCCACCGAACACGACCCCGATAAGGCGCCTGTTGCCGCGAACGGCCGAAGCCACCAGATTAAAACCCGAGGCCTGAATATAACCCGTCTTGAGGCCGTCCATCCCCTCGTAGGAATCCATCATGTGGTTATGGTTCTTGTAGGTCTTGCCCAGATACGTAAAGCTGCGGCGGGAAAAATAATGATAAAACTCCGGATAATCATAAATCAGGATATGCGCTAGACGGGCCATATCTTTGGCCGTGGTCACTTGTCTGGGATCATGAAGCCCGGAAGCGTTGCGAAACACCGTGTTATGGAGCCCGCGCTTTTGAGCGGCCCGCGTCATCAACTGCGCGAACCGGCTTTCCGAGCGTCCGAGATGTTCGGCCACGGCCACGGCTATGTCGTTCGCGGATTTGGTGACGAGGGCGAGAATGGCGTCCTCGACCCGGATAGTCGACCCGGGCTTAAGCCCGAGCTTGCTGGGGACCATGCTCGCAGCATGGTTGGAAATGCGGATTCGGTCGCTTAAACGCAGTTTCCCGCGCTTAAGCTGGTCGAAAACCATCATGAGAGTCATCATCTTGGTCAGGGAAGCAGGGTGTACAGGAGCATTCGCGTTGGATTGATGAAGGATCACCCCGCTTTCAGCGTCGATAATCAGCGAGGCATAACGCGGCTTGCTGGCGGCATGAACCTCGAAAAAAGGAATTATAACAACAAGATGAAAAACAAGGCAGAACCATAACACGAAAACCGCAGGGCGAACCCTGCGAGAAGAAGAGTTTATGCTAGTGCATTGTTTAAACATAAAAAAACCGGAAAAAAGAAAACAACGAAGCGAAAGAGAGCCACAATCGCTTCCGATACAATGACACAGCCGAAATTATACCGCAACCCGCGAAATCTGTCCACAAAACCCGGTTTTGTGCGCTGCACAAAAAATATCTTGACGTCAGGAATCCTAAATGTTAAAACCCCGCTAGTTGTGCAACGCAGTAAACTGTGGTAGGTATAGCTCTAAAGTATTACACCTTCCCGAATCCCTCCACGGCGATCTGCGTACTGTTTGCATTGAACTAAATGACTGAGTGGTGACCCGCTCTGCGTAGGAGAAGACAAAATGACTGATAAAAGCAAGTCTGCACCAAAAGACGAAAAGGCCGTATCAGCCAAGCCGTCGAATGACAAGGCGGCGCCAAACGTCAGTGTTTTGAAAATTCCGGCTCAATCGGAATCGGGTAGTGCCGCCAAAAAAGCGTCGGTAAAAAATACGGTAAAGAAAACAGGGCAAGCGAAAAGAAAAACCGTTAAAGGCAAAGTGGCCAAACCTCAGAAGAAGGTAAAGTCGGTCGAGACAAAACCGGCCGAAACAAAGAACAGGACGAATCAGACAGCAACTGGAAATACGACAAAGGAGAAGACCATGGCAAAAAACAGCGCCTCATCTAACAATCTCAACATTCCATTCGACAACCTCTCCAAGGAAGCCGCGGAAATCAGCCGCGAATATTCCGAGGCATGCGTGAAGTCCGGAACCATCCTGATGAAGGGGATGGAAGACTTCGTGGGCGTCGTGATGTCTCTGGCTCAAAGCTCTGCTGAAAAGCAGGCCCAGTTCATCAAGGAAGCGATGAGCAGCAAGACGATCAACGAGTTTGCCGAAGTGCAGAACAAGATCGCGCAGTCCAACTTCGATGACTTCATGGCCGGTGCCACGAAGCTCACGGAAATCAGCACCAAGCTGATCACGGAAAGCGCCGAGCCTGTAAACGCTCAAATCGGCAAGGCGATCAAGAAAGCCTCAGAATCGATGGCCGCTTAAGACGGTGCGCCTTCGAACGCATAAAATTTCGAAAGCCCCGCCATGAAGCGGGGCTTTTTCTTGTTTATTGCGGCAGGATAACCCCGACCACCAGCCCCGAAGGAGTGTTATCCGAAAGCTCCACCCGTCCGCCGAGCAGCGCGGTGAAATTCCGGATAATCATGAAACCCAGCCCGCTCCCGGCATTGTTCTTGTTCCGCGCGGAATCCGCGCTGTAATAAGGCTGAAAGACATGCTCCTTGTCCGCATCGGGGATCCCGCACCCGTTATCGGAAAAAACCAGCGCGACCTCATCCTTACGTTCCTCAACGCGGATGCTCAGGGCGCTGGCAAAACGCGACGCGTTGGAAACGATATTCTGGACGATCCGCTCAAGGATCACAGGGTCGCTTGAAAGGCTCAGAGAAGGAGAAAAATCATCGAACATAACGCTAAAGGACTCCGACTCGAACGGCTGGGCCGTCTCTTTCAAAAGCTTCAATAAATCCACATCCGTAAATGTAGGCTTAAGCGAATCCTCGCTGCGCGCATACATCACCATCTGGTCCAGCGTCCGGTTCATCGCCTCGATATCGGAAAAAGCCTTCGCGCGCTGGTCTTCCGCCTCGATATAATCGGCCCGCAGGGAAAACCGCGTCAGCAGGGTCTTAAGATCATGCGAAAGCGCCGCGATCATCCGTCTCCGCTCCTCCAGGAGTCCGGTCACGCGTTCCTGCATGGCGTTGAACGCTTCGAACGCGCCCCTTACTTTCGCAGGTCCCTGCACGGAAACCGGCATGAAGGTTCCGTCCTTGGCCAGCGCGTCCGAGGCGTGCTGCAAGGCAAGGAAAGGCTTGGTCGTCACCCGGAAGATCCAGAACGCCAGAATGACAATAAGAACGGAAGAGACAGCATAAAAAACGATGATCCGCGATAGCCATAGGGTAAGAACGGATGAGGCTTTGGCTTTGAGCGCGAACACCCGCCCGCTCTCCAGGTCTTCGACAAGAATGACGAGGTCGCGCATGACAAGGGAGGGTAGCCTTTCTTCTTCCCCGCTTCCCGTCCAGTAAGCCTTGACGGAGGGGGTCGGAGCAGGGGTATCCGCCATGGATCGCCGGAAATCGACCAGTTCCTGAAGCCGGTTTTGCAGCAACCGCGCTTCCCGACGCTCCAGCAGCGTTTGCGTCAGGTTCTCGTTAACGGGGTAAATCAGGCTGAAATCCGCGAAAGGCTGCATCCTCTCTAGGATATCGAGCGAATCCTCGTCAACCGCCAGCACCGTCTCGATGATATGAGAAATCTGCGCGGACTTGCCGCTCTCATTGACCGTTTCCTGAGAATTGGCGTTGCGCTGCACGGCGACCACCACGACGAAAGTCTGCAGGGTAAAAAGCACCAGAATAAAAAAAAGCACCCAGTTCACAACCCGGCGGATGCCCATCTAACCCTCCTTACCTGTGGGAGAGAGGACATAGCCCTTATTGCGTACTGTTTTGATAAGCGTGGGCTTACCCGGGTTTTTTTCAAGTTTCTGGCGAAGCCGTCCGATCATCACATCCACGCTGCGGTCATAGGGCATGGCGTCCCGTCCCTGCGTAAGGTTAAGAAGCGTATCCCGGTCCACCGGACGTCCTAAGCGCTCTGCCATAGCCAAAAGCAGGGAATATTCCCCGCTCGTCAGTTCGATCGGCTCGCCTGTGGCTGTCCTGACAACGCTCATCTCCGCCGTGCGGACCGTATAATCGCCGAAAGAAATAAGCTTCTGCGAACCTGAACTATCCGACTTTTTCCCGGAAAGCGCGGATTTACGCCGCATGACAGCCTTGATCCGCGCCAGCAGCTCACGGCTGTTGAATGGCTTGGGCAGATAATCGTCCGCCCCGATCTCCAGCCCGACGATCCGGTCGACATCGTCCCCCTTGGCCGAAACGATCAGGATCGCCACCTCCGGGTTGCGGCTTCGGACCTCCCGGCAAAGCTCCAGCCCGTCCTTGCCCGGCAGCATGACATCCAGCAACACGACGTCATAAGTCTGGGCCGCAAGATGGGCATCCATAGCCCCGCCATCGGTAGCCGTATCGACATGAAACTGCTCCCGCTCGAACAGCTTTTTAAGCAGATCCAGCACTTCAAGATCATCGTCTACGACAAGGACGGACAAAGACATACGAATTACATCCAAAGAAAAACAATCCCCATCCCACTAATATAACAGGATTTTTTCCGATAAGAAGCACAAAGCCCCGGCGTTTACAATTTGTTACAAAAAACCCCTGTTTCGAAAAACCCCATTTACAGAGTTCTGTCATGCTTAAAATCATAAAGGTAAAAAAGATTGTTAAGGAGAGCACGATGACACAGCCTGCCAAAACAAAATTCTTCTTGAGCGTACTGGCCACCAGCGCGATTCTGGTCGCCGGCATGGAGACCCTTCGTCCGCAGCAAGTGCTGGCCAAGGCGATGGGCATGGAAACGGAAATGCCTGCGGCCTTTGCTCTGGCGTCGGGCGATATTGATGCTCTGCGCAAGAAGGCGGAAGATTTCGTGTGTGGCGACAAGCGCGTGCAACTGCGCAGCCGCATCATCAACGCGGTGGATTATATCGTCGACCCGGTGGACGAACAGGTAACCCTGTTGGATGATGTCCGTGCAAAAACCGTGGAAAACGACCAGATCATTGCTACGGCCTGCGCCAGCTACAAGGCGCTGGGCGAAGATCTGCCCTCCATGATGGAAAAGCGCCGCCTTGCCCTGAGCACGGCCCTGCAGCTCATGGACAATGTTCAGCCGTCGGTCAAGGCCTTCTACGAAAGCCTGAACGAGGAGCAGCTTGAGCGCCTGAGAGCTGTACTTCCCCCACAGATAGCCAAAAGACTTTAATGTTAATCGAACCGCGTAAACAAAAACTCAAGGAGAGAACAATGACAAAGAAAAGAAACAACATCATGGCAAAATTCCTGCTCTTATGCGGAGCCGTCATGGTTCTGGACGGAGCGGTTATGGTGACCGATGCCTATGCAAAGGCAGGCAAGCGTCCTGCCGTATCCAAAAAAGCCAAGCCTGCAAAGAAGGCGCAAAAACCAAGGAAAAGCGCAAAACCGAAGGCCAGCAACTTGGAAAAACAAAATGCAAAATCCTTTAAGGAAAAGCGTAACGTAAATTCAGGAAAAGCCAAGGAACATGCGGGTACTCAGGGCAAGTCGTGGAAGGAAAAGCGTAACGCCGCATCCGGCCAGAATAACGAGCAGGCTAATGCAAAAGCCAAATCCTGGAAAGAAAAGCGCAATGCCTCTACCGGACAGGAAAAGCAGCAGGCGAAGACAGACGTAAAGTCATGGAAAGAAAAGCGTAAGGCGAATACGGGCGAACCCGCTCCCAAGGCGGATACTTCAACCGCGGCCAGCAGCCCCAAGCCTCAAAGTGAAAACCACAAGCCTAAATCGTATGCGTCCAAGGAAAGCCAGCCCAAGCAGGCCGAAGCTGCCCCCGCCGCAAGCGCAGCAGCCGATCAGGCTTCACCTCAGCCCGAGCAGCCCAAAGGCTACAAGCGCCAGAGCACGGTAACCGGACCGAACGGCGAAACCGCCACGAAAACAGTGGACGGCAGCTACGATAAGGAAACGCAAACGCTTAACCGTGATGTAAAAGGGTACAACGGCAACGAGCACAGCACGAGCACGACGTACGATAAGGAAAACAAGACCTTTACGACGACAAGCTCGAACGGCGGCACCAAGACGACCACGTATGACGAAGGCAAGAAAACAACGTCTTACACGGGTCCGAACGGTAAAACCTCGACCAAAACCACCGAAGGGTCATACGACAAGGAAACCAAGACTCTGACGACGACCAAGACCGTCACCGGTCCCAACGGCCAGACCGCCACCAAAACAACGGACACGACCTATGATCCGGAGACCAAAACCCTGAATCAGAACTGGACCGGCTATGACGGGGAGGAGCGCAGCTCTAGCACCACCTATGACAAGGAGAACAAGACGGTCAATACCGACTATTCCAACGGCGGCCACCGCAGTGCCACCTACGGGGACGGGAAAAAGACGGTCGAATACACCAACGAGGAGGGTGAAACCGTAAAGAAAGAAACGACAATCAAGCTTAACGACTAAACTGTAAACCTGAGCATGACTATCCGGTCCGGGGTTCCTCTCCCCGGACCTTTTTTCAAGCCGGTTTTTTCTCGAATACCCCGGCAAGTTCAATATGTGAGGACCAAACAAACTGATCGACCATCCGGGCGCGGGTAAAATTATAACCTCCTTGTAGTAAAGTTTTCGCATCACGCGCGAACGTGGAAGGATTGCAGGAAAGACTGACGATGATAGGCACATTGCTTTCGGCCAGAACCCTGAACTGTTCTTTTGCCCCCGCGCGCGGAGGATCAATCACCACCGCGTCAAACGCGTCCAGCTCTTCAAGAGTCATCGGGTCCTTAAAAAGATTGCGCCGTTCTGAGCGCAACAGCTTGTGTTGAGGCGCACCGATGGCCTCGGCCTCGCTGTCGGCCGCATAGACCGAAGCGCCGCGCGTTAACAAAGGTCCGGTGAACGTCCCGCATCCGCAGAACAGATCGGCGACAAGGTCCGCATCGCGCGTATGCTCCAGAACAAAATCGCAAAGCGCCGCTTCTCCGGCTGAACTGGCCTGCAGAAATGCGCCGGGCGGAAGCGTAACGGCCAGTTCCCCAAAATGTTTCACGACCGGGCGGCTTGTGAGCAAAATCTCAGGCATATCGCCCCTTTTTTCCTGCAAGCTGACCCGCGCAAGGCCAAGATCATTGAGCATGGCGCTAAGCACTTCGTTTTGTTCGAGCGTAAACGCTCCGTCTGTTCTCCACGGCCCGCCAAGAACCACATCGACGGCGCCTTCGATGATTTGCGCACTGAGATCCACCGCCGTCCGCAGAGGAGCCAGCTTCTCAAGATAGGGCTTCATGGCTTGAAGCATGTGGTCCAGCGCCGGTTCAAGGATCAGGCAAGCCTCAACCGGAGTGATGCGGTGGCTGCGCGGCGCGTTATAGCCCAGAACAAGGCCGTTCCCCGTGCGCAGAACCGCCATTGTAGTCCGCCTGCGGGTCGCAGCGTTTAGGAAAATCGGATCGTCCCACCGTGCAAGAACAACGCCGGACCGTTCTAAAACGCTTCGGACCTTCCCTGTTTTCCAGGCCCGGTACTCCGCTTCCCCAAGATGCTGGAGCGCACACCCCCCGCAAAAATCAAAATGAGGGCAGGGCGCTACAACCCGGGAAGGAGAGGGCGATTCTATCGTCAGGACTTGCCCGAAAAAACCTTCGACCCGCTCTTCGGCCCGCACCCGCACCACATCGCCCGGTGCCGTTTTGGGAATGAAGACCGGCTTGCCTTCGCGCTGGCCAATGCCGTCTCCTCCCGCCCCGATCGCCTCGACGGTCAGGGAAAAATCCTCTGTCTGTTTGCTATACGTCTTCCGGCGCGACATCAAAACCTGAGCTGTAATGCCCTCTGTAACCTGAAAAACCTGTCTTTATCCGCCAAAATGCGCCCGGACCTTTTCATACATCTGCTCGCATTGCTCAAGACGTTCCATGCCAAGCTTCACCTTTTCCGGTCTGTTCTGAGACTTCAATACAATCTCCAGCCATCTCTTGCTACAGTAGGTTTTGCAGGCCCGGTCGGCGTAGCAAATCCCATCGGTATCGCTGTACGCTTCCATCGAACAGGAAAGAACGGATTGCTTTTCAGCGCAGAATTTCTGCTTCTCCTGCACAGACTGAAGACGGGTGTCAAGGTCTGAAAGATCGGCTTGAGGGTTCTCTTGAACAGGGGCGCTGCCCGATTCCGATGGACCGAAACCCGCCTTCTGATACATATCCTCGCAACTCTTTTTCATCCGTGCGATCCTCTCCGGCGATTGAGGCTTGGTAATCTGACTGGCAATTCCCCGGCACCCTTCCACGCAGTTACGGCTTTCCTTTGTGCGCGGCGAAATTGTCTCGCAGGTCTTGCTTTTCGCCAGCATCTCTTCACTCAAAGCTTCCTGGCTGGCATTCTGCGCAAGAACAGGCGCGGCTTGGCTCACAAGAAGAAGAGATAAAAAAGCCGACAACACGAAAAAGAAAATACAAATTCGCATAGAAATGCTCCCGTAGACTGTCTGATATCAAAAGGGAGCGTAAAGCGATGCGCTTCGAAAAACAAGCAGACGAAAAATTATTCGGTCTCTGATCTGCCCCGCGAATTCGCGATCAACTATATTTCCGCCTGATACGGTAAAAAAGCCGGAGAAGTATTCCCGGTCC
Source organism: Rhodospirillales bacterium (assembly GCA_020638365.1). Lineage (GTDB taxonomy): Bacteria > Pseudomonadota > Alphaproteobacteria > Micavibrionales > Micavibrionaceae > JAGNKE01. The sequence goes on along the minus strand of JACKIQ010000009.1, from coordinate 24,121 downwards.
CCACGCATAAGCCATAAAAAAAATGGCAATAATTAAATACCCGTATGCATAGGCGGGGTTATCGGGAACGACACGTTGAGTATTATCAGGATCATAAAGAACCTCGATTTCATGGCCGATTTTATAATCATCAAGCTTGATCGAATGAAAAAAAACCGGCTTTTCCTGCGTCCCCGGAAGGAACAAAACCTTCTGTCCCTTCGGACGCGGCTCTGAAAGATCGGGCATTTGGGTCGTCACGACAACAGCCTTCGCCTTGACTCCAGACCAGTTCAGAGAGTGATATTTGAACGTGTCCGAAACGGCGATAAGCATAAAAATAACGGACAAAACTTTGAGAATACGAGTAATGCAGCCATCACGGGGCGGAAAATCTTCGGATACATCCTTCCTTCCAGAATAGGAATCCACAGACTGTGCGCCCGCCCTCCTCAGCGAGGCCATCCACATCGCTATCGAGAGAGATAACAGGGCAGCCCCGATCGCAAATAAACCCCAGGAATTCCAGTATGTGTCTGCATAATGAGTCTCCGGGTTTCTTTTTTCATAGAACACGGAGATTTTCGAGCCGAGAGAATAAAAAACCGGGATGATGATTTTGTCGTATCGCTCTTTTCCGTCTTCTGCGACAAACTTCACCCACTTGGGTCCTGCAGCCCCGCCCGTTTCCGCCGCAGCACTGGAGGAACCGACGACCACGCCCTCTGCGCGGGCGCCGTAAAGCTTGAGGGAGTAAAACTTGACCGTGAAAGCCGTCGTAACCAAGAAAACGGCGATAAAAACCCAGATGAAAAAGGGGATGCGTGGCAGACGCGAAAACGCGTAAGACCAGAGCCATTGGGATAAAAATTGGAATAAAAAGCGCATAAATCAGCCGAACTTTAAACGAAGCTAGACTAACGGCCAATCGTTAAAAAAAGATAAACCCGGGAGTATTAAAGGGCAGCAAATAATTAGGTGTGATGGCGATCCTCTTAACACGTCAAGCCAGATGTAACGTCTCCAAAAAAGAGAAGTCACCAGAGGATATCTGTATTTTAGAGTCAGATCTTAAGATCATTTCATGAACAAACAGTCGATCGTTTTGAAGCCGAAATTCATGAAATAAAATATCTCCGTGAAACGTGTCGGCCCAGTTAAGTTTATTCTTGCGCCCATAAAGCTGGTAACCTTCAACACACGAGTATTTTAACAAAAAATCTCGATCATGCATGGGACCAAGTAGGTGTAATTCAATATAGACTTTTGGATCAAATGGACGTTCAGGATTACGAACTTCGTTCACCTGAAAAGAAGTAATCCATGAATCATGAAGAGAATGAGGACTGTCGTTATCTAAAAAACTGGCGATCCCGGCAGGACTCGAACCTGCAACCTACTGCTTAGAAGGCAGTTGCTCTATCCGGTTGAGCTACGGGATCGTGTGCACACATCATAGCTTCTGGGCAGAAGATGCCCCGAAACAGGCTAGTCGATCAAGCCTTTTCCGCCTCTTCGGGCGGAACGTACTTGAAATTATCCCCGAAATTGCGAGGTTTAACCCGCCTTGACCGCGGCTCCAGAACGGTATAGGTCCAGCCCTGGCGCTCAGCAAAGCTCTGGGCTTCCTCGCGGGACCGGAACCGTATGCGGACCTGATTGGCCGTATCGCCTGATTCCGTCCAACCCATTAGAGGTTCGGGGCGCCTGACACTTGTAGTCTCGTATTCGATAACCCACGCGCCGAGATTTCCGCGTCCGGACTGCATGGCGTTTTTCGAGGGTTTGTAAATCGTTACATTCATAAGACTTCTGCCTCAGAGAATAGGAACCGAAAAAATACCGCACATAACCCGAACTTACCAGCGGTAAATCCGCCGCGCCAGAAGTGCGGCGATCAGCCCGAAAAGAATATAGGGCAGGGTATGAATAACCATGATATGCCCGATATCCTCGGACTTGCAGACCAGCCGCAGCCCGAAATAACCGACACCTCCCACAGCCAGAGAGACCATAAAGGCCAGAAGGTTTGGATGCGTCGTTCTTCCTTTTAAGGATACGATGAAAATCGTCAAGGCGGGAATGATCCCGTAAAGGATTGAACTTTGATAACAAAAACACCACTGGATTTGCGGCAAGACAAAACCACCCAACGCCATGCGTGCGCCGATCAAAAGGGAAAACGCAAAAAGCAAGGTAAAGGGAATAGAAACAATCCATGTTTGCCCGCGCATGTCCGGCACACACAGCCAGACAGCACAAAAAGCGGCTGTAATCGCCATCGCGCAAACAAGTCCGAGTTCAAATATAAATTCGGGAACACCCGTCTGCGTTGCGATATCTGGCCGAAATCCCTGAAGATAAACGGTGCCGACAACATAGACGAAAGCTAGAATAATCCACGGTACACCGCGCCAGAAGGGGTGGCGAAGCTTGCAGCAGGGCTTGAGATCCGAGCACAGGGACTCGATCAGCGCATCGGTGTTTTTTTCTGTATTCTCACCGCTCATCCAAGTCTGTCCTTAAGTTTGTTCATTGTACGGTGCGCCGAAACCTTGACGGCCGAGACGCTCATCCCCATTTCATCCGCCACTTCTTTGGCGCTGTATCCGTGAATTTTGATCATTTCGAAAACTTTTCTCTGGTTTTCGGGCAGATCGGCCAGAGCGGATTCTATATCCTTCAATTCGCCTGCTAGTGAAGGATTCGTTACATGTTGAGAGGAAAATTCAGGGTTTTCAAGATCAACGGTCTTGTTGCTCCTGTTTTTGTAATACTTTCTCAGGATATCTGTTTTTCGAAACTGAATGATGGCCGAAAGCCAAGGCTTAAAGGGCCTGTCATCGCTGTAGGTCGAAAGGGATTTATGGACGGAAACCAGAACGTCCTGAACGAGATCGTCGACCCAGTCGGGGTTGGCCAGGCTGCCCGCGGCGACCGCACGTATGTAAGGGACAATATCGCGCAGCAGGTGCGCATAAGCCCTCTGATCCCCTTTCTGCGCTTTAACAGCCAGAACGCGCCAGAGTTCATCGCCTGAAAGTTCGCTGTAATCGTCTGCCATGGGAAAGCAACAGCCTTTCCGGCTTTTCGCCACTTAATCTTGCCGGATGGTCGGAGCGGAGGGATTCGAACCCCCGGCCCTCTGTTCCCAAAACAGATGCGCTACCAGGCTGCGCTACGCTCCGTATCCCGGCAAGTATCGGTTTTTACACAATAAACGATGCCGAGGCAAGCGTAAGGTGTGGGTGTTACCGGACTTTTTCAGACGGTAATGAGGGTACCGGCGCTTTCCAGAGCCGATTCATTGGTCAGCCCGGTGATGTTCAGGATCGTTGCGACCGTAACGAACGAACTTCCGCCGCCACCAGAATCAACCGCCAGAACGCTGTTCCCTGAATCATTCGTAATCCTGACAAAATCTGTGAGGAAATCGCTGAGCGGATCGTAACCGCTTAAAAGATCGGAAATATCGATCCTGTCGCCGTCTCCCAGACTGAAATCCAGAATTCTGTCTGCAGCGTCGCCCGATGTAGTGGCCTCCAGAACAAACAAATCCGCACCGCTGCCGCCGTGAATCTGGTCATACCCGGCTCCCGCATAAAGCGTATCGTCCCCGCCTTCGCCGCGCAGGTAATCGCTGCCCAAGCCGCCGTGAAGGAAGTCGGCATGCTGCGAACCCGTGACAGCCTCAATGTTATAAAGAAGATCGCCTTGCGCGTGTCCGCCCGTATTGATGTTGGTCTCAAGGTTGACCTGCACCCCTTCGTCGGATCGCAGGTAACGCGCGTAATCGAACCCCTCGCCCCCGTCAAGCATATCCGCTCCGCCGCCGCCTTCCAACAGGTCGTTCCCTGCCAGACCGCTGAGCGCGTTCTCTCCGTCATCGCCATAGAGCCAGTCCCGCTCGCTCGCCTGATTCGAGCCGATCAGGTTTTCGATGGAAATCAGAGTATCGCCCGATGCATGACCTTCGGAAGCCGTGCCGTTCAGAAGGTCGACCTTGACGCCAAGGGAAGACGCGTTGTAATCAACCGTATCGTACCCACCCAGACCGTTGAAGACATCGGGTGAGGACGTGCCGAAAAAAGTATCGTCTCCCGGTGTTCCTCCGCCGGTCCCGGCCAGATAATCTTCAAGTTGCGCCAGATTCATATCGGAAAAACCGCTGAACGAGAACAATTCCATCTGGCTGATGTCGTTGAATGTAATCTTGTGCAGGCTGTCAACAAAGCCGATCATGTTACCCGACAGGAACAGATCAACAGGCGCGATCGAAGCATCAAAAATCAGGCGATCTGTCCCCGAACTGTCGCTGATATATTTGGACCCGGCACGGTAGATGTAGGAATCGTTGCCGTCCTGACCGAAAAGCTGGTCGTAACCATCGCCGCCCTCAAGCGTATCGTTGCCCAGACCGCCGTAAAATGTCTCGTTCCCGGCTGCGCCTTTAAGCGTGTCGTCGTGATCGGAACCGGTCACGGCCTCGATATTGTAAAGCGTGTCGCCGTGAGCGTCGCCGCCCGTGTTGATGTTCGTTTCAAGGTCGATATGCACGGCCGCGCCTGAACGCGTATAACGAGCATAATCCCAGCCTTCGCCTCCGTCGATCGTATCGGCGTTTGCTCCGCCCTCGATGATATCGTTTCCGGCCAGCCCGTTCAGGATATTCGCTTCGCCGTCCCCGTATAGCCAGTCGCGCTTGCTTGTCAGGTCTGACCCGGAGATATTCTCGATGGAAATCAGGGTATCGCCCGCCGCGTATCCGCCCGTAGCCGTGCCGTTCAAAAGATCGATCCGGACCCCGTCGCTGGAATGAATATAACTGACACTATCGTTCCCGTCCCCTCCGTCAAACACCTCCGCGCCGGATGTGGCCGTGAATGTATCGTCAACCGGATCTCCAAAGGCCAGTAACTCGCTCAGCGTCATCGCCGCAAACCCTGAGAAAGCAAAAAATTCGATCAGCCCGATATCATTGAAGGACAGACTATTGGCGCTGCTCAAAAGCGTGAGAACGTCCCCGGCGACGCTCACATCGTTCGGCGACCAGACCGCATCGAAGGAGACCGTATCCAGCCCGGTCGTTTCGATAACGCTGTCCTGCCCGCTCGTGTAATTGTACGTGTCGTCGCCGCCCTGACCGTAATAGGTATCGTTGCCCGCTCCGCCGGTCAGCCTGTTATCCGCTGCATTCCCGTAAAGCGTATCGTTCCCCGACCCTGTGATGGCATTCTCGATCACGGCCCCGTATGCCACCGCGACATTGTTTGTTTCGGCGATGGAACTGAACCCGCCTTCTTCGAGATGGATAACGACCGAAGACGAAACGGCGCTGGTATCGAACGTATCGGTCCCGCCCGCATCCCAGATCGTCATCGGCGATTTGTCTGTAAACGTGTACGTGTTATCGCCGGTGTGGTAGGTCATATTTGCGCCATAGACCGCCTGCAATGCGGCTATGTCGTAAAGCATATAACTCTCGGCATATTGCGAATTTCCCCACGGCGACCAGTCATAGGCCATCACTGTGAACTGCTCGGTGTTCTCCGCGCCCGTCAGCCCAGCGGAAAAGGAATGTTGAAGCCCCAGCGCGTGCCCCGTCTCATGCATCAGGGTAAAAAACCCGTACTTCCCGGTTTCGACGTTCTGTGTCGAGGAAGCGTACTTAATATTGGTCCAGACATCGCCGCCGATCTGCCCCTGATCAGGATAATAAGCCCAAGCGCCGGGATCGCTAGACCCGTTGGTCAGCCAAGCCTGCCCGTAGGTAATATCGCCGACCCCGCTCACCTCGACAAAATTGACGTTCGCGAATGTTTCGATCATGGCGGTGATATCCCGCACAGCGTTCTTCATATTCTCCGTAAACGGCTGGAAATTAACGCGCTCCTGAGCATTGGAAGAATAGTAGGAGGGCACGGAGGTCAAAAAACTGTAAGTGACGTTAACCGGAACGCCGCCTCCCGGCCCCCATTCGTAACCTGTATTGAGTTCTTCGGCGTTATTAACACCGATAGAGGGTGGCGTGACCGTTCCGCCGCCCCCCGGTAGAACGGTCAACTCCCTCAGGAATAAAGAGTTTTCATTGTCGTTTGATCCCGAGCAGGCAGGACACCCGCAGGCCGGGGCGCAATCATAAGATAAGCTCGTTTCACGCTCCAGAACGCCGATGCCCGTTGTAGTCATATGAAATCTCCTTAAACAATGTCAGGACAAATAAGATAAAATGCAGCGATACATGCAAAACTGAGTCCAAAACCGTTTTGTAGGAAAAGCAGGGAAAAAGCAGAGAGATGAGGGCCCAGATTATCGCAAAAAAGCAAGAGAGTAAAATCTTTTGAAAACGGGATAGTCATTGCGAAACCGGGGCCTTTTCCCTATATAACAAACCATGACAACGACATTTGAAAGCGCGGCCAAGAACATTATCGGAGCCGGGAACCGTCTGGATACGCTGGGCCTCGCCCCGGCGACGGCGGGAAATTATTCGATGCGTCTGGCGGACGGGTCGATCGCCATAACCGTTTCCGGCGCTCACAAGGGCCTCTTGGAAAAAAAAGATATCATGCGCGTTGATGCATCCGGACAACCGCTGGAGGATAAAAAGCCTTCCGCCGAAACCCTCCTGCACACCGTTCTTTACGAACAGTACCCGGAAGCGAACGCCATCCTGCACAGCCATTCCGTCCCGCTGGTGGTCCTGACCAATTATCACAGCCGGGAAAAATTTTACCATCTGGAAGGCTATGAACTGCTCAAGGTTTTTCCGGGTATAAAAACGCACGATGTGCGCGTCTCCGTTCCCGTTTTCGACAATACGCAGGATATGGAGGATCTCGGAGAGCAGGTTCGCGCAGTTTTAAAAGACAGGCCTGCATCCTCCGCCTTTATGATCCGCGCCCACGGACTCTACGGCTGGGGCCGGACGATGAACGAAGCCGCGCAGGTTGTCGAAGCGCTCGAAGTTTTGCTATCCTGCGAACTCGAAACCCTGAAGCTGAAGAAAAGATAGGGAGAAAACCCATGAGTCGCCTGACCGTATTCCCGGATAATGCGCCCGATAACGTCGAACTTGATACGGAGGACGGAGCAGTCATCGCTGAAAGAATGAAGGAAATCGGTGTGACCTTTGAACGCTGGACGCCCAAGGGCATCTTGCCAAAAGACGCGGATGACAAGGCGGTGATGGAGGCTTATGCGGAGGATATCGAGCGCATCAAGAAAATCGGCGGCTATAACACCGTGGATGTTGTCCGCCTTGCCCCGGATAACCCGAAAAAGAAAGAGGCCCGGGGAAAATTTCTTTCGGAGCATATTCACGCCGAGGACGAGGTTCGCTTCTTCGTGGAAGGAGAGGGTATTTTCTATCTCCGCACCGGCGGCAAGCTCTACATGACCTTGTGTTCACGGGGCGACCTCATAAGCGTCCCGGCGGGTGTTAAACACTGGTTCGATATGGGGCCGGAGCCTGATTTTACATGTATACGTTTTTTCCAGACGCCCGAAGGCTGGGTCGCGGAGTTTACAGGCGATGACATTGCAGAGAAATTTCCGAAATTTGAAAAACATCTGGCGGCATAAGCGGACACAATAAACATGACCAAGAAATCCGGAATCAAGGCTATCCTGACTGATATCGAGGGGACGACCAGTTCCATTTCTTTTGTCAAGGACGTCCTCTTTCCATACGCTTTTAAACACCTTCCCGGCTTCGTCGAAGAATTTTCCGACGAAGTCGCGCCAATCCTCGATGATGTCCGTAAAGAGGAAAACAACGCAGGACTGAATGACGAAGAGGTCGTGGAAGTCCTCCAGCGATGGATTGAGGAAGATAAAAAACTCACGCCCCTTAAGACTCTGCAGGGTATGATCTGGCAGGCGGGATACGAAGCCGGTGAACTTCACGGCCATATATACGACGACGCAGTGGAAAATCTGAAAAAATGGAAAAAGGCGGGTCTGGACCTTTATATTTACTCCTCCGGCTCCATCGCGGCGCAGAAGCTTCTCTTCTCCAACACCGCCGCGGGCGACCTGACCACGCTTTTCACAGGTTATTTTGATACGACGACCGGGCCCAAGCTTCAAAGGGAATCCTACGAAATAATCGCTTCGGAAATCGGGTTGCCTCCCGATCAGGTTCTTTTTCTTTCCGACAACACGCAGGAAATTGAGGCCGCTTCCAAAGCAGGCATGGCCGTAATTGTTCTCGATCGGGACGGCGTACAGGACGATCTGCGCAATTACACGGTGGTTAAGAACTTCGAGGAAATAGAGCCGGATAAACTTGCGGCTTGAAACCGGGCAGGGAAGATGAAGATAGACGGCAAACACTACCGCTCGATAGAACTCAACGATAACGGCTGGTCGGTCCGTATTTTTGACCAGCGCAAGCTGCCGTGGGAACTTGTCTTCGTGGAGTTGACGGAACGCGATCAGGCCGCCGTGGCCATCCGTGAAATGTGGACGCGCGGCGCGCCGCTTCTGGCCGCTACGGGTGCTTATGGCTTGTGCCTGGCGCTTCGGAAAGATCCTTCGGATGAAAACCTGAAAAACTCATACGACCTTTTACTGGCTACGCGCCCCACAGCCGTAAATCTCCGCTGGGCGTTGGATGAGGTTATGAATGCCGTCAAAACCCTGCCCCGAGAAATGCGCGCGCAGGCTGCTTACGCCCGCACGAAAGCAATTTGCGACGAAGACGTGGAAATCAACCGCAGGATCGGTCTCAACGGCCTGCCGCTGATCCGTGAAATTTCGAAGCAGAAAAACGGGAAACCCGTCAATATCCTGACCCACTGCAACGCGGGCTGGCTGGCAACTGTTGATTACGGCACGATTACCTCGCCGATATACATGGCCCACGATGAGGGCATAGCCGTCCATGTGTGGGTCGACGAAACCCGCCCCCGCAATCAGGGTGCATCCCTTACGGCCTATGAACTGGCCCATCACGGTGTCCCGCATACGGTGATTGCCGATAACGCGGGCGGCCATCTGATGCAGCGCCGGCAGGTAGACCTCTGTATCGTCGGAACGGACCGTGTCGTGCGTAACGGCGATGTATGCAACAAGATCGGTACCTATCTGAAAGCGCTTGCGGCCTATGACAACAATATCCCGTTCTACGTTGCCCTGCCGTACCCGACCATCGACTACACCCTCGAATCCGGTGAAGATATTCCTATCGAGGAGCGTGGCGCCGAAGAAGTCACGCATATAGAAGGCCAAAACCCTACCGGAACTGTTGAAAAGGTACGAATCACCCAATCCCCGGCGGCCAATCCCGCCTTTGACATCACCCCGGCGCGTTACGTGACCGGATATATCACCGAAAGAGGCCTATTAAACGCTATCCCGGAACCCGTAGAAGTACAAAAAAGAAAAGTTTCATAAGAGATTAGCCGTAAAATCCTTAAAAAATACCAATTTTAATTTTTTGCTAAAAATTTGCATATCCTGTAGAATTTTCCTATAAATATAAAGAGGGGAAGTGTGCGCAGCCGGGCTTTGCACACCGATAGAAGCAATAAAGGAAAATAACAATGTCATCTTCATTTTCTTTTCAAATGCCTGACATGGCCGGGATTGATCTGGGCGGTGAGTCTGAAGGGGGTAGCCGGAAGACGGAAACTGAAATGTTTGTAAACCCGGAAGAAATGGCCTTGGCCGGCGTAGGTGCAGAGGACATATTGGCTTCCGGAGTCGACCTGGATCAGGACAGGTTCGCGCGCGACGCCTACTTCGATGAAGCGATGATGAACGTCGATCTTCGCCTGATGGATATTGACGTTGTGTCCAGGCAGCTCGGCTATACTGGAAACGAAGGCGCGGCCGGTGACCTTTTCATGGCCGCCAGCACGACAGGCGATAAGCTCCGATACGCGAACATTTCGGAGGACGTGGACAAACTCCAGCAGGGCCGTTTTGGAAGTGAGGAAGTCGCCTTGAGCGCGACGCACCGTGAGGCCGGCTGGGATGTGTATGATCCCGACAATGAACATGGAATTTGGCAGGTCGGCCATCGCCACGATCAGGACGGAATCGACAGCGACTTCCGCGCCACGATCAACGGCTATGCTCTGAGCATGAATGCTATGGGAGTCGACTGGGAAGATCTCAACAAGGCTCTCGGTCCGATGGGCAATCTGGAGCAGATGCGCGAAGCGCTTTCCGGACTGAACGAAATTGCAGGTTCCCGAGCTGGCTTTGCCGGATTCGGAGCGTTTTTCCAGGCTCTGGATTCTGAAATGTTCAGCATGCAGAAGGCCGAAGACCCGAAAGGGGACGTCAAACCTGCTCTGGGAACGCCCGAGCCGGAAGTCGAGCCGCCCCAGTACACGCTCAACACGCCGACCAACGACCCCAACGGCCCGAACAACAACCCGGGCATGTCACCGGCGGCGCCGACCATCCGGGTCTAGAGATAAACCGAACAACACGAGCCGGGCCACGACAAAGGCCCGGTTTTTTTATGCGTCCTGTTTATTGTCGCCCCATCGCGAATCCTCTACCCTATGAAGGTACCTGATCGTTGGAGGCCGTCATGCAGACCCGTATTCTCACAATTCTTGCTCTGGTTTTTTCACTCTGCGCACCCCCTGTCAGCGCACAAGCCGCGTTCCTGAATCCGGTCAGCGGGCGCTCAATCAATGTCAGTGGCGAAGCGGAAATACGCGTGGTTCCCGATCAGGTCCTGATCGCGCTCACCGCAGAAAGCCGCGGCCCGGACCTCACCGCGACCCAGAAGAAAAACGACGACATCGTTAAGGCACTGGTCTCCTACACGACAGAAACGCAGGGCTTGAAAAAGGAACACATTCAAACCGACTTCACGACTGTTACCCCCACCTACCGCAGCTGCCGCTACGAGGATGAAATGAGCGGCCAGTGCAACCCGCTGGAAATCGTTTACTACAGCGTCCGCAAGGGGATTCAGGTGCGCCTGACCGATCTCTCCCGTTATGAGGATCTGATCACAAAATCCCTCCAACTCGGCGTCACCAACATCGACAATATCCAGTTCGTAACAACCGAGCTGCGTAAGCACAGGGACGCGGCAAGGGAAAAGGCGGCGCTCGCGGCCAGGGAAAAAGCCCAAGCCATCGCAGCCGTTCTGGGGGTAAAAATAGGCAAGCCGATAGGGATCAGCGTCCAGAACTATTCCTCCTATTACTGGCACGGCTACGGCGGGCAGCGTGGAATGAACCAGATGACGCAGAACGTGATTCAGGAGGCCCCGACCGGCGGAAGCGGCGAAAGCGAGGGCGCTCTCTCCCTCGGCCAGATTAAGATAACCGCCACGGTGAATGTGACTTTTGAAATTGAATAGCCTCTAGAAGTTGTCAAAAAAGAGCGCTTTCCGGTATACTGGCGCTATAAATATGAAAAGCAAAATTTAAGCGTGGTAAGGGGTTATGCCGTTAGACGGTTTCAATACATATTCCGAAGGTGGCGATAAGGTCCAACTCGAACGGCTGCAAAGAGCCGTGGCCGCCATGCCCGGCCTGCAGGAGGCGTTGGATGCCCGCGGTTTTTCTATCACTGATGTTAACAATATTTTTGGCTACGGGTCTCTGCCGGACCAGCCGCACTACAAAACCGGCCTCACTGTGCAGCGGGGCCTTCTCCCAAATGGCCGCCGCGACCTGGTCATCGAATGTTCGCGCAGCGGTACCAACAATCATCCCGGCCTCGTTTTTGGATTGGAACACGAAGAGGGAGAGGTGCAGGCGGGCGGGATTCTGACCTACAGCGACCTTACACTGGAACAGCGCGCCGAAAATCTTGAACTGCTGCGAAACCGTGAAACCATGCAGACCAAGGGGGCGCATGTTTATAAATTCGCTATTCTGGATGTCGAGGCCGAGGATGGAACCATCCGGCCCTGCATCACCTGCATGTCGGATACCCAAGCTCCCGGCTACGCCGGAAACCTGAGCTTCGAGGAGCGAGCCGACCGCATCGCCTCCGCGCACAACGCCGTCTATGAACCCGGCGGATCACCAGAAATCACGGACCCGGACAGCACGGTATCCTCGCGCAACGACATCCGCACAAGCCGTGCCTATTTTAATCAATGCGCGATCATTCCGCTCATCGCCGCGCGGCAGAAAATGGAGAAGGCAGGGGAGCCTTCCGGCGATTTCGAAACCCGCTACCGCTCAGCAATAGAACGGGACGCGCACTATCTCCACGAATATGAACGAGCCATAGAAACGGCCCGCCGCGTCATGCCGCGCGATCAGCAACGCTTTCTAGCCGAGGCCGAATTGATTGACACGCAGAGCTTCCTCGGAATGGCGACGGAAAAAGATCTTATGCTCGGGCTGATAGAAGGACTGAAGGAAGAGATCGCCGAACTCCGAGGCCCCGAAACGCCGGATTATAAGACCGGCAGCAGAGCGGAAACCGGGTATCAGGACGGCGAACCTCTCCCGCCGCAATAAACGATCCTTCCGATTTGCAAAATCTCTCGCCGGGGATTAGATTTCTTTAGAAAGCTTTTTCCGGAGGTTCGACATGAAGAAATTTCCTGCTTTTTCGCTGTTCCTGAGCGCTCTGATCGTCGGCGGAGCGGTTGTTTATCACGCCGAAACCGGCCGTTACCAGATCGCCAGTGTCGGCACGATTCCCGCCGCCTACCGCATTGATACCCGTACCGGGGAGGTCGCGGTGTGCTCCGTCCTGAATGGCAATTCCGGATGCCAGTCGATCGGCAGCATTCAGGAAGGCGTCCTGTCTACGACCAGCGGCCTTCAGGAGCAGATTTCGCAATCTCAGGACCAGTTCATGCAAAGCGCCAACCAGATGGTCACCGGGCTGATGGGTATCATCAACATACTCGAAGAACAAGACGAAAAGAAGGAAGACAAAAGCCCTTGAACAGTCCGCAGACGAAATAAAATATTTGTTGATTTTCGATAATAACGATAAACTAAAACACGCGATAGAGGCGTGATAATAAACGGGAGCAAGCGGAAAGCGGGTGGAATTGCTATGGACGAAGAAGACGAATTAACCTGCGCCGCCGGGATATTCTGCGATATCTCCGGAACCCTTATTTCATACGATGATAAATCACCGGATGTCCGCACGGACGAAGACGTCGTGGCATTCCTCCGCTATGCCCGCGATATCCGTCAGCGTCCGGTAACGCTCTGCTCAAGGGTGCAGGAAAACGCCCTGACGCCCATGGCGTTGCGGCAGGAGTTCGGTTTTGTGGTCGGAAAAGCCATATACCGCTCGCAAATCATGGAAGTCCTGATCGACAATAACCCTGACGAATATCTGAAAGCCGACCATAAATTCAGCCCGCAGGATCTGCGCGGTTTCGCCTTAATGCCCGTTGAGGAGAAGCATGCCCTCTATGCGCACCTGACAGGCGACAACGCCCATCCCCCTGAAATTGATATAGATTACGCAGGATTGGAGCGTTAGAACGGTAAGGCTTTAGGCTGTTTGGGCGCGGCATTCTTCATCCGCGCATTCGTGAACTTCGACGGTGATATGCGAAATACCCAGATTAGTCGGCACGAGATCCTTGTAATATTCCGGGGCTTTCGGGTGATGGGTGACAATTCCGATAATCGCCGCATAGGTCCCCGGCGCGATCAGCCAGACATGCAGGTCGAAAATCTCCGTATTCTCCTCGGCCTCGATCGCCTTGCGTACCGCTTCGTGGATGGCCGGCGGGGCCTGATAGTCAAGAAGCCTCAGGCTCGTCTGTTTCAGAAGGCTCCAAGACCAGCGCACGATAAGCACCGCGCCCAGGAAACCCATCATCGGGTCCATCCACGCCGCGCCCCAATACTTTCCGGCGAGAAGCGCGATAATGGCAAGTACGGAGGTCAACGCGTCGGTCATGACATGCAGATAGGCCGAGCGTAAATTCATATCGACATGATCGGGCGCGTGATGATGTTCATGATGGTGGTCATGGGCGTGTGAATGGCTGTGCCCGTGCCCATCCTTCACATGAAGAATAAGCACACTCACCGCGTTGACGATCAGCCCGACGACGGCCACCGCGATCGCCCAGTCAAAGATAATCGGCCGGGGGTAAAGCAGGCGGTCGGTACTCTCCCAAACCATGGAAAGGGCAAAAACACCCAGAAGGATCGCGCTGGTATAGGCCCCGAGCGCGTTGATTTTCCCTGTGCCGAACGTAAATCGGGAATCGTACGCGTATTTCCGCGCGTAATAATAGGCCATCACGTTGATCCCGAGCGCCGTGGCGTGCGAACCCATATGCAGACCGTCCGCAAGCAGCGCCATCGAACCGAACTGAATCCCGGCGGCAACCTCCACCACCATCGTAATCAGTGTGATAATCAGTACGATCAGCGTCCGCCGCTCGGCTTCGCCCTTGCGATCAAGACCGAACGTATGCGGGTGCGACCATTGTGTAACGGTGTGCTTGCTCATGCCGCAAGGCTACAGAATTTAATGTATGAGAGAAAGCAAAAATAACCGCATAACAGGGCGTATTCAGGGGAAATTAGGCGTTTTCCCGAAGCCACGCCTCATACCCGCCGCGCAAATTCACGACATTATGAACGCCCCGCGCTTTAAGCATGGTGGCTGCATGCCGACTGCGAACGCCCTTGGCGCAATAGAGAACAATGGTCCGGTCTTCCGGCAAGTCCGGCGCATGCCCGTCCATCAGCCTTGAAAGAGGCAAGAATGTGGCCCCTTCAATAGCTCCGCCAGCCCATTCATACTCTTCGCGGACATCGACATAAAACGCGTTATCAATGGATTGCGCGCCCTCCACACTGATCTCCTGCACCTCCCGATCAATAATCTCGCAATTTTGCGGTTCGTACTCCAGAATGATCTCTTCGGGGTTTTTAGAACAGCACGGGCAGGCCGCATCGCGAGGAATGAAAAGCGTCCGCGTCGCCATCGTTCGCGCATCGAGGGTCCACAACGTGCCGGTCAAGGGTTCAAAACCCTCATGTCCGGTAATTATCTTGATAACTTGAAGAGCCTGAGTCACGCCGGCAATTCCCGCCACCGCCCCGATGATCCCGCCTTCGGCGCAATTCGCGATGTGTCCCAGAGGTGCATACGGATAAAGACAGCGGTAACAGGCTGAGCCTTCATAATTGAAAACGGCAACCTGCGCCTCGAACCCCTGTATAGCGCTATAAACCCATGGCTTGCCAAACTTCACCGATGCATCGTTAATCAGGAACTTGGCGGCGAAATTATCCGTCCCATCCAGTATAATATCGTAAGCCGGAACAAGTTCGGCGGCGGCGTCCGCATCCAATTCGCCCTGATAGGCTTCTATGCGGATATGCGGGTTCAAATCGGCCAGCCGCTGCGAAGCCGCACGCGCCTTGAACTGCCCGACCTGCGCAGTGTCGTAAAGCACCTGACGCTGAAGGTTGCTTTCATCCACCCGGTCGGGGTCGATCAGCCCGATCCGTCCGATCCCCGCAGCAGCCAGATAGAGCAGGGCGGGGCTGCCCAGACCTCCCGCGCCCACACAAAGCACCGAGGATTGAGCCATCTTGGCTTGCCCTTCTTGTCCGATTTCCGGCAAAATAACCTGTCTGGAATAGCGGTCTGGATTCATCTCAATAATCCCTGTAAGCCTGAGTCTTAGCGGCGATGCGCCCAAACGACAAGGTTTTTCTCTATGCAGACCAAAGGTCGCCCATGATCAAATTTGCCAGCCGGGACTCATTTAAGTAAACTCACTCCAAATAAAATGTAAAACGCGGGGAAAAATATGCCTGACAGCGGCGGCTTTGTTTATAGATACAGGGATGATGACTGGTTCAAACACTGGCAAATGACCCGTTTTGACGAATTTCCCGAAGGTCTTCGTGCGCCGGGGGAAGGCGTTGAAAACCCCAACCTGAAACTCCGCACCTTTTTTACCGACGGCAACACCGGCGAATGTATCCCGGTCTATGAGTATCAGGGCACACCCACGGACTGGGAACGCGATGCGCTAATGAATGCTAAGAACACTGTAGGCGACCCCAAGGACGGAACGGTGATCTATATGCATATCGGGCGTGACGGCGAATTTCATATCAACGAGCTTCAGATCCCGCCCGGCGCTACGCTGCACAACGACCACCCGTATTTTCAGGGGCAAAGCTACGAAGAAATAATCGCGGGATTTAAAGAAGCCCTCCACAACGCGGAAACCGAGGCCAAGGTGGAATCGCCCTGTGACATGATCTCCCGCGACCGTCAGGAGCCCGCAGCCGCGACAGAAGACACCGCATTCCTGCAAACGCGCCTGAGGCCGGGCGGTTAATTTACTCGGCCTTGCCTCGGATGATCTTGTAATATTTTCCGGACTCTAAAGAGCCTTCGATCGTGCTTGTCTGCCCGTCAGACCACAAAACCTTTACGGTTTGAATACTTTGGGTCAGACCCAGTCCGAAATGGACGGCCGGAGCGTTAAAGGACTTATACCCGCCGCTGCTCTGCACATCCTGCCGCTGCTCTATTGTTTGTCCATTGGCCGTGTAGGAAATAACAACCGTAGCCCCGTATCCGAAGGTGTTGTTCGTGCTCTGATCATCCAGCGTAAACAGAATGGAATTGTTACGATCATGATTTTCGTTCCGGTAAATAATCACAGAGGAATCCAGCGGGACGGTAACGATATCAAGATCTCCGTCCCGGTCGATATCGACGGTCGAATAAGCCGAACTGAAACTGTAATCTTCCAAATCGTATTCTTTGGTCTTGTCATCGAATTGCCCGTCGCCCTTATTACGGTAAAACAGGTTCGAAGCCAGTGTCATCGGGAAATAGTAACCGTTGGCGATGTAAAGATCCTTCCACCCGTCCTGATCCAGATCGGCAAAACGCGCATTCCATGTCCATCCGCCATATCCGATTTTCCGTTCATTGGCCTGATCTTGATAAGCCGTTTGTTCTTTTCCACGGTGTAATAAAACATTATTCAAAGACGCGTTGGAAACTTCAAGATTATGCTCCAGAGACAGATTGGCGTTATCTTCGACTTCCTGACTTCTGGCGCAGACTTCTTGATACCTTTCCGAAGCGGCCGTGCCGTCATCAGGATGTGCGCTGAAGATAACGGCCTCACGAACGCTCTCATCAGAACATTTTGTTTTGTATGTAAGCATATGAATCAGGCACCTGTTTTTCTCGTTTCCATCGTCAAGATTCTCGCACGCATCGGTGATGTAATGCGCCGCCCTGACCAGAGCCAGCCGGAAACGCATCGTTTTAAGGCATTCTTCAGTCGTCATCCCGTAGATCCCCTGAAGGGAACACATCGCCTCATAAGGAACCTGCTTTTCCGCAATCTTTGACATGGATTCCATATATTGACCGCTGAACGCGATCTGCCCGATATAAAGCTCAGGCAGCAAATCGTTGTCGATATCCGAAAACTCGACGCTCATGCTGGACTGGCCGCCGCGTAAATTAAGGCCGTCCTGCTCTTCGCTATAGGCTCTGAAATTCCCGCTACCGTCACCGATAAAGACCTCATCCGAAGATTCTGCAGCGATGTAATCATTCCCGATATAGAGATCGGTGTTTCCATCCCCGTTAATGTCCGCGAAGATCGCGCTCAGCGTTTCCCCTGTAAGTCCCTCCAGCGCATGAGGTTCAAAACGCTGCCCGGTATTGTTCAGAATATAATCCCGGGAGCTTTCCCGGTTGATATATAACGGCCCGTAACCCCAGTTCCCCTCGAACAGATCAAGATCGCCATCCTTGTCGATATCGCTGTAGCCCAGATTCATGGTAATGCCGTTGCCGGCTTTTTCATGCAGGAGGTGCATGTTTTCGTCCTTAAAAACGCCATGATCGTTGTAAATTACGTAATTGTTCCCGCCATAAGTTGCGAACACGACATCAAGCCAGTGATCGGCATTAAGATCGGCCAGAGAAACCAGCACCACCATGCCGAAATCTTTTGTCACGGGAAGAAACTGGCGCTTAAAGGATTGACCGCCGATATTGGTATAAAGCGCGATATTGGGCAGGACCTCATGATCGCCCATGACAAGCAAATCCGGCCACCCGTCATTATGAACATCGCCAGAGGCAACGGACATCGTCGTATGCGCAAGATCGGAGGGAATAAAAGAAGTATAGGACACAAGGTAAGGCTGGCTGATCCCCACCTCGTCCCCGTAGACACGTGAGAAACGCTTGTCCGGGGGGCCAGAAGGCATAAAATCAGACTGCAGGACGCTTATGTTTTCGGGCGTACGTGCAAGAACATCGCTTGGCGTATCGGTATACTTCACGTTCTTCTCGTATAGCAAAGGCTGCAAAATGCCGTAATCCACGACATCGTCCGTAGTTCGGTCTGTAACCGGATCGTTGCCGTCATACGCGTTGGCGTTCGCCATGCTGCTTTTAGCAATCTGAAGCTGCTGCCTTGCTTTTGAAATCAGGGTACTCTCCCCGGCAACGGAGAGCATCCCGGCTGTAACCCCCAGCAGCACCGTGGCCAGAAACAGGAAAGCCGCAACGCGAAAAGAGACCGCCCGCCAGATAATCAAAAACGCATAAATGCTGAACGTCCCGAGCGTAAAGAAAAATACGGCCACATAGGGCAAAGGAACGCCGACCTGAAGCAGGATGGAAGACAAAATAACGTCAAACGCGATCGGAGATGGCAAAAATGTCCCGAGCAGGGACAGAACCAGCATGATAAGGGCCGTAACCCCGAGGCTGGTCGGCATATCGAGTTGATGAAACATGTCCCACGGCAATAACGTAACGGCAATCCCGCCGAGAAATCCCGCCAGAATCATCAGGGGCAGGGCAATCCACAAAAGCTTCAGCAAGGCAAAAACATACGCCTTGATCGACCAGAAAACCGCCTGCTCCCAGCCCTTAAGCCCGTCGGCAAAAACAACGTTTTCAGAATTTTTCGTAACCGGGGTCTCGCAGAGCGTTTCACCGCTGTTTTGGAGCGCGACTTCCCGGACGAAAAACAGGCGCGAAGCCAGCGGGATCAGAACGAGAATGAAAAGGAGCAAAAGCAGGATGCGAACCGCCACGACATGAAAGGGAAACATGGAGAACGCCATCATCAGCACGACAAGATTAAGGCTCGGAGAGGCAATCAATGCAGCCAGAGCGGTCTGAAGCGGGTAACCGCTGGCCTGCATTGCACGGGCGATGGGTGCGGCGCAATTCACGCACACCCCAAGGGGCGTGCCGATACCAAGGCCAAGAAGACTGCTTTTGAATCCGGACTTCGTCCGCCGGATATTCAGGCAGGGCATGAGAGCAAGAAAGAACGATCCGAACATAAAGGAAAACATCATTCCCTTTTTGTTGGTATGCATCCAGTTAAGAGTGTTCCAGAATACCTTCTCGCCGACGGAAAAATTCTCCTTGATCTCGACGACAGGCGAAAAGCCCAGTCCCGAAAGCGGCGCATTCGTGTTCAGTACGGCTTTGGCGGCAAGATCGGGATAGCGCGAGGTGGTCCAGAAATGCGTCGCAACGACGGCCATGAAAAAAAGCAGGATAACGAACGGTTTGCCCCAGCCTTTTTTAATCATGAAACCGCGCTCTCGCTCTTCAAAAGATATACATAGGATAAAGAGCAGACATTCTATAACTAAAACACGCCGACACAAAACCGGTTTGATTTAAAAGGCCGAGCTTAGTTGATGTATATAGAACCATTGAAGGGTAGCGTGTTATTAAGTTGTATTTCGCGATTCAAAAATCATATTTTGTGAATATGAAAAAAATTCTTGCAAAAATTCATCTGTATTTAGGCCTGTTTTTTTCGCCGCTTATTATACTTTATTCTTTTTCAGGTGCCCTGCAGATTTTCAGGTTTCATAAAAGTATGAAAGATGGAAGCTATGAAGCACCAAAAATTTTTATTGATCTATCAAACATCCATATCTGGCAACGTGCTCCAGAAGCGATAAAAACAAATGATATAAGTTTTGTTTTTTTTCAGTGGCTTTCTTTCACTATGGCCATAGGTCTAATCATTACCGGAATTCTGGGAATGATCCTGGCTTTCCAAAGAACGCCAAAGCACAAATTATGGGTTCCTGCTGCTATTCTTTTTTTAGGATTAATAATCCCTTTTCTGATTTTGATCATGCAGGCGAGCTAGAGTTACATATGTTTGATAAAAAAATATCCCTGTACGTTTTTCTGACATATCTTCTTTTCTTTTCACAGGAACCATGCTTAGCACAAATATTCGAAAAAGAGCTGGCAGTAAAAGAAACACCAATTATAACAAATGAATCCCTGCCCGAAGGATGGGTGGTCGCCTCAGACCCTGAACTGGTTAAATTTGGCAATACATGGTGGATGTTTTTCAATTCCATCGAACTGAATTTCAAAAAAGGATTGCCTATACATGTACTGGCTGCCAGTTTGCCAGAAGGCGAAAAACTGAGTGCAGATCCTCAAAAATGGAAGGTCCATTCTCATCCTGTCATCTCTCCAGGCGCCAAAGGCGAATGGGATGAACGAACAATTGAAACAACAAAATATGTTTATGGCTATGATGCCACTGCAAAAGAATGGGTTGGGCGTTTATATTATGTTGGCTGGCCCCATCAAACCGATCAAATAAAAGAATACCAAATAAGTTTTGTTCAATGGAGTGATAAACAAAAACGCTGGATTAAGCACGGTAAACCAGTCATCACAGCTACTGAAGCCTGGGAAAGACTAAATGGATCTAGTTTTCTTGGAGACCAATCAGCTTGGTATGAGCCAGGAAAAGGAAAAGATGGTGCTGATGGTACATGGCACATTTGGTACCAGGCTGTAGCAAAACCTAAAGACGGAGGTACATCGCTTGTACATATTACAAGTAAGGATGGCATAAAATGGCAAAATAAGAAAAGATTGACCCATAAAGTACCTTTTACCAGCAGGTTTGTTAAAACGGGTCCATTTTCGATTGATGTCTTAGTGAAGGACGGACAGTTTTATTTTGTAGGTTTTCTGTACAATCAAGACGATCTTTCCAAACAGGGGCTATGGATTACGCGTTCCAGCACGCCTGATGGTAGCGCAGTAGGGGATTTTTCTGAATGGCACCCCCTTATTTTTGAAAATAACGGCGTATGGTGGCATGACTCTGGGTTAGTAAGTTCTAAATGCCATGTCACTGGTTTATTTGCTCCCACCCTGCGTGAAGAAGATGGAAAAATATGGATGTTTTATCATGGTTACTACCGAAAGGGAAAAGTCAAAGACCCTTGTAAGGACAAATCAAAAAATAGCGGCATTATCGGACGCGCTTTGGTAAAAGATTTTGATAAAATCATGGGAAAATGATTATGTAAAAAACTGGCAGGGGCAGAGGGGATCGAACCCACGACCTACGGTTTTGGAGACCGTCGCTCTACCGCTGAGCTATACCCCTTCATGGACAACAAAAACAACAAGGTTACGACCAGTCGTCTTCGTCGAATAGCTTGGGAAAGGAGCAAGGTCAACCATAAAGCAACGGCGGCCAGGTAATCATCTTCAATCCCAACGGCTCTTTTTATAATACCAAGATGTTTCTTGTAAACACAAACCTTTACAATCGGCAACGCCTGATACCCAGAAAAAGCAAAAAAAGCACTCCTGTTGTAGAATAGGACTTGCCCCTTGACAGGACGGTATTTTCTCAATCCTTTAATAGGACCATGACGAAAACAAGCGGTATGATAGCGGCAGGACATGAGCTGACGGCGCAGGCGGGGGTAGAGATCCTGAACGCGGGCGGCAACGCGTTTGACGCTATTCTGGCTTCTCTGGCCGCATCCTGCGTGTGCGAGCCGATTTTGTCCTCCTTTGCCGGAGGGGGCTTCCTTCTGGCTTCGCCCGTGGGTGGTGAGTCCTCCGTTTACGATTTTTTCGTCAAGACGCCCCGGCGCCCGCAGCAGGGTAAACCCTTCGACTTCAAGGATGTCGATGTCTACTACGGCGCCGTTACCCAGAAATTCCACATTGGGAAAGCGTCCGTAGGCGTTCCGGGCATCGTGCTGGGCATGTTCGAGATCCACAGGGATCTGGGCTCGATCCCGATGAAGGATATTTTGGCTCCTGCCATGGACTATGCGCGCAAAGGAATTCGCACGAACGCTTATCAGGCCTTCCTCTTTCAGGTGGTCCGCGACATTCTCGCCACGGATGAAACCTGCGCGAACCTGTTTTCCAGCCCCGCAGCCAGCGACCGGCTCTTGCAGGAAGGCGAAACCATGACCCTGCCGGAGATGGCGGATTTTATGGAAGTTTTGACCATTGAAGGCCCGGATATCTTCTACCGCGGCGAAATCGCGCAAATGATCGCACGTGAAATGGAAGAAGGAGGCCTGATCACACGCACGGATCTGGAAAATTATGACGTGGTGCGCCGAAAGCCTTTAACGGTGGATTATCACGGCGCAAAAATAGAAATGAACGCACCCCCGTCTGCGGGCGGATTGCTGATCGCCTTTGGTTTGAATCTGCTTGAGAAAATAAATATCGCTCAATACGCTCATAACGCAGAGGATTATCTTCTCGCCCTCGCGCAGGTCATGGACATGACGCAAAAGGCCCGGCTGGAAAAGGAAAGTCTGGGATGTCTGAAATCCTGTTTTCTGCACCCGGATTTCGTGGAGATATACCGGCGTGAACTCGCCGGACGTCCCGCCGTCTCCCGCGGAACGACGCATATCAGCGCGATAGACGCCGACCGCAATATGGCCAGCATGACGGTCTCGATCGGGGAGGGCAGCGGCTGCGTGATCCCCGGCACGGCCACCCAGATGAACAATATGCTGGGTGAAAAGGATTTGAACCCGGCAGGATTTCATAACTGGGAACCGGGGGAACGGCTCTGTTCGATGATGACCCCGACGATGATCAAGTGGCCGGACGGTTCTCAGGTCGCAACAGGAACGGGCGGCGCCAACCGGATAAGGACGGCCATGCTGCAGCAGATCGTCAAGCTGGTGGATTACAAGCTCTCCATCGAGGAATCGGTGACCTCGCCGCGCATCCATCTCGAAGACGGGCAACTGGATATTGAGGGCGGCTTTGACGGGCGCTTTACGGAACTCCTGACTCGCTACCCCGATCACAACAGATGGGAGGGTCCGAGCATGTTTTTCGGCGGCATACACGCCGTCGGATTTGACGGCAGGGGCATAAACGGATGCGGCGACCCGAGGCGCGACGGCCACGCGCAGAAGACTTAAGATTTGTCGGATTATTTAGAGGCAATAAAGCGGCTGAGTACTCTTACAGTTAAGAAATTGTAATAAAAAGAAAATACTGACCAGGAAATACCCTTGCGTCCCACCATGTTAATCGCAGAACACTTCCTCTTGATTTTCCCCACCAAAACCCTATAACTTGTCCCTCACCACAGGCACGCGGGTGTAGTTCAATGGTAGAACACTAGCCTTCCAAGCTAGATACGTGGGTTCGATTCCCATCACCCGCTCCAATTTCCCTTTCACAGACATTCACCACCATTCACAGATGTTCGGAAAGTCCTTGAAATACAAAGGACTCCAAAGACGTTTTGTGTTCATGCTAATATTTCATCGTTCGCCTATAGCCACAAAATTTGGGGGCATCATGAATCTTTCTGATAAAGCATGCAAAGCAGCTAAAGCCAAAGACAAAGCCAGTAATCTGTGACAAACGTCACAGATTAAGACAGCGATAAGACAGCAATCGGACAAATATAAATAAGAAAAATAAATATATTATATATATCCGCTTCCGTTTTTTGCTTAAGCAAAAAACAAAAAAGGGCTTTGCAAGAGAGACTTACGGCAATATCGAGCTTTAAGGAGGTACCCGTAAGAAAACCATAACCGTAAAATTTGAGAGTAGGTTTTGCTTGGGGGGTCCTAAGTTTAAAAAAAGAAAGCAGTATCCCATCGGGGGAGGGGGGGGTATTCAATCCCTAGAGTCTCTTAAACTCAAAACCGCCCCCTAGTCACACAGAAACAGGCGCGAAAGTCAGAAAAAAAGTTACACAAAAGCCCAGGATTTGCGCCACTTTTAACAGGTTGAGTAGGGCTTTCCTGAAAAATACTTAGATAACAATATGTTATTGTTGAGTGCCTATATTTTTTAAAAAATCAAATCACAGCCTCGGGTCCACCGGCTCGCTTTCAAGAGCCAATACTGCGAA
>JACKIQ010000008.1 GCA_020638365.1 Rhodospirillales bacterium | reverse complement strand
AACAGCCTACGAAGCCATAAGCAAAAAAACACCTGACGTGGTAATACAGGACATTTGGCTTCAGGGAAGTTCGGATGACGGCTTAAAAATTCTTGAAACGGTTAAAGCGCAGGACCCGACGATAGCTTTCGTGATGATTAGCGGACACGGCACAATAGAAACGGCTGTATCGGCAATCAAAATGGGCGCGTATGATTTCATTGAAAAGCCGTTTAAGACCGACAGGCTTTTGGTCATGATCCGGCGCGCCCTCGATAACGTGGCTTTACGCAGGGAAAATGAAACCTTGCGTCGTCGTGCCGAAACCATTGAAGAAGAGATAGCAGGTGATTCAGAGATAATTCGCAATCTGCAAAGCATCCTTGATCGCACCGCTTCTGCCAATAGCCGTGTCCTTTTGCGTGGAGAGCCGGGCACAGGTAAAAATCTGGCGGCACGTTACATTCATGCCCACTCGAAAAGAGCCTGTAACCCCTTTGTAATTCTGAACTGCTCGACTTTTAATCCGGAGAGACTGGAGGAGGAGATATTCGGAACAGTAAACGGGTATAGAGGTGAGCCATCCCGCACGGGTGTAATTGAGCAGGCAGAGGGAGGAACGGTTGTTCTGGATGAAGTGGGCGATATGCCAATTGAAACTCAAGGAAAGTTTGTCCGGGTCTTGCAGGAAGAAGTCGTGCAAAGACTGGGGAGTTCAGAAAGAAAACCTGTAGATATTCGTTTTATTGCCACCTCAACACAAAATCTGGAAGGGTTGATGGAACAGGGAAGGCTCAGACAGGATCTGTTTTATCGTCTGAACGTCGTGCCTATTGAGATGCCCCCGCTTAGAAGCCGCCGCAAGGACATTCCTGCCTTGGTAGACAGCCTCCTGACTTCAATTCTCAAGTCGTCAGACAGACCTAGGCCAAAATTTAGCGATCAGGCCCTTACGACATTGCAGGCTTACAGTTGGCCGGGAAATATCAGTCAGCTTAGAAACACGCTTGAATGGGTTTTAATTATGGCTGGAACGGCCCAGAAGTCTGAGTTCGGTGTTAATGACCTCCCACCAGAAGTAAAGGAAAATCATCTTTCGGGCACTATCAATGAAAACGCAACGCTGGACTTGATTCACCTTCCCTTGAGAGAAGCTCGTGAAATCTTTGAAAAAAACTATCTTTTGGCCCAGATAAACCGTTTTGGCGGAAATATCTCTAAAACGGCCCAGTTTGTAGGCATGGAAAGGTCGGCCTTGCATAGAAAAATGAAAACATTGGATGTCTTTTCCGAGGAAGGTAAGGCAGAGGGAGGAGCAGAAGGAGGAGCAGAAGGAGGCTTGAAGTTGAAAAGGGCTTGAGTTCCCCTTCATCTTCCTCCATCTTTCCCGAAACAGGAGCATATCATGCGCGTGATCATATGTGGCGTCGGTCAGGTCGGCAAAAGCCTTGCAGAATATCTTTCCGGAGAAAACAACGATGTTACGGTCATAGACAGCAGCCCGGGCCTGATATCAGAAATTCAGGACGAGTTGGACCTTAAAGCAATAGTCGGTCATGCGAGTGACCCCAATACTCTAAAAAAAGCAGGAGCAAGCGATGCCGACCTGATTATTGCAGTGACAGACTGTGATGAAGTAAACATGGTTGCATGTCAGGTTGGACACTCACTTTTCGGAATACCTAAGAAAATTGCGCGTATTCGCAACCAGTGTTATCTGGACCCCTCTTGGTCAAACCTTTTCAGCCGCTCCCACATGCCGATAGACGTAATTGTCTCTCCAGAGATTTTGGTGGCACAGGAAATATACCAAAGGCTCTCGGTTCCGGGCACGACAACTGTCATCAAGCTGGGTGAAGGAAAGGCTCATCTTATCGGTCTGGTTTGTCTTGAGGACTGCCCGCTTCTGAATACGAGCCTTGGGCAATTGGACAATCTCTTTCCGGATATTTCTTTCCGCGTAGTTTCGATTTACAGAAACAACAAGACGATTATTCCTGACAATAACGACATGCTTCAGGTTGGTGACGAAGCTTATGTCATCTTGGATTCAAAACATCTCAGGCGTGTTCTGGGTGCCTTCGGGCATCTGGAAAAGGAAGCCAGAAAAATTATCATTTCTGGCGGCGGAAATATCGGGATGTCTCTTGTGCAGTTTCTAAAAAAACATGTCTATGGCCTCGATATTCGTATGATCGAGCGAAGGGCTGAACGGGCGCGTTATCTCAGCGAAAATCTTGAAAACGTGGTCATTCTTCAGGGCGATACCTTGGACAGGTATATTCTGGAAGAAGCGTCCATTCAAACCTCAGAAACCTTTGTCGCGCTGATGAATGATGATGAAAGCAACATTCTCGGCTCGCTTCTGGCCAAGCAGTATGGCTGCGGGCGCGTTATTACATTGGTGAACAATACGGCCTATTACCCTTTGGTTGGTCCTCTTGGAATAGACGTTATGATCTCGCCTAAATCGATTATCGTGGCAAACATTATGCAGCATGTAAGAAGAGGAAGAATAAAGGGGCTTTATACATTGCGGGATGGCTCGCTCGAAGCCATGGAAGCCGAAATATCCGACAGTTCGGCGATTGCCAACACCCTTGTTGAGGATCTGGATCTGCACCGGGAAGTCGTTCTTGGTGCTATTATCCGTGGAAGCGAAGTCATTCTTCCCACCCCGGAGACGGAACTGCGTCCCAACGATCATGTAATTTTTCTATCAACCCGGGAACACGCAAGCGAAGTGGAAAAGCTGTTTTCTGTACAGGTTGACTTCTTCTAAAAGAGGGCTGGCCATGAAGATCGGCGTCTTTGACTCGGGCTTGGGGGGGCTGTTGATAGCAAAGGCTATTCGCACAAGGTTTCCCGATCTAGATATGTTATATTTTGGTGACACCCTCCATCTTCCTTACGGAAACCGCTCGCCCGAAGCAATCTACGAATATGCGCACAGGGCAATAGATTATATGTTTGCGCATGAGTGCCGTCTGATTATTGTTGCCTGTAACACGGTAAGCGCAACCGCTCTTCGCAAACTACAGCAACAATACCTTCCGGTAAGCCCATGGCCAGACAGGCGCATTCTGGGCGTAGTGGTTCCGACATTGGAAACCGCGATTGAAAGAGGGCACAAAAAAATCGGCTTGTTAGGGACAAACCACACGGTGCGCTCTGACATTTACAGGCAGGAACTTCAGAAGCTGGATCCTGAAATATCAATAACCCAGAACGCAGCGCCGCTTCTTGTTCCGATGATCGAAAACGACGGTCTGGAATGGATTTCTCCAATTCTTGAATATTATTTGCAGCCCCTCGCTTCGGCAGACTGCGAATGTATCATTTTAGGATGTACGCACTATGCGCTTTTACAGGATGCAATACAAAACTTTATAGGGCGGGATAAAACAATAATCTCTCAGGACAGAATAATTCCCGAGAAACTAGCGGACTACCTTATGCGCCACCCGGAGATTATGAAAGATATAAGCCATAGCGGACAAGCTCGCTATATAGTAAGCGACCTGACGGAAAGCTACATGAAAGCCGCATCCGACCTCTATGGTGGATCAATAACCATCGAAAGAAAAGAGTAGAAAAAGGGCACAAGATGATATCAAAAGCAAGCGTCCCAAAGGCAGTGTTTTTTGATTGGGACGGCACATTGGCCGATAGCTACGCCTACCTGAACGAAGCCCATTCCCATGTTCTTGCAGAATTAGGATTTGAGCCTTTCAAGAAGGACGAGTTCAAGGATTATTTCGGTAAACCGCGCGAAATTCTCTACACGAAGATTTACAAGCACAGGTCTGAGGAAGCTAAAATCCTCTTTGAAAAGTACGTCAACGAAAATTGCCACAAGCTGACTTATGTTTCTGGCGCTGACACATTGCTGAAAACGATTTTCGACCTCGGGCTGCCGATGGGTATAGTCAGTAACAAAAAGGGAAGCATCGTCCGCCGTGAAATTGGGCATTTCGGATGGAATGGATATTTTCCCACTATTGTGGCCGCCGGTGAGGCGAGTGAAGATAAACCATCGGGGGCGCCGCTTTTGATGGCCATCGAACAGGCTGGCCTGGCGCATCTGAATAAGGCGGATATCTGGTACGTAGGAGATACTGAAACGGACCTCCGCTGTGCCCGTGATGCGAATTGCCCGGTGCTCCTTATTGCGCCTTATGGGATAGAAAAGCTAAATATGAGAGAATATAATCCTATAAAAATTGCAGATAATTGTCATCACTTGCTGGAGTTTTTGGTTGCAATAAGCCGCTAAGTTGCTAAAAAATAGGACCTGAGGCCATTCTTTAAATAGATAAAGTCTTGAAGCTAAAATAGAAAATAAGAACAACACAAGGATTATAAAAAAAATGAGTGAAAAAATTCAAAATGTTCAGGACGTGTTTCTCAACAAAATCCGTAAGGAAAAAATGGCCGTGACGGTTTTCCTAGTGAATGGTGTCAAGCTTCAGGGCATTGTCACTTGGTTTGATAACTTCTGCATTCTTCTTCGTCGGGACGCCCATGTCCAGCTGATATACAAGCACGCCGTGTCCACCATCATGCCCAGCGGCCCTCTGAGCCTGAAAGACGTTGAAGAAGAAAAAGGGTCTGAAGATTAAGGTGCTGAAAAGACAAGCCTTTGAGTAAACACACGCCACTAAAGCGTAGCGGCAAGACAGGGTATGCGGCTCAGGATAAACAGGAGACCGCTTATATAGTCCAGCCTGTCAAAACATCCCAGCCACTGACCAGAAATATTGAAGACATTCTTGAAGAAGCAGAAGGCTTGGCGCGTGCAATATCCTTGCGCGTGACAGGCAGTCGCGTCGCCAGAATTCAGCGTATTAACCCGGCGCTTTTTTTAGGAAAAGGAACAGTAGAGGAAATTGTTCAGGAGGTAAATGAGCTTGATCCTTCTGTTGTGATTGTCAACCAGAACCTCTCGCCCGTCCAGCAGCGCAATTTGGAAAACGCATTACAGGCAAAGGTAATAGACAGGACAGGACTGATCCTTGAAATTTTTGGAGAGCGCGCACAGACGAAAGAGGGGCGTTTGCAGGTGGAACTGGCTGCACTTGAATACCAGCGCTCCAGACTTGTCCGCTCTTGGACGCACCTGGAGCGGCAAAGGGGCGGCGCAGGTTTTATGGGAGGGCCGGGAGAGCGCCAGATCGAACTTGACCGCCGTCAGTTGGCCGAGCGCATTACCCGTTTGAAACTGGATCTTCTTGACGTCCGCCGTACCCGCGAACTTGGGCGTAAAAGCCGCGAGCGTGTTCCATACCCTGTTGTCTCTCTTGTCGGTTACACGAACGCAGGAAAATCGACGCTTTTTAACAAGCTTACAGGGGCAGGGGTCTTTGCTGAAGATTTGCCCTTTGCTACGCTCGATCCGACGATGCGCCAGCTCAAACTTCCCAACAGGCAGGAAGTCATTCTCTCTGACACTGTGGGTTTTATCGCCGACCTGCCGACGCACCTCGTCGAGGCGTTCCGCGCAACACTAGAACAAGTCACGTACGCGGATGTTATTCTGCATGTCATAGATATTTCCCGTGCGGATTATCGCCAGCAGAAAGAAGACGTGATCGCAATCTTGGGCGATTTGGGAATAGATTATGAAACGGATGGCAGGATAATAGAGATATACAATAAGATTGATCTATTGCCCGCTGAGGCTCTGGGGGATCTGAAGAGATTCTGTAATTTCAGCAGCAAAAAAGCGGTGATGTTTTCCGCTCTGAAAGGGGAGGGTGCAGACAATCTCTTAAAACAGATTTCCGAGCAGACGGGACGGGGACGCGATACGTACACTTACAGGCTAAGGCCGGAAGATGGAAAAGCACTGGCTTGGCTTTATGAATACGGTGAAGTTCTGGAAAAAAAAGTGCTTAAAAAAGATATGAAAATAGAGGTCCGTCTAAGCGAAGCGGATCGAAACAAATTCAACGCCGTATTCAAATATAAACCAGAGGTAAAAAGCAAAAAAGCAGCAGGAAGGGCTCCCGTTGATTAAGGGCTGACTTCAGGCCATTCCGCGTTCCTTTATCTTTTGGGCATTCCAAGCCTCCGTCATATCCTCAAGAGAACAATCTTTCAAAGCCGCTCCATGCTTTTTTAGATCATCTTCAAGGCCCCGGAAACGTCGCTCGAATTTCCTGTTGCACTGGCGAAGAGCCTCTTCGCTGTTAAATCCGAGCATGCGTCCAACATTGGCCATAACAAAAAGAACATCGCCGATCTCTTCTTTTTGGTCCTGTGCGTTGCCTGTTCTGATAGCATCCCTTAACTCGGACATCTCTTCCTCAAGCTTGTTAAGCGCGTCTTCTATTCTGTTCCATTCAAAACCGACTTTTGCCGCCCGTGACTGGAGTTTTTGAGCACGCAAAAGTGAGGGCAGGGCATTGGGAACGCCATCAAGGGCGCGGGCCTGCTTGAATTCTGCTTTTGATCGGGCCTCACCCTTTTTCTGCTCCCAGATGGCGTTTACATCGTCCGGAGAAGCTGCTGGCGTATCTCCGAAAACATGCGGGTGACGGTCGATCATCTTCTTTGCAACGTCATGTATGACGTCATGGATATCAAAAACCTTAGTCTCTGAAGCCATCTGAGCGTGGTAGACAGGCTGGAGGAGAAGATCGCCAAGTTCTTCACGAAGATTATCCATATCGCCTCGATCAATCGCATCTGCGACTTCATACGCTTCTTCGAGTGTATAAGGTGCGATCGTCGAAAAATCCTGCTGGAGATCCCATGGACATCCGGCATCAGGATCACGCAGCCGGGCCATGATGTCCAGAAGATCGGAAAAATTATAACGTTTGGCTTTGGGCGATGTGTTCATACAGATAAGCCTGTGTCTTATTTTGTCCAGCAATACGTGGTAAAAAGAACAAAAACGGTAAGAATTTCAAGTCTGCCGAGAATCATGCCGACACACATGATCCATTTAGCGGCATCGGGGAAGCTCGAAAAATTTCCTGCCGGACCGATGATGTCACCGAGCCCTGGCCCTACGTTGGCCAAAGCTGTAGCGGCAGCAGTGATTGCCGTTACAAAATCCAGACCGCAAAAGGCAAGAAACAGGGTCATAAAGGCGTTCGTGACGACATAAAGGCTTAAAAATCCAAGAACGGTTGAGACAAGAGCCTGATCAACCGGCCTCCCCTGGTAACGTTGGGTGAAAATGCCGTTGGGATAGATAATAGTTTTGAATTGCCAGAGTGCCGCACGAAAAGCGATCACAAGCCTCATGGTTTTTAAGCCTCCGGCAGTAGAGCCTGTGGACATTCCTAAATAGGTTACAAAAAAGAAAAGTAAGATCGGAAAGGTGCCCCATAGAGTATAGTCCGCCGTTGCATAGCCGGTTGTCGTCATAATCGAAATAACGTTGAAAAGAGTTAGCCTTACAGAATCTGCCCAGCTGTATCCTTGAGTGAAAACAAGCCAGAGAGACAAGGCCGCAGTAAAAAAGACGACCATAAAACAGGAAGCACGGACCTGTTCGTCTTCAAAAAAAGCGCTCATGTTTTGCTGATAGAAAAGCTTTACAAAAAGAATAAAGGGAAGTCCCCCGGCCAGCATGAAAAAAGCGCAGGCATATTGAAGACCGGAGCTTTCAAAATATCCGAAAGACTTATCGTGTGTTGAATATCCCCCTGTGGAAAGGGTTGTCATTGCGTGATTGATCGCATCAAACCAGCTCATGCCGAGAGAAAAATAAGTAATGGCACATAAAAATGTCAGTACGCAGTAAGTTAAAAATAGGGAAAAGACAACTTGGCCGCTCTTGGACATGATTTTTTCCGAGCGGTCGGAGGACTCAGTTTGAAAAAGCTGCATTCCTCCGACCTGAAGAAATGGGAGGAGAATAAGGGCAAAAGCGATAAATCCAATTCCTCCGATCCATTGGATCATGGATCGCCATATGAGAATACCCTGAGACATCGTATCCAGACCGCTTAAAACGGTCGAACCTGTCGTCGTAAATCCTGAAACGGACTCAAAAAACGCATCGACAAAACTGATATCCAGATCCGACATCCTCAGAGGCAGACATCCAAAAAGACTGATAAATACCCAGCTGAGTGTGGTCAGCATAAAGGATTCTCTTAATCCGATATTCTTGCCGCGCTTAAAATTGGAAAGGGTCAGGGCTACGCCAAAAAAAAGGCAGAGCAGGGCGTTCATAAAAAAAACGTAGGCATTACTATGCCCGTGATTCCAGTCAACAAGCGCTGGCACCAGTTCGGCAATTCCAAGGATAGTCAGAAGCGCCCCAAGAGTGAAGCCGATGATTTCCGTGCGCATGGTAATAGGGCCGGTAGTTAGAACCACAAGTGCCCTCTAGCATATTGTGGTCTTGGCCCAAATCAAGACAAAAGAAAAAACTGGATCTGTAATCTGGAGGGCTGCAAGCATTAAAAAATCCTTAACAATCAGCGCGTTAAAGACAGAAGGTAAGAGAAAATGCGGGTATGAAGCACAAAAATAATGTATACTTCCAGAAGCGGAAGCGTAAAAAAACTAAGGGTAATTGAAGCGTCTATGGGCATAACGTATCAACAGAAACGTCAGATTCTAGCGTTCATGTCGGATCGCGCACACTGGGAAAACGTCTTCAATATGGATTTCTTCATGGATGAGCGCCGCAAATGGCAGTCATCTGGCAAAAAGAATGGCATCACAGTGCACACCAGCCCGGATAAAAGCTCATTCCTGATTGTTGATGAAAATGAGGGCGGCGGCGCGATAACACTGAGCAGGGCGGAGGATCGACAGCTTCGAATTTCTGACGAATCCGAGCGCATAATGTTCCTTTCACAAGAGGGGCAAAATCTGGAAATAAAGATAGAGGGCGCGGGAACGGATGTTTCCGACATGGCGTCTGAAAAGGAAATAGGGTTGGATGAAAAGGACGCACGTGTGGTTGTGGTTCCGGAATTGGCGGCCTATGTTAGGTTTTACGAAGACGGCAGCAAGCGTGTGTTCCTTGATGATGCATCCAGAAAAATTACTTTTGACCCGCCGCTAAATGAAAGAAGCCGTACGCTGCAGGAAGGGCGGTATTTTCATGTCGTGGAATTTGATCTCGATAGCGCCGAGAATTGGGGGCTATCACCTGTATCTGCGCTAATTGGGACGAAACTTATCGTATCGAAAGACTTGTCCATTGAGCCGGATATTCGGACGTTCAATGACCTTGATCCGCAAAAAGCTCAGGAATACCTAGCGTATTTGTTGCGGGATGAATGGGATGAAACGTACAGCGGCCCGTGGCAGTGGCGTCCAAAAAAAGAAAAACAGGTCGGAGATATTTCGCATCTTCATAAACACTGGGTCGACACGACAGAGTACGAAGGTCATTTTGTTGGCTTGCCTAAACAGTTTTACGTGCGAAAAACTGCCAAAGGGTTCGCCTTGGCGACCAGTCTGGATAACCGCGAAGCGATCTGGTCGCAGACTGCAATCCTGAACCAGACAATTGACGGCGCCGCGAAGCCAGTACAATTGGTCAGACCGAATTTGTCTCCAAGGACCTTGTTGCATGTGCTGAATCATGGAGAAACCATCGAAGATCACAGAGGACGGGAATGGAAATGCGCTGTTGTGGAAACGGACAATACAGCGACTATAGCGAATGAGGCCCGAACCTTGAGCCGTGAAAATTTCGGACTCACGGCATGTCACTTTTCAGCAGTAAATTACGACAGAAACACATGCTTCTTGGCCATGG
Source organism: Rhodospirillales bacterium (assembly GCA_020638365.1). Lineage (GTDB taxonomy): Bacteria > Pseudomonadota > Alphaproteobacteria > Micavibrionales > Micavibrionaceae > JAGNKE01. Next base: position 52,522 of record JACKIQ010000008.1, on the reverse strand, counting down.
ATGCGCAAGCGCATGAAAGATTGACTTTGGCCTACGATGCTACAGTTGAAGTTCTTCACAGATTTACGTCTGGTGCGTCCGCAAGACGCGCAAACTGGGAGAACGTTAGCTAATGAAGTGTCCAAATAAAAAAAGCACCCCTATTCCATTAATTAACATAATATACATTATCACATCAAATAGCTGAACTTTTAGCGCGAAATAAGCTACTTATGCATGCCAGCCTACCGTCGCAAGCTTGTGCTGAAAATCCATGCAGGTTTTTCGATCCGGACAGACAATCCTGACTTCGTTGAAAGAAGGATCGAGCCGGTCGATGATGCCTTGGACGATAAGGCGCGCCGCCTTCGCCTTGGGATATCCCTTCTTCCCGGCGGCGATGGGTGGAAACGCGATCGAGCGCAATCCCATGGTGCGTGCAAGCTCCATGATCTTGCGCGTGCATTGCGTCAGGTGACGATCGCTCTTGTCGAAATCGGTCCGGAAATAAGGCATGATCCCGATCAGAACATGTCCGGCCTTAAGATTATAACCTGGCACGGCATACACGTCCCCGACTTTGGGTTTATAGATATGCTCCAGAATAAATTCGTCCAGCCGGCTTCCCGCTGCATTAAACAAGGCTGTGTTAAGACTGCCGATATGTTCGAGATTCTTAGGAAGTACTGTGGCAACCGCATCGACTTCCTGATCGACAATATTGCCTTCCACGAGGCGAATTTTATTTAAAAACGGTTTCCGCGCATGCCCGGAGTTTGATATCACTATGTCCATGACCCTACGATCTGCTCCGAAAAACCTGATTTGGGTACTTGTTATAATAGTATACTTCGCACCTTTGTTTGCAGATGTTTCTTCGCATGCGCAGGAAAAGAATGAAAGCCCCGAAATAAATGCATCTTTTGGGCTGGCCATGCATGGCAACCCTAAATACAGCCCCTCTTCCCTTTATTTTGATTATGTAAATCATGAAGCGCCAAAAGGCGGGACCCTTAAAACCGCAGTAGTAGGTTCATTTGATAAGCTTAACCCTTTTTCGCTTAAGGGAACGGCCGCACAGGGGCTCAGCTACTACTATGACCGCCTGATGGCGCGAGTATGGGACGAGCCTTTCACGCTTTATCCTCTCATCGCCGAAAGAGCGGACGTCGCCGGGGACCGGTCCTCCATTGCCTTTACCCTCAACCCCGCCGCCCGATTCCATGATGGAACGCCTATCACCGCAGACGACGTTTTGTTTTCTTTTGAGACCTTGCGAGATCACGGTCGCCCCAACATGCGAAGAGTATACAAGCTCGTTGACAGGGCTGAAAAGCAAGGCGATCGGCAGGTATTTTTCCATCTCGGACCGGGATACGATCGTGAAACCGTCATGATTCTGGCCCTTATGCCTGTCCTGTCAAAAAAATGGTGGGAGAATAGGAATTTCGAGGAAACGACACTGACTCCCCCTCTTTCCAGCGGCCCATACCGCATCAAAGAGGTCGATAGCCCGCGCCGCATCGTTTACGAACGGGTTAAGGACTACTGGGCGGCTGATCTCCTCCCCGGCAGAGGACACAACAACTTTGATTTGATTATCTACGATTACTACCGCGATGATGCGATAGCGCTGGAGGCTTTAAAAAAAGGCGACGTCAACTTTCGTCATGAGGGGGATATGGCTAAATGGCAAAACGGGTACGAAGGTTTGGATGAAACCCGCACTCTGCGCCGGGAAATACCGCACTATCGTCCTGAGCGCGTGCAAGGCTTCATTCTCAATCTGCGTCGTCCCCCTTTGGATGATCGCAGGGTCCGAAAAGCGCTTTCACTGGCCTTTGATGCGCAGTGGATAGGTAAGAACCTCTTCTTCGGAGTTGCTAAAAGGATAGACAGCTTTTACCCCAACTCGGCCTTAAACGGCGGAAGAAACCCCTCTGAAGGTGTCAGAAAACTTCTGCAAGAAAATAACAAGGGCTTGCCTGCCTCAGCATTCGAAGACGATCCGGGTGGTCTCCACGACAACCGGCCCCTGCGCCAAAGGCTTAAAGAGGCCGACCGTCTTCTTCAGGATGCCGGTTGGATCATCAAAGACGGCGTCAGGATAAAGGCCCAGACCGGCCAGAATCTGTCTCTGGAAGTGATTCTAAAGACGCCGCAGGATGAAAAAATAGCCGTAAACTACGCCAGGACCCTAAAAAAACTTGGGATAAGCTTGACCATTAGGCTGCTGGACACCGCGAATTTCGAATCTCGCAGGGGGCAGTACGATTACGATATCCTGATGTTATACTGGCAAAACACCCTGTCTCCGGGCTCCGAGCAGAGTGTGTACTGGTCCTGCGAGGCGGCAAAAGCGCCTCAGGGTTTGAACTATGCGGGGGTTTGCAACACTGCACTGGATAGGCTGGCAAAGGATATAGCCGATGCAAAAACCTACGAGGATTTAACAGTTTACGCGCAGGCGCTAGACCGCATTCTTCTGGCCGAATATATAATAATTCCGTTGTTTTACACGGGTCTAGACTATTTTGCGATGGACAGTTCAATTCATTTTCCGGATAATATTCCTATGTACGGGGCGGTTACGGAAACGTTGTGGATGGAGCCGAAAAACCCGGCTCAGGAAAGTATGGGAGGAAGAATAAAATAAATCTATTGAGCCAAGCGAGCAGAATTGTTATTGTTTTATAGGTTTTTAGAAAACTAAGTGAAGATTTTTGCGATGATTATGCGTTCTCCCCTCCTCCTCTCAGCCTTCGTTCTTTTGCTGTCCTTCCCCGCCCACGCTGAATCCATCAACGACCGGATTGATGCGATGGGCCAGTACTGGCAAAGGGTAAGCACCACATCCAGCATTTACATGCGCGGTCCAAAGGCGCAGCAGATGCTCCACAGGGACATCGCCCGTTGCGTAGTCGAGCTCAGGGAGCTTGAGCGTCTTGGCGTGGTCAAGGACGCCATCCCCGCCTACGCTGAGGGGCTGGTTTTAAGTGAAGATGAAACAAGGCTTGCTGGTTGGGACGCTCCGGAACGTGATGAGCAGCTTTTTGCCGAGCAGTCTGAGTATTACGATTTTGAAGGTTGTATGCTGGCCAAGGGCTGGGAACGGACAAAATATGTTCCCTACGATGTGGCCATTCGCTCGCGCGATGATTATCTTGCCGCCCATGCGGTTTATTCAAAGGCGTTGAAGAAAAAGCGCGTGAAAGAAACCGACTACGATGGCTTGAATGAATAATATCTAAAACATTTTAGGGTTTAGCAGCCGGCTTTTCTTTAAGGAAAGCCGGCTTTTTTAGAACCCCCACTATCATGATAAGAGTTCTATAATTTTATCCTTTACTGCTTCAACATGCAGTGTACCCATGAGCGTACCTGTTGTCTTAACATCGTACCCCTCAAAATCCGTGAGTCGATCGAAACTTTCTGGAGTAGAGATATAGGTGCTTTTCTCACCCCATGGCCTGTATAGATGCGGATAGCTGGGCCCAAAAAGTCCGAGTGTCGAAATTCCGGCCGCGGCCGCGCAGTGCATCAAGCCTGAATCGTTACCGAGATAAAAGGAACATCGTCCGAGTGCCGCAGCCGCGCTCCCGGGATCGGTTTTTGCGATCAGGTCAAGCCGTCTCTCTGCAACAAGGCTGTTAAAAAGGGCGCAGGCATCTTCTTCTTCCCCCGGAGCGGAAAAGACTGCAACGCGTGCATTCGGCATAACGCCCTCTGGCCCGGTCATCCAGTTTACCACCTCGATAAACCGCTCGACGGGCCATGTTTTACCGCGCCAGTTTGCTGTCGGGCCAACTCCTAAAACAGGTTGTCCTTCTGGAACGAGAAGAGCCGCCTTCTTTAATTGCTGTTCACTGAACCAAAGTTTCGGTGCTGGTACGTAATCCAGCCTCATGACCTGGGCGGCCTGTTCGACTTTATGACGGGAAGAATCAATCTTAGAACCGTAGATAAAACGTTGCCCGGCCGGAATAAGGCGTGAAACGGCCGAATTACGCAAATCTATGACGCTATGCCACCGCCTGAAAGCAGCTTTCTTCCACAAATTAAGCCAGTGTCCGTGACGCTTTTGTTTTTTTAGGGGATAGAGGGCCTCCAGAAACGGATATCCCTCGAAGAGGCTGGTCACAAGAGGTCCGCAGGCAATCGAGACACGTGCACCGGGTACGGTTCGGCCGATATGGTCTAATAACCCTGTGGAAAGAACGGCATCCCCGATCCGGCTGGAAGTAATGAATAAAATATGTTTAGGTTCGTGTAGATCATTCATGGCAGGGCCGATCATGACACAACCGGGCTTTTTCACAAAACTGCAAAACCGTGGGCGGATAAAAATTGCAGGACCCGATTCTGGAACGTTTCTGCAGGGTCTCATTACAGCAGATATAAACGCGCTGACAGATGACCGCCCCCTGCTCTACTCCTGCCTCTTAACCTCAAACGGCAAATTTCTTCACGATTTTTTTGTATCCGGAAAAGACGGGCAATTCACGCTCGATTGCGAAGGGAATGAACGCGCGGAAAATCTGGCAAAAACTCTGTCTATCTATAAGCTTCGCGCTCAGGTGGAAATAAGTTGTGAGCCGGAAGTTCCCGTGTTTGCCCTGATAAACCATAACGTTTCTTCCGCGCATCCGGATCCCCGAAACCCGAAAATGGGAGGGCGCGCATTCAATAAACCCGAAGGGTGTTCAGAAGGCTCATTCGAAGATTGGGACCGCCACCGTATCAGCCTGTTCATCCCCGACGGAAGTCGTGATATGACGCCGGAAACCTCGACTCTTCTGGAATTCGGCATCGACAGTCTGAACGGAGTTTCGTTTGATAAAGGGTGTTATTTGGGCCAGGAATTGACTGCCCGCATGCACTACCGAGGGCTGGTTAAGAAACATGTGTGTTTAATTCAGGGAGAAAGCATGCCGCCTCCCGGTGCACCCCTATTTTCGGCTTCACACAAAAACATCGGAGAAATGCTCTCATCATGCACGAATATCGGGCTGTGCCTGATAAAAAAAGAATACATGGAAACTGATGTATTCACAGACCCGGAAAGCGCGCTCCTTAAGATCAGAAGGCGTTGTTAAAAAGAAGCTTCTTTTATCAAAGATGAATTAACGGTTGCTTCCCGCGCACAATGTCGAACTTCTAAGTTGGGCATAGGCTTGCGAAGGAGTTTTTCCTGCAAGGGGGTGAGAACGAAGAATCCTCTCGTAGACACGGGTCTCAAAAAAAGCGCGGCAATACACATCGCTTGCCCCGCCTGTCATTTGGTATGCCTCGCGCTTGGCGTTAATAAAATCGGTATGCTCCTGTTTGTTAGTGAATTTGGGCATCATGTAAGCCCTGTCACGAGTCCCTGTATTGGCGCTGATGTCAACGCTGTCAGGATTCCCGTAATACTTGTCACAAAAATTTTGCGTTATCGTTAAAGCCGATATATCCCCGGCCTTCATGATTTTTTCTTCGGCTTCCTTCAGTTGAACCTGCCAGTCTGTATAGATTTTCTTGGTTTGAGCACTATGAGTGTAAGCCATTGAATCGAAGGCATCGTGAACACACCGGCAACCGAGCTTTGGTTGCTCCATTGCCGGCAGTCTTTCACAGTAAGCCTCGACTTCATTGACATCAATGCCCGCGTCAATATCAATGACGGGAGCCTGCTGCTGAACAGGAACGCGTGGCTGCTCAGTATCGCTATGACCTTCCTCGTATTCCCATGCGCCAACGCTCACGGACATGAGACCAATAGAAACAAGTGCAAACGCAAGCGAATAAAAAAAAGGTTGAAACCGCATTACCTACTTCTCCGTTTCTAGAGCAAGAACACAGATACCCGTATAAGAGAAATTATACAGCGCAAAATACAGTCTTGGCAAAAGCTTTAGGCTTTCTTCTTCGCGCTCGCCTGACTGTCAAGCTTGACGGTTTTCTGCTTTCCCAGTTTGATCGCAGCCTGAGATGCGGCCAGGCAAGCGATAGGAACCCTGTAAGGTGAGCATGAAACATAATCAAGCCCGACTTTCTCACAGAAAGCGATAGAGGCCGGATCGCCCCCGTGCTCCCCGCATATACCTAGTTTGAGTGACGGATTTGTTTCTCGTCCGCGTTGCTTGGCAATTTCGACAAGTGCGCCGACGCCCTGATGGTCAAGAGTGACGAATGGGTCGCGCTCGAAAATTCCCTTTTCCGTATAGGCAGGAAGAAAGTTGGCGGCATCATCGCGGCTCATCCCCAGAGTTGTCTGCGTCAGGTCGTTGGTGCCGAAACTGAAAAAGTCTGCTGCTTCTGCTATTTCATTGGCGGTAAGTGCCGCACGCGGCAATTCAATCATGGTTCCGACAATATAGTCGAGCTTTTCGCCTTTCTCTGAAAAAACGGTTTCGGCCGTTTTCTCGACAACTGTTCGCATAAGTTCAAGCTCTTTTTTGGTAGAAACCAGCGGGATCATGATCTCAGGTATAACCTTCTGACCTGTAGCCTTGGATGCTTCAATGCCGGCTTCGAAAATCGCCCTTGCCTGCATCTCGTAGATCTCAGGATACGTGATACCGAGACGGCAACCCCGGTGCCCGAGCATCGGATTGGTCTCCTTAAGCTCCGAAAGCCTCTGGCGCACATCGTCCTGATTCAGATTCGCTGCCTTTGCGAAATCCTGAATATCACCCTCGTCATGCGGCAGGAATTCATGCAACGGGGGATCTAGTAGACGGATTGTAATCGGCAGCCCTTTCATAATCGTAAAGAGCTTCACAAAGTCCGAACGCTGCTCGGGCAGGAGCTTGACTAGAGCCTGACGACGATCTTCCTCGTTTTTAGCGAAAATCATCTCGCGTACGTTTTGAATGCGGCTTGCATCAAAGAACATATGCTCGGTTCGGCACAGGCCTATACCCTGTGCTCCGAAGTCTCGCGCCGTTTGCGCGTCCAACGGTGTTTCGGCATTGGCACGAACAGCCATGTTACGGCGTGCATCCGCCCACTCCATCAGAATCTTGAAGTCGCCCGACAGTTCGGGCTGAATGGTCTTAACAGCGCCGACGATGACATCGCCCGTAGATCCGTCGATCGTGATAACATCGCCCTCTCGGATTTCGACGTCGCCCTTGCGAATGATACGGTTCTGAACGTCGATATAAAGCTCTCCCGCGCCTGCAACGCAAGGTTTACCCATGCCCCGCGCGACAACGGCAGCATGAGAGGTCATACCGCCGCGGGACGTAACGATCCCTTGTGCCGCATGCATGCCATGAATATCTTCCGGACTGGTTTCCTGACGGCAGAGAATAACTTTTTCCCCCTCATGCGCCTGGTGCACGGCTTCGTCCGCCAGAAAAACCACGCGCCCTGAGGCCGCGCCCGGAGAAGCAGGAAGCCCTCGGGTAATGACCTTCTTTTCAGCTTTCGGATCGATCATCGGGTGAAGAAGCTGGTCAAGTGCCTCGGGATCAATACGCAAAAGAGCCTCTTCCTCGTCAATCAGATTCTCGTTGACCATATCCACGGCAATTTTAAGCGCCGCCGCCGCCGTCCGTTTGCCGGAACGGGTTTGCAGCATGTAAAGTTTCCCTGTTTGAACCGTAAACTCGATATCCTGAACATCTCGGTAATGCTTTTCCAGCTTCTCACGTAACTCACATAGCTGCTGGAAAACTACCGGCATACATTCTTCCATGGACGGCAGGGTGCTCCCCTCCTTCTCACGACCGTACTTGGTCAGGGATTGCGGCGTACGGATACCCGCCACCACGTCCTCACCCTGTGCGTTCACGAGATATTCTCCGTAAAAGTAGTTTTCTCCGGTAGAGGGATCGCGGGTAAAGGCAACGCCCGTAGCGCAGTCCTCTCCCATATTTCCAAACACCATGGCTTGAACGTTAACGGCTGTACCCCAGTTTTCTGGAATATCGTGTATTTTACGGTACGTTACAGCCCGTGGAACCATCCAGGATTGGAAAACGGCGCCAATCGCACCCCAGAGCTGCTCCTTCGGATCGGAAGGAAAAGGCTGGCCCAGTTCCTCTTGAACCAGAGCTTTGTATTGGGAGACGATATCCTGCCAGCCTTCAGTTGAAATATCCGTATCTTGGGAAATGTTGTTATCGCGTTTGTACGTATCAAGAATATCCTCGAAATCATGGTGATCAAGCCCAAGCACGACATCGCTGAACATCTGGATAAAGCGGCGGTAGGAATCCCATGCAAAACGCTCATTTCCGGATTTTTTGGCCAGCCCTTGAACTGTTTCATCGTTAAGTCCGAGATTAAGAACGGTATCCATCATACCGGGCATGGAAACGCGGGCCCCGGAACGAACGGAAACGAGCAAGGGGTTCTCGGTATCGCCAAAACCCATCCCTACAGCGTTTTCAACTATATTTAATGCGCGTTCGACTTGATCCGTAAGTTCTTTTGGATAAGAGCGTGCGTTGTCATAATAGTACGTGCAGACCTCTGTGGTAATAGTAAATCCGGGAGGAACCGGAAGGCCCAGAGAAGCCATTTCGGCCAGATTGCAGCCTTTTCCACCGAGAAGATTCCTCATGGAACGGTCGCCGTCATTCTTCTCTTTTCCGAAACTGTATACCCACTTGGTCATAAAAACTCTCCTTAGTTACCTGCCAACGCTCAGGAATTTGGCACACGGTGTAACATATTTACTTTCCAGAAAGGAAGGAATTAATTCAATAAATATGCCAAAAAATCCATTAAAAAAGGGGTTTAGTCATCATCAGGCATAAATTCTCGTCTATCGGGCGCATTTCGCCGCAGGCGACCTGCTTGCGATCGTAGCTCACGCCGCTTCCATCCGGAATGTAGCTCATGCGCGCATAGAGCCTCTGGGCTGCTCCGAAACGGCTGTCCAGACCGACCCCTATTCCTATATCCTGATGCCCCTTTTCTCGGGCAAACCCCTCGCAAAACACGAGAATATCTCGCCCGAACCCGCGGCGGCGGTAGGTTTTTAATACATTAAGATCCTGTATCTCCGGAATGCCGGTTTTCTTGAAAAGAGCGTATTTGGGCTGCCAATTCATAAGGCAGAACCCCACGGTCTCCTCTCCCCCGGGAGAATCACGCAAAAAAGCAAGGATAACGTCCATTTCCTGCATTTCAGACCGCTCAAGACAGCGCTCATAATACTCCCTGTCATGCGAAAGCCCGCCCTTCTCCAGAAGGTTCCAGAACGCAGAAATATCTTTCGAGCCGCTTAATGTCCGAATGACTAAAGGCGATTCTTGCTGTTTTTCCGCGTTCATCTTATGCTTACGACTAGACTAAGTGACTCTGACCTAAAAACTGCAAGAGTTTAACCCCATGTTCAAGACTTTTATTAGATCCGCCCTGTTGGCCGCCTTCTCCATGATAACCATGGCTTTTTCAGTATACGCGCAGATGGAGATGCCTAAACCTGCGGAAAAAAAAGGCCTTCAGTCACAAAATTTTGGCTCGGAGGAGGAGAAAAAAAAGTTACGGGAAATGGTCAAGCAGAATAGGCCGGGCGTAAAACCTGAAAAGGAAGTCCCTCCACCGCCCTCATATGAAGAACCGTCTGCAACGACTGAAAAAGAAAAAGATCAGGAAGAAAGCGCACCACCGGAAGAAACCCCGGAAAACCGTGTGTGGAAGCAGTATAAAGCTATATCCGGCAACAATGAAACGGTAAAGGAGGAACAAAAGGCCGAACCTAGGGAAGAGGCGGAGGAAATTGATGAGGAAGCGCAGGCTCAACAGGAAAAAAACGACAAAATTTCGGACCTTCTCAACCAGTATAAGAACAGAAACAAGGGAGAGATGACGTCGCGTAGCTTTGCTCGTCCGGAGGATATTGAAAAATCCTTGCAGGACAAGCAAGAATCGCCCGCCGCTTCGGGACAGATAAAGAATGAAACCGCGGCTCATAAGAACGTTCAGCAGAAAGTGAAGAAAAAAGCAGCTGCGGCGAAAAAGAAGGCGTCCACTCAGGGGGCGAAAAAAGAAACGGAAGCATCATACAACAAGTAGCACTAAGTGCCTGTCTACATTCATTTTCCTTGCCCGCTATACAAAAAACTGGTTAATAGGATTTATGCAAGGACAGCCCGCAGAAAAAGAGCCTGAACAGAAAAGCAAAACGCCGCTTGATGAGCTATCGTCTGTACTTGATCACGACATGCGGCAGGTCAACGCACGGATTCTCAAAAGCATGGAATCGGACGTCGCGATCATTCCGCGCCTTGCACGCTACTTGATCGCGGCAGGGGGAAAACGTATTCGCCCTCTTCTTACCCTGGCGTGTGCTTCTATCTATGATGCGTCTATGGAAAAGGTCTGGCCTTTAGCGGCGGCCGTCGAGTTTATTCACACGGCCACTTTGCTGCATGATGACGTCGTTGATGAAAGTGCCGAAAGGCGCGGGCAAAAGGCTGCAAATATGATCTTTGGCAACAAGGCAAGTGTCTTGGTCGGAGATTTTCTTTTTTCAAAGTCTTTTCAGCTTATGGTCGAGTGCAGGTCTGTCGAAATTCTAAGGATCCTCTCCGACGCCGCAGCCGTGATAGCGCAAGGCGAGGTAAAGCAGTTGACAACGGCCAACAACATAGAGACGCCCTTATCGGCGTACATAGACGTAATCGAAGCAAAAACGGCGGCCCTCTTCGCTGCATCCTGTCAGATCGGCCCGGCACTGACCGAAGCAGGAGAACAGCAGGAAAAGGCTATGCGCACCTATGGCATGCAAATTGGCATCGCCTTCCAGATTGTAGATGATATGTTGGATTACGCGGCTGATCCGGAAAAATGGGGCAAGGATATCGGTGATGATTTCAGGGAAGGAAAAATGACTGCCCCTGTAATATTTGCGCTCGAAAATGCGGATGAAGCTGAAAAGTCATTCTGGCAGAGAACTATCGGCAACAAGATAGTCTCTGACGGTGATTTTGAAACTGCTCTGGAATTAATCAATCGCCATAACGGGTTGGAAAAAAGCAGAAAACTGGCTCAATCTCAGATAAAGCAGGCCAAGGACAGCCTTTTACAAGTACCCGAGCACCCTCTGCGCAAGACACTGGATAACCTTGCCGACTTCGTCCTTGTACGTGCGAATTAAAAAACCTGCCAGTATCTTAATTCTAAATCTTGATAAGAACGTTAATCATTGAACCGTACAGGAGAAAGGCAAGCCCTAGAAAGCTGAAAACATGGGCAAACTTTAGTGGTAATTGACCGCGTACCATAAAAAAATACATCAGTAGAAAAAGAACGGGGACCTCGATAAAAAACACCTTCATGCCGTAAACATCGGCTTCCGGAAACAACACAGCCAGCAAGGTGGTTAAAATAACCTGCACAATGGAAATCGCCTTGTACCACGTTTCTGCGATATGACAGAACATGATGCTGCCGCGCAAAAAAACCCAGAGTAAAGCCGGAATGGAAATCCAGACCAGAACGAACAAGGACATGATATAAGCTGTCTTATCCTGAAAAGCGTAAAACAGGAAATCCCCGCGGTCTAACGCCATCCCGATAACCGAAAAAGCATATGTCAGCCCCAGCAAGGGGATAAGCCGTTCGACAAGAATATTATAAAAATCGAGCGGCAGGAGGTGATCGGGGCTCCCGCGTTCCAGGCGTATGACATGCTTTTCTCGACCGGCCATAAGACTATCCCGTCACTTCTGAGGTTTTTTCTTGCCGCCGCAGGGGTAAGCGTCAATCAGAGCCAGCTCTACGCCAGGTGCTGCAATGAATTTACGGTGTAGTTTTTGATTCTTCATGAAATAAAGCAGGACAACGAGATGGATTTCGTTCAACGAAACATTTTCAGGGATACAAAAACTGGGTGAATTAGCAGAATTAAGCGTGCGAAGAAAATTATGATAATCAATGATAGCGGATATATAGGACTGGCAGGCTATTTTTCCTCCAGCTACGATTTCATTTCCGCTGCGGTCAAGAGCGCAGACTTTAAGAAAATATTCTCCTGAAAAACGGGCGGCTTCCGCACGGCTTAAGCCGACAAGAAAAATGCCCATACAAAAGACTGTAAATAAGAAGGCCCGGCAAGGGCAAAGCAAAGAGACGGGGATCAAAGGGATGCGTCTTCCTGCTTTCATTTAATCATCACCTTTAACCTTGAGTTTCTGAAGAATAGCGAAAGGTGAGTCCTCATCCTTGCGTTTTGCCTCAAAAGAAATAACTCGGGCCTCCCGGTCATCGTCCCGATCAAAGTCCTTATGGTGTTTTGACATACGTCCGCCTTTTTTATGACCCTTACGCCCTTTCTCGCTTTTTGGCGGCTTGCGGCGCTGGCTTCCGCCTTCCTCGCTGGAATGATCGGGGGAATCGGCTTTAAAAGACCCTTTGCGGGATGCAGAGTGCAGCTTTCCAGCGGGCTTTTTCGGCTCAAAGGCCTTTCCGCGCTTTAAACGAAAAACGGCCAGTTCAGGCTTTTTCTGTTGCTTCTGCGGATCGTCCGCCACCTGAGTATCAACGCGATCGGAGCTGTCGCCCTCCTCCGAAGTCTTGGACACTTCTTCGAGGGCGGTCGGATTGTCAACGCTTTCCTCTTCCTTTTTTATAAGCGGAGCCGCTGCAGACGCTTCACCGTCGAGAGCGGAAACCTCCATCTTGGCAGCATCATCAGCCGGGTCGTAAATTTTCGTATGGCCCATGGATTCAAGAACTTTGTAGAGGCTTTCTATCGAACACCCCAGCCATTCAGCCATCTGATGCTGTGCAGAAAACTTGCCCTTCTCGGCCTTCTCGTAAATCAAATTAATGACCCGGTCGAGCATGTCGATCCGCACGGCTCTCCCGCCGTAAAGGGGATATCCGACAGCCCGGTAAAAATCGGGGGCGGCGGCGCTCTCGTCAACCTCCACGGAAACGATTCCGTCAGCGGGTACAGGCGCCGGAAGGGGTTTGCCCTTTTCAACGGACCAAAGAAGCCCGCGTAAACGTACGGCGGCAGGTTTGTTGAGGAGGGGAATAAACACCAGAATAGGTCCGAGCCTGATCTTTTTGGAACGTAAAACAGCGCGCTGGTCGTGATCGAGTTTTTCGATCTGAGGTTCCAGAGTTTCGCGAGGAACCACGCCTAGGGAGTCATATAGGGTCTTGCAGATGTCCTGTACGGGATCTCCGCTAGGAGCGGCTTCCTGAACGCCAAGAAAAACAAGAGGTTCAAGAACGTTCCCGATATAGGTATTAAGCCAGAGAGCAAGATTGTTTCGGAGTTCTGCCTGTTCGACGTTCTTGGTCCATTCGTTTTCAAGAACTTCAATCCCCGGACGTAACGCATGCTCACCCTTGACAAGTTTGGCAACCGGAACACCGGGAAGAGGGCTTTCAGGTTTGGCCTGCCAGAGGATCAGACCTTCAGGAGAAAGTGAAAACTGGTTTGCCTTGGCGTTGAGCATTTCAGAAAATCCTTGTTCTCGGCAGTATTAATGCAGTTTATCCTTGGACACAGCAAGGCTTTTTGTTTAAATTCAAGCCGGTTTGTTAATTATGCTCATACTTTATCAGGGATTTTTTCGATGAAAAGATATCTTCTAGCCTCCGCTGTTATGATCGCCTTCGTGCCTTTCAAGGCGCAGGCCGCTCAAATTGATGCCGAGGGCGCAGCACACCTGAAGGAGGTCTTTAAAAATCTCCTGCAGGACCAAAAAGAAATCAATGAAGTCTTCGGTTCGATCGAGGTGATTTACACCGGCGAAGTATCGGTTGAACCGAAAGGGGAATATTATGCGGTAGTCCTTCCGAAAATTTCTTTCGGACCGGGCGCCAAGCTTAAGGAAGCAATGGGCGGTCCAGATGCTCAGGGAACGGCTCCGGAAGCACCGGCGTTTTCCATGGATTTAGGGCAGGCGGCGATAAATGCAGTCCCCGACGACAAACAGGGATACTGGAAAATGACCGTGGCCCTCCCCTCCTCCATGTCTTTTGGTGTCGCGAATGAAATGGCAATGAACATCAATATCGGAGAACAAAACACCTCCGGGCTGTTTCATGAAGCGTCAGGGAACTTCCTGAAAATGAACTCACTGCTCAAGGACGTCAAGTTCAGCATGACCGCGAACGGAAGCACGCATGATTTCGCCATTCCGGAATTTAAGGTCAATACAAACCTTGAGGAGGACGGACAGGGTCACGTCTCTGGCCCGACAACAATCCGCGCGTCAGGCATGCAGTTTGATATCCCTGATGAGCATGCAAAAGTTAGTCTTGGTGCGCTCCAGCTTAATGCCAACATATCGAAGTACAGGCTGATCCCGATGAGCGAATACAAGGCAAAGATCATGACCTTCGGCGAAAAGCTGGCATCTTTTGAAAAAGCGGCCGAAACCGGACAACCGCCTTCTGCGACCGAGATCGAGGAAATGATCAACGCGGCCTTGGCGCTGAATGATTATGAAGGCATCAACTTCGCCTACTCGCTTGAGAATCTGGAGTTTGCGGCCAATCCTCCGCAGGATGATTTCAAGCAGGGTGAGGACATCAAGAACCTGAAAATAGCTTCAGGCATTTTTGGAATGGGGCTTGAAGGCCTGAAATCCGAAACGGCGTCATTGAACGTCAATTTTAGTTATTCCGGTGTTTCGGTTGAACCGACGCCTCAGGGCTATGAAGGCATCATTCCCGACTCAGCGAAATTCGACGTCACGGCCGGCAAGATACCGCTCCAGTCGATCTGGACTGCCGGTATGAATGCGGGCAAGGCGGCTTTGGCAAATCCGGACACCGGGCCTATGGCGGCCATGGGCCTTATGATGCAGGTGCCGATGATGTTGACGCAGGCCGGAACGGAAATCTCTGTAAAGGACAATTTTGTCAATGCCAAGGACTATAAGGCGACCCTGAACGGGAATGTAAAGGCCGATGTTTCGGCGATCATGCAGTTTGTGGCCGATTTCAAAGGGCGCTTCGAAGGTCTTGATGGGCTTCTGGCAAAGGCTCAGGCCAACGCCAATAACCCGGACATGCCAAACGCATACGAATTTCAGGATATTGCCTCCCAGCTCTCGATGCTCAAGGAATACGGAGCGGCCTCCGGCAACGGTTATGACTTCGATATCAAGGTCACGCCCGATGGCAAGGCCACCGTCAACGGCAAGGAAATTCCGCTCATGGGTGGCGGCGCAGGCGGCCCCCCAATGCAGAATCAGGACCCGGCAGCAGGCGGAGACGACAGCCAGCTTCCTTACTGATTTAAGGACATACATTCAATAAATCAGACCCGGAGGAAAGAAATTTCCGCCGGGTTTTTTAAGCCTTTAGCAGATATCCAAGAAGGCTGTTCAATAGCAGCATTCCCTCCTGGCTCAGGGCCAGATTCTTTTCGTTCCGTCTGATCCAGCCTTCATGAAGAGCCATCTCGAATCGCTCATATATAAAAAGGTCGCGGGGATCTGAGCCGAATGTATTACGGAAACGCTCGATACTGATCCCGTCTTTCAGCCGCAGCCCAACCATAACGGCTTCTTCTTTCTGCGTCTCTATACTGACATCTTGTGGTTCATGCGCCCCGTACCCGTTATCCCGAACGCGTTCCAGCCATACTTCGGGCGCACTATGGTCGCGCGAAGCATACTTATACCCGTTATGCGTATAGCGCCCATGCGCCCCCGGTCCGATCCCGATATAATCCTGATATCGCCAATAGATAAGATTATGACGGCACTCTTGCCCCGCGGCAGCATGATTGGACACCTCGTAAAGCGGTAAACCGGCGCCTTCGGTGATCTCCTGCGTCAGATTGAAAAGCTCGGCCCCCGCGACATCGTCGGGGATTGAAAACTCTCCGCGCTGATGGCGTATGTAAAACGGAGTACTGCGCTCGATCGTGAGTTGGTAGAGCGATATATGACCGTGCGCGAACTTCAGCGCCTTTTCTAGCTCATCCGCCCAGGCATCATGGGTTTGTCCCGGCCGTGCATAGATAAGATCAAAACTGTATCGGTCGAAAACCTGCCCGGCCGTATCAAGCGCGCGAAGAGCTTCGCCGGCATCGTGCTCTCGCCCAAGAAAGCGGAGATCATCGTCGCTGAGCGCCTGAATGCCAAGTGAAACACGGTTAACTCCGGCCTTGCGGAAATCCTTGAATTTTTGAATTTCAACGGAGGTAGGGTTGGCTTCGAGCGTTATCTCAAGATCATCGGCGCAACGCCACCCGTACCGGATTTTTTTGATGATGCGCTCGGCCGTTTTCGGGCCCATCAGGGAAGGCGTGCCACCTCCAAAAAAAACCGAAACGACCTCAAGCTGAGGAAGAAGCTCCGCGTAATAATCAAGCGCACGCTCATAAGCCTGCGCCCACGATTCTTCGTCGATGCCCTCCCGGACATGGGAGTTGAAATCGCAATACGGACACTTGGCTGCGCAAAAAGGCCAGTGAATGTAAACGCCGCCCTGTCTTTCGGAGAACATGTAATCCCGCAACACAAAATTATAGAAATGCCGCTACTTGTATCCTATTCCCGGACGTTTGATAAGGCTTCAAGCAATTTGGAAAATGCTCTGGCCCGGTGGCTTATAGCCTGCTTTAGGGCAGGCTCGATTTCGGCGAAAGTCTGTTCGTATCCTTCAGGAATAAATATGGGATCATAGCCAAACCCCCTGTCTCCGCGCGGGGGCCATACGATCTGTCCGTCGATTCGGCCTTCGAAGCTGTAGCATTCGCCGTCCGGCCAGGACAGCGCCAGAACACAGACAAAACATGCGGAACGGTCATTAAACCCCTCCAGACGGTCGTGTACGGTTTTCATGGCAAGACTGAAATCCTTCTCAGGCCCTGCCCAGCGCGCGGAATAGATGCCCGGATCGCCGTTAAGCGCCCTGACCGATAGGCCGCTGTCGTCGGCCAGGGCAACCATTCCGCTTTCTTTGGACGCTTGCCGGGCCTTGATCTGGGCGTTGGCGACAAAGGTCTCTCCCCCCTCTTCCGGTTCCGAAAGCCCCAGTTCGGCAGAAGTGGTGAAAGATGAAAAATACGGCGCCAGAAGTGCGCTGATTTCACGAGCCTTGCCGCTGTTGTGAGTGGCGATCAGAAGAGTGTCGTTACGGGAAAGCACGCGCATAGGTTAAATCTTCAGTGCACGGCCTTGCAGGTTTGAAAGCTCCTTGCACCCGGATTTTGCAAGATTTAAAAGCTCCATAAACTGCTCTTCCGTAAAAGGGTCTTTCTCCGCAGTACACTGGATTTCAACCAGTTGCCCTTTCCCGGTTATGACAAAATTGGCATCCGTATCTGCGCTGGAATCCTCTTCGTAATCCAGATCTAGGACGGACTCTCTTGACCAAATACCGCAGGAAATAGCTGAAACCGAATCATTAATGGGCATGGTCTGGATCATGCCAGTTGTCATCATGTGGGAGAACGCCTGATGTAAAGCCACAAACCCTCCGGTAATAGCGGCTGTCCGGGTGCCTCCGTCCGCCTGAATAACGTCACAGTCCACACGAATCTGGTGCTCGCCCATAGCCTCAAGATTGACAACGGATCGAAGGGATCGCCCGATCAGTCTCTGGATTTCCTGTGTACGCCCGCTTTGTTTTCCTCGTGCGGCTTCCCGGTCCATTCTCTCCGACGTCGAACGGGGGATCATTCCGTACTCCGCTGTCACCCATCCCCTTCCAGAGTTTTTCATCCATCCCGGGACTTTGGCCTCGACAGTGGCCAGGCAAAGCACGTGCGTATCACCAAATTTAATCAGACACGACCCTTCCGCGTGCTTTGAAACATCGGTAAGAAATTCGACTTTTCGCATTTGTGACGCCTGTCGCCCTGACGGTCTTTCCATGTTCGTGTTCCCAACAAGAATGTTTAAGTTCTAACAAATCCGGAGCACTCTAACCCGAAGCGGGGAATTGTCAATTTCGCAGCAGGGATTTATTATAAAAGCCATGATTTCGGAACTGAACGATAGATCGCGGGAAATTTTTCGCTTTATTGTAGATACGTACTTGGAAACGGGCCACCCCGTCGGTTCCCGTACGATTTCACGCACTTCCGGAATTTGCTTGTCTCCGGCCAGTATCCGCAACACCATGGCGGATCTTGAGGAACTCGGACTGCTCTACGCACCCCATACGTCCGCCGGGCGCATGCCGACCCAGACCGGCCTTCGCCTTTATATAGACGGCCTTATGGAAATCGGAGGTTTGTCGGAACGCGAACGCAAAAAAATCGAAAATCACTGCCTGAGAAATGGAAGCACGGTCAATGAGGCGTTGGAAAAAGCCACAGATATGCTTTCGGGCCTCTCTTCATGCGCAAGCCTCGTTGTCGCCCCAAAAATGGACAATAACATCAGGCAGATTCAGTTTATCCCCCTTGATCCATGCAAGGTTCTGGTCGTTCTTGTCATGGAAAACGGAATGGTAGAAAACCGGGTGATGGATGTGCCGGAAAATACGAATGCGGCCAGTCTTATCGCTGCGTCTAATTATCTCAACAGTCACCTGTCAGGTAAGACGATCACGCAGGCACAAAAGGATGTCGCCGAGGATATCCGGAAAAACAGGACCCATTTGGACAAAATTACAGCGGATCTCGTCGAGGCGGGCTTGGCTCTCCCTCTCAAGAACGCAGTGGGAAAAGGGGCCGCATACATGATTGTCCGCGGCCAGTCCCATTTGCTTGAAGACGTAAAGGCGCTTGAAGACCTTCAAAGAGCAAGGGCTCTGCTAGGTTACCTCGAAGAGCAGGAAATGATGCTGAGCCTTATCAAGAATCTTGGCGACGCCGAAGGCGTGCAAATTTTTATTGGCTCGGAAAACAAGATTTTCGATCAGTCTGGATGGTCGCTTATCATCTCGCCCTATAGATCGGCCAGCCAGAAAATCGTTGGCGCCATCGGGGTCATAGGACCGACCCGCCTTGATTACGATCGCATTATCCCGATGGTCGACTACACTTCGCAGATCATAGGCAGGCTATATAAGTAACAGGCTATATATTAGTAAATACAAATTTACAGCCTGTTTGACACTGAAAATGAAAAAAACACAGATATTTCATATATGTTTTGCCTGTTCATGCGTTCCGAGTTAAAGTGGTTCCGGTTGATTTAATACTTTGGGTTCTTGCTATGTCATTAAAACGCTTGCCGCTTTTCACACTTTTAGCCGTTTTCGCCCTATCCGCCGTGAATATTCTGGTAGTTCAACCAGTTCAGGCGCAAATGACAGGCGAGGAAGACGATGATTCCTTGAACCTTGTGACACGCGGAGCTTTCGCCGTTGTCGTACAAAGAGCTCTGGACGGAAAAGAAGGGGATTTTGACCTGCACTTCTCGAACGTTGGTGTCGTTTCAGGCTGTGTTGGCGTGGAAGATGCTGAAATAACTCTGCATTTTACGCCTAAAAAGATCGATATAATCATTGAAGACGACCCGCAATTTGTGCTGCGGAACGAGGAAGTGCGTTACGGAAACTATAGCTGCGATATTCAGACTCATACCCTGTCTTTTGATGTTCGCCTTAACCGTGACGAACTGATGGGCCGACTCATTTCTAAGATAGGGCTGAAAAGCAAGAAATACGGCCGATATTCGGATGTTGATGTGAACATAACCAAGGACCGCATCGAATTCGTCGGAAAATCGCCCGGGGGGTCTTCCTTTGAAACGTATTGGTTCTACCCTTCAAATACGGTTATCCTTCACGCGCCTTCGGCCAGATCGTTCCAGGACGTTGGGCCTTTGCTGGATGCTTTTGCGGACAAGCACGGTCTGGTGCCGCTAAGGGAAACATTTGAAAAGTTTGAGCAGCCCGTCTGGGTTAAAAATATAAAATTCTATACCGATCCGCGCGGTGAGATTCTGGGCCGGATTTCTTCGGAGGAAAGAGATACACAGGTCGGAGCGGTTCAACCCACAAAGACCATGTATGGACCCGACGGGGCTATGGCGAAGCCATACGACCTTCCGGTTTATGCACGCAAGCCGGGTTTGTACGATTAAGAGGCCTTTGATACTGGATCTCAGAAGTGGAGCGTCCTGCTCTACGAAAATTTTTCTTTGAGGTGTTGATAATGAACGAGACACAGAAAAGAGACTTTAATTCTGGCGAAGAAACGCAGAAAGACGATGCGGAGCCGATTGAGCCCGAAGTCGAACACAGGCTTTCCGGATCGAAGACCTTCGAAGAAGCTTTGCAGGACGCTGAGGCAGGCCCTAAGGAGACTGAGAAGGGATTTAAGCCCTCTCTCTCTGAAGAGAAAATGCACATTGAACGCTTGGAAAATGAGCTTGAAAAGACAAAGGATCAGTTGCTTCGGGCGATGGCGGAAACCGAAAATCTGCGCCGACGCGCAGTTAAGGAGCGTCAGGATGCAGGCAAATATGCGGTCTCCGGCTTCGCACGCGATTTACTGTCCGTGGCCGACAACCTGCGCCGTGCACTGGAGGCTATCCCCGCAAATATGCCTCAGATAGACGAACAGTTTAAAAATATTCTTAGCGGCGTAGAAGCAACAGAGCGTGAACTTTTATCAGTCTTCGAGCGAAGCGGAATCAAGAAACTAGAGCCGATGAATGAGGTTTTCGACCCCAATCTGCACGAGGTAATGTTCGAGGCGCCCGTGCCCGGGCTGCCCGCAGGAACCATCTTTCAACTGGTCGAGCCCGGTTATACCAT
The DNA here is from genome assembly GCA_020638365.1 of Rhodospirillales bacterium. Classification (GTDB taxonomy): domain Bacteria; phylum Pseudomonadota; class Alphaproteobacteria; order Micavibrionales; family Micavibrionaceae; genus JAGNKE01. The sequence continues at coordinate 31,909 of JACKIQ010000008.1, read as the reverse complement.
ACATGATCGCCTATTGCGCCCCGCTCGCGTCGGCGTTGTAAAAGATACGGGAAACGGGTCGGGCACCGATCATGATGACCTGCCTCCCGAGCCGGGCCGGAATTTGGACACGCAAGTCTGAAGTTTTGAGTTTTTTTTGACTTCTGTTGTGGCGTTTTTTTTCGTTATGCTATAGTTATTCCGTACGTACAGCTATGTATGGGACGAACCAGACCTTTGGAAATCCACCGGTGCCATAGTGGGCCGCTGCGTTTTCGCTAATATAAGAGGTATCAAGATGAGCAAAATCATTGGAATTGACTTGGGAACCACAAACTCCTGCGTTGCTGTTATGGACGGTAAGGAGCCAAGAGTTATAGAAAATTCAGAAGGCATGAGGACAACTCCCTCTATGGTGGCCTTCTCAAAAGACGGGGAGCGTCTCGTGGGCCAGCCGGCCAAACGGCAGGCCGTCACAAACCCGGAAAATACCCTCTACGCTATCAAGCGCCTGATCGGAAGACGATTCAACGATCCACAGGTCAAGGATATGCATAAAAAAGCACCTTTTAATATTATAGAAGGTGAAAATGGCGACGCATGGGTCGAGGTGAACGGGGAGAAATACGCACCGTCCCAGATTTCTGCAATGGTTCTTCAGAAAATGAAGGAAACTGCTGAGGATTTTTTGGGAGAGCCCGTAACAAGAGCCGTAATCACGGTTCCGGCATATTTTAACGACTCCCAGCGCCAGGCCACCAAAGATGCCGGTAAAATAGCCGGTCTTGAGGTTGAACGCATCATCAACGAACCGACGGCAGCAGCTCTGGCCTACGGTCTGGACAAAAAAGCCTCTGGAACAATTGTCGTATACGACCTTGGGGGCGGCACCTTCGATGTTTCCATTCTTGAAATCGGTGACGGCGTATTCGAAGTCAAAGCGACCAATGGCGATACGTTCCTTGGCGGGGAAGATTTCGACATTCGGATTATAGACTACCTTGCCGATGAATTTAAAAAGGAACAGGGTATCGACCTGCGGCAGGATAAGCTGGCTCTCCAGCGTCTCAAGGAAGCCGCCGAGAAAGCTAAAATTGAGTTGTCCAGCACTTCGCAGACTGAGATAAATCTGCCCTTTATCACGGCTGATTCCTCTGGCCCGAAGCATCTTCAGATCGCCCTGTCCCGCGCCAAGCTGGAAAGCATCGTGTCCGATCTGGTCAAGCGCACGATAGAGCCGGTCAAGGCCGCTCTTAAGGACGCCGGGCTGAAAGCGTCTGAAATCAATGACATAATTCTGGTCGGCGGTATGACCCGCATGCCCAAGATCATCGAAACGGTAAAGGATTTCTTCGGCAAGGAGCCGCACAAGGGCGTGAACCCTGACGAGGTCGTTGCTGATGGCGCCGCCATTCAGGGGGGTGTACTGCAGGGAGACGTCAAAGACGTCCTTCTGCTCGATGTAACGCCACTCTCCTTGGGGATTGAAACTTTAGGGGGTGTGTTTACACGCTTGATTGAGCGTAATACGACCATCCCGACGAAAAAGTCACAGACGTTCTCTACGGCAGAAGACAACCAGAACGCTGTAACGATCCGCGTATTCCAGGGTGAGCGTGAAATGGCTGCGGACAATAAGATGCTCGGACAGTTCGATCTGGTAGGTATCCCCCCTGCCCCGCGCGGAATCCCGCAGATCGAGGTCACCTTCGACATCGACGCGAACGGGATCGTCCACGTAACGGCCAAGGACAAAGCCACAAATAAGGAGCAACAGATCCGTATACAGGCTTCAGGCGGGCTCTCGGATGCCGATATAGAGCAAATGGTCAAGGACGCTGAAACCAACGCCGAATCGGATAAGAAAAAGCGTGCTACAGTAGAGGCGAGGAATCATGCCGAATCGGCAATCCACACGGCCGAATCGACGCTTGAGGATCTGGGCGATGACGTCCCGGCCCCCGAAAAGGCCGAGATCGAAAAAGCCATAGACAATCTGAAAGATGTTTTATCCAGCGAATCAGCCGACGGCGACGAAATTAAAACAAAAACTGACGCACTTGTTCAGGCCAGCATGAAGCTTGGTGAACTTGCTTATCGCAAGGCCCAGGAAAAAGAAGCGGGTATGGACGCCGGGGATGGTCAGGAATCCGTTGACATTGATGAAGAAGACAAAACAATTGATGCGGACTTTACGGATCTGGAAATCGAAGAAGAGGCGGATGACGATAACAAGAAGTCGGCCTGATAGCTCTTTGATATGAAGTAAATTTAAGATACGCCGGAGACAAGAACAATTGACGGTCTGCCTCCGGCGTATTTGGTAAAGACAAGATAAAACCGCATATTGGGCGGGAGAAGCAAACAATGTCGGATACGGATTTTTATAAAGTCCTTGGCGTGGAAAAAAACGCCGGCGACGACGATATTAAAAAGGCCTACCGTAAGCTGGCCATGAAATATCATCCCGACCGCAATAAGGATAATCCGAAGGCCGAAGAAAAATTTAAGGAAATAAACCGTGCCTACGATGTTTTGAAAGATGAACAAAGGCGGGCTGCATATGACCGTTACGGCATGAGCGCTTTCGACGGCAGCATGGGCGCCGCCTCGCCCGGTGCCGGAGGCGATTTCAGTGGGTTCGGCGGTGCCTTTTCCGACATATTTGAGGACATGTTCGGAGATTTCATGGGCGGACGCCGTCGCTCCGGTCCCACACGCGGCTCGGACATTCAGTACACGCTGGAAATAACTTTGGAAGAAGCGTATCTGGGCAAGGAAGCAAAAATCAAAATTCCTTTGCACGACACTTGTGATTCCTGTGACGGTAAAGGCTCCGAGCCGGGTACATCGAGCCAGAGTTGCTCGGCTTGCGAAGGTCAGGGCCGCATAAGGCAGCAGCAGGGATTTTTCACGATCGAACGCACCTGCCCGACTTGTCATGGCGCCGGAAGCATCATATCAAGCCCGTGCAGAAAATGTTCTGGACAGGGCGTGATCAGAAAAGAAAAGAACCTGAACGTCAAGATACCCGCCGGGGTTGAAACAGGACGCCGCATTCGGTTGACAGGAGAAGGTGAAGCCGGCCCTCGTGGGGGAACGAAAGGCGATCTGTACGTCCTTCTCAACGTCAAACCGCATAAACTCTTTCGTCGCGAAGGCGCGAACCTGTATTGCCGCGTCCCCATCACGGTAACGCGCGCTGCCCTGGGAGGCGAAGTCGAAGTTCCAACCATAGAAGGAAAACGGGCAAGCGTAAAAGTGCCGGCTGGCACGCAAACCGGGCAGCAATTCCGCATAAAGGGAAAAGGAATGAGCGTCTTGCGATCGGAAACGCGCGGCGATATGTATATCGAAATTTTTGTAGAAACGCCTGTCAATCTGAGCAAAAAGCAGCTGGACCTTCTAAAGCAGCTGGATGAATCAATAGACGGGACTGGCGCAACGGGCAAAAATTCCCCGGAATCAAGCGGATTTTTTAAAAAAATGCGAGAATTCTGGGGTGAGTGATAATTTCAGAAAAGCTCAGAAATAAGTTGGCAGGAATAAAGAGTAGAGGAAAAAAATGAAAATCGGTGTAGCAGGTTGTACGGGCCGCGTAGGGAAACTTGTCGTAAAGGAACTGGGGACGGAGCGATGGGCAGGAGAAGGCCTTGTCCTTTCAGGTGGCAGCATCCAGAGCGAAAAAAAAGAGAAAGTTAGTTATTTTGTAACAAAAGATGCGCGCGAGCTTTTTGAAATATCGGACATAGTCATTGACTTTACGAGTCCTGATGCGTCTCGTACACATGCAAGCTTGGCAGCAGAACTCAAAAAACCCCTTGTCGTTGGAACAACAGGACTGGATAAGGAAGACGAACAAGCCCTGCTCGAAGCCTCTAAGGAAGCACCAATTATGTATAGTGCAAATATGAGCATAGGCTTAAACATTCTGGTAGCCCACATTGAAAAAACTGCTGAGTGCCTAGGTGTCGAGTGGGATATCGAAATTTTTGAAACCCACCATAAATATAAGGTCGATTCACCGTCCGGCACGGCCATCATGCTCGGCAAGGCAGCGGCTAATGGCCGAGGTAAGAATTTTGACCATCTGGCGGTCTATGATCGTCACGGTCGCATCGGCACAAGACCGGCAGGCACGATAGGCTTTGCCGTCGCACGCGGAGGAGATGTCGTAGGTGAACACAAGGTAACCTTCTACGGTGAAGGAGAACGCGTGGAATTAGGACACATTGCTACCGACCGTTCCCTTTTCGCGCGTGGTGCGCTGCGGGCAGCTCTTTGGCTGTCTGATAAGGAACCGGGCCTTTACACTATGCGCGATGTTCTGAATCTTGACGAATAGCTGAACAAAGTATCCTTTAATCTGCACGCTGTTCTAAAGCCAGAATAAGTTTTTTGCGCGCCCCACCCCAGGCGTAATTGTCTATGATTCCGGTTGAACGGATCACGCGGTGACAGGGTATTAGAAGTGAAATCGGGTTGGCACCGACCGCTTTTCCGACAGCACGAGAGGCCCTCTGTGAACAAACACGCCGTGCGATATCCTGATATGTAATAGTCGTTCCTGAAGGTATTTGCATAAGCGCCTTCCAGACTTGTATCTGAAAATTAGTCCCGTAAAGATCGAGTTTTAGTGTTTTGCGCTTGTCCCCCTGCCCGCTCCATATCTTCATAACGGCTTCTGCATCTTTCTGAACAGCATCGTCATCCAGTAGAAAGGCCGCAGCTGGCCAGTGTTCCTGTGCGCGCTCTAAAGGAATGCTCCGATCTTCATTAAGAAGAAATCCAAGCCAGCATAAGCCCCGCTCAGTACGGGCAATCATGATTTCGCCAATGACACTGGGGTAAAAGCCATAGGTGATAGTCAGTCCTTTTCCTCTACCCTGCACTTGACCGGGTGTAATTCCTTCACAGCTTACAAACAAATCATGAAGTCGTGACAAACCCGAAAGTCCGGTATCAAGTGCCGCATCGAGTAACGGCACACCGTTGCGTAGCAGCTCTCTGGCATGCCTGATATTCATATACTGGATAAGCCTCTTCGGACTGATCCCGACATGCTTTTTAAAAAGTTTTTGAAAATGCGTCACCTCATACCCGGCACGTTCTGCCAGAAACGTTAAATCAGGTTGGTCCTTGTAATGGGCAACAAGATAATCAATGCTCTCGGCAATAATCCTGTATTTGAAATTCTCTTTCATAACATAAAATGTAAACAGCGGCCTGAAAGAATCCAATCCGTTTCTTGGCACGGTAATTTTGCTATCATTGAGGCATGAAAAAACACGAAGTAACAGAATTCTTTACGCGTCTGAGAGCGGAAAATCCTGAACCCCGAAGCGAACTGGAATATTCAAACCCCTACACTCTTCTCATAGCGGTTGTGCTCTCGGCTCAGGCTACGGATGCGGGAGTAAACAAGGCAACGAAGGCCCTGTTTCGGAAAGCCGATTCGCCTGTAAAAATGCTGGCTCTGGGCTTGGAAGTGGTGAGGGACCACATAAAAACAATCGGCCTTTACAATAACAAGGCAAAAAACATCATGGCCTTATCAGAAAGACTGATCATAGAACACGGTGGCAACGTTCCTGATACGCTTGAAGAGCTTGTCAAGTTACCCGGCGTGGGGCGAAAGACGGCAAATGTTGTTTTAAATGTCGCGTTCGGACAGCCGACTATGGCTGTAGACACCCATATTTTCCGGGTGTCAAACCGCACCGGCCTTGCACACGGAAAAAACCCGGAAGAAGTAGAGGCCCGCCTTCTTAAAATCGTGCCGCCAGAGTTTGCCCTGAACGCTCACCACTGGCTGATCCTTCTGGGGCGATATACCTGTAAGGCAAGAAAACCGCTGTGCAGTCGTTGCCCCGTGCGGGATTTATGCGGCTGGAAAGAAAAGGAAAATAACAAAAAACCTGCGTAGTTTTCAAAGCGCTGACCCGTAATTCAAAGAGGCCGCTAAAAAGCGGCCTCTTAAAATTCTAACAGAGATTAATCCTGAACCGCCATTATTTCGCGGAGGTCTTCGAGAACATCCCGCCTTCCATGTTGGCCGGCTCCTTCCGCTCGCGCTTGGAGACGATCTCCTTGGCTTTCGCCATCGCTGAAGCGTCCGTGCCGGCCCGGTACTTTTCCAGGCGTTTGCTGTCCGGAGCAGCTTTAAGAGGCGTAACCTTTCCGTCAAGAACTGCTCCTGCTTCGATCTCAAGCTCACGGTAAGCGATAGAGCCGGTAATCGTTCCGCTTGAACGGATTGTCAGGCGCCCGTTTACGGTAATATCACCTTCAAAACGCCCTGCAATCGTAGCTTCTTCTATTTCTACGGTACCGTAAAACGTTCCGGACTCCGCGATTTCAAGAACCTTAGCGCCTTTAAGAGCGGCCTCAACCGTACCCTCAACCATAAGATGATCGCAGGCGTCGATTTCACCGGACATGTTTATGCCCTTGCCGATAGTCAGCACCCGATCCGCAGAAGTAAGTGACGGCGCTTCATAAGCTTGTGAAGGAACATACGAACCCGGATAGCTTCCTCCGGAACGGCCAGTAGGCTGGTAGGAGCGCTGGAAGCTGCCTGTACCCATTTCAGAGGGACGCGTCTGAATTTCGGATTCGCTAACAAATCCCTTGGGCCCGTATACAGGCGCAGGTGACTCTTCGTCTTCTTCCATTTCGTCAGCTTCCATCTCGTACGATTCATCGGCATCATCAAGCTCAAGCTCTTCCTGCTCCTGAATGCGATTGACCTCGTCCATTTCCTTAATAACCTCTCGGCTGGACTTTTTTCGAATAACAGACCCACGAATTTCACGGCCCTTATACTCTTGCGAAGAAGCTTGTCCCTGAGACTTCTGCTCTCCCTCTTGTATCTCTGACCTTACGCGATGAAACATCTTGACGCACCTTTCCACGATTAACAGTTGAGTACGATGAACACGCTATTGTGCCCACCCGAAACTAAAAATACGAACTCCCATGTAAGATTAACCCGAAACTAACATGGGTTATTTTACCCCGCAAGACTCGATTCGAAGTTTTCCCCAGACAAAATTGTATGACATTGATATTCCTGAAAACAAATTTTTTTCAGGCTGGTTTTTAAAAAACGCCATGCAGAAGGCTGTGACTTAACCATGAAAATAATCATAAATCTTTTGCGCGACAGCTTTGGAAATGCCGGGCGCACGTTCCAGATCGGCAACGCCTGCCGCGGCAACAGCCTTGGCCGATCCGAAATGCAAAAGCAGGGCTTTTTTGCGCCTCGCACCTATACCGGGAATTTCATCAAGGGGAGAAACGCTGATTGCCTTTCGGCGTCTGCCTCTATGCCCTTCAATAGCAAAGCGATGCGCCTCATCACGAAGATTTTGTAGATAATGCAGGACAGGATCGTTTACAGGAAGGGTAAAAGGCGCTTTGCCAGATAAGAAAAATTGCTCTCGGCCGGCATTTCTGTCTTTACCCTTGGCAATTGCTACGATCGCTACAGAGTCTGCAACGCCGCATTCTTCAAGAACCTCTTGCGCAACGTTGAACTGCCCCTGCCCGCCGTCGATCAGGATCAGGCTAGGCCAGTCAACTCGTCCCTGTTCATTCTGCTCTGCTAGAGCCCTCTTAAAACGCCGCATGAGAACTTCGCGCATCATGCCGTAATCATCACCGGATATGGCGTTTTTGATGTTAAACCGCCTATAAGCGCTTTTAGTAAAGCCCTCACGGCCGGCAACGATCATGGCACCGGTCATGTTAGTTCCTGAAATATGGCTGTTGTCATAGACCTCAATCCGGTCAGGAACGTCATCAAGGCAGAACAGCTCGGAAACTTTTATCAAGGTATCTTCCAGCCCTTTCTGCGTGGACTGGTGACGCATGAGTGCATCGCGGGCATTATCAAGGGCGAAATCCATGAGTTTACGCTTCTTGCCGCGGCAGGGGCGGATAAGAGAAACCTTACGATTGCTATGTAAATTCAGGGCATCTTCAAGAAGAGCCTTGCGAGGCAAATCATGGCTGACAAGAACGGTTCCTGGAAGCGGCTTACCTTGATAAAATTGAGCCAGAAAAGCGCAAAGAATATCTTCTGGTTTTTCCTGAGCATCATGCCGGGGAAAGTAGGAGCGGTTACCGTAATTCTGCCCTGCCCTGAAAAAGAAAACCTGTACGCAACTTTTCCCCTCGTGGTGGTAAAGGGCAAGAATATCTAAATCGCTTGTACCGATATCAAAGACGTTCTGTCGGGTTTGAATACTCGTAAGTGCGCGGATGCGATCACGATAAGAAGCAGCCAACTCGTAATTAAGATCTTTGCTTGCCTTTTCCATAGCGCTTTGCATCCTCTCCTGTACATGGCGGCTTTTTCCAGAAAGAAATTCACGCGCCCCTTCGACTTGCACCCTGTAGTCTTCCTCGCTGACCAGGCCGACACAAGGGGCTGTGCAACGCTTGATATGGAATTGCAGGCACGGTCGTGTTCTCTGCCCAAAATAGCTGTCCGTGCAATTTCTAAGTAAAAAAGCCCTTTGCAGGATGACAAGTGTCCGGGTCACGTCGCTGGCACTCGCAAAAGGCCCGAAATACTGCCCTTTAACTTTCTTGGCTCCCCGATGTTTTAGAATTTGAGGGAAATCGTGGTCTTCTCTTAGAAGGATATAGGGGAAGGATTTGTCATCGCGTAACAGGATGTTGTAACGGGGCTGTAACTTCTTGATAAGCGTGGATTCAAGAAGAAGCGCTTCGGCCTCGGTATGCGTCGTAATAAACTCCATTCGGTCTGTGAGATAAACCATACGTTGCAACCGCTCTGGCAATTTTGTAACCGAAAGATACGATGAAACTCTGTTCTTAAGGGCTTTGGCCTTTCCAACATAAAGGACTTCTCCGGCTGAAGAGATCATGCGGTAAACGCCAGGCTTGTTAGATAGACTTTTAACGGCTTCCCGGAGCGTCAGAAGTCCTTTCTCTAGGCTTGGCTTGTCAGTACTCATAGGGTACCTGCGTAAGAGTTCTAATACTTAAGAATAGCCCGTTAACGGCAGCCCATACAGCAGTATGGAAGAAGTAACAAAAATTTGATTTTACGAAAAGAATAGTTGCAATATATCAATCATCCCTAATCAATCGCACTGTGAAGTTGTTATGCGCTCCACTAAAAAATTAAAAAAATCGCATAAATGGTAAAACGCTTTTTAAAGGGAATTATACATCAATAAAAGAATGCCTGGAGCATGCAATCGAAAAAAATCTTGATTTGAGTGGCGTAGACCTTTCCTACGAAAATTTGTGCGGTCTAAATTGTGATGGCGCAATTATGAGATGTTCAAGTTTTCAGGGGGCAAATCTGACCGGAGCGAATATTTCCGAGGCTATTTTGGATAATTCGGACTTTACAAATACGTCGCTTTACAACACTTGCTTATGCGAAACCTCAATGAAAGAATGTGCTTTTACGGAGCAAGTTTTGGAGAGACGGACATAGCCGGGGCCCTTCTGGACGGATCATCATTTTCCACCTTGTCTGCCTTCACACTCAATTTCATGGATGCCAATAATTGACTCCGCATCTTATATGTATTTATACTAATAAACGCAACCTAGAGTAATAATTGCGACCTGATGGCCTTTCCGTATAGGGCGCATCGGATCGGGAGTTCCCGATGTACGTGTACTTTGCACCATACCGTCTTTTTGCTGTTTTTCTGGAAGTGGACAGAAAATTGGGCTTAACTCCGAGCATGTCATACACAACCTGTGAGGGTGAAATAATGATTGACTTACCCTACACGCAGATCATAGTGACGGCTGGCAGAAAGCTAACTATGGCACAAAATCGTGATCATGACCCGCGAGATCCAACATCTCCTGAAAATCTTATGCGAGCTGCAAAAGATAGACCCTGAATTTCCATTGCATTATGCAAGATGCCTGTGTGAAATTGGGATCGAGGAAGGCTTGTCTGTAACGCGCCTTTCTGAAAAGACAGCGCTTCCCCTCTCGACCGCATCAAGAATATTAGGCGCTCTGTCAACGAACAGGCAAAAAGGCAGTCCATATAGGTTAATCGAGGTCAGGATATCGGCAGCGGAACGTCGCAGGAAAGAACTTTTTCTGACAGCCGAAGGTCATGCTGTAATTTCCAGATTATCAGACGTAGTCTCCAGTCTGTAACACTTCTTAATACTAAGCATGGTTAAGGATTAGCCCTGCCCCGCTCTCTTATTCGCGCGGTATTCCAGCAGCCCTTCGAGATCGGCAACCTGATACCGCAGCTTGTAAAATTTATCTCCGCTGGTAACCTCGGCCCGCTCCATCTGGCTCAGTCTTTGGCTTAAGATTTCATGGCGGCGCTTGACCTCTTCATCATCTTCCATGAAATGCGGCGTAGGAAACTTTGGCAACGGCAAAAACCTTACGACCTTGGGCAACAGCGGCGTGTCCATGCCCTCATAAGACCTGTCCATCCGGCGTGATATTTTCCGCATGATAAACGCCCCGACTGCGATCCCCACCGCCTGCATGAACAGAAAAGTTATCTGCCAGGATAAATCCTCGGGGATGACCGGGCCGGGATCGGTTAACTGGACAGCGATAAAAGACCCCGCCAGCCCCCCAAAAATCATCCGCCAGACGGTGCGGAAAAAACGGTAGCGTCTGTTTTCCGCAATCGCCTTCTCGACCTGCATGGAAGCCCCGAAAAGGAAAATCCCCGGCACAAGAAACGCGATGGCGTACGCCAGCCAGTTAACCATGGGGTTATAGGTAAGCTGGTAAAACGCCAGATACGCCAGAAGCGTAATCCCGGCCCCGACAGGAAAAATGAAGCTCGCGATGACAAGAATGATAATGCTGAGATAAAGCGTCGCGCCCAGAACGATAAGCCCCGGTCCGAACGCCGCCGCTCCGCCCATGGATTGTGCAAGCGCGGAAGGCGAAAGCGTCCGCCCCTCTCGCTTGGCCAGTCCGCGCTGGTAATCCTGCGATAATTGCCCGTGATAGTGGGTCTCCCCGCGCAACCCGGCCTGATAATCGTCTTCCGACATCACGTCCTACCTTTTGTCTGTGTATCCGGGGCAGTCACGATAGTAGTACGATTTAAGCCGATATTCAATCATGCGAAAGACTGCGGTCACGTCGATTGCATCATCGGCCCTTCTGTGCTTAAGATGGGCAACATTCATAGGGGCCTGTGGCGGAATGGTAGACGCTGCGGACTTAAAATCCGTTGTCCTTTGGACGTGAGGGTTCAAGTCCCTCCAGGCCCACCAAAAAATCGCCGTCCTCTTGAGAGAGGCATAAAATATAGCCGGGAATCGTTATGAAAAAAATATACTTTGCCTTACTGCTGGGAATGGTATCTCTCGCAATTCTGTCTGGCTCCTGTGCTCATGCCCAAGCACTTGATCCTCAAAAGCCGTTAAAGCTCGGAATAGAAGTCAAACAAGGCGTGTCGCCCTATGTAAAAGATATCGACCCGAACGGCCTAGCAGCCTCCGCGGGAATGATGTCCGGTGACTATATCATGGAAATCGACAACGTCGCCGTATGGTACATCCATCAGGTAAAAGGCCAGTTAAGCATAAAGAAGACGGATAAGCCTGTTCAGGTAGTGGTCAAGAGAAACGGTACCCTTCATACCCTGACTATAGACCCCGCTAAACCGGCAAAAACCTGGCGCGTAATAAAGGACGGCGATCCTCTGGCAGATTGCTACCTCGCACCAACTGCTGAGTGCGTACTAGAAACAATGCTAAAAAGCGCTTTCGACAGCAACCAGCCAAAAGACCGCTTTATAGCTCATACTTCGAATATTGATCGCCTTGTCCAGATGAACAGGATGGACATCGCCGTATCCGAGTACGAAAAAGCGGAAGAAGCGTTCTACCAGTTGGCAGACATCAAGTATGACTATCCTTCAATGCTGAGAGCGCAAAGCGTGCTGAAAAAAAAGCCGGATCAAAAATTTTTGACCTACACACGCAGTAAAGTCAGTTCTGACAGGGGCGGAGCCATTGATACGAACGGCCTTTTGTATGCCGCGCAGTATTTTGGAGAGTATGGTCATACCGACAGCGCGATGCCGTATCTGACAGACGTTATTGAGGCCGCAAAAAAATCCCCGAAAATTCTAAAATTTGACGCACGATCACTAGGTCGGGCGCTTGCAGCAACGGGCAGACATGACCTGATAAAAACATTTCTGGAATCAAAGGATTATGACTCCGAGTGGAAAACCAAAATGCTTGAAGACGCTCTTATTTTTCATGTCAAGCAGGAGCAAATGAAGAATGGTGAAGAAATTCTGAAAATCATTTTGTCTTATCCGCGCCAAAAGACAAACAAGGACGATATTCTGGTCATCAGAATGTTAAAAAAACTGCAGCAGGATGATTTGATGTTCAGCCTGACCGATCAACTGACAAAACATACGGAGAAAATAGATCCGTTGTTCAGAGGTCTTCTGGCGCGCACGCTTGTTCAGGCTCACGGCGCACGTGGCTCGATCCATATGGGGCGCAAGGTTATCGAACAGTACTTCTCAAAAGACCCTCTCGCCCCCCTCATTGATCTGACGGTAGACAGCGCAAACTCAAGAAGCGCAATCGGCCTGGCTGTGCAGTTTTATCGCGATATGCCAAAGCTGATCAGCGAAACATATGCTTTGCTGAAAAATACCGACATGGAAGAGCGGAAAAGAAATAAGCTAGAAATCAGGAAATTTTACGAAGTTTTGGCCGCCGACCTGAACAGTGCCTTCAGTCGGCAGGAATTTGATTCCTACGGCTATGACAGCTTTGATTACGATCAGATCATAGATATTTTCATCGAGGTACGAAAGTACGATGAGGCTTTGGAATGGACGGTCGAACAGGAAAGGCGTTTCGGCAAAAGCTACAACTATCATGACTTGTTTAGCATGTATGGGCAGGCGGCCCCTCCGGAAAAAATGGAGCAGATTAAAAAACACAGCAAATTCAAGGAGCACGGAGATTTTTTCAACCGCGCGTATCTGAAGCGCCTCTACTGGAGCGGACGCATGGAGGAAGCAGCTGCCTTGTTCAAGACGTTAAGTGACAAGGAAAAGAAGATCATGATCTTCTCCCAGATACCTTTTGTCAGCCAATGCCTGAAATGCGATTTGTAAAAGATAGAAAGACTAAAATTACCGTGAGTTAGTGACGGTCCTTATCTGTCTTTTTGACCAGAACAAAAAAGTAGCGAAAGCCAGCTGGTGATGAGCAGGACACTCCCGACAGGCGTAACCTTCCCAAGCTGGTCTATGAAAACATCTTCTGTAGTACAATCGTCCGGTTTCTCAATGGTTACAATTTATGCGCTGCCAGCGTCAAACGCTCCTTCATCCATTTTGTAACCGTAGAAACCCGGATCATCCCCTTCGATACCCATAACCTTCTCTACCGAAACGGCAAAGTGCACGAATTGAGAAGAGCGATAAAAAGATGAAGATGTTTAAAGAGTGGTATTCAGTTTTATCGAGCTTGCCTTTCAAGTTCCCGTCTTCTTGGCCCCTTCAACAGGCTCAATGAATTTTCGCGCCAGCATCTCGCCCTGCTTCTTGGTCTTAAGAACCTCGCGGGCCTTCGCATACTCCGGCGCGTGCCAGAAGACCAGGCAGCCGTTACACCCCTTCCCGCAGCACCCCTCGACGCCTATGCGCGGCGACTTCAAAACCCTGTCCCGGGAATCCTCCGCCTTCGCTTCGAGCAACGCGGTCCGCTTCTCGTCAAAAGACTCGGCACGCCCGCGCCCGAGTTCAAGATTCTGAACGGTTTTATCAAGCTTTAGGCGGTTTTCCTGAACATCCGTCAAAAGCTTCTCTTTTCGCACAATCGTCATGGGCGGAAGATTTTCGATAAGATCGGGAATGAACTCGTGATCGAAAAGTGAGAACGGAATCCTGATTGTTATTTCCGGCGAAGCGTTGACCTCCTCGGTAACCTTGCCGTTTTTAGCGTTCTCAAAAGAATAAATCCGCAGCAAGACCGGCTCGGCTGCAGTTGGAGAAACAAACTCCAGAACATCTCCGGCCTCGATCTTATTCTTGACTTGCATCAGGAAGGCATCTTCGGTAACCCCGGTAATCATCCCGGCAAACTCGTGTGTGGAATATGCCCCGGTGTTATCGTAACCATGCGCGAGGTTCGTCAGTCGTCCTTCATGAAAGGCAAGCGTGTAACCGCGGTTCGGAACGGTATCAAGTTCGCTCATATAAGGGCGCGGATCCCAGTTTTTCGGATCACGGTAATAAGCGTCAATAGCCATGCGGTAAGCCCGCGCGACAACGGCGACGTAAAACGCGCTTTTATTCCGCCCCTCCACCTTCAGCGAGTCAACGCCGATCCGGAGGTAATCGTCCAGTTTGGGCATAAGGCAAAGGTCGCGTGAATTGAGAATATAGGCCCCGCGATCGTCTTCTTCGAGCTGCATCATCTCGCCGGGCCGATACCCCTCCTCCAGGAAGAACTCGAACATTTCGCGGTTCTCCTCGTTGATCTCCAGATCCTTAAGCGTCCCGTCCTTCATACGGATATGGACTTTATAGCTCCAGCGGCAGCTATTCGCGCAGTTGCCCTGATTGGCACCCCGCTCCGACATGAAGTTCGATAAAAGGCAGCGCCCGGAATAGGTCATGCACATCGCGCCGTGCACGAACGCTTCCAGCTTGACATCCGGGCAATGATCACGAATTTCGCTAAGTTCGGCAAAGGTCACCTCGCGTCCAAGAACGCACAGGCTCGCCCCGGCATCCTGCCAGAATTTAACCGACAGCCATGAACAGACGTTAGCCTGCGTGGAAATGTGAAGCTCCAGTTCGGGCGCATGCTCCTTGACGAACTGAAAGACCCCCGGATCGGCGATGATAAGACCATCCGGTTTCACTTTCCGAACGGTATCCAGATATTCGGGCAGCTTGGCAATATCCTTGTTATGCGTAAAGAGATTTAACGTAAGATACACCCTCTTGCCGTGCGCGTGGGCAAACTCAATCCCCTCCACCACCTCCTCCAGCGTAAAGCTGGATTTCGTGCGTAGCGACATGTCCGGGGTACCCATATAGATCGCGTCAGCCCCGTAAAGCACGGCGACCTTAAGTTTTTCTAGCGAGCCTGCGGGCATCAGCAATTCCGAGCGCTCCGGGCGCTTAACAGCGTTCTTTTGTAGCTTCGTCATGGCCGTACATAAGCACAAACAGCTATCTTTTGAAAAGATTCTTTTAAAAGAAGAGATTAAAGGGCAAATTTAGGCTGTTTTCCTTTAAGGATAACCCTGCTAAAAAGGCTTTCATATCTGTCCCCGTAGCTCAGCAGGATAGAGCGCAGGATTCCTAATCCTGAGGTCGTGGGTTCAAATCCCGCCGGGGACGCCAGTAAGAAGCTCAAATAGCCTTTTTCACCTTAATTGGCAAAAATTAGTTAGACCCCACCAGGAGAGTCCGGTAGGTTTCGAGATCGGCGCCTGATCCTGCATGATCCGCCAACAAAAAACAAAACAAGTTAAAGGACTTGATAAGGATATAATGAGCAAAACCGCAGAAGAACAGGATTCAAGCAGTCAGGCTAGGTTAATCACGGCCCTCGTGACTTTGTCTGGCCTCGCGGCTCTGTCTTGGCAGGTTTTATGGCAGTTAAAGGCGTCCTTGGCTCTTGGCGTTTCAGCATGGGGTACGGCCATTACGCTGGCCGTAACAATGGGCGGTATGTGCTTGGGAGCCCTGATCATGGGGCGCGTCCTTGACCGAAGGAAAATCGTAAAGCCGCTGCGCGTATATGGTGTTTTAGAGCTGATCGTTGGTATATCCGGCCTTTTTCTGGACAGGGCCTTCGAAATTGTAGAACATTTTGACAGCACGCTGTACCACACTTCTCCTGAACTTGCGCCGACCGTGTATCTCATTGGAATAGCTGCATCTTTTGGATTGCAGGCGATATGTCTTGGTGCAACCATGCCGGTCATTGCCCTTATGGCTCGCCAGTCGGGAGCGCCTATCGCTAAGCTCTACGGCCTGAACACACTTGGCGCGGCCTGCGGGTCTCTTCTATCGGCATTTTTGTTCATCCCCCTCTTGGGAGTTTTGCAATCAATATGGCTCAGCTCAAGCATCAACATTGCAATAGGGATAACCGCCGCAATTTTAGGGCGTCATGAAATAAAAGTCGCGAACGCCGATTTTTCAGATGTAGCAAAAATTCAGCAAGAAGATAGACCTATCAGCTTTCCTATGGCGATCTTGATAGTTTGTGCGACCGGCTTTGCGACATTCATGCTGGAAATAGCATGGTTCCGTGCCTTGACCGCGGCTTTTCTAAGTACTACAGACGCGTTCGCCATTATGCTCTCATGTGTATTGGTTGCTTTGGGTTTGGGCGCACGAATGGTTCCGGTAATTCGTCGGCACAAAAACGTTTCCTTAGGGAAGCTTCTGGCGTGGTCGGGTATCGCCATACTAATTGTAACGCCGATCATAGAACGCTTCGATATCTATTTAAAACTCATGGCGTATCATGAATTAATCATTTTTGCTCAATGGTTTTTCATTACCCTTTATGTCATCGGTATCCCGATTTTTTTGTTAGGCTTGGCATTGCCCTGGATCCTCGACTCTCAGGATCGCCCGTGGAAATGGGGCTTTCTATACGCCTTAAATGCCCTCTCGGCTATTTTTGGAGCCTTAATCGCCGGATGGCTTCTATTGCCGACAATCGGTCTGGCCAGAACCGCGTGGCTGGCCGGCTTGCTGGTCGGAACAGTAGGCATAATCGCTGCAAAAGACCAATCAAGGCTGCGAATGGCAGTTCTGACAGCCATAGCGTTACTGCTCGCTGTTGGCTTTGAGTCGGGTCTGGGCCGTCTAAGGGTGCAAGGAGCATCGGATTTCAAGGTAGCTATACCAACGAAAATTCTGGAATTTTATGAAGGCCCGGATACAACCGTCTCAGCAGTCGAGTACAAAGGTGGGCGCAGAATTCTATACATCGACGGTTTTTCTACAACCGAGCAGGCAGGTCATGAAGTAAACAAGGACATGCCGTTTACCGGGCAATATATGGCCTGGATGGGACATTTGCCAATGCTTCTCCACCCTGATCCCAAAAAGGCTTTGGTGATTTGCTTCGGAACAGGACAAACAGCAAACGCCGTCAGAAAAGAGGGGCCGCTATCACTGGACATCGTGGATATTAATCCGAACGTCTACAAGCTTGCCCATAATTTCACAGCCAATGAAAATGTTCTCGCAGATCCACGGGTCAACCATATGGTTATGGACGGGAGGGCCTTCATGCGTCGAACGGCAGAAACCTACGACGTAATTACGCTTGAGCCGATGCCGCCGACATTTGCAGGCGTGAATTCCCTTTATTCTCTTGAGTTTTACCAACTCGCCCGCAGCAAACTCAGTAAAAACGGAATTATTGCCCAATGGTTGCCGTACCATCTCGTTCCTGCAGAGTACAGCGCATCAATATCAAGGACATTTATGGAAGTTTTTCCAAACGCGATCCTATGGAACGACCCGACATCAGGAACAGGGATCCTCCTCGGAACTGTTGATAACAGCAGACAATTGGGAATATCTTGGCCGGGGTTTTCAACAAAGAAAATTGACCGGGACCTAACGCCACAACAAATTGAGGAGGCAGTGGTACTGAACGCAGGGGACATTATAAAGTACAATATGAAGGGAAAAATCATAACAGACGACAATCAGCTCTTGTCTTACGGTAACGCTGCACACTTGTTAAGAAGAGCAAGAGACACGAACAAAGAAAACGAAAACATGATCCATCAAGTTACAGATAAGAATAAATAGCGTCTGGATATTCTATTTGTTCTTTGCTCTATAAACTGTCAATTTGAACTTCTGATTAAAAATGCCCCTACGCGCTTAGTATGGGGCACTTCTAACAAGAAAGATAAAATCTGTAAGAACTTCACTTACGAGGGAGCTTGATCATTTCAGCCGCTCTGTTTTCTTCTGCATCTTCGTCGCTTTCTAAACCTGCAGCAGGTTCGATTGACGACGGGTCTTGGCCGGAATCAGAAGAAATCTCAATCCCTTCTTCCTCAGCTTGATTTTCTTTTTCAACAAAATGAACCTGACCTTGCTTCTTCTTGGCATAAGAGACGCCAGCCCCCTCCTCTGCTTGGACTACAGAAGAGAAGGAAAAGACAAAAGCTAGAGCAATAAACGAGGTAAACAAGCCAGTCTTAAACATAATATTATCCTCAAAAAAATCTAACGCTCAAGAACAATACACGAGGTAGAGAAAAATAAAAAAGAAAAAAATGTATAAGAATTATAGTGATTTAGCAGATGTTAAATCTTCCAGGTACTCTATGAAAAGCATGCGCCATCCTGACAAAAGATGAAGAAATCTAGAATTTAAAGACGGCATTACTTGAGAATTGCGCACCGCCTTGTTCATACGAACGATCAGGAAGAGCGTCCAGATCAACCTTATCCTTGGGATAAGCGCATCCGGGTATTTCCTCCACCTCAGGCCAAACTCCGGCTTGGCTGATCCCGATACCCGGATAGGACGCATTCATGATCCGAACCAGTTCGGGCGCAACATAGCCATTAAGCTGCTGGATAGTCTGTTCATTAAGACGGTTTGGATTGTCATCCCCCAATATTTCCCAATTTAAGGGTGTATTTCCGGCTTCTCTCATGAACTTCGCCATGGTATTTTCTATTTCCCGGCGCTCTGCCTCCGGACGCGACTGATATTCACGAAGTTTTTCAAGATCTTCAAAAACCACTACAAGTTGATAATTGACTGTCGTTTCAGGGATATGCGCCGATTCCGGACCGTACCCCTCAGGGAAGCCGTTAACGCAGTCCTCAATACTGATTGTGATCGAACGATCCCAAATACTCTCCCCTGAATTTCGATCAGGAGCGGGCTGAGTGTTAATCTCTTCATTCGGGTCGGTGGCCATGTCTTATACTAAATCCATTTCCGTAATGATAGAAGAAAATAATCAGGGTCTGCTAGGAGGCAAAACACTATTTTCAGGCGCTGTAGCCGCAGAGGACTTTTCCAGTCCATAAAAATCAGGTCTTAACGCGGCATCGCGCACAATATAATCCGTCAACCGTTTTTGAACCGGATCGTTCGTGAACGCGCCTTCAGCGCGAAGCTGGAGTACGGCATCAAGCATGGGCCGCTGTATATCGGCAATAAAGGTTTTAGGTTCGCGGTCACCGAATTCAAGATTGACCATTCCGGTTTGACGATTAAAAAGTCCGAAATATTCGCTAATAATATGCTGCCTGTAGAGATCGGGATTGGTTTCCCGCATGAAATCAAGCCCTTGTTGTAACTCGACCTTCATTTCCTCCTGTAGGCCCGTGATCTGTGCGTAGATTGCGTCTTTACGATCTTGCTGATCATCCTCCAGCTCACGATATTGCTCCCAGAGCCTGTCCTGCCGGTCGTCGATATCTTTCATGTTACTGATGAACTGCTCATAGCGGCCAGCGGCAACAGGCTCCTGCTGTTCCACAAGCTTTTCAAATGAGCGCTGATAATAATAATTGACGTCGCTTGTTTCAATGCTGGTTATATCAAGACGGAAATTCGGCGTTTTAGCCATTTGGTTATCGTAAAGACGCCCAAACACACGATCCCTGAATGAATCTAATGATCCGTTAAGCCCGCTTTCGGTAACCGTGAAAGCCTCTTCGCCTTGAAGAAAAGTGCCAAGTACTGTTGTATGAATAAATTCTGGATTATCAACCATAAGATTATACGTTGACCGGCTATCCAGTTTGAGTTCTTGAAGCGCTATCATATCGCCCAGCGCATTTCCGGCGCGTGCAGCTAGAATGCCCTCCTGAAAAGTGTGCGTTGCTTTTTCTCCCAGACCGCGAAAACCGTCTTGATCCGCATTCGTCTCGTTGCGCCAGCGATCCCAGAAAGTTTTCGGATAAATCAGATCGGCATGACCAAGCTCGTGAGCAAATAAAAATTCCCTGACAGTCTGTCGGTCGCCTGGAAGAATATCTACGCCTTTATCAAAAAGCTCCGGCGTATCTCTGAAGCTCGAAACATCAAATTTCCCGTCTTTATTGATATCGAAAACCATCAGGACTGGAACGGCTGGTGTATTGGCTATTTCCAGAACTTGATCCATGGTGTCCTGGCTGACCCAGGAAAAAAAGCCTACCGAGCCGCGTTTGGCCTGCCAGAACAGGCTCTCAACGTCTTCCGGAGTATCTTGGGAGCCGAAAACGACTATGTTCCCGCCATTGCCCACACGCTCAAAAATCTCCTCGACGCGCTCACGTCCGCCGAAACTTTCAGCCGTTTTATCAGAGATATAAATGCGCCCGTCTGTCACGCCCAATCACCCGTTAGTATAATTTTTTTTACAATTATAATTTCTTAAGGCCGAAAGTGCAATTATTGAAAATAGCCCTTTCAACAGAAGCTTTTAGCCGATTTCAATCTGTAGCCCGTCATAAGCGGGCTTGAAGCCTTCAGGAAGCTCTCGGAGCAAACCTTGATAATCCATAAGAGAGGTAAGACTGGACAGGTAGACCACCTCGGCTTGTATCGTTTTATTGTAAGAAACAATTTCTTCGATGTTCGCATGCACAGCGTTGTTGTGCATAGTGTTAGCCGCTGCATCCGCGATCCATGTCTTCACACCCTTGAGAATATCAAGCGCCTCATCATCAAGAGCCTTCATATCGACCGTATAGGCAAAATCTCCAAACCTGTATCCGGTGCACACACATGATCCGTGATCCACGAGAAAGGGAACAAAACAGATATCTCCAATCTGGTGCTCTTTCCCGAAATCACCGTCCTTGAATTCTCGCGCCTCCAGAACCGGCGGATAAAAAAATTCGTTATTCCCACCTTCGAATAAATAACGAAAACGGCTTTGCAAATCCTCGAAAGTCTGCGCGTTGGCATAGACAGGCAGAGGTTTTTGGCTTCCCCGAAAATAAAAACTGCGTAAATCATCAATCCCGTGGCAATGATCCCCATGCGCATGCGTATAAAAAACCGCCTCAGGAAAAGAGAGTCCTTCTCTATTAAACTGCTCACGAAAGTCTGGCCCCGTATCAATAATAAGGGTCGTACCATCGCTCACAACGGCGAGCGAACTGCGCCCGCGTTTGTTCTTGGGTTCGTTCGGATCGCAATGCCCCCAATAATTGCCGATCCCCGGAACGCCCGAGGAATTACCGCAGCCCATGACAATGGCTTTCAGGCTCATGCCAACCTCGCTCGGTCAAACAGAGTAAAAAAATTCTTGGTCGTCAGCGCCGCAAACTCTTCCCGGTCTATCCCGAGAAAATCCGCTAGAAAATTCCCGGTATGCGCGACAAACGCAGGTTCATTGGTCTTGCCGCGATAAGGAACAGGCGCAAGAAAAGGGGCATCTGTTTCAACGAGTATCCGGTTCAGTGGAACCGCTTTTGCGATCTCCCGCAGTTCATCGGCCTTAGGAAACGTGACTATACCTGAAAAGGAAATATAAAACCCGAGATCCAAAGCATCTCGCGCTAATTCAGGCCCGGAGCTGAAACAATGCATAACCCCCCTCACCCGGTCCCCTGCCCCCTCCTCCCTGAGGATCTGAGCCGTATCTGCTTCTGCATCGCGACTATGCACGATCAGGGGGAATCCGGTCCGGGCGCATGCCCGAATATGCTTGCGAAAGGAGTCCTGCTGGTCCGGTCTGGGCGAGTTATCGTAAAAATAGTCCAGCCCCGACTCTCCAATGCCTACGATTTTGGGGTCCGAAAGCGCCTTCTCGCAGAGCTGATCAAGGCAAATCGCTTTTTCATCTGCTAAGCCTGCATCATGCGGATGCGTCCCGATGCTACACCAGACATTCGGCAGAGGCCGCACCATCTCAAGCAGTCCGTCAAACTCTTCGGTAATGCGGCAGCAAATGGAGATCATACCGCCGACCCCAGAACCTTGCGCACGTTTAGCTAGTAAAGCAGGCGTATCTTCGGGTGCCACCCGTTCATGATTAAGATGGCAATGCGAGTCGATCCACATCAGGCCAATTACTCCGCAGCTTCCTCGTTCTCGACAATCCGCGGGAATACCCCCTCCGGCTTAATTATTGCCTTACCGGGACGAAGAGCAAATTCCTCGGATATATGCGCAAAAGTCCGGCGTTCCTCAGAAACAGAAAGCTGATCGAGCAACTTGCTAGCTGATGTTGGCACCACAGGCTGAACGGCAATCGCAATACAGCGCACAGCTTCCGCAATCACGTAAAGCACTGTTTCCATCCGCTTCGGATTTTCTTTTTTCAGCTTCCATGGCGCCTGCTGGTCAATATAGACATCACACGCCGAAATAACTTTCCAGATGGAGGCCAAAACATTATGAAACGCAAAGACATCTGCATTCTTGCGCGCAGTATCGTCAATCAGGCGGTCATACGCATGTTCAAGCAAAACCTTGTCTTCAATTTCCAGCTCGCCAGGCTCGGGGATTTTTTCGCCGCAATTTTTATGGATCATCGAAAGCGTGCGCTGCGCAAGATTACCTAAACCATTCGCAAGATCGGCGTTGATCCGTTGCACAGCCTGTTCATGCGAAAAGTTCCCGTCTTGCCCGTGCGGAATTTCCCGCATCAGGAAATAACGCGTTGCATCCAGCCCGTAAGTTTGCACCAAACCATCCGGCGAGAGGACATTCCCAACGGATTTAGACATCTTGGCACCTTGGACATTAATAAACCCGTGCGCAAAAACCTGTTTTGGCAACGGCAGCCCTGCTGCTTCAAGAAACGCCGGCCAGTAAATTGTGTGGAAGCGCGTGATATCCTTGCCGATCACATGGTAATCCGCAGGCCAGAACTTCTTGAAGCTCTCGGATTTTTCATCCGGGTATCCAATCGCCGTAATATAGTTCGTCAACGCATCCAGCCAGACATACATCACGTGGTCCGGCTCTCCGGGAACGGGAATCCCCCACGTCAGGCGGCTTTTATGGCGGGAAACGGAAAGATCCTTAAGTCCCCCCTCCTGCTTCACGAAACTGATGATCTCGTTCGCCCGCACATTCGGAATAATAAATCCATCATGGTTCTGATAATAATCCAAAAGAAAGTCAGTATACTTCGAAAGCTTGAAGAAATAACTCGGTTCCTCCACCCACTCGACTTCCGTCCCGTTCGGAGTCAGCTTTTTGCCTGTCGCCGGATCGGTGGTCAGTTCATCTTTGCCAAAGTAACCTTCCTCACGCACCGAGTACCAGCCTTCATATTTACCGAGATAGATATCGCCCTTCTCTTTAAGCTTCTCCCAGATCGCCTGCGAAGCGGCATAATGGCGCGGCTCGGTCGTGCGGATAAAATCGTCGTTAGATATGCCCAGAGTCACGGCCATGTGCTGAAAATGCGCCGCGTTCATATCCGCGAATTCCTTCGGGCTCATCCCGTTCTTTTCAGCCGTCTTGGCAACTTTTTCGCCATGCTCGTCCGTCCCGGTCAGGAACATCACATCATAACCATCCAGCCGCTTGAACCGGGCCATCACATCGGTCAGGATCACTTCATAGGCATGGCCGAGATGCGGCTTTCCGTTTACGTAGGAAATCGCGGTCGTAATAAAAAAAGGTGTTGCTTTGCTCAAGGCGGTCATCCTGAAAAATATAAACCCAAGTCCTGAAAAACCTGACGTTTACGGGTTTATCATAAGAAAAGCGCTGCGTACAGTTTCCCGCTTGTCCAGATTGGAAAATTCTGTTCTCTGGAAATGCACCCTCAAGTCGTCTGCTATGGCCGCAAGCTTTTCGCATGAAAAACCAGAAATAACAGCGCGTTCACTTCTATTATCGGCAAGGTAAGCGGGCCACCCGACACCCCCCCTGGCACGAACAAACGCAAGTTTTTCAAATAACCACGTCATAATTTGAGCAGTAAGAAAATAACGCTTATCTCCACTCGTCCCAAAAAAACTTTGAGAAAACTTGTGAATCTCAAGCCAGTTCCATTCAGGGCCGGAAGCAAGTAAGGCCAGAATTTCTCGAAAAAGCTCTGGCCCGCCTTCCTCTGCAAACTGTATGGCTGTGCCGATACTCCCGCAGGAAAAATCAAAGATCAAGGCTGCGTCACTGGGAGAATAAATGTATCCCTGCCGTGCAAGAAGGTTTTGGATAGCATGCTCGTCCAGAGGACGGAAAGGTAAGACCCGGCAGCGCGAGCGGATTGTTGGGATCAAGGCTCCGGTGCGATGAGTGATCAGAATGATCGCAACTTTATCAGGAGGCTCCTCAAGAATCTTCAGAATAGCATTCTGCGCGGTATTATTCATCGTGTCTGCATCATCGACGATGACAACACGCCACCCGCCCTCACTTGAGGTTTTTCGTAAAAAAGGCGGAATTTTACGAACAACTTCAGCAGTCAGTTCTGCTTTTTCCCGTCCTTTCGCCGGATCTATAGCGCGTTCGATAAACAGCAAATCGCCGTGCCCTCCTGATGCGACACGTGAAAAGACCGGATCATGCTCGGAAATATCCATGGAATCGGGGATGATAGCGTCCTCGCTACCAAAAAGGCCCTCCTCCAATGAATAAAGATGACCCTGCCTTAAAAGAAACCGCGCGAAACGAAAAGCAAACGTACACTTCCCAATTCCTTTCGGACCCGAGAAAACCATCGCGTGCGGCAAACGCCCGGCTGCAAGTATATCCAGAATAGACTGTTCTTGGTCCTCGTGCCCAAGACAAAATGCCATAGATCGCGGCGCACATAAAATATTGCTCCTTCCGGGTTCACGACCGATGTCACCTGTAGAACCGTAATCAGGATCACGGTCTTCATCGCTTACCTCGTCTTCCGGATCAACAAGCGTCTCGCCGAAGAGATCCATCACCAATCCTGCTGTTTTAATTACCTAACTTATTAAGGGTTGCGTCCAAAATTATACGGGCCATTTTATCAACTCCCGTAGTCGCGTCGACGACTATGCAACGCTCAGGTTCCCTTTTGCCAATATCCAGAAAGCCCTCGCGAACCCTGTCGTGAAATGAAAGTTCAAGCTTTTCAAAACGGTCCTCTGCAGCATTCTCATTCTGATGGTCTCGGGCCAGTCTCTTTGTAGAACGGCTTAAACCGGCGCCGGGCGGAAGATCAAGTATAAAGGTAAGATCAGGCTTGAGTTCGCCGATTACACTCTTGGTAAGGCTGTCTATCGCTGATAACTCCAGGCCCCGCCCATACCCTTGATAAGCGGTAGTAGAGTCCGTAAATCGGTCGCAGATTACAATATTTTTTCCCTCAAGAGCAGGGCGGACAACACGTTCGACATGCATTGCCCGCGCGGCGAGAATTAAAAGAACCTCCGCCATAGGACTCCAGTTCATTCCGGTATCCCGCACAAACAATGCACGGATCTTTTCGCCTTCCGGAGTGCCCCCAGGCTCCCGTGTTGTTAAAACTCTATAACCCAGACCAGTGAGTGCCTCGGCTAGGCGGTTGATCTGTGTCGTTTTCCCGGACCCTTCCCCGCCCTCGAGGGTAATAAAAAAAGACTTTTCAAAACGCTTACTCATATGAACAGGTCCATCAAAAAAGTATACAAGGCCCTTATCCGCTAATCATCATACGAAGTTTTTGCAACATAAGAGACATAAAATCAGCCTTGGGTACGGACGAGACAGTAAGGAGCGGAACAGAAAGATCTTCGCGTCCTGCAATACGAACCGTAGCGGTCCCAATATTCTGTCCCTCCTCCAGAGGGGCGATTAAGGGCGTTTTGTATGAGATTTCAACGCTGAAATTACCTGACTCCATTTTTGGCATGGACACAACAAGGGTCTGTGCCACACGAAGCCCGACAGTATCAACTGTTCCCCAGACGACGGGGACGCGCTCGATTTCTTTCTGCTCGCTAAAGATTTTAACATTCTTGAAAGTGCTCAACGCCCACTGTAACAGATTTGCAGACTCATCGGCCCGCTCCTGCATGCTTTTCATGCCGGTAAGAACGGCAACCACGCGGCGTTCGTCTTGTACTCCTGAGGCAATCAATCCGTACCCGGCCTCTTCTGTATGTCCGGTCTTGACGCCATCTGCACCGATATTGCGGTAAAGCAAAGGATTTCTATTACCTTGCTTGATATCGTGATAGGTAAATTCCTTCTCTGAATAATAGTGATAATACTCAGGAAAATCACGTATAAGACTGCCTGCCATTAGAGCCAGATCGCGGGGCGTTGAATAATGCTCGGGATCAGGCCATCCGCTGGCATTCGTAAAATGGCTGTAATTCATTCCTAATTCTTTTGCCTTCTTGTTCAAGGCTGTCGCGAAAGCCTCCTCCGATCCGGCAAGACCCTCGGCAAGAACGATAGTCGCATCGTTGCCGGACTGGATCACCACGCCCCGGATAAGATCTTCCACTTTGACCTTTTCATTGATGGGGACCCACATCTTGGATCCCTTCATTTTCCAAGCTTTCTCACTCACCAGCAATTCGTTGTCCAACTTAAGCCTCCCGGCCTTAAGAGCCTCGAATACAAGATAGATACTAAGAACCTTGCTCATGGAAGCAGTCGGGATTTGTTTATCTGCATCCTTTTCAAAGAGAACCGCGCCTGTATCAAAATCAATGGCGATCGCTTGTTCAGCAGAAGTGACGTAATCCTGAGCATAAGAGGGAAGCGTGATCTGAAAAAGAATGACCATTAAAACAGCCGTTATGAACCGTTCTGATCGCGTCTTCTTTTTGTGCATTGTACGTTCCTTTATACCTCTACTCTACAACGATAAGACTATCCGGATACCCGCTTTTTGTAAGAGCCGCCATAAGCCTGTCGGCCTCCGCTATGGTGCGTGCGGCCAGACGGACCCGGAAATATTGCCGGCCGTTTACATTTGCAGGATACACGTGCGCCTCTCCAAAGGACTTTAGCTTACGAGCCAGCATGTCCGCGCTGGCCTGATTGGAAAAAGACCCGGCCTGTACAAAAATTGTGGTGGGCTGAACAGGTGTTTGTTTAAGAACGGCATCTGGATAAAAAACCCCGCCTTTTAAATGTCCCGGTAATTCCGTTCCGTCATCCATCTTCATGGGCGCGTTCACTGAAGCCTGTCGAATAACAGGCGGCTCCGGGGGGACAGGCAAATGACCGTGCTGCTGGCGCTTATAGCCGTTGTAGGCCATCTCCTTGCCCTGCGTGCTGAGACCTTTTTTTGCAAGATCAGCAAGATTTTTGCTCTCTCTGGCCATTAATTCGACACGGACTTTTGCAGTACCCTTGTTTTTAAATCCAAGCAATTCAGCGCCTTTTTGAGAAACGTCAATAATCCGGTTATGCGCGTAAGGGCCGCGATCATTGACCCGCAAAACAATCGAGCGGCCGTTTTCAAGATTGGTCACGCGCACCAGGCTCGGCATGGGAAGAACACGGTGAGCAGCGGTCAGCTCGTGGGTGTCGAAACGCTCACCGTTCGCTGTAGATTTTCCGTGAAAGCCCGGCCCATACCAGGAAGCAATCCCGGTTTCGACAAAACGGTCGTACTCCTGAGGTTTGTAACGAACTCCGTTAATCGTATAGGGCGAGCCGACCTTGTATTGCCCGACGCTTTTTCCGGGCTTCCCGATATTCTTGCTTCCAAAAAAAGGCACGCCTGAACACCCGGAAAGAACCAGCAAAAAAGAAAGAGCGAGTATGGTCCTCAAAACGTTCATAACCTTACGTTCATAACCCTCATGCTTTGTGCAATATCTCCAAGACTCAAGGATTTGCAATGGCGTCCGCAAGCGTTCCGACACTAACCGCAAAATACTGGGAACGGTTCCACTTCATAATAACCCTGAAATTATGATAGGCAAGAAAGGCAGGGCCGTGCACTCCGTCCGGTGCGACGACAGACGCGCTCATATCCTCGACAACAGGTAGGTCTGAGCCGTCAGGCAAACGCACGCCAAGCTTCTGCCACTCCTTGAGGCTTTTCTTGGCCTCCAGTCCGACAAGGGTCTCAGGAAATTTCTGCGGCAACTTTATCGGTCGGCCCCAACGTTCGTCGGCACGCCAGCCGCTTTTCGCCAGATAATTAGCAGTCGAGGCAAAAACGTCCTCGCGCGTCGTCCAGATATCGCGCCGTCCATCGCCATTTTCATCCACGGCATAAGCATGGAAGCTTGAAGGCATAAACTGATTTTGCCCCATCGCGCCAGCCCATGAGCCCTTGAAATCCCTTAATGAGATATGTCCCTGATCCAGAATTTTTAGAGCTGCGATCAACTCACCTCTGAAAAACGAGCTGCGTCTTCCGTCGTGCGCCAGCGTGGTCAGAGCAGGGATGACCCCGAACCCGCCGGTATTGCTTCCATAACTGGTCTCCATACCCCATAGAGCAACGATATAAGGGGCAGGAACACCGTACTTCTTACTGATCTGCTCAAGAACTTTACGATAACGCGCATAATTTTCACGGCCCTGCTTATAACGCAAATCACTGAGAACTTTTTGCCTGTACTGGACAAAAGTCATTTTCCCTTCAGGCTGCTTACGGTCAAGTTCAACGACCTTTGATAGAGGGCGGACGTCCTTAAACGCTGAATCAAGCGTTTTTTGAGAAATTCCCTTGCGCAGCGCTTCCTTTTTGAAAGCCGAAAGCCATGATTCAAAATTGTCGCTTTTTGCCATAACAAGGGTGCTGGATACAAAAACAAAGCCTGATAATAAAAGACAAACAAAAAAACGCATAAACAGACTTAAAACCTCGCTTAGCCGGAATCGGCTTGATAAAGCTGTGACATGATTTCAAAGATAAAGGCCGTACTCCAACCGAACAACATAAAACCGTTCGCGGCCTGAAAAGAACTCACAAGCCGCCACTCCTGACTCAGAACGACGTCTCCGTAGCCGACTGTAGTAAATGTTGCCGTAGAAAAATATAAAGCCTCTTCTATCGTGTTCAGGGCGTCGACTGAAAGATAAAAAAAGGCCCACAACCAGATTTGAACAATATGGGAACAAAAGGCTCCAAGTACGGCGATCACAAGCATCGGCACCTTCCAGGAATGGCGCATACGCAGGCGAAAAAAGTTTTCCAAACGATCAAGAACCCTCTTCAGCCGGTCAAGCGAGACCGCGTGGATCAGAACAGTCAGGCCGATCATAAAGGCCCCAATGACAAGTTGCAGGGCAAACATCCTGTTAATTCCAGATTATCTCTAGACAGAGATACATAAAAATAGATAAAAAATGAAGGCTTGGCGCATAGTCTTGGTTGTTTGCCCCCGTTTTTTTAAGCTAACAGCCTTGAAGCAGGATATACGACAGTACGGAAGAGTGGCAGAGTGGTTGAATGCAACGGTCTTGAAAACCGTCGTGGGTTTACGCCCACCGTGGGTTCGAATCCCACCTCTTCCGCCACACCTGGTTAACTCTTCATTAACTTTTCCCGCATTAAGATATTGATATACCTTGTGTTCAGTTTCTTCTTGACCGCAAGACGGTTTTTCTTTACGAAAAATTGAGACACAAATTGAACAGTTTGATGGGACACGGAGCGGATGCGGTCTTATGTGTTTAGACGCGGAGAATATTTCTACTACAGGCGGCGCGTTCCCTCTTACGTCCTCCCCTACGAAACGCGCACGAGCATCAAGATTTCACTCGGCACGCGCGATGAACGCGAAGCCCGCCGTAAAGCTGCGATCTACAACGACTATATCGAGGATTTCTGGCGTTCGCTGATCAAGGCCAACGGAACGCTGAACCGCGACGCCGCATACCGGGCGGCCGTCAAGCTCGCCAAGGCACACGGGTTCGCCTACAAGAGCGTCGCCGAGATCGCCAAGGCCCCGCTCGAAGAAGTCATCGAGCGCGTGCGTGTGGCCGCCGGTTCGATCGAACAGGAACAGGTCGTCTCTGCCGTTCTCGGCGGCGCAGAGGAACCGGGCCTAATGCTCGGCGAATGTCTCGAAAAGTTCTGGCCGCTTTGCGCGGACAGGCTGGTCAACAAATCCGATCATCAAATCCGCAAATGGAAGAATCCGCGCAGCGCCGCTTTGACCGGCTTTATGGATGTTATCGGGGACAAGAGGTTAAACGATGTTACCCGCAGCGACATCCTTCAATACCGGCAATGGTGGCTGGACCGGATCGCAGACGGAACGGCCGTTGCCGGGACAGCGAACAAGAATATCCTCTACGTTCGGAACATCCTTCAGACGGTCTGCGAAGCGCATGAGATCGACAAGGAAGTAGAGTCGCTCTTTTCCCGGATGCGCCTCAAGGAACTCGATAACGCCCGCCCGCCATTCGAGGCCACATACGTGCAGAAAACACTTCTCAACGGTGGGGCTCTCGCCGGACTGAACGCGGAAGCGCGGCTCCTCATCTACGCCATGGCGGATACAGGTGCGCGCGAATCCGAACTCATCGGTCTCCAGCCAGACGACATCCTTCTGAACGAACACATCCCCTATATCTGGATCAGGGCGCGCAACGATCACGCGCTCAAGACCTTGCACTCCGAGCGCAAGATTCCGCTTGTCGGCTCATCCCTTCATGCCTTCTCCCAACTCCCGGAAGGATTCTCGCATTACCGGAATGCGGACACGGCCTCGACGACGATCAACAAGTACCTCCGGGAGAATGACCTGAAACCGACTGACGGGCATTCGCTCTATTCCCTTCGCCATACCTTCAAGGACCGCTTGCGCGATGCCGGAGCGCCCGAAGAAGTGATCGACGAACTAATGGGCCATAAGAGCCGTGGCCCCAGATACGGGCGCGGCCACATGCTTGAAGCCAAGCATGAATGGCTCAAGAAAATCGCTTTCTCCGTCCTGCACTAAGGGCAGCAGGCGACCTGGGCTATAATCTTGTCTATGCCCAACGCCGATGCCGCAAAAACCATCCGATCCGTCTTTCGGACAATCCCGAAGGGACTTGTTCTGCGCAAAGCCCCGACGGTCAAGATTGACGAGCGGGTGTTGCGCTGGGTTTTCGGTCCGGCCAAAAGTCTCTTAAAGAACGGGACGACCTCCGGGCGCGAACAGACAAAGCCGCCCCGAACGAAAAAGAAGTAGTCCCGTCCCTTATCCCTCCACCCGGTCAAGCGGGTGCTGGATCAGGATATCCAGCAACACGGACCAGGCGAGCCGCGCGGTTTCCTTGGCGGCCCGGTATTCGAGGATGCCCTCGTTCCGCGCGGTATCCATTCCCCGCGCCTGCGCGCACGCGCACACAAAAAACGCCCGCGCCACTTCCAATCGGAACTGATCGCGCTTCAAGCCGCGTGTGGCCTTGGCCCGCCGGTGGAGCAGATGAAAGAGAAGCGTTCGGTGAAAATCCGCATCCTTATGCTTTGCTTCCAGGGGAACGGTCTTGAGGTAGGCGGGAACGAGATCGTAGATGAAGGAGACGCGCTCTTTCTTCCCGTGAACGCAATCAAGGAGGTCATCAAGGACGGATTCGTCCACATAGCGCGGATCGGTCGGAACGACCATCTCTTCCCAGAG
This sequence comes from Rhodospirillales bacterium, assembly GCA_020638365.1. Classification (GTDB taxonomy): domain Bacteria; phylum Pseudomonadota; class Alphaproteobacteria; order Micavibrionales; family Micavibrionaceae; genus JAGNKE01. Next base: position 441 of record JACKIQ010000008.1, on the reverse strand, counting down.
GAAGGCCCCGATCGCATCGAAGTAGGTACTCATCGTCTGCCGCGAGACCTTCTCCCCTTCTTCCCCGACCCGGAGCATCTCCGAGCAGACGCGGCGGCTCCATCCGGCGGTGATCTCCAGAAAGTAAAAGTACGCCACCCGCTCGAACACCTCCTTGGTGAGCTTCGAACGACGGCAATAGTGATTCTTCGCCTCCCAGATGGTGCGCGGCATACAGAAATCAGGACGAAAACGGGCTCATAGGTCCTCTAAAGGATAAAGAGGAACGCCCAACTTAACCAGAAATTGGTGTTGCGCTGGCGCATCTCTTTTCCCCTCCTTAGGCTTTAATCAAGCTTTGCGCAAAGCCCCCGTAAGCGGTTCGGAAAGACAGTCCGGCCCGTTCCACGATCACCGTGAGGCGTCCGCCCGGCATTTTTGCGGGCGGGCGCAAGGAGGCTT
>JACKIQ010000007.1 GCA_020638365.1 Rhodospirillales bacterium | reverse complement strand
GTAGCTCTCAGTGACGTGGGGCAGAAAAAGAAGGATCCGGCTTAAGCATCCATAAGATGCAAAATAGATTTTACATATTATTAGAAACAATTTTAGACGTATAAAAAACATCCCTGATCCCGTTGTTATGGATAATATATCTTGCTTTTTCCGTTCGACCTCTCCATAACGGTCACGGATTTTTACAAGCAGGGGTGATTGATGATTTTCGCGTCGCCGATTTTTTTATTTTTATTTTTGCCTGTCTTTCTCGCGATCTACTATTTGTCGGGAAAAAGCCTCAAATCGCCCGTGATCTTTATAGGAAGCTCTTTTTTCTACGCTTGGTGGCGCCTGGATTTTCTCTTCATGCTCTACGCCATTATCGGCTTTAGCTGGTATTGCGCACTCCTGATTGAACGGTATCATGAAACCCATTACGCACGCGCCGTCTGGCTGCTTCGCTTCGGTGTAACGGTTAACCTCCTGACGCTTGGCTATTTCAAGTACTGGAATTTCGGGGTTCGCAGCTTTAATGACATGATGCAGGATTTCGGCGTGGCCATTCCTCCGGAATATGCCGGGGTAATCCTGCCGATCGGCGTGTCCTTTTTCGTGTTTCACGCCATCAGCTATATCGTGGATGTCTGGCGCAGGGACTGCCCGGCAACCCGCAATCTCTTTGACTTCGCGGCCTTTATCACGCTTTTCCCGCACCTTATCGCCGGTCCCGTACTCAAATACAAGGACCTTGTCTGGCAGTTCACCAACCGCAGGCACGGCATGGATGTGTTCTCGGAGGGCGCATACCGCTTCATGGCCGGATTCGCCAAGAAAGTCCTCATCGCCGATACCATAGCGCCTTTGGCGGACGCCTCGTTTGCGCTTGAAAACCCGACCATGGCCGATGCGTGGCTGGGTACTGCTGCCTACACGATCCAGCTTTTCTACGATTTCGCAGGATACAGCGAAATGGCCGTAGGACTGGCTCTCATGATGGGTTTCCGCTTCATAGAGAACTTTAACAACCCCTATATCAGCGGCAGTATTACGGAATTCTGGCGCCGCTGGCACATCAGCCTCTCGACATGGCTGCGTGATTATCTCTATATCCCGCTGGGGGGAAGCCGTCACGGGAAAGTAAGGACTTATGTAAACCTTTTTCTGACGATGCTTCTGGGAGGCCTCTGGCACGGCGCGAACTGGACGTTCATAGCCTGGGGTGGCTGGCACGGCGTAATCCTTGCGATCGAGCGATTCTGCGGTGTCACGGGCAAGCCCTCGGCGAATATCGCCAAACGCCTGGCCCTGATTGTCATGACCCAGATCTTCGTGATGATCGGCTGGGTTCTTTTCCGTGCCCATTCGATAGAGCACGCCTTCGCGATGTATCAGGGAATGATCGGCCTTCAGGGTATAGGGCTGAGCGAAGCTTTAGCTTGGCAAATCAAGGGGATGCATATCGTCGCGCTGATTGGCGGACTGCTCCTGATTGTCCTGATGCCCTATTTTGAGCGCGACCGCACCCCCGTAGAGCTTTCAAAGGGCAGTTCCGCGATGAAAGCCACGCCCGGCGCGGTGATGCAACTCCTTGTCGGGACACTTTTCATCATTGCGGTAACCCGCCTCGTCGCGATGAGCTACTCCCCGTTCCTGTACTTCCAGTTCTAGGAATGGACATTGAACCTGAGCGAAGAAGAAAGAGGAACGAGCCTGCATAAATTGGACAATATTGGCCAGAAATGCGAATTCGGACCATATGCAGCCATGACCTTTCTGAAACCTTAACAAAACGGGTATCGCTGGGCGACTAGGCTCCAAGTTTTGAAAAGCAAAACATGAGAAGATGACAGTAATTATGATCAAACGGGAAGGGCCCGGGAAAAAACGATCCGGACCGTCCAAAAAAAGTATGCTGCGATGAAGAATTTAGTTGAAAAATTTTCCAATGTTCTTTAAGTGCTAGGCTGTTTTTTTAAAGTCGAGGATGGTTAATTATGAAAATAAGCGTATTTGGTCTGGGGTACGTCGGGGCGGTTGCAAGCGCATGCCTTGCCGAATCTGGTTTTAAAGTCATCGCGGTCGATACGGACCCGGTCAAGGTAAAGTGCCTGAATGAAGGCCGCTCGCCGATCGTCGAGCCCGGTCTTCCTGAAATGATTAAATCCAATAAGGAAAAAGGTTTGCTCAGCGCGACGCAGGATGTTCGCGAAGCGGTGATGAACACCGATATTTCTCTGATTTGCGTGGGAACCCCCAGCAATCAGGACGGTTCCCTGAAACTGGATTACGTTGAAGCGGTCTGTGCTCAGATCGGCGAAGTTCTGAAGGAAAAGGACGGTTATCACTCGGTTGTCCTGCGCTCCACCGTGGTTCCGGGAACCGCGCGCAACATCGCGATCCCGGCCATCGAGAAAGCGTCCGGCAAGAAAGCGGGCGAAGGCTTTGGTTTCGGGAACAACCCCGAATTCCTGCGTGAAAGCACCGCGATTTACGACTACTTCAACCCCCCGAAAATCGTCATTGGCGCGACGGACGGGAAAACCGCCGACATGATGGTTGAAATCTACAAGGGCATCAAGGCGGATCAGGCGATCTGCACAGTCGAAGTGGCTGAGGGCGTTAAATACGCTGACAACGCTTGGCACGCCATCAAGGTCGGTTTTGCAAACGAACTCGGTAACATCCTTAAGGAAATGGGCGTTGACTCGCACAAAGTCATGGACATCTTCTTCCTTGATACCAAACTGAACATCTCCAAGGCTTATCTGAAACCCGGCTTCGCCTTCGGCGGCTCCTGCCTGCCCAAGGACGTCCGCGCAATTCGCGCCTGCGGCAAGGAAAAGGGCATCAAGACCCACATTTTCGATGCGCTCCTCGAAGCCAATGACGAGCAGGTCCGCCGCGCTAGCGAGATGATAAAGGAAACAGGTAAGAAAAAGGTTGGCATGATGGGCCTGAGCTTCAAGGCGGGGACCGACGATCTGCGCGAAAGCCCGCTGGTGACGCTGGCCGATCTTCTCATAAAGGAAGGTTACGAACTTACGATCTACGATCCTTGCGTCTACGAAGCGTCCCAGATGGAGGGCGCAAACCAGAAATACATCAAGGAAGGCATCCCGCACATCTCGAAATGCCTCGTGGAAAAATCCGAACAGTTCCTCCCCAATGCGGAAGTCATTGTCATCGGGAACCACGGTGAGGATTTCGGGGCGATCCTTGAAAAGACCGCAACGGATACGCCGATCATTGATCTGGTCCGTCTGAAAGACAATCCGGTGGAAGAGCGTTCGTCCTACACGGGTATATGCTGGTAGTTCTTTTACATTCGGCATAAAAAGAGACCCAGATGACAAAAGAACCCAAAAGCGGAAAGCGAAGAGGGGGGATCCCGGGATTACCGGGATTCACCATCTACACGGTTCTGCTTTTGGTTCTTGTTTCAACACTGCCCCAAGAGGCACTTGATCCCGTCTCCAACCAGTTTATCCTCGTTGTCGGGGGACTGGCGCTTTGGCGTTACAGCTGGGGTTTTCTGCACTTTCTGCGCTCCTTGTGGTATCGCCACATCACATTTCCCGGCTTAAGGGCCAGGGCAACCTTCGGCGGGGACGATTTAATGCCCCCGCATGTCTATCTCCTTGTAACCAGCTTCCGCATCGAAGCTCTCACATCTGTAAAGGTTTTCGGCGCGGCTATCCGCGAAGCGATCGACTGCGGCCTGCCGGCGACCATCGTTGCATCCATCGTCGATAAGGGCGATGAGTTTATGGTCAAGCAGATATTTGCCGGCATGAACCCGCCCGAACACGTAACGCTCCAGATTGTGCGCATTCCCGGAACCGGGAAACGCGATGGTTTGGCGCAGGGCTTCCGGGCTATTTCCCGTGATCTTCCGGCGCCCGGATCCATCGTGGCGGTGATCGACGGCGACTCGATCCTCGAAGAAGGTCTGATCCGCAAATGTGTGCCTTTCTTCAAGATGATGCCCAAGCTCGGAGCCTTGACCACCGACGAGGAATGCGAAGTCAAGGGCAGCAGGATTATCCGCGAATGGCATCACCTGCGCTTTGCTCAACGCCAAGTCCTGATGTGCTCTGTAGCGCAATCCAGAAAGGTTTTAACGCTAACCGGGCGCATGTCGATGTTCCGTGCGGAGATTATCACGGACCCCAGCTTCATAGACGATGTCCAGAACGACTCGATTAGCCACTGGCGCTTGGGCCGTTTCAAATTCCTGACCGGCGATGACAAGTCAAGCTGGTACTGGGTTCTGCGCCACGGTTACGACATGCTCTACGTCCCCGATACGGTAGTCAACACGGTCGAACATCCGCCGTCCCCGAACTTCTTCAAGGCTACGACCCAACTCATGTTTCGCTGGTTCGGCAATATGCTGCGCACCAACGGGCGCGCCGTTGCGCTCGGCCCGCATCGTATCGGCCTGTTTACGTGGTGGTGTATCTTTGACCAACGTATTTCGATGTGGACTTCCCTGGCCGGCCCTGTTTTCGCCATCATGTTGGTTATCAAGCACTCGGTCATGTTTTTCCCGATTTACTTTGCGTGGATTGGCTTTACGCGCTGGGTGATGACCATGATGCTCCTGACCTCGCGTCCGGTGCTGAGTTGGTACTACCCGTTTCTCATATATTACAATCAGGTTTGGGGATCGGTCATTAAGACGTACGTTTTCTTCCGCCTTGACAAACAGTCCTGGACGCGCCAGAAAACCAAGCTTTTGCGCGCCGGAATGACGCCATTTCAGCAGAAATTCGTGAATTTCAGCTCTAATTATCTCTATATGGTCGCTATGACGGTTTTCGTCGCGCTTGTCGGGTTTTTCTCGGGAGTGATGGAGATTCCAAAACTGCACTGATTTATCTTTAACATAATTATTTGCAGGATTTGAAAACTTTATTTAAAAGAAGGTTCTTTTAAGAAAAAACGTTGAATTTTGGTGCCGCACGGAGGGGAATTATGAGCAAAAGCAAGCAGATCAAGACGAATACAGAGGAATTTGAGCGCGATATATTCGTGATGCCCAGCGGTTTCCGCGAATATGACGCACGCTGGCTCTTCCCCGATCAAATCAACCTGCGCGGCATCCAGCTTCTCGGAATGGGGATCGGTACAATCATGCAGGAGGAGGGGATCACCCCGCCGGCAATCGCCGTCGGCCATGATTATCGCTCCTATAGCGCCAGCATCAAGCAGGCCCTGATTATAGGCCTGATGTCCACGGGGTGCCAGGTCAAGGATATCGGCTTGGCCTTGTCTCCGGTCGCTTACTTCTCGCAATTTGAACTCGATTGCCCTGCGGTCGCCATGGTCACCGCCAGCCATAACGAAAACGGCTGGACGGGCGTAAAAATGGGGATCCAGCGCCCTCTGACTTTCGGCCCTGAACTCATGTCCCGCCTCAAAGACATCGTCCTGTCCGAAAACGTTAAACCGAAAGCGGGCGGAACCTATGAATATGTTGGCGACATGAAAGAACGCTACATCGCCGACATCACCAAGGACGTGAAACTGACCCGCAAGCTTAAAGTCGTTGTCGCATGCGGTAACGGTACTGCGGGCGTCTACGCGCCGCAGGCTTTGAAAGCGATCGGCTGCGAAGTCATCGAAATGGATTGCGAACTGGATTACACCTTCCCGCGCTACAATCCGAATCCGGAAGACCTTGAAATGCTGCACGCCCTGAGCGACCGCGTAAAGGAAACGGGCGCGGATATCGGTTTTGGTTTCGACGGCGACGGCGATCGTTGCGGTGTGGTCGATAACACGGGCGAGGAAATATTCGCGGACAAGATCGGCGTCCTGCTGGCAAGAGACTTGGCGACGGTTCACAAAAACCCGACCTTCGTCGTTGATGTAAAATCAACTGGGCTGTACCACACCGACCCGGTTCTCAAAGAGCTGAACGTCACCACCGATTACTGGAAGACGGGCCACTCCTATATCAAGCGCCGCGTCAGCGAACTGAAAGCGCTCGCCGGCTTTGAAAAAAGCGGTCACTTCTTTTTCAACAATCCCATTGGCCGCGGCTATGATGACGGGATACTGACTGCCGTAGCGGTCTGCCAGATGATGGAACGCGCCAAGGACAAGTCTCTGGCCGACCTGCGCGAGAGCCTCCCCAAAACCTGGAGCTCTCCGACCATGTCTCCTTACTGCCCGGACGACAGAAAATATCAGGTCGTCGACAGCGTGATTGAACATTACAAATCCCTGTTCGAAAAAGGTGAAAAAATCATGGGCCAGAAAATCGAAAGCGTTGTGACGGTCAACGGGATCCGCATCACGCTCGAAGATGGAACATGGGGCCTTGTCCGCGCGTCCTCCAACAAACCGACTTTGGTTGTGGTGGTGGAAAGCCCGGTCTCTGAAAAATTGATGCACGCGATGTTCGAGGAAGTCGACGCAACGCTGCGCAGATACCCCGAAGTGGGTGAATACGATCAGAAGCTCAAGGCGGCATAAGATCGAAACTTTTAAGTATGACTTTGTAAGAGAAAGGTCAAAAACATGAAAAACATAATGTTCAAGAAAATGTCCTTCGCCATGATGATTGTGGCTCTGGCTCTTTTTACAGGCGCAGGCGTTTACGCCGCGTCCGAAGATGAAGGATTGTACGATCCGGTTCCCCCGGAAAATTCGGCTTTCGTGCGCTTTATTCACGCGCAGCCCGATTTGACCTCTGAAATTCCCCCAAAGGTCAACGGTCGCGAACGCGATGGAATCCGCTTCGGTGGCGTAAAACCTTATTCGGTTATCGCACCCGGAAAAATTCTGGTTGAACTTGGCCCCGGCAAGAAAGAATTCGATGCCGAGCCGAAAGGTCACTACACCGTGATCCTGCAAAACAACGACCTGCGGGTTGAAAAGGATCCCGAGCCGACCAGTGATCTGAAAGCCAATATCATTGTTTACAATTTCACCGAGCATGACGACATCATCGTCAAGACGGCCGACGGCAAAATACCCGTCATCGGCCCGATCCCGGCGAACACGATGATGAACAAGGAAGTCAATCCTATCAAGGTATCCTTTGGCGTTTTCAAGGGCGACGAGGAATTTGCCAAGCTCATCGACTGGCCTCTGGAGCGCAAGCAGAACTACATCATTTCGATTGTCGAAAACGATGATGGAGGACTGGGAACGTATGACCGTGCGCGTACTTCCCAAGAATAAAAGAATAAGATGAAAAACGCGACGCGAACAAAAACCTCGAAGATGGTACGGACACTCCTGCTGGGCGTGTTCGTATCGTCCTTTGCACTTTCGTCCCTGTCTCCCGCCTTCGCTGAAGGCGAAGACAGGCGGATGCAGCTTGCCCCCGGTGCGCGGCAAAGCGAAGAGGAGCGGCGTATCGCGATCGAACAGCAAAAACTCCCGTTTCCTGACCTGGGCTTTTGTTCGCAGCTAAAGGACGAAAAGCTCTATCGCGGCGGTGATAAAGTCATGCGTGTCATCTATGTCGGAAAGGGAGGCTGGCTGTATCGTTCTCTCGATTTCCGGACAGACTACACGATGTCTCAGGACACCCTTGATAGCATGCAGCGCCTCAAGGACCGCCTGAAAGAAAAAGGCACAGAACTCTACATTGTTCTGCAACCCTCTCGGGCCGTTGTCGCAAACAAACATATTGACCCCAAGGAAATGCCCGAGGGCTACGACTGGCAGGTCGCAAAAAAGAATTATCAGGGTCTGATCTCCACGCTTCAGGGATTGGGAATAAACATCACCGACCTTTCGTCTCCCCCCGATGACTTCGAATATTTTTTCAAGGGCGACCCGCACTGGCGCCGCGAAGGGGCGAACTGGTCTGCGCAGCAGGTTGCAAAACTTGTTCTCCAGCACCCTCTGTTTAAAACAAAGGAAAAAGAAGAGTTTTCCAACGAAATCACCTGGTGGTTGGAAAGTGAAAAAGGGGAGTTTGACGAATTTGTCGAAAAAGTCTGTAAAGTCATCGTCCCTCCGGAACGCCGCCCGATGTGGGCGACAACGGCCCTCACGCAGGTCACCAGCGCGGATGCGTTATTCGGCGACGTAACATACCCGGACATCGCGATTGTCGGAACCAGTAACACGGCGCACGAGGAGGACTTTAACTTCGTAGGCTCGCTCAAGCTGGCCCTGAAATCAGATATCCGTAACCGAGCGATGTCCGCGGGCGGTTTCGGCGGAGCGGGGGTGGTCTTTTTCTCCACAGATGAGTTTCAGGACTACCCGCCCAAGATTCTGCTCTGGGAGTTTCTCTCGCACCACACGTTCGAAGACCCCGTGGCCTTCCGCCAGATGATCCCGGCTGTTTCCGGTAAATGCTCGGGCGAAAATCTGCTGGCGTCGGCTGAAAAGGCATTCGCCCCTCCGCCGCCCGAGTCGACCAAGGAAGACTCCGTGCAACCGGCGTCCGCAGATCAGGCCGCTGCAACCGCGCCTCAGGCCGGAGAGGGGACACCCGCGCAGGAAGCTGTAACACCGCAAAAACCTCCCGTGGCGGAACCGAGCACACTGGCCGTCTATGGTCCCGAACTGCCGAACGCTAAAAAACGTAAGAAAAAGTACGAAGCGATGAACGAAGTCATGTTCTTCGACAATCTCGATACGCAAAACGTCATGGCACAGGGCAGCTATCTTGAATTGGAAGTGACGCAACCGGAAAGCAGGCAAATAAAGATCGGTGTTCTCTACGACAACGGCGAAGCCGAAGAAGTCGATGTCAGCCGCTCCATCCGTGCAGAAAATAACGGCCGTTATTTCCTCGAATTCGATCAGAAATACGCGGGCAAGGTCGTCATGGTTCAGATCGCCACCGACAAGCCTAAAGGACAAATTAAGGCGCAGATATGCAAGTACAAAGACGGCAATATATAGACCTTCCTGTTCAGGAGGATAAAAAAACAAAAGGGGCCGCCGCACGCGATGCCCTTTACATACTTCTGGCCGTCCTCATCGGTGGGTATTTTGGTTACAAACAGATCCAGAAACAGGATCTTCTCGACCAGAAACTGAATGTGACGGTCGGAACGTTCGATCCCTCCGAAATGGTGCTTCCACCCTTGCCGGATGTCAGCGGATTTACGACCGAGAACATCATAAAAAAAATTCCGGAATCCTTTCCGGGCAGGATCACGATCAGTCCGATGAATCTCTACCCGGAATTCTCGGAGTTTCTTGAAGACGACGCGCCGCGCCGCTTGCGCCTTCTGCAGCACCGCATCAACCCAATGGCGATAATGATCGAGTCCGGCCACTACACTTTTACCCAGCTTTACGATGAAATTCATCGTCAGGACCCTGAAAACAAGATGATCAGGAAGCTGCCTGATAACAAATATCTGCTGCGCATGCCTTTGGGGGTCAAGATTGGCGCAAGCCTAGTCATAAGCGATCAGGACACGCCAGAACTTCTGATGTCAAAACAGGCGAATGCCTTTATCTCCAACGGTGGCGAACTGTTCATAGTAAAAACCAGCGTCAAAGGCTGGGATGAAGAGAAAAACGCCCCGACCAAATATATCGAGAAAAAAGATTACCGCCCCTTTATCACGTCTTGGGGCGGCGCGAAGTTGTATCTGGCAGGTTCCCGATTTGAATCCTTGGGCTACTTGAAGGGGAAATCATACGGGATCAGCTTCTCGGCCTGTACGGCCTGCCTGAAAATCAACCCGTTCGTCCCGGCGGCTACAGGCGCGGTGGTGGAAAACTATTTTACCGACATGTTCTACGGCTTCTACTCCTACGAAGCCGAGGACGTTGCGATAGTCGGGAATGAATTCGAAGATAACGTAATTTACGCCATCGACCCGCACGATCGTTCGCGCCGCCTGATTATCGCCAACAACGAGACATATAACACGCATTACAAGCACGGCATCATCGTATCCCGTGAAGTCAACGACAGCTGGATTTTCGGCAACCATACCCATCACAATAAAGGCTCCGGCATCATGATCGACCGGATCAGCCGCAACAATGTGATCGCCAATAACCTCTCCGAGCATAACGAGCAGGACGGTCTGACCTACTTCGAAAGCCAGGATAACATAAGCTACGGCAACACCTTCCAGTACAACAAGCGGAACGGCCTTCTCGCCCGTAACAGCTGGAACATCAGATCCTATAACGACAAGTATCTGATGAATGACGGCGTGGCGATCGAAGCCTACTCTGTGAACCTCGTCGGCAAGGAACTGCACCGCGATTTCGAGCTTGATCCCTTCACCAAGAAGGCGGACGCGACAATCGTCAATGCGCAGATAAAAACCAGCGGCCCTGCAGTCTTCAAGTTTGACGAGACGGACTTTTTCTATCTCTCTCAGTTGGACATTTGGGCCGGTGCGCCCCTCTTTCCAGGAGGTTTCGCTTACGATACGGGCCTTATCCTTCAGAACATCAAGAAAGCCGAGACCGCCGTGAGGGTGGAAACAGGCTTTAAATCGACCGATACGGTTAAATTCCCGACGAAGCACGAGTAGGGTCGATGGCAGGTAAATATCTATCAGGCTTTTTTTTGATAATCTTCATGACGGTTTCCATGGTCGTCTGCGGCCTCGTGCTGGGCAAGGCGATCAAGGACACCGTGAACCCGACCTTCGAGAACATCTGGGTAGGGACATGGTCTCCCGCCTTTGAAAAGGCGTTGGGAGACGCCCTTCCGATCTCCGTTCCATCCCGCAATTTCTGGGGTGCAACGGAATACGACCTGTTCCACGAAGGACGCAAGGGAGTTCTCGTCGGAGCTGAGGGCTGGCTCTTTACCGACGAGGAATTCAGCTGCCTCCCGCACGCCGAAAAACATTTCGAACAAAATCTGGAGTACATCAAATCCGTCCACGCCGCCTTTAAAAAAAGAAATATCGCGCTGGTCGCCGCACTTATCCCGGCAAAGGCCCGCCTTTATCCTGAACATCTGGGCCGCCACGCCGTACCCGGCTGCCGTGAAAAGATATACGGCCACACTATGGAAACGCTGGAGCAGGACGGAATAAAGACAATCGGTCTTCTCCCTGTCTTCAACGCTTCCCCTGACAAGAACGCGCTATTCCTGAAAACGGACACCCATTGGACGTCTGACGGCGCGAAACTGGCGGCGCAGGCAATCGCGGATCATATCAAGCCATCCTACAGTCTGACGGAAAAAAAATTCGCAACCACCGGGGGAGAAGCTGAAAGACACGAAGGCGATCTTCTGCGCTACCTTCCGGGAATAGCTGAAGACGCGATCCCGCGTGATGCCCTCAAACACTATAAAACTGAACAGGTTCAGGACGCCTCGCAAGAGGATATGGCGAGCAGCCTGTTCGGAGACGAAAACGCCCCGGTTGTCACGCTGGTGGGAACAAGCTACAGTGCAAACCCTCTCTGGAACTTTCCGGGGTTTCTGAGAACGGACCTTCAGGCCGATATTCTTGATATGTCTGATGAAGGGCTCGGCCCTTTTACAGTGATGGAAAAATACATCACAGGGGATGTCTACAAAAATTCTGCGCCTGTTGTCGTTATTTGGGAAATTCCCGAACGCTATATGACGACGAAGCCTGAATATCTGCCATTGGAATAACTTGAACCATCAAGAATGAAGATGATGAAAAACAGTTTTACGCGTATCGGTTTTTTGATCTTTTTCCTCGGCGCTTCTTTGATTATCACTGGAATCGAAGGTTATACTATGCGCGCTCATGCGCAGGAAGGAAAACAGGAGGAAAAACCGGCGCCGGAAAATGAGGCCGGCAAGGAGAAGCCCGGATATCAAGACCCTGCGACCTGCGCAGCCCTTTTGAACGATCAAAGCTACAAAGGCATGGACGCTCAGAAATATATGGTGGCAGGGAAAGATTCCTGGGTTTTCCGTTCGCGTCAGGACCTGAAAACGGATTTCTCTATTTCAGAAGAAGACCTCGCTCTCTATCAGAAATTCTCCGCCTTCTTAAAAGAGAGCGGTATGGAACTTGTTCTCGTATACATCCCGACCCGCGGCATGATCGCCTCCAAATTTCTGCGCCGAGAAAGCGAATGGGACAAAAACTTTGATATCGCGGCGGCGGCGAAAAGCTATAACGCGACCATAAAAGCCATGCGGGATAAGGGCATACATATTATAGGTAACTCCAACCCGCAATCGCCCGAGTCGTACTTCAACCACGCAGACCAGCATTGGACCACTTCAGGGGCGCGTGCGATGGCCGAAAAAACCGCCGCCTACATTAAGGCCAACATTCCTATAGCTTCCAAGTTGCCACAGGTGAAATTTGAAACCACGGTCGGAAAGAAAGTGACGTATGACGGCCGCTTTGGTGAAATCATAAAAAAAATATGCAAGTTTCGTCCCGATCCGGAAACCGATCTCGAAGTATACACGAAACCGGCCGGCCTGTCGGACGATGCGGCCCTCTTCGGAGATGTTCCGATTCCTCTGGTAACTTTGGTTGGAACAAGCAACAGTCGGCGCGAGGAATTTAACAGCAATTTTGACGGCTACCTGAAACAGGAGCTTTCACTGGATATTTTGAACGCGGCTATAGCCGGCGGCGGCATGGATGATTCCCTGTTAATATACCTGACCTCATCCGAGTTCAAAAAAAATCCGCCCCGGATTCTGATCTGGGAAATTCCCGGATACTACGATCTGGGCGGGGCGAATATGCGTCAGACAATTCGTCAGGCCATGGCGTCCGTTGCCGGCTACTGCGAAAAACCGCTCGCTGAATTTTCCAAAAAAACGATCGAAGACAAAAAGCTGAAAATTTTTGACAAAGTGGAAAAAGAGAAAATTCCCGCGAAAAATGCCTACATCGTTCTGAATTTCGATGAAGAGGTAACCAAGGATTTCACGATGTCTGTCAAAACGGATGACGGAAAACACGAAAAATATGAATTCCAGAGGCGCAAGGGAGATGACGGACGTCTCTGGTACTATCTGCCGAAACAAAACCGCGACGGTTTTTTTGCTGAGGCGACAATCAGTGTGAATGACGGAATCAAGGGCCGCCATCTTCAGGCTCGCCTCTGTCCTTTGGTCCCGTGAAGTTTCAAAAAAAAGTAAATCACTAATCTCCTTCCTTTTCGCCCGGACCGTATAAATTCGTGGCGTTTCCCCCGACCCGGCTGTGCTTGACCGGCCGAAATTTTTCCAGCCATTCCTCCGCGGCCGGGTCATGATAAAAAGCGTAATAGGGCTCAAGCCACGTCAAATTGGATGTGGTTACGGCACGCTCCAGATTCTGTTTCTCGCCAGTGAGTTCTTCAAAATACCCCTGATCCGCGATGTTTCTGATGATGACTTGCCCTAAACGTCTTAAAGCCTCGTCATTCTCGTCGAACAGATCGACGCCGTTTTTTTTGGCCAGCGCGGCGGTCATCATCAGCGGGATCGCAGCGTATTGATGGTACATAAAGGCTTTTGGCCCGCGGGAAAGCTCTAGGGGGAGCGTTCCGTCATTTTGAACCTGCCGGATCCCGATCCGTGCGGCTTCGATCCCCCAGTTAAGCAGTTCCCGATCGTCCAGTACGACCGAAGCGCACGCAACGCCCCATCCCGCCCAGTACATATGGTTGTTATTCCGCGAGGAAATTTTAGGGAGAGTAGAGAAATCCGCCACGACCCGCTCCGCAAGCCGCCTGATCCAGAACCGCACGATCGCTTTGTCTTCTTCGGACAGGGACGGCTCGTCCTGCACTTGCAGGTAAGCCAGAGAAATCGAGGACAAGGCCCATTTGCGCACAAATTCTCCCATCCTGTTCGACTCGCCCAGCAACCCGTCATGCATGGCCCAGATATTGATCCAGTCGACCACGCACTGCGCGACCTGCGGGTTGGGGTTCTGAGCCATGACATAGCGGTTGGCGTACTTGCTCAGTCCGGTTTCAAGCATGCTGATATTTTCTGTCTCGCGCAGGTAACGGGCTTTTTCTTCCGGGTCGACGACCGATGAATTCTCCGAACTCTTGTCGTAAACCGAATTGAACAGCATCTTGACAACAGGAACAGGAGCTTCCGGGCAAGTGAAACTGCGTTTATCCGTTCGGCCTAGCCGCGCACGGATATCCTGTACATCGAAAGGAGCGACGACCCCCTTGAGAAGAGTCTTACCCCCGTTTTTCTGAGCAACACAGGAAGTTTGGCTGAGCATCAATGCGCTACTCAAAAGGACAAGGAAAACAAACGGTATTAAGTACTTAACCATAGAGTCTGCAACTCGAAAGAAGGGCGTAAAGCCCGGATTCTAGGCAGTCGCGTCAATCGTGTCAAACCCTGTAAACCCATAGAACTCCTGCCTGAAAACGTTTTTTTGCATAACACTTCAAGGCGGAGTACTATAAGCCCTGAACAGATCATCTAGGGTGAGCAGGTAAAAAATGCCCGAAAGAAAGGAAGGAAAAGAAGATTATTTAACCCGTTGGGACGAGCTTGAAGAGCAGAGTCGCGTAGCGCAAGAAACGGATCCCACGATAGGGTTGAATCTCGAAGGGCAGCGGCGCTCGACAAATGTCGTCGAATACCGGCCCGGCATATGGGATCAGATCATGTCCTATTTCAGAGGTCCGGTAAAAAGCGTTGAGATCCCAAGTTTTTGGTCCTACGGGCCAAGGGACCTTCCGAATGGTTTATCTGACGATCAGATTTTTTTCCTTCGTAAGAATTTGGGTTTTTTAAGCGATGAGCAGCTTGAGTCCGAATCGCCGGAAGTTCGCAACCTTTATCGACTGAGAACAAATCCGGAAGCCTTTGAAGGATATCTTTACGATCTCGATTCGCGCGGTATCGCTGTGCAATCCCAACTCAACGATACCGGCACGGTGGATTTTGCGTTGCGCCTTCAGGTTCAGGATTCCTTCGGCAGCAATATTTCCACCGAACAGCTCCGCGAAACGGAAAACCTTCTCAGGCAAAGAGAACCCGAAATATATAACCGCTCGGAAACTTCTCTATTTGCCCCTATAACACCGCCGGGTGCAGGCGGACCGGGGGGATGATCCTCTCGCGGATAATATAATTGCTCTGACCTTGTAATGCTGCACCGCACAAGGAATTTGGTTTGCTGCAACACAAAGATTTTCTGTATTATTTTACGAAGAGTAATATTTAAATACTAACAGAATAGAGTAATTCAGGGGCCAATCGGGGTGACTTCTTCCAATGACTGATAATGCGCCGCACATCGTTGTTATCGGAGCAACGAACATGGATCGTGTGCGTATTCATCCCGACCTCGATCGGGTCGAGGATGGGAAGTTCCGTGCCGGGCATTCTTACTCCGCCGTGGGCGGTGGAGGCGCGAACGTGGCTATCGCGCTCAAGGAAATCGCCAATACGTTCAACGATCCCCTGGAAGTAACGTTTTTTACAAAAATCGGACGGGAGCACCGCGACTACCCCGTTCGCCACGAAGTTTTGGAAAAGCTGGACTCCGTTGGCGTTGACGTACGGGACATGGTTCCGAATCAGGACCATCGCATTGACGACAACACCGTGATTTCCTTTAAAGGCGGGCGTTTTGTATCTTTGCAGGAAGAGTTCGCAAAAGGCAAGGCGGCGACCCACCCTCTGGAGCAGGACAGGCCGTCTGCGGATCCCTGCGATCCCGGTATGGAACAGCAGATCATTGAGGCCGTTCGGGACGCAGATTTGGTTGTAGTCACTCACCATTTCCCGGACATGTCCGAAATCGCGGCCACGGCTGCGCAGAAAGCGGGTGTCCCGGTTCTCATGGATTATCCGGTAACGAATTACGAAGCGGCATGGAAATATCAGAGAACGCTTGAATCGTGCGAATATATCCTTGCTCCGGCAGAAGCGCGCCTGCCCGATATGATCGGTGGGAGCTACAAAAACGGTAACAGCCTCTTTTCAAAGCTGACCGGCCGTTTCCCGAACAAGTTTATCGCTGTATCGGATGGAACGGAGCCGGTCATGACCCATCATGACGGCCGGAAAGAACAAATTCCGGTTACGCAGTACCCGGTCGTCGATCAACTTGGCACCGGGGACGTGCGCACGGCCGCGTTCGTGTATTTTATGGTAAAAGAAGAGGCGCCGGAACGCGCCTTGATACAAGCGACCGGCATCGCCAGTTTTTCTGTGCAATATCCCGGGCGGCAATGGATCGAACATTTGCCCGATTACATGAAGGCGCATCGTCTTCCGTCGGGTCAGAGTGCAAACGATCCGGAAAATGAAGGGGAGCAACCCTTCACAAGCATAGCCTGATCTTCTGGAAACGCAGAAAACAGGGCATTCCCCGCGCGTTTTTTCTTGATCTTTGCCTTGAACCGTTCTATCCCATTCAGAATCTTTTTTAATAAAAGCCCCATAGATGGAGGAAATGAATGGTTCTCGCTACCAACCTTGGCTTCCCGCGCATCGGAGATATGCGCCAATTGAAAAAAGCCGTTGAAGATTACTGGAAGGGCAACAGCAAACAGGCCGATCTTCTGGCCACTGGCAAGTCCCTGCGCGCACATAACTGGAAACTGCAGAAGGATGCGGGCCTCGATCATATCCCCTCCAACGACTTCTCCTTTTACGATCAGGTTCTTGATCTGATTTGTACGTTGGGCTGCGTTCCCGAACGTTATAACTGGAAGGGTGATAATGTCGATCTCGACACCTATTTTGCGATGGCACGTGGCCGTCAGCAGGGCGGCGTGGACGTCACCGCGATGGAAATGACCAAGTGGTTCGACACCAATTACCACTACATCGTTCCTGAATTCACCGCCGACACGACGTTCAAGCTTTCATCTTCGAAAATATTCGACCAGTACAAGGAAGCAAAGGATTTGGGAATCGAAACCCGTCCGGTCGTCGTCGGTCCGATTACCTTTGTTCGGATTGGCAAGAAACAGGCTGGCTTTGATGCATGCCGTTGCACGCTTGTACCCAAGCTTCTGCCCGTTTATATCGAGCTTCTTAAGAAGCTTCAGGATGCGGGCGCACAGTGGGTCCAGATCGACGAGCCTGCGCTGGCCCTTGACCTTGAACCTCAATACCACGAAGCCTTCAAGTCCGCTTACAAGCAGATTCGCGAAGCGGTTCCGGGTCTCAAGATTCTTGTCACCAGCTATTTCGATACGCTGCGCGGCAATGCCGACACGTTTTTCTCTGCGCCTGTCGATGCCTTCCATATCGACCTGTGCCGTGGTCCGGGACAGGCCAACACAAGCGCCAACAACGCCGAGCGTGATCTCGATGCGGCTTTGTCGAAAATTCCCGTTGGAAAGACCCTGTCTGTGGGCGTCGTCGATGGCCGTAATATCTGGAAGAACGATCTCGCCCGGTCGCTCAAGCTGGTTGAAAAGGCCGTTGAGAAACTCGGTACTGACAATGTATTCGTCGCGCCGAGCTGTTCTCTTCTGCACACGCCTGTCGACCTCAACAGCGAAAAAGAGATGGACAAGCAGATCAAGAGTTGGCTGGCTTTCGCGACACAGAAACTCTCTGAAATCTCAACAATCGCCAAAGGTGTAAACGAAGGCCATGAAGCAATCGAGGAACAGCTCAAGGCAAGCAAGGCGGTTCAGGAAGACCGCCGTACGTCCACCCGCATTCACGATCAGGCGGTCAAGAAGCGCGTGGAGGAAATAACGCCTGAAATGAAAAAGCGGAAATCGCCTTTCTCTAAACGTCAGGAAGTGCAGCATAAAGCGCTGAACCTTCCCCTGTATCCGACGACCACTATCGGCTCTTTCCCTCAGACGAAGGAAATCCGCAAGGCGCGTGCCGACTTCAAAGCGGGAACCATCGACGAGAAACAGTACAAGGAAGCGATGAAGGCCGAAATTCGCTCGGTCGTCGACTTTCAGCATGAAGTCGATATCGACGTCCTCGTTCACGGTGAACCCGAGCGTAACGACATGGTCGAATATTTCGGCGAGCAGCTCGCGGGCTTCACCTTCTCGAAATTCGGCTGGGTCCAGTCCTACGGATCCCGGTGCGTGAAACCTCCGATCATCTTCGGTGACGTCTCCCGCCCGAAGCCGATGACGGTCGAATGGTCAAAATACGCGCAGGAACAGACCGACAAGATCATGAAGGGCATGCTGACTGGCCCGATCACGATCCTGCAATGGTCATTCGTCCGCGACGATCAGCCGCGCAGCCAGACGTCCAAGCAGATCGCTTTGGCGATCCGCGATGAAGTCTCTGACCTCGAAAAGGCAGGGATCAAGATGATCCAGATCGACGAAGCCGCATTCCGCGAGGGCCTTCCCCTTCGGAAAGCAGACTGGAAAGCCTATCTTGACAACGCTGTGGAAGATTTCCGCATTACCTCCTGCTGTGTCGACGATGGAACCCAGATCCACACCCACATGTGCTACTCCGAATTCAATGACGTCATTGATTCGATCGGCGCGATGGATGCGGACGTCATCTCGATTGAATGCTCCCGCTCCCAGATGGAGCTGCTCGAAGCGTTCACGGAGTACAAGTACCCGAACGAAATCGGTCCCGGCGTTTACGATATCCATTCGCCGCGCGTTCCCGATACGGCCGAGATGGTAGACCTGCTTGAAAAGGCCAAGAAAAACCTTGATGAACGCCAG
This sequence comes from Rhodospirillales bacterium, assembly GCA_020638365.1. Lineage (GTDB taxonomy): Bacteria > Pseudomonadota > Alphaproteobacteria > Micavibrionales > Micavibrionaceae > JAGNKE01. The sequence continues at coordinate 45,382 of JACKIQ010000007.1, read as the reverse complement.
ATCTGGGTCAACCCGGATTGCGGTCTGAAGACTCGCGGCTGGCCGGAAGTCAAGGAATCCCTGAAAAACATGGTCTCCGCGGCCGACCGGATGCGCGAAAAGGCTAAAGCGAAGGCGGCCTGACCTAAAAGTCTGAAATGAAATAAAAATTTAAAAGCCCGCATATGCGGGCTTTTTTTCACGCTTTTTTTTGACATAAAGATTAAATCGGGAGATACTACAGAAATAAAGTTTTAAACGCGCAGCGGAAAATGCGCGGACAGGGTTGATTAAATGACGGTTATTCATGACAAAAACCGGCCCTTTATACACACGCATCTCATCGAAGGCGTGGTGCTTGATAACGACGGAACCCTCTACAGTGAGCCGGACGACGCTCCGAGGTTTCATACCCGTGCTGCGATCATGGCGGTCAAGGCGCAACTCACAGAACGAAGCATTCTTGAAATAGAACACCTCATGGGCCAGAGTCGCAAACAATATGGCGGCGCCTTGGATATTTTCGAGGAAGAATACGGACTCGACATGGAGCGCCTGCGTCGCGACCATTACCACAATCTTGTCAATCTGACCCGCGGGACGGATTACTTCAGGGAAGGCGATCCGCCGGAAGAAGGTCTGGCAACCCTGAAAGTTTCGGGCGTAGGTCTTTTCATCGCAACGCATGGAAACGAGGAGTGGACGGATTACACTCTTGATTGCAACCGTTTATCCCATCTTTTCAGCGCGGCCCATGACGACGTGATCCATAAGGATGACGTACCCGGCCATCACGGAAAGAACCAGTCTCCGGCGATGTACGAGGCTCTTTTGGACAAGATCGGCGTTCCAAGAACGGAAGATCCCTCAAAAAGAGGCGTAAACTTCGCCATGGTGGAAGATACGGTGGCCAACCTCAAGCACGCCAAGGCTCTGGGCATGATGACCGTTCTGATTGATAAATCCGGTAAACTCGATGCATCAAAACTTCCCGCCTACGTTGACCTCGTCGTGCATAAGGCGGACGATATGGCTGCGGCAGTCCTGTCGAGCAACCACCATCACCACGAGGAAGACCTTCAGTATGAGCGTGCGGGCTGGACGCTGGATCAGGAAGATGTCGTGCCTGTATTTCTGTCTGGCCACCACAAGGATTAAAACCCTAAAACTCCCGGCTATTGGGGCCCTTGCATTCCTTCCGTTTCGTCTATTCCTTCGCTTTCTTGCTCTTCTGCCGGGTCGGGATTTTCAGGGTTCTGATCCGTGTTCTGGGCGTCCGGATTGTCCTCTTCCGCTTCGGAAGTGACCCCGGTCAGACCCTCTAGAAGACTGTTGAAATCCCGTGTTTCCGGCGGCTGCTCCAGATCCTTCTCAATACCGGCCTCTTGATCAGGTTCGCCGCCTGCTGTGGCCGTGATGCTCTCCTCTCCCTCTGCCCCGATGCAGTCGAGAACCCAAACATCGTATATTCCGTGATCCATCGGCGAAAGGCCGGGCGAAGACGCGAACATCCATCCGCTGAAAACCCATTCCGGCTCGGTTTCTTCCTTGCCTTCCTTGGAGACATTCTCCCAGATTTGCAGAAACGCGGCCGCCTCTGGCTGTTCGACCGGAGAGGATTTCTGGCAGGATTGAACCTTGATATAAAGCGACCCGAATTTCAGCGTGCTTCCCACATCCGCCTCGAACGTCATGGTCCGCGCCGTTGTTTTTTCAAGAGTCCGCAGCTTGATCCTCGGTTGCTCTGTCATTTCGCGCGCGAAGGCGTCCGCCGTAAAGGTAAAAAGACAGATACCGATTCCCAGAACCCCAAGGATTGCTCGGACTTTGGCCATGCTACTCGCTGCCCTGATCGCCATCAGAATCCGTACTTTTCTTTTCATCCTGAAGGCTGAAAATGAACTGTCCCAGAAGCTGTTCGAGGTTTTGCGGCGCCTGAGTATACCTGATTTGTCCCCCCGACTGGATGAAATCCTCTTCTGCCCCGGGTTCCAGTGCGAGGTAAAGCCCGCCCAGAAGGCTCTCGCTGCTGATCAGCGCCGCCGTATCGGTAGGAAGCTTGTACGCGGGATCGAGATTCATATGCACCCGCGCAAGGTACGTTTCGGGAAGAAGCTCGACATTCTGCACGGTCCCGACTTTTACGCCGCTGATTTGCACGGCGTCTCCTGCCTTAAGTCCGCCGATGCTCGAAAAATCTGCCGCGACGCTGTAACCGCCTCCTGCGCCGATCTCCGCAGTCTTGTAGCCGTAGGATAAAAACATCCCCGCCGAGACGATAACAACGCCACCCAGAATAGTTTCAACAACGCTTCTTTTCATATTCAAAGGCCCTGAAAGTCAATTACAACAAACACTCAATCATACAGCCGACTATATCAAAAAACAGGACAAAACCAGAATTTAGTCCGAAGGCATCCACGGTTCGTAATCGCCCGTAGCCTTGTCGCGCACGCCGCCCTCAAGAATATGTCCCGGCGGCCTGTAAGCCCCGCTCGTACCGGTCAGGTTGGGCTGGTGGGGCTTCTGCCACGGACGCCGGTAGGACTCGGCTTCACCGGGAACTGTATTCGTCTGGTGGTGCAGCCACCCGTGCCACTCCGGGGGGACCTTTGATGCTTCCGGCTCGCCCTTGTAAATAACCCACCTGCGCGGGCGCTTGTATCCTTTGCGCGGCGCGGCCTCGTAATACTTGTTTCCGGACTGGTCGATACCCACGCGCTTTCCGCCGGAAAACAGCGTGAAAAAAGTCGTATAGGCAGGCGACTGTGGCCCAAGAAAACTGAAAAAACCCATATCCGCAAACCTTTTAAGTAAAACCCCTGAGCGCCGGAAATTAGGAACGGGAAACCCGTCAGGCGCCAGCCTTTACAAACCGCGCCGATTATGGCAGAGGAAGAGTCAAACGAAAAGGATAAAAAACATGGATATCAAGGCCAAGCTCAAGGATCTCGGACACAACCTCCCCGAAGCTGCCGCTCCCGCGGCCAACTACGTGCCTTTCGTCATTTCGGGCAAGCTTCTGCACATAGCCGGACAGATTCCCTTCATAAACGGCCAGCCGATGCATCAGGGACGGCTCGGTGAAAACTTCACTGTTGAAGAAGGGGAGCACGCCGCGGAAGCCTGTGCCTTGAATATCATCGCGCAGGTTAACAAGGCTGTGGACGGAGACTGGTCTAAGGTCGCGCGTTGCGTGCGTCTGGGCGTTTTCGTCAATTCCGCCCCGGATTTCACCAACCAGCCCGAAGTCGCTAACGGAGCCTCCAACCTGATCGCCGAAGTTATGGGCGAAGCAGGAAAACACGCGCGCGCCGCCGTGGGCGTAGCGTCGCTCCCGCGTGGCGTTGCGGTCGAGGTCGATGCGCTCTTTGAATTGAAATAAGAGAGCTTACTCCGGAACCTTTTCCGTCTCTTCTTCATGCGGCTTGGAACGCCGTTTGAGCTTGGCCTTCAGCTTCGCGGCTTCCTTGTCGTCCTGATAGCTGAACGTCAGGCTCTTGCCGTCGTAATCAATGAAAACAAGCCCGCCTTTTTCCAGCTTGCCGAACAAAATTTCCTCGGCCAGCGGCCGCTTGACCTTCTCCTGGATGATCCGCGCCAGCGGCCGAGCGCCCATCGTCACGTCGTACCCGGCCTCGGCAAGGTATTTACGGGCATCATGGGACAGCTCAATGGACACGTTCCTGTCCGCAAGCTGTGCTTCGAGTTGGATAACGAACTTGTCGACCACCTTCTCGACCGTATCGGGTTGAAGATTGCTGAACGGTACGATCGCATCCAGCCTGTTGCGGAATTCCGGCGAGAACATTTTGGTGATAGCCTCGTTCTCCGCGTAATCCATTGTGTCGCCGACCTCGCGCCCGAAACCGATCGGCTTGCGCGCCATGTCCTGCGCCCCGGCATTCGTGGTCATGATCAAAATCGTGTTGCGGAAATCGACGCTCTTGCCGTTATTGTCCGTCAGCTTCCCGTAATCCATGACCTGAAGCAGGATATTGAACAAATCGGGATGCGCCTTCTCAATCTCGTCGAGCAGCAGAACGCAATGCGGATGCTGGTCGATTTTATCGGTCAACAGCCCGCCCTGATCGAACCCCACATAGCCCGGCGGCGTTCCGATCAGGCGTGAGACAGAATGGCGCTCCATATATTCCGACATATCGAACCGGATAAGCTCGACACCCAGCGACTTCGCCAGTTGCCGCGCCACCTCCGTCTTACCGACCCCGGTAGGCCCGGAGAACAGGTAACACCCGATCGGCTTTTCCGCCTCCCGCAGCCCCGCGCGCGACAGCTTGATCGCGTTTGTCAGCGCCTCGATCGCCTGATCCTGATCGAACACCAGCCTCTTGAGATCGCGGTCCAGATTCTGCAGGGCTTCCCGGTCGTTCTTGTTGATGGTGGTAGAGGGGATACGCGCAATCGCCGCAACGACATCCTCGATATCCTTGATACCGATCGTTTTCTTGCGGTTCTGTTCGGGGACAAGCATCTGGGCCGCACCGACTTCGTCAATGATATCTATGGCCTTGTCCGGCAGCTTCCGGTCGCCGATATATTTGGATGAGAGCTCGACCGCCGCCTTCAGTGCAGCGCTCGTATATTTGACGTTGTGATGCGCTTCATAGTAGGGACGCAGACCCTTTAGAATTTTGACCGCGTCTTCAAGGCTCGGCTCGTAAACGTCGATCTTCTGGAACCGGCGAACCAAAGCCCGGTCCTTCTCGAAATGGTTACGGTACTCCTTATAGGTTGTAGACCCGATGCACCGCAATTTTCCGCTGGAAAGCGCGGGCTTGAGAAGGTTGGAGGCATCCATCGCCCCGCCGCTCGTCGCGCCTGCGCCGATCACGGTATGGATCTCGTCGATAAACAGGATGGACTCGTCGATATTCTCTAGTTCGGTCAGAACCGCCTTGATCCTCTCCTCAAAATCACCGCGGTAACGCGTCCCGGCCAGCAGAGCCCCCATGTCCAGCGCGAAAATCGTGGCGTCATGCAACACTTCGGGAACCTGCTTCTCGATAATCCGCTTGGCCAGCCCCTCCGCGATAGCGGTTTTCCCTACGCCCGGATCGCCGACATAAAGCGGGTTGTTCTTCGACCGGCGGCACAGGATCTGGATGGTGCGCTCCACTTCCTTCTCCCGTCCGATCAGCGGGTCGATCTTCCCTTTGCGAGCCTTTTCGTTAAGGTTGATACAATAAGCGTCCAGCGCTTCCCGTCCGGTCTTGGCGTTATCCTGAACCGGCTCTTCAACGCCCGTAGGCGTCTTGTCGGTTCGGCTCTGCGTGGGAACTTTCGCGATCCCGTGCGAGATATAGTTGACCGCGTCAAACCGGGTCATATCCTGTTCCTGCAGGTAATAGACCGCATGGCTCTCACGTTCGGAGAACATGGCCACAAGAACGTTCGCGCCCGTAACTTCCTCCCGTCCGGAGGACTGCACATGGATGGCTGCCCGCTGCAATACGCGCTGAAACGTGTTGGTCGGCTTGGCTTCATCGACCTCAAAATTGACCAGATAACTCAGGTCCGTATCTATGTAATGCAGGATCTTGGTTTTGAGATCATCAAGATCAATCCCGCAGGACCGCAGGACCGCCATGGCGTCCGGATCGCTCGCCAGCGCGTAGAGCAGATGTTCCAAAGTGGCGTATTCGTGCTGCTTTTCATTGGCTATGGCCAAGGCGCGGTGCAGGGTTTGTTCAAGATTACGAGAAAGCATAGGGACCTTAAAAACGTTCTTTAGTAACCTGAACCATTATACGAACAAATAACCTAAAGGGGAAAACAAAACCGCGTAACTCCCGCGATAAATTTTTCCTTGAACAGGTCGAAAAGACCCGATAATCATGGCCTGTAGGTCAGGTTAAGTATTTAATAACAAGTAATTTTTTGAAAATGGAAAAAACTTCGGCACTCATTCAGGGAAAAAGGGAAACATCTCCTCTGCACCTTCTTGTCCTTTGCTCCGGTATGGCCGCTCTCTCTTGGACGGTCGTCTGGCAGATTCAGGCATCTCTGGCGCTCGGTGTTTCCTCATGGGGAACAGCGCTGACCTTGGCTGTTACAATGGCCGGAATGTGTGTCGGTGCGCTTCTGGCAGGGCAGATGCTCAAAAGCCTGAAGGATGTAAACGGCCTGCGCATCTATGGAACGCTTGAACTTCTTATCGGGTTATCGGGCCTTTTTCTTATGCCTGCCCTCCATTTCGCCGAGCAAATGGATACGGCGGGTTACAGAATGGCATCCCATAGCGAGTATTGGGTCCATGTACTTGGAATTGCGTTGTCCATGGGCTTCCCGGCGATATGCATGGGGGCCACGACGCCCGTTTTCGGTCTGGCCGCCAGACAGTTCGGAACATCTATTTCTATCCTTTACGGTCTGAACACACTAGGGGCGGCATTGGGCTGCATCCTCGCAGCGTTTTTCTTCATCCCGTCATTTGGAGTCATGGGGACCATAAACCTGATAGCCGCCGTCAATTTTATCGTCGGACTGGTTGCGATTTTAATGGCAAGGCGGGACACAAGCGAGCAGGCGGAAAAACAAAAACCCTGCGCGCCGGTTGAACCCCTCGACATCTGGCAGGAGTACCTTCTTGTTTTTGTAACGGGTTTTGCGACTTTGGCCCTGGAAGTCGCATGGTTTCGATCCTTTACGGCGGCGTTCTGGAGTACGACTGCGGCGTTTTCGATTATGCTGTCGTCTGTGCTCGTATCTCTTGGTATCGCGGCCCAACTCGTTCCCGTTCTCCGGAGAAAAGGAGTCAGCCTTTCTGTCTGTATGGCTTTGGCAGGCATCTTTATCCTTCTCGCCACCCCCTTGGTAGAAAGATTCGACATGTTTGCAAGGATGGCGGGCGATAACCCTGCTACACTTTTTGTAAACTGGTTTATCATGGCTTTCTACGTCACGGTCCTGCCCATAACGTTTCTGGGTTTAGGTCTGCCGTGGATTTTGGAAAGACAGACCTCGACAGCTCGCTGGGCGGCTTTTTACGGCTTCAATACGCTGGCGGCGGTTCTGGGCTCGCTCGTGGCGGGCTGGATATTTCTTCCTGCGATAGGCTTTGCAAGAACTTCCTGGATTATAGGAGCCATGGTGACCGTTACGGGGCTGATGTTGATGCGCCGGGCCTCATCAAAATCCCGGAAAAAACTGGCATTTGCCGGACTGGCGGCACAGATTCTTGCATAGCCTTTGAATCTGGCGTTGGCCGCACAAGAATACAGTTTCACGCCTCAAAGGAGACAAACAAGGATGTGAACATCTTGGCCAGCGCGGAGGGACCGGACGCAACGGTATCGGTCATTGAACTCCGTGAAAAGGGGGAAAGGGTGCTCATTATAGACGGGTTTGTCACGACCTCAGAAAGGGGCGTGTCAGGCAGTTCAAGCCTGTTGGTACAATACATGCTCTGGATGGGGCACCTGCCCATGCTGCTCCATCCTGACCCTAAGGAAGCGCTGGTGATCTGTTTTGGAACGGGACAGACGGCTAACGCTTTGCGCCGGGAAAATCCAAAGTCCCTGACCATCGTGGACATCAACCCGAACGTCTTCAAAATGGCGCATTATTTCACCAGTAACGAAAACGTTCTGAAAGATCCCCGGGTCAGGAATCTGGTTATGGACGGCCGGGCGTTCATGCGCCGGACTGAAAAGACGTTCGATGTGATCACGCTTGAGCCGATGCCCCCGACATTTGCAGGCGTCAACGCCCTGTATTCAAAAGAATTTTACCAGTTGGCCCGGGAAAGGATGAGCGATAACGGAATTATTGCTCAATGGCTGCCCTTCCACCAGGTATCCGCGTATCATGGAGCATCGGTCAGCCGCACCTTTACGGAAGTGTTCCCGAACGCGGTGTTGTGGATAGACCCGGAATCGCTGACGGGAATTTTACTGGGTTCCAAAAATGACCGTGGGACGCTGGGCTCGGAATTTCCGGGCTTCAAAAGAAATGACCTGAAACGCATCTTGCCCGAGGAAACGGTGAGGAAAGCGGTTTATCTGGAAAAGGAAGGCCTGAAACGCTACGGGGAGCAATACGGGGATGTGATCACCGATGATAACCAGCTTTTGGCATATGGAGCCGCAGCCTTCAATACACACGTAAACCCTGTGACGCTGCTGTTAAGCAACTACGACACGATGAAAATATTCAGGAAAGGCTTCTACGAAGACAAAGGCTCACTCGAAATCGAACAGCTTGAACTGATAAAAAAAGAATCAGAAAGGAAAGAGTGAGCCATGTTTCGGCTCGCATCGCTGACCTTGCTTCTGCTGTTTATGGCCTTTCCGGTTTTCGCCTCGGAGAAAGTCAGGAGCGGGAAGGAGAGCTTTAATCTTTCTCCATGGTGCATTGAAGGGGCTGCTCGTTCGCCCGTGCGAAATCCATGACTTGCGCAACTTTTGTTTCCGCGATCTCGAACGTGAACACGCCGCAGACCCCCACGCCCCGCCTGTGAACGGTCAGCATAATGTCCGTGGCTTCCTGTCGGCTTTTGTTGAAAAACTTTTCAAGGACCAGTACGACGAACTCCATAGGCGTGTAATCGTCGTTCAGTAGCAGCACCTTGTACATGGAGGGTTTCTTGGTCTTCGGCCGGGTTTTGAGGATGATGCTGGTTTCCCGCTGTGCATCGTCAGGGCCGCGCCCGGGCCCATCCTCGCCTTCTTCGGAAAGGCGCGGCTCGAAAACATCCGGAAACCGATTTCTGTAAACAAACGAAAACAAAGAGAACCTCCCAAAAACCGTTTTCTAATCGAGGGAATCAGCCGGATGATATAGTATCGCACGTCAAGCTTTCCAGAGAAAAAATATACTTTTTTAACCTAAGAAATTCATAAAAATTCTCTATCCAGCCGCCGTTTTTTACGGTAAAACCGCAAAAAAACAGGCATTGGGGTAAAATGACAGCCGCACAAACCGATCCGCCCAGAATAGAGACCGAAGAAAAAACACCCGCTGAGATTCAGAACGAAAAAAAATGGGAAGCCCTGATGCGTGGTCAGGTCATGGCGGCAACGATAAACAAGTACGCTCTGATCCTGCGCATGATCGACCAGAAAGCCCAGGTCATGATTTTCCTCAATTCAATCCTGATTCCCATGTGTATCCGGGCGATTGAGGCCGACACGTACCCCGAGGCCTCGAAAATTTCGATTATTGCCGCGGTCCTGAGCATTCTGGCCGCGATGACCTGTATCTATCCCAAGCGTAAATACCGTAAGTCCGGCGACCGCCGCCTCAACCTGTTGCATTTCAATGACATCGGTCATCTGGGGGAGGAGGATTATCTCCAGCGTTTCCAGTGCATGTTCAACGACACATCGAAACTCGCTTCAACGGCCGCCTACGATCTTTACGATACGGCGCGCCATTCAATCATCCCGAAATTCTTCTGGCTGAAGATCTCCTATGCGACCTTCGCATTCGGAAACCTCATCGCGCTGCTTGTGGCGTTTTCAGGAATGTAAGAAGGGTGTTTATGCAACCTTGCCACTGGCGTAGAGAATGGAAGTCTTTCGCCCGCCCGCGAAATCAAGCACGGTTTCCGCCCGCTTGTCCCAGGTAAAGTTGTTCTTCAGTTCCCCGAAGGCGTTCTGGGCCAGATGCTTGCGCAATTCCGCATCATCGCGAAGCCTGCGGATGGCCTCCGCCCACGCCATCGGATCTCCTGCCGGGACCAGCAGCGCATTCTCCTCGTGCCTTAGAAACTCCCGCAGGATCGACAGGTCTGAGGCAACGACCGGGCGTCCTGCCGCCATATACTCGAAAACCTTCATTGGCGAAATCCAGCGTGAAATGTTTTTACCTGTCTTAATCAACGCCGCATGTTGATAAGGGGCCAGCACGACGTCAAACCCCTTGAGCATCCCGGCTACTTGCGCGTGGGGGACGTGCCCGTAAAAAACGATATTGCTGGGCGGGTTGTCCCTGCGGAGTTTTGCAAGCTCCGTTTTAGTTCCGCCCACTACGTGAAAATCGCAATCCGGCATCATCGGCGCGATTTTAAGAATCATCGACACGCCTTTTCCCTGATGTAAGGTTCCCGCGTAGCCGACTCTGAACGCATCGGTACGCCCCTTGACCTCGTCGCTTTTTGGAGCCTTGCCCGAGATATTGCGGGGAACGGAAGCCGCATCGTGCGCCACGAAAATCTGCTCGGGCCGCAAGGCCGGAAACCTTTTGAGTAACGCCTGCTTGAGCGCGTCCGATACAGAAACGATCCCGGAAAAGGCCGGTTTCTTGATCAATCTGGAGATCGCCAGAATCTCAGCCTTGTTCGTTGGCATCCGCGTTGCCTCGAAAACGACAGGAATATGTGCCGGAGCATGGGCTGACAACGCTACGGGGTCGCGTCCGTAAACCATTTCGGGCTGACCAAAACGTTTCATGCGCTCGGAAGTGGTTTTCAGGCGCTTGTATCTTGAAAGAACCGGCAGTTTTTTGGTTTTTTCAAGAGAAAGTGTAAAATTCGGCTCGACGTTATAGGAGTTAAAAAGCTTTTGCGGATCGCTCTTCGGATCGCCCGAAGCGAACAGGATCACCTCGTGCCCGGCTTTCGCAAACGCTTCGCACATCTTGATGACATGGACTGCCTGTGGCTCGGATGAAGGAAAAGTCACTCCTGAAAAATAAAATAACCTCATTGCGCCTTACCCAACGTCTTTATTTTCAAATCTGATGTAAGAGAGTCGCGTACGCGGACTTTCGGTTATTATGATCCGGCTGCCCGGCCGTCCGCAACGAAAAACCCCTACCGTATCCCCCGTTTTTTCGCAAGAAAATAAACCGTTTACGGTGTGGTATTAAGGAGCAAAGGCATCGAAAAAGAACAACAGCAGGTCTGAAAATCATGATCCAGCCTATGGATTTTTTTAAAAATTTACCAAACAGACAGTGGAATTTCCCCGCATAAACGTTATGATAAAAAGGTATAGGCTTCTACGTCGATACGCCGCGTTTTCCTCATATCCGCCCCGGTCCGAGCACCAATGTCGCTTTCGCTCTTAAAATCGTTTCGCAGCCCTGAACAGATTCCGCACGTCAACCGCATTCTTGCTGGCTGCCTGTCCGCGCCGCAGGATGAGGAGCTGGAAAACCTGCAAAGCATAACGCTTCTGATCGGCGCACAATGGAGCGCCAGTACCCTGATCGGGGCCATGTTGGACGCGCACCCCGAAATTGTGATGTCGACCGAATTTAACCTTCTGCGGCAGTTCCGCATGGGTCTGTCCCTTAAACAGGCCTCCCGCCTCATGCTCTATAACGCCCGCAATTTCAGGCGTAACGGTGCGCGCTGGACCGGCTATTCCTATTCCATCCCCGGCCAGCATCAGGGAGCTTACAAAACCTTGCGCGTCATCGGCGATAAAAAGGCGCAATCTTCCGCGCTTCAACTCTACGAAAAAATAGGACTGATCGGCGAGATGGAGAAAAAATTCGGTCTGCCCGTAAAAATGATCCACGCCGTGCGCAGCCCCTGCGCGGCCATGACCGCCATGATCGCGCGCCAGAATATGGCTCCCGATGCGGCTCTGGATGCGTTCGAGAAAACATGTGAAGGCGTAGCGTTGGCCTATCGCCGCTATCCGGGGCAGGTTCTCTTGGTGCGGCAGGAAGACCTCCTGTGTGAACCGCGCCATGTACTTCGCCGGATTATGGCCTTTCTTGAACTCGAAGCCTCAGAAGATTACCTCAAGGCCTGCGCGTCCGTAATCAATGCCGGAATGTCGCGCGGCGCGGCACCTGTTCGTTGGACGGTTGAACAGCAAGACCGTATCGAGGATCTCATTGACCGCCACGAATTTTTGAACGGATACACGCCGGATTGACCGGCAAAAACCGGGCCTGTATTAGCGATATCCAAGAATCTTGACCGTGTAGCGCTGTTCAGTGTCGAACAGTTCAAAAATTTCCTGCGTGACCGGTATCTCCCGAACGCCTTGCGGCGCGTCCATGGCGACCGCCAGCCCGCCATCCTCCCGGTAAAAAATTAAGCGGTAAAAACGATACGCCTTGTCGGCCGACCATCGTAGGCGCATATGCAACGTAATGGGCTCAGGGCCTCGTGGTGCCAGTACCTCTAGGGGTATCCCCGGCTCATCTGTCTCTCTGAGTTTTGTCTCCTCCGTCCCTTGTACAAGGCAGGAAATCGCAGGAAGTTCGATATCCGTTTTCGGTTCCAAAATCACAAGCCGTAAATCTAACGGTCCAGCCAGTTCTGTTGGGACTTCCGGGCTTTTAAACCCAATGACCAACTCCTTGTATACGGGATAATGAACGGTTTTGAGCACCCTGTATGTGTCCGGGTAGGGGTTTTTTCTGATTTCCCATTGAGCTTTGAATATTCCGCTGCCTTCAACCTCAAAAAGAGCCTCTGCGAAAAGAGGCTCGCCGGTACCGGTATGGCATAAATCTTTTTCTTCCGGAAACTTGACCCGTCCGCGCGTAACGGAAAGGTCGTCGTCAACATTTTTCACCGGCCGCAGGATGATATGCGCAAAAACCGGGAGATCAAGCGTATGATCCGTAAAGGCCCGTTCGTAATAGATATCCTCGCCGCGCTTTATGGCCTGTTCGATCATCTCACGAGAAATCGTAATGGTTTCCTTAAAGTGAGTGAGATAGGTTCCATCAGGTTTCGTCCTGAATTTTTTTTCATCCTTATCGTCCAGAAAATCAAGAAAAAGCCCGCTCCGGTCAGTTAAAAAAAATTGGCCCTCACCCATCTTAACGGTTACGTATTCTTCAGGCATATGCTTACCCTTTATGTACCATGTTATATTCAGACGGGCAGGGTTTTCCGCGTTTATGGTGACGTGCTTGGGTTTTGATGTGGCGGCCTTCACCCGTGCAGGGGCGGGTTTCCCCCTGACAGACAAAACGCACAGGCCTATAAGGGCAAAAATGAAAAATCGTTTCATTGATCCAATTCCTTAATCGTTCAAATCTTACCAGCCCGCTTTATTTGAATCTCCTCAAAAAAAGCTTGCATAAGGGCTTATATAGTAATATATTCCTATTTATACAGGCCCGTATTGCGCTTGCTCCGCGCATCCTTAATGCGCAAACGGCCCCTCGTTCCCAAACAAATAAACTCACATCAATCATAAGGAGCCTCTTATGCTGATCCGTCTGGGCCGTATGCTGAATGCGGCCGGCCAACTCTCGACTGTGATAGACACCGTACGCACGGATTCTCTCTCGTTTCTCGGGCCGTCGATGCCCTCGCCCTTCCAGTATTTCCGTTCGGATGCCCTCGCCACATACCGCAATTCCTCCGGCGTTCTTGTACAGGCCGCGGCAAACGAGCCGCGCTTCGACCATAGTGCGTCCGGCACGCCCCTCGGCCTTCTGATGGAGCCTTCGCGCCAGAACAAGACCTCCGCTTATAACGCCAGCCCCGTCGATCTCACCGGCTTGACCGCTGGCGGCAACGCTTCGGCGGTCATCGCAGTCGTTGACGACACGAGCAACCTTACCGCCGCGGGATTGGGCAGCATCGGCAACGGCAAGGTCATAGAAATCGACAACGCGCAGGGCGGCTCGGGCACGGCCTACGTAACGATCGCAGGAACGGTCGGCAACACGAATGCGCACTCCATGTCCTGTTACATCTACCCCCTGATCGGCGCGGGCGCGATCCAGCTTTCAGACGGCGGTGGCTATACGGCGATCAGCTCCGTTAGCGCCTATACGCTTGTTCAGAAGCACAACATAACCCCCACATCGACGTCGCGGCAAATGCGCCTGAGTTGTCCCATTGGGCATAAGGCCCGCTTTCTTCTCTGGCAGTTGGAGGAGGGGACAGCCTGCACGACCCCGATTATTACCAGCGGAGCGACCGCCACGCGCCAACATAACCGTATCCTGCTGACGACCTTAGCAAGCCTTCAGGCGTGGAACCCTGACGAGGGCGCCATGACCGTTGAATTTACGCCTCTCAACGACGGCGGCGATGCGCTCTCGTCCGATCAGTATTTCATCCTCGCCTCGAACGGGACGGGTGTGAACGACGCGTTCGGCGTGTTCGGCATCACCCCGCGCATGAAGGCCCGCGCTCGCGTAGCCGCCGGGGGAACGCAATTCGCCAACGCCGACACGGGGCAGGGCTTCGTGAAAGGAAAGACCTATCCTGCCGGGATAACATGGCAGAACGGAGTCTCCGCAAAAGCGTTTACCGGCCCGGCTGTCTTCGGCGATTACACCATGTCGGCATCGGCCTCCGGCTTTACCCGCATGTATATCGGCGGACGCGACACGGGCAACGCCATTCAGGGCCACGTCCGCACCGCGAAAATCTTCGATCAGACCCGCACCCTCTCGCAGATGGCCTCCGGTCTGTTCTCGTCCAACGACTGGGCGCTGGCCTTCTCCGGCCAGTCCAACAGCGTCGGGTATTTCAGCCAGCAATCCGACAGCACCAACGGAGGCGAACGCGCGATGCAGCCAGTTCTGGATGCCTTCTGGAACGCCGGTACCCGCAACTGGCTCATAAACGGCGGCACTAATGGAACCAGCATCGGAAACTGGACCGCCCCTTCGGGAACCGCGCTTGCCCGGTGGAAGGAAATCGTCGGCGCCTACATGGAGGCAGGCGGTCAGGTCAAGGCTATTGTCTGGGATCAGGGCGAAGCTAATCAGGGCGATCCCGTCGCCACCCTGAAGTCCGGCTGGCTCTCCATTTTCAATGACCTCCGCAGCTTTCTGGCGGCAAGAGGAGGCTCCGGCAACGAACCCGTCATCATCATTCCCATCGGTCGCCGCACCGACGCGGATCAGGATTACCGGACGCTGCGTCAGGCGCAAACCGAGCTGGCCGCCGAAAACGCGTGGATTCACCTCGCCCCCGAAAAGTGGCACCAGACGCTTGACGCCGACGGAATCCATCTGGCCGACGTTGGCTACGCCGCCAACGGCCCGCATGTCGTCCGCAAGGCGCTCAAGGTTCTGGGCGAAAGCGTCAGCGGCGGCGTGGACGGCCCCGTCATCAGCAATGTCGTGCGCACAGGAACGACTGTCACGGTCACCCTTTCGCACGACGCCGGGACCGATTTCACTCCGACAAGCGGCATAGAGGGCTTCGCATTCCTTGATGACGGTGTCCCGATCGCCATCACCGCTGCCGTGCGCACCAACGCCACGACGATCACCCTCACTCTGGCCTCCGCGCCCGCCGGGGTCGAGGAAGTTTATCACGGTTACCGCTCCATGTACGGTGTCAACCCGGCCAACCTCGTGCGCGATAACGAGGCGACATACCCCAAACCCCTGCGTTATCATTACGAGGTGCTATAATGCTGCTGATGCCCACAGACGAGGAACGCGCCCTGTTCGAGGGCCTCTTAAAAGATGTAACGGAGATCAAAACCGGAATGCGTGAACTTCGAGACCTGCTGACCGCCCGCAACCCAAGGCCGGACCCGGAAACGATCTGGCCCTACGGCAATTGGGAGAATTGCAAATACACCTTTCCCGACGCGTCCGAAATCCCGGCCCTTCAAATCCGCCGCGCCGATTTTCAAAGCCCCTACATCCGCTTTGCGCCCGACGGCTCCATCCGCTTTGACCTTCCCGAGGGCACGGCGGGAAAGCCCACCCCGAGTGCGCAATATCTGCGCATCGAACGCCGCGAATACAAGGATATGAGCGCAAAAACGGATTTCGTGCAGGGCGACATCATCAAGCGCGATTTTCTTGTCGTCTTTCATGCGCTCAACCGCGGTGTCTCGGATGTGGTCTTCACGCAAATCCATGGAAACCCGGATCCGTACTTCAAGGTCGCGGCGGGGAAAAAGGGAATCCGCGTTCTCTGCAAAACGCGCGAAGGCTTGTCCGGTGACGACGTGATCCGCGAACTTCTGCCGCACGAAGCGCTGGAATATGAACGCCCCTATCGCTACCGCTGCCTTTTCGACGGAACGAACCTCGAAATAGGCATCGATAACAACCGCCTTGGCGTGGTCTTCGAACGCCGCGATCCCTGTTACCCCAAGGACGGCGCCTACAGCCCGCTTGGTGTCAGCCTCACCCACAGACCCGTTACAGTTTTGAACGCTTAAACGTGACGCATGTAATGCAAACGCCAAAGAAAAACCCACGCCCCGCCGCGATCGTCCCGGATACCCCGCTCATAACAACAAACGGACTGAGTCCGCTCCCGGTTTCCAGTGATTCCAGAATGTTACCGGAAAACAACCGGGTCAACTGAGCCCGTTCCACCGGACTAAGTCGAAAATGCTGCTTCACGCAAAGGAAAGCGCGGACCTAGAACGAATGGTTGACGTTCACGTAATAGCGCGGGTCCTTGTCGCCGCGCGCGTCCACCTCGCGGGTGAGCGGGAAGGCCACGGCGACCCCGGCTTTCGTATTCTCGGTAATATCCGCCCGTACGCCAAGTCCGGTTGAGCTGATCGACTCCCGCTTGTCTGAGGATGTCGTGGCGTCCTGGTTCCACACCGTCCCGATATCGAAAAATCCGTAAATCTGGTAATCCTCGATCGCGCTGAGCGGATAAGGCTCGTTCCACTGCACTTCCACCTTACCGGCGATCCCGTCATCCCCGACGATTTCCGAGGGGTCATAGCCGCGCCCGATCCCCACGCCGCCGACACCGAACTCTTCGGAACTCAGAAGCGGAACGGCTGACCACTGCCCCTCTCCTGCGACCAGAAAGTTAACCTTGGAGGTCACTCGCTGCAAACGCTGCAAATTCAGTTCCGCCTTGAAGTACTGCGGGTCTCCGAACTGCCGCGTCAGGTTTGAATCCCCCTTGTCGCTCGCCCCGAACAGTTTCAACCCGTGTGAAAGCTCAAGATGCGCGCTGTTCACGCCGACGCCGATCAACGTGTCGACATACTGCGCCTGGGCCCCCGCACGGATGGAGGTAATCCGGTCCTCGCGTGTCGCTTCGATATTGTTCTTGCTGTCGACTTTACGGATATCGAACGTACCGTAGCCGTAAACATTCAGATTCCGTGAACGCACGAACGGGTGGGAAACGGTTCCGGCCACCAGTTGCGAACGCCCATGGACGTCGAACTCCCGCAATGTATAGCCCGGCTCCGTCGAGGTCAGGCTGGTCAGAAGCTTGACGGTCGTCCCTTGCGTTCCGACCGGAATTTCATACGATACGGATCCGAACAAAAGCTCGTCGACTTGCTCGCGGTTGTCCCCCGCCATTACGAATTGCGCTGACATTCTGTCGTTAAGACCGAACATCGAATTAATGGTTCCGCCGACCTGCCCTTCATATTCCCCGAGGAAACGGCTGCCGAAATTATCGAACCCGACTTGCCCTTCATATTTGTCGCGCTCGACGATCACCGTCAAATCCGCGCCGCCTGTCGTCGTCTTGGACGGGCTGAGGATGGAGCGCGCAGTAACCCCCGGCAGGTCGTTAATCAGCAGGAGATTCCGCTCAAGATCTTTGGTATTCATGGCCTTGCCGCTTTTAAGATTGCTCGCCAGCCTGCGGATGAGATCGGCTTCCGTTTCCTTGTCGACCCCCTGAACGATAACCTGGTCGATAAATCCTTCCACGACCTGCAGGCGCACGACTCCCCCCTCGATCGTCTGCGGGGGAACGACCACCTGGGTCAGAACGTACCCGTCATTCCGGTATTTTGTGGCGATCGCGTTGGCGATATCGAAAACCTCGGCCAGCGTCACAGTGGTTCCAAGTTTGCCGCGGTAAAGGGGATCTAGGTCCTGCGCCGCGTAAACTCCGACCCCGTCGATTTGCAGCGTCTCAAGATAAAATTGAACCTGATCGGCGCCTTCCGGGGCTTGTACGGTCGGCCCTTGCCTGACCTCGACGGTTGGCTCGACCCCCGGTAGCCTTTCCTGCTCAAGAAAACGGTCCTGGACCCGCGTAGGATCAGCGGTCCCTGTTGCTTCGGCGACTTGCGCGGAAGCTGGTCCGGATAGTGCGGTCGCAAGGCAGACTAAGCTCGCACCAAAAATGAAATAACGTTTGAAGAGGAAACAATATTTTCTGCCGGACATATCAAAAAAATCCCAGTGTTATGCCCGGATAAAGTCACGGGCGATTCATTGACAACGCATAAACGGTTCAGGGCTAAACCCGTACGCTTAAATAAAAATCCAGAAAAAATACGCAGAAAAAGACACTTGAAGTATGGCGTTAAAGTTAACGCGCACCTGCCACAAACATATATTTTTTATTGAAACATTCAAGTTTTTTGTTTTTTACAATGTTTTTCATCCGCGTCAAGCGCCGGACCGACGAGGAGAAACAAGAAAAATAAAAAGTTTGTATTTTCCATATTTTTCGAGTACAGAAGGGGGGCTTTTAGGAGGACGTATGAGCCATGAATACGGTGCGTAAGGGTTCGAAAGCGTGCCAACCGCTAAAGCATTGTAGGAAAACGCCCAACCAGAGTGAGTTTGGCATATTCTGTGCAATGAAAGACCGTAATATGATTTTCAGCGATCCTTCAGAAGGTGTAAAAAACAAGGTTAAGGTTTGGTGAGCATCCTATTGAAAAGTTTTAAAAAAGGTGCAATAAAGACACAGCGCTGACAAGGCGTCGGTACTGCGTTCCATAAAAATAAGCTGGCAAACCATGGTCTTGGCCCGAATTTCAAAGGTCAGGCTGATGGGAGGTAGAAGCAGAATTAAGGCGCAAAAACGAGTCTTCCGATCCGGAACGGTGCTTCAGGCGGGAGTCATGAATATGCAAAAAAATTAATAAGTTCAAAGTGACGGTTTAAAAATTTAACCAAGGTGTAATTTTTTAGCTCGGTGAGGCAAGGCCATGATCAAAGACGCAGCAAACAGAACTATCGGATCATCAAAAAGACGGATTTTCGTCTCTGTCACGGCCTTGGTCGCCGCGGGAGCGTTCATGAACGCGGACAGCGCGCGGGCCGTTGACGATCATGCGGACTGGGATGATGTGCAGATTGTCGAGGGGCAGGGAAGCGTAACCGACACGGGTCTGGGTTCAACTACCATTGATCAGCATTCCATGCGCGCCATCGGGGAAGCGCAGGAGCTGCATATCGGAAAAATGGGCTCCGTCCAGATCAACCAGAATTCAAAAGACGCGCTCTTCGTCGGACGCGTTGTCGGCAACCACTCCGATCCCACGCAAATTCTTGGCCGCCTCTCCGCGGATGGCCGGGTCATGATTATCGACCGTAACGGCGTATTTTTCGGGCAGGACTCCGTTGTAGACGCGGCGGGCATAGCTGCCACCACGGGCGATGTCAGCAATGCGGACATTATGGATGGCAACGAAAATTTCACCTTCAGCAATTTTGGAAACGGCGAGATCGTTCTTGAAGGGACGATGAATGTGCAGGACGCTGGCCTGGCGGCTTTCGTGGCCCCGAACGTCCGCAACAGCGGCGTTATTAACGCGAAAATGGGCAGCGTCGTTTTTGCGGGCGGCGAAAAGGTCACGCTCGACCTGTATGGCGATGGTCTGGTTGAGGTTGCTGTGGACGGGCAGGTTGGACAGGGCCTTTTGGAAAACAAGGGTACGATTAACGCCGAAGGCGGCACGGTCGTCATGACCGCGCAGTCCGCGCGCGACGTGGTTGATAACGTCATTAATAACGAGGGCGTTATTAACGTCAGCTCGATATCCCAAAAGGGCGGAAAGATCATCCTCTCCGGAGGCGATCAGGGCAAGGTAAGCAACGCGGGCAAGCTGGATGCGTCCGGCGCGCAGGGCGGCTCCATCAAGGTCACAGGGCAGGCCGTGGAACTTGGCTCGGCTTCCGAAATTAAGGCGAACGCCACGTCCGGCGAAGCAGGTAAGATCGAGGTTCTGGCGGACGAAACGCTGGCTGTGGCCGGTAAACTGAACGCGCAGGGCGAAGGCAAATCCGGTTTCATCGAAACCTCCGCCCCCGACGTATCCTTTACCGATGGCACGGAAATCAAAGCCGGAAAATGGCTGCTCGACCCCACCAGCATCGTGGTCGACGCGCCTCTGGCGACTGTTATTGAGGGTCAACTGACCGTAGGGGATGCCGAAATAACCACGCCCGCGGCAGGTTCCGAACTGGGGCGCATCACCTTTGTCAGCACGGTGGATTGGAATACCGCCAACACCTTTACGGCCAACGCGATTGACGACATTTTCTTTAACGGCGGCGGCGGTTTGAACGCCACGGGCGGTGGCCACATCGTCCTGAATTCTGACGATGATATCCGTATGTTCAATGCCAGCACGGGCATCCTGAGCAATGGAGGTAACATCACCCTCAATGCGCATGACGAAGTGTCCCTGCGCGGCGGCGTGGGCATTGACGCAGCCGGCGGTAACATCATCGTGAACAACCAAACAGGCGGCTTTTACGGCTTCGCCGAAAGCGTTCGCACGGGCGGAACGGGAACCATAACCCTCAATCAGGTCAAGGACACGATCGAGAACCCCTCCGGGACGGTCACCACGATTCAGAACGCGATCGACGCGATTGATAATACGGGAACCGGCCAGAACACGATCAATATCGGCTACGGTACGTACGATGAACAGGTCACGATCGACCACGACCATCTTGCCCTGATTGGCAAGCCCGGAGACCCGACAGTTCCCGGCGCGGCTTCGGATGCGCCACTCATTCAGGGTACGTCGACCACGAGCGGCACGGGCATAACCGTAGTCGGTGCGCTCAGCGATGTAAAAATCAGCGGTCTGAAAATCGATAAATTCAAAACCGGTATCCGCTATGACATCGGTTCGGGAACCGTCATCCCCGGCACGGCCGTTCATATCGACAACAACACGATTACCAACGTCGATCAGGGAATTTTTACAGACGAAGTTGCGGACGTCACCATCGCCTACAACGACATCGACGCCAAGAATCTGGGCGCGCACGTCGAGGATTTCAGCGACACGACGGCCTCGATAGAAAACAACGTCTTCAAGAACACGCGTGGCCCGTTGACCGGGGTGGGTGTGTCCATCCGCGATATCGGTTCGGACGATGACATGAGCGCGACCGTGCGCCGCAACCAGATTTCCGGCTTCGGCGCAGGCGTGGCCCTCGATGGCCTGACCACGGCGACTCCTGATAACGTATCTATCGAGGAAAACTTCATCACGGGTAACAGTACCGGGATCTTGGTTCACAGCAATTCCGATGCGGCGACCGCGCACGCGTTTAACAACGACCTGTCCGGCAATACGCTCGCCGTGAATAATACGGGAGCAGGCGCTTTCAACGCCTCCGGTAACTGGTTCGGCACGACCGACGAGGCGAGCGTTATCGCCCTGACCTCCGGCGCGGTTGACGTTTCTCCCTATCTGGGAACGGGAACGGATACCGAGTTGGGTATACGCGGGTTCCAGGGAGATTTCAGCACGCTTTACGTCACAGACGACGGTGCGCAGACCTCCGGCCTGATCAACGAAGCCATCGGCCTCGTCACGCCGCACGGTCAGATTTTCCTCAATGACGGGCTCTACACCGAAAATATTCTGGTGAACAAGTCACTCAAGATGACCGGCCTGTCCACCGCCGTTCTGAATCCGGAATCACCGGGCGACGCGCTGATGACCATCACGGCCTCCGATGTGAACATCGACCCGCTGGTCTTTGACGGTCTGGGCATCGTCAAGCACGGCATCATCGCGCAGGGTCAGGGAACGCATAACCTGACTATCGACGGCAACACCTTCCGCAATTTCAAGAAAAGCGCCATGCTGCTCAAAGCCACGAGCGCTGGCAACATGAACGTCATCAACAACATCGTTGAAGGCTCGATGGGGCAGGGCATTCAGGTCGGCACGATCCAGAAGGGTACGGTCCTGAATATCGCCAACAACATATTCGGTTCCGAAGCCGACCCGCTGAATTACATCGGCGTCGATCTGGGCCGCGTGCGCAATTCCTCGGTCTTTATCGACAACAACATCGTTCATGCCAAGAACCGCGGTATCAGCCTCACCCACACCACGGGCAGTTCGGTGAATGTCACCAACAACACGGTTCGCAGCGTTCTGGCCGCCGTGAATTTCCACGGCATCGAAAACGGCTCCAACGTACTGATCTCCGGGAACGATCTGGTCTCCTCCAACGGAACGGGTGCACAATTTACAACCGGCCCTGTTAACCCGGCCAATAATGTTTCCGCCTCCACTGTGACCATTGACGGTAACACCAATATCGAAGGTCAGGGCGGCTACGGCGTTGACTTCTTCCCCGGCGACCTGCAGAACGGCGCTGTCATAAATATCACCAATAACGAGGCCATCAGCGGCCTCTTCGATGGCATCTACGTCGGCGATTCTATTTTCGGCGGTGTAACCGTGAATATCAGCGGCAACGGCGCGGGCCTTGATACGCCTGACGGTTATGTCGGCATAGGCGGCATAACGGGCCAGACCGGTAACGGGATCAGCCTGTATGGAATCGAAACCTCCGATATCCGTGACAACTACATCCACGATGTTGGTCAGGACGGTATCCATGTTGATATTTTCGGCCAGTCCTGGATCGCCTATAACTACATTGATGGCGCGGGCGATGACGGGATCGAGGGCGTATACGGCGGCTTTGCCTCCGTCTATGGCAACACGATCAAGCATATCGGCATCGGAGTACCGCCGCTCTTTGCGGGTCTAGCCCCTGAGGCGCTCATCGAATTTGACTACGAATTCGGCGCGGACGGTATCCACCTTCGCAATGTCGGCGACGGCATCCTGCCCCCGCTCACCGATGGCGAGCTAGGTTTCGGTTACAGCCTCTACGGAGCAGACTCTGAGATCTACGGCAACGATATCTCGCTTGTCGCCGATGACGGCATCGAGGTCATTAACGGCAATATCAGCTACATCGGCAATAACGTGATCGGCCACGTCAATGGCGACGGCATCGCGGTCGAGTCGACACCCATCACGGAAATCAACGGTAACGTCGTGACGCTCGCTCTGGGCAACGGAATCTATGTAAACGGTCTTGATGAATTCAGCCTTCCGTTGAATATCAGTGAAGAAGAGGTGTCTTATGACCCGGAATATGCCGGAGTCTTCGCGAGCATTTTCAACAACAAGATCCTGCTGACCGGCAAAAACGGCATTGAAGTCACGAATATTAGCGGCGATTATTTCCCCGGCGACGCAGCGCTTTTGGGTGCGTCGGGCTACAGCCAATATAGCTGGGCCGTGGACATTCAAGGTAATGAAGTCGCCCTGACCGGAGAACACGGCATATTCGCGCACGAGAACCGCGCTGTGCGGACCAATGAAAATGAAGTCTTTGCCGCAGGTCTTGGTGAAGGCGCAAGCTTTTTAGTGGGAACTATCAATACTTTTGCCGGTGCTCCGTTCCCTGAAGTCACGCCTGCGGCAATCGAAGCCGAAAGCGTCGAACCGGCATCCTTCGGATGGTTCTGGGGCGACGGTGACGGCATCCGCGTTGAAAACACCTCTGGCTTCGCCGGAATTGGAGAAAGTGTGCTTATCCAACATAATACTGTTCTGGGAACAGGCGGCCACGGAATCAGCGTCTTTGGCGCTCCGGTCGCCAACGTAAGCTACAACAACGTGGCCTATAACGGCATCGCCTACACGGAAATCCCCGGTTTTGCTGACCCGTTCGAACTCCTTTCCAGCGGCCCGTTCGACGATCACAGCGGCTACTTTGGCAGCGACCCGGTCTTGCTGGCCGCAGCGATCAGCGACGAGCCTTACAACGGCGACTCCTACCCGACCCGCCGCGATCTCTGGTCTTCGTCCGGCGAATCGCTTCTGGACATCCTGACCGGATACATTCCGGCGCCAAGCGTGATCGAATACGACTCGCATGACGGAATCCATGTTGAAGATGTTGGCGGCTTGCTGCTTCCTGCAACCTTCTCCGGCCCCGGCGATTACGATTACGGCTACGACCTGCCGTATTCCGTGATTATTCAGGGCAACACGATCGACCACACCGGCGATGACGGCGTAGAGGTCCTCTTCTCCGGCCGCACGCTGATAGGCGGTTACGGCGAACTGGAAGGCAATCATATCACTAATGCGGGCTTCGGTACGTATGGCGGCAGCTACGGTCCCGATGCCACGGGCGCTGACGGTATCCACGTGGCCGACGTATTCACCGGCTTCATAGGAATGACCAGCAGCAGCTCAGCTGGCAACGCAGCAGGCAATGCTGACATGGTCGATGGCGGTTATTACGGCTACGCGGTAGACGTGATCGGCAACACGATCGACAGCACGCAGGATGACGGCGTTGAGGTCGAATACTCGGAATCAACCCTGATCGCCAATAACAATATCTCCAACGTGGGATTGGGTGATCTCCCGAGCGGCCGTGAATTTGATCAGGGCGCAGACGGCATCAACGTCTCCTTCGTGGGACTTAGCCTTATGGCAATTTCGCCCGAGGCGGCTCCGGTGGCCGGTGAGACGTCCGGCGTTGGCTTAGACCCGTATTCCGTGGTCGTTGTTGGGAACAATGTTTCCTATACGCAGGATGACGGGATCGAGGTCTACAATTCCGGCCGCACGAAAATCGGCGGCATGGCCGAGGGCGAAGGCAACGTCATAAATCACGTTGGTTTCGGGTCCGGATACGACTTCTACGAAACCTGGGGCGCGGACGGCATCCATGTCCGTAACGTCTTCTCTGATCCGTATATCCTCGGCAGCGCAGGAACCGCCTCCAGCGATCCATCCGATCACTTCTATGATGTACAGGTAATCGGCAACACGGTCGGTAATACTGCAGACGACGGCATACAGGTCGCTTACAGCGGCGATACTTTTATCGGCTACAACACCCTGACCGATATCGGCTACCTGTTGCCTCTGGCGGAAATCGGGGCTGGAGAATCTCTGCGCTCTGAACTGTACAGCGGCTATGGCTTCACAGATATGTGGGGCGCTGACGGCATCCATGTCATAGTCGGCGAAGGGGAGATCTATGGTGATCCGGTCGATCTCGTAAGCCAGCAGCTTGCGTATCAGGATGAAATCATCGTCGATGGCTTCAATAAAACCGCGATCGTCTTTAACGACATCGACCATGTGCTTGATGACGGCATCGAAACGCTGGGCGTGACCGACCTGCTGGTGGACAGCAACGAAGTCCGTAACATCGGCGATGACGGGATTAACATCCTCGGCTTCGGTGGCTTCCCTGTGGATGTGCCAGAAGAACAGTTTGAGGTCGCTCTCGCCCCGTCGATCTATGCTCCGCTTTACAGCGCGACCGTGACAAACAACACGGTTGACAATACCGGCGGTGATGGAATCCAGTCTGAAGGATACGACTATCTGGATGTCAGCGACAACAACGTCAGCAACACTTACTTCAACGGCCTGTACATTTCCGGCTTCTATAACGGTTATGTTTCGATGCAGGGCAACACCTTCACCGACAACGGCCACATTGAAGAAGGTGAACTGGTCGGAGCAGGGGCGCGTTTTGAAAGCGGCAATATCGACATGAGCGATCTTTCCCGGCCCAATTTCTTCGTCAACACGCGTGGCGTTAAGGCTCTGGGAATGCAGTTCGACCCGGCTGAAATGATTTATGCCGGATTTGGCGAGATACTCCCGGAGTCGATCGTTCCGACCGCGAACCTGACCATTGTCAACGAAACGCTCGGCTCGACGGTCTTTGATGGTTACTCTCCGACGGGCAGCTTCTACGTCCGCTTCGAAGACGGAGCGATTCTTGACGAGTTTGGAAATGTCATCGTCATTGACGGGACGAACGCCACGTTTGACGGTATTCTCCCGGCATCGACAGGCGGCGTTCTCTCCGCTTCGGACCTGAATTTCATCGAAGAGCGCCTGTGGGATGCGGATGATCCGCTTCTGGACGGCCGCGGCCAGATCTTCGTCGGAGTTCCGGCTCCCGTTGGACTGGACAATATTCAGGACTTCTTTAACCAGTTCGAAAGCGGAGCAGGCCAGTCCAACGGTCTGAACGTAACCTTCCTCGGCCTCCCGCCGATCGGGCCTCTAGGACCGGGAGCAGGGCTGAACAACATCGCTCCGGCTGCCGGTGGCGAAGATGAAGGCCAGGGTCAGCAACAAACCCCGCAAAATCTGGCGGGCATCAGCCCGGAAGCCGGAGGTACGGGGCAACAAGGCGCTCAGTCCGAACAGGTCGGGTGCTGGTCGGACCTGACCAACGCGCTGGGAAGCGGCAAAACGGCGTCCATAACCGATAACGGCACGCCCGAGGACGCAATGAATGCGGCTCTGAACTGCGGTAATCAGCAGATCTAGAGTTGAGCCTTGAAAGAAAGTCACGAAAAGAGCCCGCAAAAGCGGGCTTTTTTATTTCTTAACCTTTTTAGGCGATAAAAGACTTGCCAACCTCGTGGTATTTGCGCTTAAGTTAAAAAAAATTTTGAATAACAGGGGGTTGCACTCGTGATTTTTTCTGTCAAAATAAGGCGGTTTAACGCTTCTGGACCAAAATGGTAAGGTTTCTCTGCGATGTATGAAGATAATAACTGGAATGCTGTAACGGGTGACGAACTGGCCGGTTTTCTCGACCAGATTAATCCTATTGATGGAAAATACCGCACCTCTCCCCAAAGCACGCAGGTCCACTGGCGCACTCTGCCATTCTATGAAACGGTCGCCCTGATCCGCGTCAAGGATCCGAACTGGGTCAACAAGAAGCTCAACATCTATTACCTGACCGATCAGGGAAGCCTCTTCCGTCTGAACGGAACCTCTCCGCCGATCCACGAGGTTAACAGCAAGGCGCCCATCAAGCTGAACGAGGACAATGTCCTCGACTATCTCCGGTTCTTCTGTTTCTATGTCCGCGGAGAAGAGGGGCCGTTCTATATCGCCGAATCCATCGAAGACCCCAACATGCCCGGCGAAATGGACGAGGTGACGCGCTCCGTGATCGAAGGAACGGTACGCCCGGCCAGTTTTGAGGGCATGAACGAACATGGCCATTTCCTCTGCGACGCGGTCGTATTTTACTCGAACGCCCTGTTCATCGCCAATTTTGCGATCCAGCAGACCGGGATGATCGAAATGCTCAATGACGAGCCGATCGCGGGCGACCTGAAGGCGAAGATCGAAACGCCGATCGCTTAACCCTGCTTTTTTTAAACGGCCCTTATTCTTCCGTTTGCGGTTGCCGCTCATCGGTGCTATAGCCATGGGCATGAAAACGAGGAAAAAAAAGGCGTCCTTGCCCTCCCTCCGATCCGCTGATAAGGATTTTGATATAGTCATTGTCGGCGGCGGGCTTGCGGGCCTGACCTTGTCTTGCCTCTTGGGAAAAACAGCAAAGAATCTCAAGATCGCCTGCATTGACCGCGACGACCCGCAGCGCGCCGTGGATGGGGATTTTCGAACAACCGCCATCTCCTTCGGTTCTGCAAAAATCTTAGACCGCGCCGGCCTGTGGAACGAGATCGAACCAAGAGGCTGCCCGATCCGAGATATCCGCATTTTTGATGCCGATACGCCCCTGCTTCTGCAATTCTTGAGCGAAGAAGCCGGCGGAAAAATTTTCGGCTGGATCCTGAAGAACAGCGACCTGCGCGAAATCATGTTCAATAAGATCAAAACCTTGCGGCAGATCAGGCACATTCCCTCCACGGGCGTAAACGGCTTTGAACACAAGAACGACAAAATCAGGGTGACCCTGGAAAACGGTCAGGAAATAACGGCACGACTTGTCGTCGGCGCGGACGGGCGCGGCTCCTTTGTCCGCGATTTTCTGGATATCCCGACGCGCCGCTGGGATTATGGCCAGCGTGCGGTGATCTGCAATATCACACACGAAAACCCGCATGAAAACCGGGCGATTGAAAATTTCTGGCCCCAAGGCCCCTTCGCCATCCTGCCGATGAACGACGATGAGAAGGGACGGCACGTCTCCTCCCTCGTCTTTACCGAACATGGACCCAAAAGCCGTTCTCTGATGCAACTGGATGAAGAGGCTTTTCTGAACGCGGTAGCGGCTAAATTTCCTGCTTTTTACGGAGAAATCGACCTGGCCAGCCCGCGTCAGTGCTATCCGCTCTCCCTGATTCACGCGTCCCGCTATATCGGTCCGCGCATGGCGCTCGTCGCGGACGCGGCCCACGGCATTCACCCGGTGGCCGGACAAGGCCTGAATCTCGGTTTCCGCGATATCGGCGAACTCGCCGGGTTGATCGCCCAGGCCGCTGAAAACGGAGAGGATATCGGCTCCCCGGACGTGCTGGAGACTTATCAGCGCCGCCGCCGCCCGGATAACGTGGCCATGGCGGCAGTCACCGATGCTCTGGTCCGGCTGTTCTCCAACAATCTTCTTCCTGTCCGGATACTGCGCAGGGCGGGCTTGCGGGCCGTCTCCAAACTCCCCCCCGCCAAGCGTTTTTTCATGAAAAATGCCATGGGAGCGGGCGAATAAGCCCATGAATTCCCTGCACATTTGACAAGGACTGCCTGAAAAGGTATAAACCAGCTTCTTTTTTAGGAAAAGCGACAGAATTCGCCCTCGGACGGGGCTATGATATAGAGGTAAGACAATGAAAAGAACATTCCAGCCCAGCCGCAAGATTCGCAAGCGCCGTCACGGATTCCGCTCCCGCATGGCCAATAAGACGGGCCGCGATGTTTTGGCCCGCCGCCGCGCCAAGGGCCGCAAGCGCCTGAGCGCCTGATTACGGCGGAGCCTGCGCTAGAAAGGCTCGCCTCATGCAAGCAAACCGAAAACAGCTTAAAAAGCTGAACGTACTGAAAAGCCGCTCCGATTTTCTTAAAATGCGCGAAGGGAAAAAATGGGTCTCGCACGGCTTGATTCTGCAAATCCGTGAAAACGGCACTTCCGATACCCGCTACGGCCTGACTGTCAGCAGGAAAGTCGATAAGTCCGCAGTCCGAAGGAATCGCATAAAACGCCGCCTGCGTTCGGTCGTGTGCGACGTGCTTCCGCTTTACGCCAGACCCGGTGTTGACTATGTCCTGATTGGCCGTCCCCAGACCGCAACCCGCCCCTATGAATCGCTTTGCGGGGATTTAAAATGGTGCCTGAAAAAAACCGGATTTCTCAAAGAGGATGCAGCGTGACGTTAAAGGAAGTCTTCTCCGGTATATTCAAGGCTTTCATAAGGGCCTATTCCACACTTATATCTCCGTTGCTGGGGCGCTCCTGCCGTTTCGAACCGACCTGCTCGCATTACGCGCACGAAGCTATAGACCGCCACGGGCCGTGGGCCGGCCTTTACCTGACGATCAGCCGTATTTTGCGTTGTCACCCGTGGTCAAAAGCACACTGGTACGATCCTGTACCGGAGCGGTTTACAGCCCCGAGCCTGATGCGCTATAAACGCCGGAACGCTCCCACGTGCGACGGCAGATGTAAGACGGAAAAAACAACAAACTCGATAACAGATCAGGATAAGACGAGCCTATGAATAACAAGGACCAGATGCATCCGGATGATTTCCGCAACCTCGTCATTTTTGCAGTCGTCTCGATGCTGCTCTGGTACGCGTGGGATACCTTCATCCTTAAACCGCAAAAATCCCAGTTCGAAAAAGCCAAGCTGGCTCGCCATGAGTTGATTCTCAACAACCCTGAGCTTCTTGAGCCGCTCAGTTTTCTCTCGCGTGAGGAAGCGCTCGACACAACGAGATCAAGCCGCATTTCATTTGAAAATAACCGCGTAAAAGGATCAATCCTTCTCAAGGGCGGTCGGCTTGATGATCTTGTCCTGAAGGAATATTTCGACAAGCAGGACAGCAAGCAAAATGTAGCTCTGCTTACGCCCGAAGGCACGGAGCGGCCCCGCTTTGTCGAGTTCGGATGGTATTCCTCCGACGAAAAGGTAAAATTACCGGACGATAAGACGATCTGGACGGTGCGCGGAAACAGCGACCTCAAACCCGGAGCGCCTGTGACGCTCGCATGGGACAACGGGCAGGGCCAGACCTTCGAACGCACCATGACGCTCGATAAGCATTACAGCTTCAAGTTCGAGCAATCCGTTCATAACAGCAACATCGAACCCGTGCAGGTCTTTCCCTACGCCCTGATCGTTCAATACGGCATACCGATGGATTTTACCGGGCGCTGGGTGGCGTACGAAGGGCCGATGGGCTTTATGGGAGGTGAACTCGTCAAGGGCGACTATCACACGCTTCTCTCCGAACGAAAAATCTCTAGGGAAGCTCAAACAGGCTGGCTGGGTATTTCAGATAAATACTGGCTGACCGCGCTGATCCCGCAGCAGGAAAATCTCGCCAAATATCGTTTCCTTGTCGAACCTGATCCCGTTCACAAGGAAAAAAACCGCTACCAGGCGGATTTGACGGGCCAGTTGGTGAAAGTCGGTCATAACGAGACAAAAAAAGATTCTTTCACTCTTTTCACGGGCATCAAGAAAGTCTCTGTCCTCGAAGCCTACGAAGTCGATCTGAAAGCGCCCAATTTTGACCTGGCCGTGGATTTCGGCTGGTTCTGGTTTTTTACCTATCCGTTTTACATCGCTTTGCACTATCTCGGGGTGTGGACGGGTAACATGGGGGTTGCCATCATTTGCCTGACGATCTTTTTGCGCATGGCCGTCTACCCCTTGACCCGGACGACCTTCCATTCATTCGCGAAGATGCGCGTAGTACAGCCGCAAATTCTGGAAATCCGCAGCAAGTTCGCGAACGATAAGGAACGTCTCCAGCAGGAAATCGTGGAGGTTTACCGAAAGCACGGCGTCAACCCGCTTTCGGGGTGCCTGCCGGCCCTGGTCCAGATCCCGATTTTCTTCGCGCTCTATAAAATTATTCTGGTCACAATAGAACTCCGCAACGCGCCGTTCTTCGGCTGGATTCAGGACCTGTCGGCGCCCGATCCTACAAGTCTGTTCAACCTCTTCGGTCTGATCCCGTGGACTCCTCCGGGCGTCCTGATGGTCGGCGCATGGCCCTGTGCGATGCTCTGCGTCATGCTCGTCCAGAAGCAGCTGACGCCGCCGCCGCAGGACCAGATACAAAAGGACATGCGCAACTATTTCCCCTTCATCATTACCTATATCATGGCGCAATTCCCGGCCGGGCTAGTTGTCTACTGGACGTTCAGCGGCCTGATCTCCGCGCTTCAGCAGGCTTACATCATGAAATCCATGGGCGTGCCGATCCACCTCTTTGAAAAGGACAAGGTCGAGGCGGAATTGGAAAAGAAGGTCGAGGAAGGCCCTCCCGTTCATCCCCTCATCGAAATGGCGGAGGAAGAGGCCGAACACGCCCTGTTCGGTGAAGAGGGGCGAACGTCCTCTGAGCCGGGCGAACCGGAAAAACCCGTCAAGCCGCCAAAACCCAAAAAGAAAAAGAAGAAATAGGCGCGAAAATCATGGAACAGGATTTCACCGAGCAGCAGATCGAAGCCGCACGGGTCCTTTTCGCCGGACCGTGCGATTTCTTACTCGGCGTAGCCGGACTCGAACAGCTCCCGGACCCGGACCGAGCCGAAATCGCCTTCGCCGGGCGCTCGAATGTCGGGAAATCCTCCCTCGTCAACGCGCTCACCGGCCGCAAGACCCTCGCCCGTACCTCCAACACCCCCGGTCGCACGCAGCAGCTCAACTTCTTCAATCTCGGCGATGTCCTGAACATCGTGGACATGCCCGGCTACGGCTACGCCAAGGTTTCAAAAACGCAGATCGCCGACTGGACGAAGCTGATCTTCCAGTATCTGCGCGGCCGCCCGAACCTGCGCTGCGTGTTCGTGCTGATCGACGCACGCCACGGGATAAAGGACAGCGATCTCGAACTCATGGAAATGCTCGACGAAGCCGCCGTTTCCTACCGCGTGGTTCTGACCAAGACCGATAAACTGAAAACGCAAGAACGCGAAAAAATCGAACAGCAAACCCTCGAAGCGCTCAAAAAACGCGCCGCCGCCTTCCCCGCCGTGACCCTGACCAGCGCGGAAAAAGGCGCGGGCATCCCCGAACTCCGCGCGGTTATCGCGGGATACGCGTTGTAACATGTTATCCACAACAAATGTTCTTCATTTGTTTCCTTTTAATCAAACCTTGTGTAGGATGGGGCTGGGAATAAAAAGTCTTTCCCGCCCGACAAACCGCTGATTTATACGGACACCGATGGACACGTTCGCTCAACAGATCGCCCGCGTGCAGGAACTGCTAAACACCCACCCCGAAATCGGGATGGCGGTGGGCGGCTTTGGCCTCGGCGTGGTCGTGGCCAGCCTCTTTGCCCTTTTTTCGCGCCAGAAGCTGCTCGCCCGCGCGCTGGCCGCCGAAGCGCGGGTGGAGGCGCAGCATGAAGCACTCGAACAGGCCGGGGAAGTCCTTGACGAGCGTTTCCGCGCCGCCGCGCAGGACGCGCTTCTGAAAAGCAACGAACAATTTCTCCAACTCGCCCGCGAACGCCTCGGCGCTCAGCAGCAAACGAGTTCGCAGGACCTCGAAAAACGCCAGAAGGCGATTGCCGAACTGCTGAACCCGGTGAACGAGCATTTGAAAGCCCTCTCCGGCGCGATCGAACAGGTCAAGGGCACGGATATCGCCCTGCGCGAGGACCTTAAAAATCTTGGACGCGAAACCGCCAAGCTGGTCGGCGCGTTGCGTGATCCCTCCGCGCAGGGGCTCTGGGGCGAGTTCATCCTCGAAGGAGTGCTTGATAAATCCGGCCTGATCAAGGGCGTGCACTACGAAACGCAGGTCACCATCACCTCCGAAACCGGAAAGCAGCGCCCCGACGCCGTGATCCGTATGCAAGACGGCTTCAGCATCATCGTGGATGCCAAGGCCCCGGTGAACGAGTTCGCGCAGCGCTTTTCAGACGAACTGAGCGAGGAGGAGGCGCAGGAGCTAATGAGCGGTCTGGCCCGGCAGGTGCGCGAGCACGTCAAGGCTCTGGGCGCGAAAACCTACTGGGAAAATATCGACAGCGCCGATTTCACTGTCATGTTCCTGCCCTCCGAGCATCTCTATTCCATGGCCCTGCGCGCCGATCCCTCGCTGGTCGATTTCGCAGCGCAGAAAAACGTGGTCATCGCCTCCCCGACTCTGCTCATGTCCCTGCTGCGCGTCGTATCTCTGAGCTGGCGGCAGGTCGAGCTGGCCGAAAACGCGAAGGTGATTTCCGAGCGCGGCCTCGACCTGTACCGCCGCATCCTGACTTTCTCCGGCCACATGGAGAAAGTCGGCAAGGGCCTGAAAAACGCGATGGACGGGTATAACAGCGCCATCGGCTCGCTGGAGCGCGCCGTCCTGCCCGCCGCGCGTAAATTCAAGGATTTGCAGAAACAGGCGCACGGCGACGAACTGCCGGTCTTCGAGCCGCAGGAGGATAACATCCGCCACTTCACCCTCGCCGCCGAAGATGAGCAGGAAAAGAAACGCGCTTAAAGCCTCAAGAATCCTGTATTTTCGTGTCAAATTCTTGACCTGAAAAACAAAAACCGATACCTCTGTGACCATGAGCGAAATCAAGACCTACGAGATCATTACCGTACCCGACCCGGTCCTGCGCCAGACCGCGCAGGCCGTAAGTCGCGTGGACGATGCCATCCGCAAGCAGATGGACCGGATGCTCCAGACCATGTACGACGCGCCGGGGATCGGCCTCGCCGCCAATCAGGTCAACCTGCTCAACCGCGTGCTGGTCATGGACCTCAGCCGCCGGGAAGAAGGCTCCGCAGCCGCTCCGATCTTCATGGCCAACCCGGAGATCATCTGGGAGTCCGAGGAAATCAGCGTCATGGAAGAAGGCTGCCTCTCCATCCCCAAGCAACTGGCCGATGTCGAACGTCCGGCGGAAGTGCGCGTCAAATATCTCGACTATCACGGCAAGGAAGCCGAGCTCACGGCGGAAGGGCTGCTCTCCCATTGCGTGCAGCATGAAATCGACCATTTGAACGGCGTCCTTTTCGTGGACTATCTTTCCCGCCTCAAGCGCAACATGCTTCTCAAGAAGGCCGAGAAAATCTGTAAACAGCAGGTGCTTTAATGGCCAAAGCCCTGCGTCTTGCCTTCATGGGAACCCCTGATTTTGCTGTACCCGCGCTCGACGCGCTTTACCGAAGCCGCCACAAGGTCGCCTGTGTCTATTCCCAGCCGCCAAGACCAAAGGGCAGGGGGCAGAATGTCAAACCCTCTCCCGTCCATGTATTCGCTCAGGAAAGGGATATCCCCGTACGCACGCCCAAAACCCTTAAGGACAAGGACACGCAGACAGAATTTGCCGCCCTTGATCTCGACGTGGCTGTAGTCGCGGCCTATGGCCTCATTCTACCGAAAGAAATTCTTGAAGCCCCGCGCCACGGCTGCTTGAACATCCATGCCTCGCTTCTCCCGCGCTGGCGCGGCGCGTCCCCGATCCAGCGTGCGATCTGGGAGGGCGATAAATACAGCGGCGTCACCATCATGCAGATGGACGCAGGACTCGACACCGGCCCGATGATCGACCATGTTTATATCCCGTTGACCGAAAAGACCACGGCCTCGTCCCTCCACGATGAACTGGCCCAAAAAGGGGGGGAATTGTTAATGAAAGTCCTGAACGACCTTGCGGAGAATGGCAATCTTCAGGCGACGCGGCAGGACGATTCAAAGGCGACTTACGCGCATCTGCTTAAAAAAGAGGATGGGCAGATCGACTGGACCAAAGACGCCGCTTCCATCGACCGCCAGATACGCGCCCTCAACCCGTGGCCGGGAACATGGACGACCTCCGGCGGAAGAAGATTTAAAATTTTTTCAGCAGCCTGCACGAAACAGAGCACAAAGGAAAAGCCCGGAACCATCATCGACCGTCTGGGCGATATTGCCTGCGGCAAAGGCACGGTTCTTAAAATCCTGAAGTTGCAGCCCGACGGCAAGCAGCCGATGGATTTCATCTCAGCCTTGAACGGCTGGTACATAGGCGAGTACTCCAAATTGTTGGGAACGTAAGCCCGTCATGCCGACCCGCTGGAAATTCACCATCGAATATAACGGCAGCGAGTATTGCGGCTGGCAACGGCAGGACGATGTGCCGACCGTGCAGAACGAAATCGAGAAGGCGATCGAATCTTTCAGCGGCCAGAGCGTCACGCTGCATGTGGCTGGCCGTACCGATGCGGGCGTTCATGCCAGGGCGCAGGTCGCCCATGCGGACCTCCAAGAGTTTTCAAAACCCATGCAGCCTTTCGAAGTCGCCAAGGCCATCAACGCCTATCTGCGCCCGCAGCCCATCAGCATCATTCTGGCGCAACCCGTCGCGCCCGATTTCGAGGCCCGCTATCACGCGCGCGGCAAGCATTACCGTTACCGTATAATCAACCGCTATCCTTTTCTGGCGCTTGATAAAGGCTATGCATGGCAGGTTCGTAAACCTCTGGACACGGAAGCGATGCGCATGGCCGCTACCCACCTGATCGGTCACCACGACTTTTCAACCTTCCGCGATGCCGAATGTCAGGCCGCCTCTCCCGAAAAAACGCTCGATAGCATAGAAATCACCGAACTTGACTATGACGGAGTGGGCGGAAAGGAATTCCATTTTGATGTACGTGGACGCTCTTTCCTGCACCATATGGTACGCAACATTGTTGGCTCGATCAGTCTTGTCGGTGAGGGAAAATGGACGCCTGAAGATCTGAAAGCCGCCCTTGATGCGCGCGACCGCACCAAAGGCGGACCCACCGCCCCTGCCGAAGGCCTTTACCTGATGAAAGTGTATTACGATGAGTAAGTGGCTTGACAGTTATAGGGTGACGATCTTTGTGCCTCTGGACGCGTTGGAGGATTTTATTCTGACCGTAAGCCCGCATATCCCAGCCTTTCTCGGAACGTACGACCATGTTTGCTGGTGGAGCGAAAATGGCATCGAGCAAAGCCGCAAAGTAAAGGATGGCGTCATAAAACGCGTTCCCTGCGCCCGTTTTGAATGTTCCCTCCCTTACGATGAAAAAAAAGTAACGGCTTTTATCGAAACTGCAGTCAAACCCGCGCACCCGTGGGAAGAGCCGGTCATTGTTATTCAGGAGACTAAAAACCTTTCCCCGGCATGATCTCGCTGGGAATTGTCTTTTTCAGGCCAATTCTATAATAATAGACTATTCTTTAGGAACAGGATGAACTTATGAAAAAAACAGCGCGCATTTATTTTCTTCTTGGGTTGCTTGCCTATTTCCCTTTGAACGCACAGGCCGGGAGCTACACCGCTTCGGATTCTTCGAGTGAAGAGCCAGCCTATGTCAAGGAAGTAGAAGACAAGGGCGAAGACGAAATTCTCTCGGAGATGGATAAGCCCGAGGAAAAGGAGCTGACTTTTGCCGAAAAACTGGAGCTCTTTAACAACGGCGGGAAAACGCTCGTCGAAACCCGTGACATCCTCCGGGGCCGTGTTGCCGACGCCGAAGGTAAGGCCATAGGGGAGGTAAAGGATGTTTTCGTCATGGAAGGCGGTTTTCTTGCCGGAATCACAGCAAACATGGGGCGTCTTTCTCTTTCAGGAGATCTGTTTTTAACGCCACAGGAAACGGGTCTTTCCGGAACGGATATCGGATACGGAATCAACCTCACGGGAAAACAGGTAAAAAGTTCCTATGACAGTATTGCAAAAGGCCCGCCGGATATTAGCGGGGGGAAAATCCTTTCGGCGCAGAGTTTCGCAGGGCGCGACGTCACGACGCTCAAGGGAAAGGATTTTGCAAAGATTGCGGATATCCTCTTTTCTGAGGATGGAACACGAGCCGAGGCCGCATTGCTGAAAATCGACTACGGGCCTGTCCGCAATGCCGTAGTGGCCGTTCCAATAGAGGCTCTGACGTTTGGCCTGAAAAGGGGCCGGCCGAGCTTTGTGATAGACTCCGACAGGGCCGCAGAAACGCTTAAATTCGCTCTGGCGCAACAAGGAAAGTAAGATCAGCTAACTGAATGTCGGACGAGAAGGGGAGAGAGACGTCTCCCCTTTTCTTTTATGAGTACCCGAAATAGAGCATCAGCATCCGCTCGTAAATACGGGCCAGCGTCTCAAGATCGTCCACGGTCGCATGCTCGTCTATCTGGTGAATGGTCTTGTTCGTCAGGCCGAACTCGACAACCGGGCAGTATTTCACGATAAAACGTGCGTCCGACGTCCCGCCGTTTGTGGTGTATTCGGCCTTGCGCCCGGTAATGTCCTGCACCGCCCGCAAAACCGTATGCGACCAGTCGCCGGGCCGTGTGATAAAGCTCTCTGCCCCGCATGAAAGCTCCAGAGTATAAGGGTGCCCGACCTTATCGAGAATGCTTCTGACTTTCTGTCCCAGCGTCTCCGAAGTCCAGCGGTCGTTAAAGCGGATATTGAACGCTGCGTGCCCTTTGGCCGGGATGACATTTCCCGCAGGATTATCGACGTCAATGGTCGTAATCTCAAGATTGCTTGACGGGAAATAGGCCGACCCTTTGTCGAAAACATAATCATTCAACGCATCAAGCATCTTGATCAGAGGCGGCACAGGATTATGCGCCAGATGCTGATAAGCCACATGCCCCTGTTTTCCCGAAACATGCAGCGATCCGGAAAGGGATCCACGCCGCCCGATCTTGATTTCCTGCCCGAGAAGGTCAGGATTCGTCGGCTCGCCAACCACGGCCACATCAGGAATATGATCGTTCGCCGCCATCCATTCCAGAACCTTGATTGTCCCGTCCACGGCCGGGCCTTCCTCGTCCCCGGTAATCAGCAGGCTGATGCTGTCCTTAAAATCCTTTGTTCGGCCGATAAAAGAAGCCGCAGCAGCAGTAAAGGCGGCAACCGCGCCCTTCATATCCGAAGTTCCGCGCCCGTAAAGCACGCCGTCAAGTACATCGGCCCCGAAAGGGGAATGGGTCCACAAATTGGCCGGGCCGGTCGGTACGACATCCGTGTGTCCTGCAAAGCACAGGTGCTTGCCTCCGCGCCCGAACCGCGCAAACAGGTTCGGAACCTCGCCGAAAGGAAGGGCATGGCAACTGAAACCCAAAGCCGTCAGTTTTTCGGACAGAAAAACCTGCGCCCCGGCGTCTTCGGGTGTCACGGACGGGCAACGGATAAGACCCTGTGTCAGGGAAAGAACGTCATAGCTCATAATCTGGGAGTTTACTTGGTAACTTCGGGAATGTCACCAGCAACATCCTGATCGCCTCCCGCTCCGGCAGAACCGCCTGATCCTGAAACCGCGCTGGACTCGACCCCGTTTAAATCCTGCTTTTGCGCCAAGTGCGTTTCAGGATACGTGAGGCGGATCCGCTCTGCCGCGAAAATAAGGGGATGAAAGCCGTTAGGAAGCTTGAGAAATCCCTTGTCTGGCATGGAACTTCGCAATTCATCGTCCTCGACCATGACTTTTCCCGTATCCACGACGTAGTAACGGCTGACCTGCGAAACGCGGTCTATGACATATTGAAGCGCCTCATAAGTCTCTGCCTGCTTCGGATGGACCTGACTGGCATCGCGCACGTAATCGCCAAGGAGTGTAAGGGTTTTGGCTATGTACTTCATCATAACGGCTTTTTCCTGTTCGCCTTCCTCGTCTTTCACACCGATCATCGTTGTGATGTTGTGGGCGCGGTCGATCAGCTTGGCGATAGAATTGTTGCGGCGTTGATGTTGGGCGATATGAAAATATTGATATTCGTTGGCATAGCGCTCAGGGCCGCCTTTACCCCAGCGCTTGGATATCACGTCGTAATCGTCGATAATTTCTTGAAGCTGTTCGTCGTCAGCGAAAGCTTTCTCAACATGAAGATAATGCCAGAGATCTTGCGTGGTCACGCCGAAATCTTCTCCAAGATCATGGGAAAAAATCAGGCTGAGTACGCCCGCAGGGTCTTCGACAGGAAGGCCGTCCTCGACGCAGCTGATGAACCAGACGGCTTGAGTAACCTCATGCAGGGCGCTCGGCGTTTTGCCGTCCTTTCGGGTAAGACCGTCCTTTTTATCCAGAACAAGGTCAAGAAGAGCCTCGGCATGGCCGTAATTTTTGGCCTTAAGCCACTTGCGGACATCCAGCACCAGAGAGTCAAAATTCTCCACGATATCCTGCTCGGTATCGTAGCGCCCCGTGCTGGTCAGATATTCCGCAAAACTGTCCCGCTTGCGAAAAAGACCGCCGCGCTCAAACATGCGTAAAATGTCCGGAAAGTCTTCTCGCTTCAAACCCATAAATAACAACCAAAATATAAAGTGTTAAAATTGAGAATGAGTATCACATCGGGCCTAAAAAAGCCAGAAACTTAGCAGAATGCAAATAATATGAAAAACGGGTGTTTTTAGTCTCTGAGCAGCTCGTTAACGCCCGTCTTGCTGCGCGTTTTCTCATCTACGCGCTTGACGATCACCGCGCAGGCCAGATTTGGGCCGGGGTTTCCATCCGGCAGGGGCTTGCCCGGTAGCGTGCCCGGAACGACAACGGAATAGGCGGGAACGCGCCCCATGATAACCTCGCCGGTCGCCCGGTCGATAATCTTGGTCGAAGCGCCGATAAAGACCCCCATGGAAATCACCGACCCCTCCTCGACGATCACTCCTTCCGCGACTTCCGAACGTGCGCCGATAAAGACATTATCTTCGATGATCACGGGCTCGGCCTGTAAAGGTTCCAGAACGCCTCCGATCCCGACCCCGCCTGAAATGTGGCAGTTTTTGCCGACTTGCGCACAGGAACCCACGGTCGACCATGTATCAATCATCGTGCCGGAATCGACATAG
Source organism: Rhodospirillales bacterium (assembly GCA_020638365.1). GTDB lineage: Bacteria > Pseudomonadota > Alphaproteobacteria > Micavibrionales > Micavibrionaceae > JAGNKE01. Next base: position 5,739 of record JACKIQ010000007.1, on the reverse strand, counting down.
GCCCCGACATTCAGAAAACTCGGCATCAGCACAGCCCCCGGCGCGACATAAGCCGAACGTCTGACAACGCAATCGGGTACGGCGCGAAAACCCGCGCTTTTAAATTCCTTTTCGCCCCAGTTCTTGAATTTGCTGTCAACCTTGTCGTACCAGTTTGCCCCGCCCGGACCGCCTGAAATAACCTGCATGGCGTTCAGGCGGAAAGAAAGAAGTACGGCCTTCTTGAGCCATTGGTTAACGATCCACTTCCCGTCTTTTTTCTCCGCAACACGCACACTTCCGCCATCAAGCAGGCCCAGAACGTCCTCGACGGCCTCATGGACCGGCCCGCCTGTATCCGGACCAATATTGGCACGATCCTCCCACGCCTTGTCGATAACGGTTTGAAGATGGGCGTGCATTCCGGACATGGACGAAAAACCTTTTTAATGTGAGTTGCAACGGGAACAGTATTGAATTGATCACGAGAAGCCTTCAAAATCAAGCATTATGAGCGATAAAACAAGTGTTTTAGAGACCTCTGGACGTACGCCTCTTCTCTGCGACATCAGTTGGCGCGAAGGCGAAAACGATCAGGCCGAGGCCATTTTCAGGAAAGTAAGGCGGTCAAATCTGATACAGTCTCTGACCTATGGGAAGGTAATGGCGAAGTTAAACTATCAGCGCCTTATCCGCGGCGTAATTACAATGGAGGGACGTGAAGCCGGAATGATACAGGTCCTCGAAGCGGGCCTGTTTGGGAATGCCATCCACGCCGCTCTGATAGATCGCGGCCCTCTCTGGCTCGATCCTTATGGAACGCCTGAACACATTGCGGCATTCACAAACGTCCTGCGGACCGCCTATCCCAAACGTCCGGGCCGCCGTATCCGCTTCATTCCCGAATGTGCCGATACGCCCCGGAATCGTGAAACACTTGAAAAACAGGGGTTCAGAAAAAAATCGGAACCTTACCACACCCTATGGTGGAATATTCTTCGCTCGAACGAAGAGCTTCGCTCAGGCTTGAAAAAGAGCTGGCGCGGATCCCTGGTCAAGGCGGAGCGCTCCAACGTCTGCGTATCGTGGGATGAAAAGGGGGAAAGCCTTCAACGGTTCGTAGAACATTATAAAGAGGACAGGCAAAAACGCAATTATAACGGGCCAAAGCCGTATGTCCTCTTAAGTCTGGCGCAAGCCTTTCTCCATAGAAAAAATGCGCTTATTGGCTGCGCGAGTCTGGACGGGAAGCCGCTCGCAGGTGTATTAATCTTCTGTCATGGTAAGAGTGCGACGTATCAGGCAGGGTGGACAACGCGTTCCGGTCGGGAGAGCTGTGCCCATCACCTTCTGCTCTGGAATGCGGCGTTGAAGCTGAAGGAAAGGGACATCAATGAAATTGATCTTGGCGGGGTCGAACCGGAACAGGGCAGCGGTATTAGAACCTTCAAGCAGGGAACGGGTGGAACTCCGGTCCGTACGCCGGGCCTTTGGATTTAAATCCCTTCTCGTTTTGGGTGCGATCAGTTTCATAGCGGCCGCATCCGGTCAGGCTCAGGCCCAGAAAGCGCCCAAGGTCCAGAAAATGAAATATGAGGTCTACGCAAGCGGGTTGAATGCCGTGACCGCCGAAATGCAGATTGATTTGGACAACCCCGGAACGTACCGCATGATCTTCGGTGCGGCCACGCAAGGCATGCTCGCCAGTATGGTCCCGTGGCAGGGAACCTTTGAATCCAAGGGCTGGCTTCTTCAGAATGGCCATCACCTGCCTGAGATGCATGAATCCATCGCGTCCTGGAAACAAGAGAAGGAAGTCAAGACGTATCATTACGGCAGGGATGGAAAGTTCAAAAGTATAGAAACGACTTACACGACCAAGAAGCCGAAAAAGGAAACGCCCGATCCGGCACTGACCGATAACACCACGGATGTTCTAAGCGCCACGCTGGACATGATGAAGGCGTTGTCGAAAGGCAGCGAATGTAACGGATACTCGGAAATATATGACGGCAAGCGCAGATACGCCATGGAGTTCCAGCATCAGCGTTATGTGATGATCAAACCCACCCGCTACAATATCTACAGCGGTCCGGCGGTTGAATGCATAGTCGAGGTCAAGCCCCGCGGCGGGGAATGGCATAAAAAACCGCGCGGCTGGCTCTCCATTCAGGAACAGGGACGCGAGCGCGGCACGATGCCGACTGTCTGGTTCGCAATGATTGGGGACAAAAACCCCGTGGCTGTGCCTGTAAGGGTGCGCGTCAAGACCGCTTACGGTACGCTGTTTATGCACCTGACATACTACGAAACAGAGGGCGTAAAACTGAGCAAGAAAGACTGATCTTCACTCAGTGCGCGACAGGAGGATAAAACCGCGATGAGCGCGAAAAACAGACCCCTAGCCTGCGTAATCCTGGCGGCCGGAAAAGGCCAGAGAATGAAGTCAAAAGGCCCCAAGGTGATGAACCCCCTCGTGGGTTGGCCGATGATCAAGTGGCTTCTCGAAAGCGTGCGCGCCCTTAATCCCGAGCGTGTCGTTGTGGTTGTCGGCCCCGGCATGGACGATCTCGCGCAGGCCGTCCACCCCTGTGAGGTCGTCATCCAGCCGCAGCAGGACGGAACGGGCAGCGCCCTCAAATGCGCCATGAACATCCTCCAGAAATTCAGCGGCGACGTGCTGGTTCTTCTTGGCGACACGCCGATGATCACGACCCAGACCCTCTGGCATCTTATACAGGCGCGACATGAAGCCATGGATGTCGGCATCGCGGTCCTTGCCGCCGAGATGGGCAACCCCACCGGCTATGGCCGCCTGCTTCTTGATAAGGACGGCAACGTCCACGCCATTCGCGAGGAAAAGGACGCCAGCCCGGAGGAAAAACAGGTCCGCCTCGTCAACACCGGCGCGTTCTGTATGGACAGCAAGCGTCTGGAGCGCTGGCTCGGCGGCCTCAATAACCGGAACGCGCAGAAGGAATTCTATATTACCGACCTGCCGGAGATCGCCGCGCAGGATGGGTACAAAACCCGCGTCCACATCACCTTCGATAATGACGAGGTGCGCGGCTGCAACACCCGCGCCGAACTCTTCGCGCTCGAACGCATCGCGCAGCAGAGAATGCGCGACCATTTCATGGACCGCGGCGTGGCGATGCAGGACCCGCAGACCGTCTATTTCCATTTCGACACCGTACTGGGCGAGGACGTGGTGATCGAACCCAACGTCTATTTCGGCCCCGGCGTGGAAGTCGGCGATAAAACGCGCATCCGCGCCTTTTCCCATCTGGAGGGCGTAAAAATCGGCAAGAACGCCACCATCGGCCCCTTCGCGCGCATCCGCCCCGGCACGACACTCGGCGATGACGTGCGCATCGGCAATTTCGTGGAGATCAAGAAATCCAGCCTCGGCGACCGCAGCAAGGTCAGCCATCTGGGTTATGTCGGCGACGCCATGCTGGGCGAGGATGTGAATTTCGGTTGCGGCGCGATCACCGTGAATTATGACGGCTTCGAAAAGCACAATACCATCATCGGCAAGGGCGTGATGGTCGGCAGCAACTCCAACCTGATCGCTCCCCTGATTATCGACGACGGCGCGTTCATCGCCGCCGGCTCGACCATCACCCAGAACGTCCCCGCCGACGCCCTCTCCGTCTCCCGCGCGAAGGAAGAGGTACGCAAGGGCTGGGCCGCCATCTACCGCCGCAAGAAAACCGAACGCAAGGCCAGGAAACCCGCGCCGCAGAATAAGACCGCCGAAACCGCGGAAAAGAAAAAACCCGAACGCGAAAAGGTCGGCTCGTAAAGCCTTTTGTGGCTTCAGCCTCTCCTGATGTTTAAAAATGCGTCATTGCGAACCCGCGAAGCCGGGTGAAGCAATCTGCCGGTGGTGCCAGTGGAATGCTTCCCCGGCCCGAACCCCCCTGCAACAATCCGCAAAACTTCGTGATTTCAAATACAAATCCGGGCTAAACTCCCCGCATGAGATTTGCCTTGATCCTCCTCGCCGCCCTGACCCTCTCCCCGCCGAACGCGTGGGCATGTTTTATAGAGCTTCCTACAGAAGAGTATGCGCAAGAGCATATGAAGCAACACTATCACGATTATGATTACATTATTAAAGCTCGTGTGAAAGAAATATACTTGATTAACAACATCCTAGATTCTGTTGCGCGAATAGAGGTGCTAGCGACATATAAGGGTGAGATGTCACAGGAGGTAAAAATTTATGACGAGTTTGGGCACACATCTTGCGGCTATAATTTCAAGGAAGATGAGGAAAGAATACTAATACTAAAGAAAAAAGAGGATAAGTTTTACCTTGTTTTTATCGCCTTCAGCTTAACCGCGTCCGTAGCGGGAGAAAAATTTCTAGAATCATTAGGAGGCATAGAAGAATTGCCAAAATGACGCTGATCTGCCTAAGTCTTCGAATAACCCCTTGCAACAATCCGCAAAACTTCGTGATTTGCCATTTTTCAAGGAATTGATAACTTCAACCCATGAAACTGACAAGAAAACAGACACTGACATTGACCTCTGTTGCAGTGGCCTTACTGGTGCTTACTGTCACAGTTTACCATTTAATACACGAAGGCTATATTTTTAACTCAGACTACCAAATTTGCACGGATGCTTCAGAGTGTTCAGAGGGGTATTACTGTGCACCACTAAATTATTTCGATATGAAAAGTATCAATGAATCAGCAACATCTGTTTCAGAAGTAATAAGGAAAGGTATTGAGGTAAATAAGGATTTTGTATTGATAAATAATAATTCTTATAAATTTGAATACAAACTAGGAAAAGAATTTACGACCCCATTCTTACATCCTAAAGAGCGGTTTACAAAAACAACTTCTGGAACTGGAACAGAGTTTTACGCACCTCAATTTTTGCTAATAAAAAAAGAAAACGACACTAAATATTATGGAGTTTGCATAAAAAATCCTAATTTATTTTGCAGAGACCCAGATCAGATTATAAAGGGACAGTTCCAGTCTTTTCATGAGTGGGATTGCATGTTTTAACCAAGGAGCCCCCATGTGCGGCATAGTCGGCATTATTGGTGAACAAAAGGTCGTCCCCCTTCTGGTGGAGGGCTTAAAACGCCTCGAATATCGCGGCTACGATTCCGCCGGGGTCGCCACGCTGGCCAACGGGCATATCCAGCGCTGCCGCGCCGAAGGCAAGATCGAACGCCTCGAAAACAAACTCACCGCGCAAACACTCGAAGGTACGGTCGGCATCGGCCATACGCGCTGGGCCACCCACGGCGCGGCGAACGAAAACAACGCCCACCCGCACGCGACCGAGCGCGTCGCCGTCGTCCATAACGGCATCATCGAAAATTACGCAGACCTCAAGCGCGAATTAGAGGAAACGCAGGCGCGCTTTACCTCCGACACCGACACCGAAGTCATCGTCCACCTCGTCACCCATTATCTGGGGCAGGGCATGAAGCCTGCGGAGGCCGCCAACGCCGCCTTCGACCGCCTGCACGGCGCGTATGCCATCGTCATGATCTTCGCGGGCGAACACGACCTCATGGTCGGCGTCCGGCAGGGCACTCCGCTCGCAGTTGGTTACGGGGAGGGCGAAATGTATCTGGCCTCGGATTCCTACGCGCTCGCGCCGCTGACCAATAAAATCTGCTTTCTGGAGGATGGCGACCGCGTCACGCTCACCCGCGCCGGCGCAAAAATCTATACCAGGGGCGGCCAGAGCGTTGAGCGCCCCATCCGCATCACCGCCCAG
>JACKIQ010000006.1 GCA_020638365.1 Rhodospirillales bacterium | reverse complement strand
TGGACGTAGATAGCACTGTTCCTGACTGGCCACCCGAATCAGACCTCCCTTATTTGCTTTCACTCATCGACAATGAAGAGCGATGCGCCAAGACCATTTCCGGTGTTTTTCCAACTGTACCGGAAGATTATCAGACTGTCGGTCAAGAGGCGTTTTTTTTGCTCTCAGCAATCAAACAAGGTGAATACAGCTTAAATATCAAAAATGAAAACAAAGAAACACTCATTGCCTGGGCCAAGGAAGAAGCAAAAAAGTTGGCACCACTTTCGCAAGCGGATACCTCACAGCACGATCAGAAATGGTTTAATGAGTGGAACGCCGGAGCGGAAAGCCTCAGCCGCAAGGAAATCAAGGCGATGAGCGCCAAGCAATTCATCAGTGTTTTAAAAAAACACACTGTCGTTAAAATCGGAAAGGACGAAGATTGGTACGAATTTGGCGTTCATACTGAAATTTCTGACTGGCCGAACAAATCCGATATCCCCTACTTGCTCTCACAAATAGATAATCAGGAACCCTGTGCGGGGACGGACTATCCTATGTTTCCTATACCCAGAGAAGATTACTCAACAATCGGCCATGAAAGCCTGCTTTTACTTCAAGCGATAAAAAACGGCGAATACAAATACGGAATAATAGTTGAAAACAAAGAAACTCTCATCGCGTGGGCCAAAGAAGAAGCCAAAAAAATTTGGCTATCTCACATGGCTTTTTTCGCATTCCTCTTTTTAACAGGTGCGATCACATTAATAGCTGCAAGGAAGTACCGTCATAACAAGGTAGCGCCATGATCGACAAAGTCTTCCAGGCCCTCTCCTCCGGCGTCCGCCGCGAAATCCTTGCCTACCTCTCCGAAGGCGGCATGACGGCGGGCGAGCTGGCGCGCCATTTCGACATCACCAAACCCTCCCTCTCCAAGCACTTAAGCATCCTTGAAAACGCCGGACTGGTCGTCAGCGAAAAAAAAGGCCAGTTCGTCCACTACGCCCTCGCCAAAAACAACCTGATCAACACGGTTAACAGCTACATGCAGCAAATCTGCCCCGTCACTTACGCCATCAAGAAAAACAAAAGAAGGAAAAACTGATCGTGCTTATCGATGTTTTTTTTGATTTTGCAGCACCCTTGGCAATAGCCACTGTTATTGTCGCATCCATAGTGATCCGCATGAACAAGCAGGGCGAATTTTATGCTTCAGAAGAAGGCATAAAAACCCGCGACGAGATCAACAAGAAATACAAAATGAACACGGCGGCGATTGTTATAGGAATACTGACGCTGATGGTATATGGCCTGGTCGCCGCCGAGATTTTCGAATGGGCAGGAAAATCAGGAACCTTCTTTGCCGTCGTCGTCTCTGTTCTGCTGCTTATCCCCTTCCTGACCGTCTATGCAGGAGTTTTCTTGATCTATACTCTGCTGGTTCACCTGATAGCGAACATGAAGAATAAAAAATCAGAATAGGCGCTTACGACCACTCTTTCGGATCTAATTCCTTTTCCAGCTCAGACAGGGATTTCTCCAGAAGCGCGATAAACGCCGTCCGGTCCCCGCCCCAGCCGATTTCCTCCCCCACATTGACCCGGCACACGAACGGCACCAGTAAAGCTTCCCCGCGCGGCAGGGATTTGCCCAGCCCGTGCATGAAAACGGGCGTCACCGTTATATCCAGCATTTCCTGCACCAGCTTGGCAATCCCGTATTTCAAGGGTTGGCGCTTTTCCGGCTCGCCGCGCGTGCCTTCCGGGAAAATCACAATCGTATACCCGTCCTCAATCGCTTTCTTGACAGGCTCCAGTACGTCTTCACCCTCTTTCGGACTGCGCTCGATCGGAATAACACCAATCAAATTCGTCGATATCCATGTCCGCAAAGGCGTGCGGCAGAAATAATCCTTCGCCGCCACCAGCTTCACTTTAGGAATATCCCGGAACTTGATCAGGCTCATCAGCACCAGCGCATCCAGATGCGAATTATGATTGGCCGCAATCGCATGCCGGGGCTTGACAGTCAACCGCTCAAGATGCCGCGCGCTTAAACCCAAAAGAATCATCAAAACAGGCCGCACGATCAGCACGTAAAACAGTTGCCGGGGAAGATCGAATTTATTCTTCTGCGCACTCATCTCCCCTACCCCACGAAATAGAAATAGCGCACACAATGGAAGAACAGCGGCGCGGTAAGGGAAAGCGAATCGATCCGGTCCAGTATCCCGCCATGCCCGGGGATAAGATTACCGGAATCCTTGATCTTGAGATCCCGCTTGAGCGCGGAGAACGTAACATCACCTATGAACCCGGTGACCGCAATCAGAACCCCGGTAAGCAGCGCAAATTGGAACGTAAAGGGAGTCAGTAACGGATAAATCAGCCCGGCGATGACTACCGTCGTCATCACGCCGCCCATAAACCCTTCCCATGTTTTCTTCGGGCTGACCTCGGGCACGATCTTGGTCTTGCCGAACAACTTGCCCCAGACATACTGCGCGACATCGTTCCCCTGATTAAGAACGGCCAGAAACATGATCAGCCCCACATGCCCCTGCAACGCCTTGGAATATTGCATCAGCATCGCCGCGTGCGATACCGCGAACACCGCGATCATCAACCCCCAGCTGATCTTCGCGACGGAATTGAGAAACCCGTCAGTCTGCCCCGCGACGATCAGCCGGAACGGCAGCAGGAAAAACACCCACACCGGTATGAACACGATGAACAGCCCGTAAAGCCCGTTCGCCACGAAGTAGTACTGAACCGGAATGGCGAGATAAGCCCAGAACAGCGCCCTCCGGTCCGCCTTGCGCAACGGGATGATCGAAAAATACTCCTTGAGCGCCAGAAAACTTAAGAAAGCGAAAAAAATCACCGACACGACCGGAGACGTCACGATCGCCAGTGAAAAAATGACGATCATAAACCACCAGCTTTTCACCCGCGCGTCCAGTTCGCGGTAATGCCCCTCCGTGTCGTTCCTCCGCATAATACGGACAATCACGCTGGCCACGATCAGAACGCCGAAAACCCCGGCGATGCTAAGGTAGACCGGATTGGCAAAAAGCACACTAAGCATGGCTGTCCTCATTTACCTCCGCGTCTTCCTGCTGATCGTCCTCCGCCTCGAAAACGCTGTCTTCCTCCGTTACGCCGAACTCGATATGCTCATACGCGTTGCGCAAACGGTTCCACGTCGTCCAAGCGCTTCCCGCGATAATGATAACCAGCCCGAAAACAAGCATGGTTCCCTTGGAAAAAACGAACCCTTCAAACGGCGTCAGGAAAATCGCAACTGCCGCCACGCCCATCCTGTGCGGCTTGGCCATCGGCCCGCTGAAATCTACCGGCGCTCCGAGACTGCGCCCCAGCGTCCGCGCATAAGCCGTCATCACCGCCATAAGCGCCGCCCCCCAGCCGAGCATCGCCCCGATCCCGCCGAACGAGACCGCATACCCCATACCCACTAAGATCAGCGCGTCCCCGATCCGGTCCGGCACGTCATTGAACATCTCGCCCGATTTCGTACGCTTCCCGCCCTCTACGGCCACGAGTCCGTCAAACAGGTTGCACAGAACCCGCCCGGCAATCCCCGCCAGAGCCAGCAGCGAGAAAAACAGGCCAAGCGCACCCGTAAAGGAACCCATACCGATGCAGCTCACCCCCGCAAGCGCCGCAAAACCGATACTGGCCAGAGAGATTTGGTTGGGCGTAACGTCCTTTTGCGATAAAATCTTGGCAAGCTTCTGAATAAGCGCAACATTGCGAACATGAAGCGGTCGACGGGCGCCGGGATCGGGTTCGGGTTCGGGTTCTGACATAACAGCCCTTTCTGCCAGTTAAAAAAACAACAAGGAATTTATACCAGAATTGAGAGCCCCATGAAACGAGTCTTGATTATCGGCGGCTACGGACAGTTCGGAACGCTGATCGCACAAAAACTGGCCCCGGATAAAAACATCACCCTCATTCTCGCGGGCCGCTCGAAAGAAAAAGCCGAAGCAACGGCAAAAAACCTGCAATCCGCCAACCCCGTTGAGGTCCTTGCCGCCGATATCCATAAAAATTTGCAGACGGTGTTCGAAACAGCAAAACCGGACATCGTTATTCACACGGCAGGCCCCTTTCAGGATCAGGATTACAGCGTGGCCAAAGCCGCGATAAAACATAAATGTCATTACATCGACCTGTCTGACAGCCGCGATTTCGTTACGGGGATCACAGTTCTGGATAAACAGGCAAAGGCTGCCAACATACTGGTCTGCAGCGGCGCGAGCTCCGTCCCTGCCCTCTCCTCGGCGGTGATAGAGAAATACAAAACGCGCTTCAAAAAACTTGAACACCTCGAATACGGGATCAGCACCGCCCAGAAAACCGGAATGGGCCTTGCCACGGCCCGCGCGGTGATGAGCTATACCGGGAAGCCCTTCAAGACTCTGATCGACGGGGAAATGAAAATCGCCCACGGCTGGCAGGGACTGAAATATCGCCGCTTCTCCGAACTCGGCTCCCGGCCGCTCGGATATTGCGATATCCCCGACCTGCAACTTTTTCCCTCGCTCTACCCGGATCTGCGTACGCTGGAATTTCGCGCAGGAACCGAACTTTCGATCCTGCATCTGGGCCTCTGGATGCTAAGCTGGCCTGTGCGCTGGCGGATGATAAAATCGCTCGCCCCGCTAGCCGATCCCCTGCTGCGATGGGCCAAAACATTCGACATATTTGGAACGGATCGTAGCGGTTTTTATATGGAACTCGAAGGGAAAGATAAAAATAACAATCGGTTAATAATCGTTTTTGAGCTTACAGCACGCCAGGGACACGGCTTGCACATTCCGGCAACGCCCGCTCCCCTTCTTGCCGGAAAACTCGCAGCGGGACAGTTAAACCGCACAGGTGCGGCCCCCTGCGTGGGGATGGTGTCGCTGGAGGAACTCCTCGAAGCCCTTGCTCCGTACCATATAAGCTGGAAAACGGACGATCCTCGACTAAGCGCTTCATAAAACACACAAAAGAAAATCATTTAGAATTTGTCAGAAATTTGAACAAAAAGGGGGTGCGCCCGTTCCTCCGGCGCGTTATAATAATGTGTTGTTACATGTTCTCTTTTGCGTACCCGCTCGCACAATCAGGTCATTTTTGTCATGAAAGACACGATTACAAGGCCAAAAGGCAAATTTTCATCGCCGTTTAGCGTGCTGGCTGTTGCCGCATGTATAGCTGCATTCACCCCTTCGACCCTCTGGGCTGCTGACCCGCCTTCGCAGCAGTCTCTTGATCTGCCGCAAGTCGTCACAGAGGCCGCCGCCCCTGCAGGTATGCCTGTTCTCAAGGAAACCACGCATCCCACGATCAAGCTCAGCCCCGACGATACGGAGCTTGTAAGGCTTGATGACGATGCCGGACTTGTCGTGGTCGGCAACCCCGAACATGCGAACGTTATCGCCGATTCGACTCGCACCCTCGTTGTTATTCCCCGCAAACCGGGCGCGACCTATTTCACGGTGATGAATACCGGGGGCAATATTATTATGCGCCGTCTTATAATTGTAGCCGGACCCGAAGAACACTATGTCCGCGTGAAAAACTCCTGCCGGAGCGGGGGCAGCAAGGACTGCAACGAAAACAACATTTATTATTGCCCCGACACATGCCATAAAATACTCATAGGCGCCGAGGAAGTATCCGTCGATGACAGAGACGTTCAGAACGGTCAGTCCTCAGGCAAAACATCTGGCGCTTCGGGACCGGACAACAGCTCGAATAGCGACGACGGATCGGAAGAGGAAGGAACAGAGGAATAACTCGTATTTGCCGAAAGCCATAAAGAGCCGCAGGCGCAATCACCAACAAACAAAGCTCACCGGAAAAATGAAAACGATGAAAAAAATCTCACCACTGGTCTTGCTGACCGCCGCCATGTTGAACTTGACCGCATGCCAGACAACGGGATCGGATAAAAACGCCGCCGATCTCGCCAAGCAGCAGCAAAGCGCAAAAATAGACGCGGCGATTGACAAGGCTCTCGCCGAAGGTGGCGAAGTGAACCTGACGGGCGCGCTGATGGCGCTCGAACGCCAGTACAAAAATGACAGCGCGAACCCCGATGCCGCCTACAAATACGCCAGGGCTTTGCGTCAAGCCGACTACGCCAACCGCGCCGAGATCGTTCTCAGCCCTTTCGCACACAACCCGGATGCCCAGCCGCATATCCTCTCGGAAATGTCCTCAATCGAACTCTCACTGGGCAATTTCAAGAGCGCTGAAACCTACGCCCAGCAAGCCGTCCTGAAAAACCCGCAGGACTACATCGCCTTCCAGAATCTCGGCATCGCCTTGGAATCGCAGGAAAAGCATGAAGCCGCGGAGCGCGCATTCCGTAAAGGCCTTGAAACATGGAAGGGTGACCCGACTCCCATCATGAACAACCTCGCCCTGAATCTTGCCACGCAGGGCTATATCGACGAGTCCATCCAGATCCTTGAAAAGGCCAAGGCCCTCTCCCCCGACCGAATTGAGATCGAGCGCAACCTGCGCATCGTCCGTGCCTTGGGCGAAACCTCCTGATAGAGAGCAAGAAATTTAGCAATGATGAGGGGCCGAACACAAAGGCCCCTTTTTCATGAGGATTTGAATGTTTACGGGAGTCTCTCCGGCATCTGGCCGAGAACTCAGTAAAACATTAAAGATTTCCATAATATACTTGCACTAAACAGGATTGGGTATTATAAAGAGCAATAAAAGCAAAAAACTTTGATGCAGAGATCATCATTTTTCTATTTTTATAATCAAACAGATAAAGAAGACTTTAATTATGGCTGAAACTATTTTTGAAAAATATGACACTTCGGAGCTAAATGTGGCCATCGGTCTGGCTGCCCGGCTTCAGGCCGATACGGTAACCAAAGGGGGAATGCTCCACGTAACGCTCCCCGGCTCGACGGAAACCGTCGATTTAAAAGTGCTGGAAATCGGCAAAATAGACCCCGATATCCTTAGACCGGATCAAATGACCGACCCCGCAACGCAGGATCGCTCCCCCATGCCGGGCATGCTCGTAGATCTCGGGCCCTTGTTCGGAGAAACCGAAGATGATGGCGTTTATCAGAACACTGTGTCCGTGACCTTCGATCCCGACCCGGCCCATAAAATACCCGCGGCATCCAAGGAAACCCTTGAGCGCTATAAAGTCGGGGCAGCCAATCAGGAAGCCTATCAGGAAAAATTCGGCGGAACCGAGATTTTCAGAATGAACTTGAAATTTCTGCATGGAATGCAGCCGCCCGAAGTGCTTCCCGTGACGGCCGCGGAACTCTCCGCCGTGGGCATGAACGCGGCCGCAGCAGAACTTGAAAGCGCGGCCCCGGTCAACCGCGATCCCGTGCCTGTTCCTTCGACAGCGCCGAGAAACTAGGAAGATATCATAAGGAAGAGTTACCCGCCGACTCCGGCTGCGGCCGCCTTGATCCCCGCTGGCCCAAGGATGATGATAAACAGCGACGGAAGAAAGAACAGGATCATCGGAACGGTCAGCTTCGGCGGCAATGCAGCGGCCTTGCGCTCGGCTTCCGCCATCCGCATATCCCGAAGCTCCTCGGACATCACACGCATCGCCTGCGAAATCGACGTACCGTATTGCTCGGCCTGAATAAGCGCGGTCGCAAAGGATTTGCCCGCACCACTTCCCACGCGCCGCGCGAAATCCTGCAACGCACGGCGGCGGTCGTTCAGCATCGCCATCTCGGCGCTCAAAATCCCCAGCTCCTCCGCCAGAATGGGCGAATGCTCTGCAACCTCCGTAGCCACACGCTCGATCGTCTGCTCCAGCCCGATCCCGCCCTGCACGCAGATCAGCATCATATCCAGCGAGTCCGGAAAACTGAGGTTCAGTTCCTGCTGGCGTTTCTGGATCATGTTCTTCACAAGAATATCGGGCATTTTAAAGCCGGCCAGCGCGGACGTCAGCAGGATCACGGTCGCCATCCCGTCCGAAAGCTTCTTTTCCTCAGGCACCTTGGACAAAAACAGGATGGCCAGTCCGACAAACAACACGGGCAGGATCACCCGTGCGATCATAAAGCGCAAAGGGGCCTTGGGATTACGGATCCCGGCTTGAAGCATTTTATCGCGAACCTTCTCCCCCATCTTACCGGCCAGTTGCTGAAACCGGAACAGGCTGGACATCGAATCCTTCGCGGAGACCGACTCTTTTCCTTTATTCCGCGCAGCCTCACGCGTCTGCTGGTACAAATCCTTGCGCCGCTTTTCGATAACGGACATCGCCTTTTCTTTCTTGTCCGCCTTCTGAAGGAACGGAAAGGCGAACGCGACGACAGAAGCTGCCGCACCCAAAGACGCGACCAGCGTAATGACCATTTCGTTATCCAGTTCCATCATAGCTACTCTTCCTTCTTATAAGGATCAAATCGTTAAACCTTGAAATTGATCATGGCTTTCATGACAAAAACACCCATGGTCATCCAGACCGCAGCGCCGGCCACAAGCCATTTCCCGGTCGGTGTCGTGAACAGGATCATAATGTAATCGGGATTGAGGAAATAAAGTCCCGTGGCCACCAGAATCGGCAAAGCCCCGATAATCGAAGCCGAAGCGATCGCTTCCGAGGAGAGCGCCACGATTTTGCGCTTTAACCTGAACCGCGCCCGGATTACGTTCGCGAGATTGGTCAAAACCTCTGAGAGACTCGAACCCGTCTGCGCTTGTATGGCAAGGCCCGTGGCGAACATCTGCATCTCGGTCAGCGGCATCCGTTTGGTGGCGTCCAGCGCCGCCTCATGCAGGGGAATACCGATCTTCTGCTTGTCGTAAACACGTGACATTTCCTCGCCGACCGGCCCTTCGAACTCGCGGGAAATCATCGAAACCGCCTCCGAAACGGGCATCCCGGCTTTCAGAAGACGGACGATGGCTTCCAAGGCGTCGGCAAACTCCTCCAGAAACTTTTTCTGGCGCCGTTTTATAAGGAACCGCAGGACGAAGCGAGGAATACCGAGCGTACCGATTACCGGACAAAGCGCTATCACGTAATTCGACTGCCCTAAAAAGTACGCGGCCGCCGTGCAGGCCACGCCGCAGAGGACGGAAAAGATCCAGAACTGCTTGGGTGAAGTCTCAAGCCCGGCCATGCCCAGCTTCATGGCAATAGTGACTTTCTTCTTGCCCTTGTTCTCCTCTTCCTTGCTTTCCTTGAGCTTGCGGGCAATTTCCGCGCGGCGCTTGTTCGCCACGTCGCGCTCGTTATGACCGCCCTCGCTCGCTGAACTCCCGCGAATAACCGCCAGTTTTGATTCCCGGCTCTTGGCCTCCTTGTTCATGATGACGGCTGCCACCACCCCGAAGACCAGGAAAACGATGCAGCAGATAATGACGATCTGGATCAGTTCCATGGGGTTTCCTAGCCGTAGGCTTCCTCCATCGCATCCATGACGAGCTGATCGACCCCAAACTGCCGTGCCAGATCATAAAATTTCGGACGCAGTCCCGAAGAGCGCTGTCGGGTAATCAGCTTGCCTTTTTCGTCTTCGCCCAGGATCTCCAGATAAAAAAGATCCTGCATGGTGACGACATCACCCTCCATGCCCGTAATCTCGGTCACATGCGTGGTTTTCCGCGATCCGTCGCGCAAACGCTGCACCTGGATAATGACGTTAACCGCGGAAGCGATCTGTTCGCGCACCGCTTTCTGGGGCAAATTCAGCCCGCCCATCGCGATCATGTTTTCCATCCGCGAAATCGCCTCGCGCGGGTTGTTGGCGTGAACCGTACCCATCGACCCGTCGTGACCGGTGTTCATGGCTTGCAGAAGGTCGAACGCTTCGGGCCCGCGCACCTCCCCGACGATAATCCGCTCGGGACGCATCCGCAGACAGTTCCGTACCAGATCCCGCATCGTGATTTCCCCGACCCCTTCAAGGTTCGGCGGCCGCGTTTCAAGACGCACCACGTGCGGCTGTTGCAATTGCAGTTCGCAGGCGTCCTCGCACGTAATCACGCGCTCCCCCGCCTCGATATAGCGGGTCAGACAGTTCAGCATAGTGGTCTTACCCGAACCCGTACCGCCGGAAACCAGCACGTTCACCCGGCACCGCCCCACGGCCATAATCAGCTTCGCGCACGAAGGCGACATCGACCCGAACTCCAGAAGCTTCTCAAGCGTCAGCTTGTCCTTCTTGAATTTCCGGATCGTCATGGCCGCGCCGTCAACAGCCAGCGGCGGAATGATGACGTTTACCCGCGACCCGTCCGGCAGACGCGCATCGCAAATAGGAGAGGCTTCATCAACCCGCCGCCCGATCGCCCCCACGATCCGTTGACAGATCGTGATAAGATGTTGGCTGTCGCGGAACTTGACGCCCGTCTTTTCGATTTTCCCCCCAACCTCGATGTACGTGACATCAGGCCCGTTAATCATGATATCGGCGATATCGTCCCGTTCCAGAAGCTCTTCGAGCGGACCGAACCCCAGCATGTCGTCCGCGCATTCCTTGGCGATACTGGCCAGTTCCGCGGGCGTCAGGTCAAGATTCCGGAAACGCGCGATCTCCTCGACCGCCGAATAAACCTCTTCCCGCGCGGCCTTGGAATCCATCCGCGCCAGCGCTTTCAGGTCGATTCCGTCCCGCAGATCCAGCCAGATCCGGTTCCGGCAACGCTGAAGCCTCAAAGTCGTGATGGAGTCGCCGTGGCTGGGCTGTGCGTCATCTTCCACGCCCTCTTCAGGCAGAAGAGCGTCGTCTGCCATGGATTTAAGCTGCTTGGGAGCGGCCGGAGCTTTTTCTTCTTTGGAAGACGCGGAGGAAGCCGTCTCCGGCTCGGCACCGGGAGGCAGTTCCATCGGAACGCTCTCCCCTTCGGAAGATACGGCAGCGCTGTCCGCAACACTCCCCTCCCGCCCAAGTGCAGAATTAAGTTGCCCCTCTTGCTCTGAACTCTTCAATTGTTCAAGAGAAGAATCCGTCAACCCTGATTTTTCTGAAAAGCTCTTGCCCTCACCCTGTTCTTTAGGGGAAGCGGCCTTGGCAGATGGTGCTTCGACGACAGGCGGCTTGCGCTCCGGGGCCGGCGCTTTCGCCCCTGATGGCGGTTTCGGTGCAGAGGGCTTGGCCCCGCCGCTTGTTTGCTTTTTACCGAACATGATATTTCCCGTATGAGGGCGCAGTTATTACGCGCATTTTCCCTAATTTTACCTTTTTTTGGTTAACAAACTCCCTAAAAGGCCTGACTTTTTCTCACTTTTCTCGTCAATATAATCCTCGGAATCAGACGCCACGGTCTTACGGATAATCGACAGTAACGATCCTTTAAGAATGTCCTGCCCGTCCTTGTCACTCAGGACGTTACGCATATTACTTTCATTCGCCATAAACAGGTTCGGCAGGTAGGGGATGCTCGCGGCAGGCGACAGCTCGACCGCTTTTTCAATCTCATGAAGGCTGACTTCATGCCCCTTTACCTGACCCATTCTGTTGATGATGAGAGACAGATCGTCTTTATCGCCGCCTCGCAAATCGGCAATCTCCTTAATGAGGCTGCGCGCGAAGCGCAAGGACGTTAAAGTCGGTGTGGACACAAGGCAGATATGGTTGGCGCGGGAAATAAGAAGCTTGCGCAGCCCCGGCTCCGAAGCCGACAGATCGGCCAGTACGACCGGCGCCTTGACCATCAGCATATCTAGAAAGCGTTCGTACTGGTCAGGCAAAATCGTGGTGTCAAGAAGCGCATCGCCCCCGCCCGCCATTATCTTCAGCCGCTCGCCCTGTTCTACGAACATGCGGGCAAGACCCGCTTCGTCGTTCCGGTCCACGGCACGGGATATTTCCCGCAATGTCCCGGCGGGATCGAACCCCATGCCCACGCTTAAGGATGACCAGCCCCCCGAGCTGTCGATCAGGACAGTTTTCTGCCCCATCATCTCGCTGACCCCGAGCGCCGCCATCTGCGCAAGGCTGGATGCGCCCACGCCGCCTTTGGTTCCCATAAAGGCGATAAGGCGGCTGCCGCTCACGCCCAGTCTGCTGACCAGCGTCTTGGCGATCACGTCCGAGAGCACGTCTTTCATGACAGGGCGAACAAGGTAATCGCTCACCCCCATGTCGATCAGGCTGCGGTAAAGATAAACATCGTTGACCGGCCCGATAATCACCGCGGCCGTATCCTGCGAACAGTAAGCCGACAGCGCTTCCAGGCGCCCCAAAAAACCCTCGTCGATCGTGTCCGTCTGAATAATAAGCAACTCAGGCGCATCACGACCGGAATAAAGCTGAATAGCCGTTTCGACATCCCCGTCCTGAACATGGAGGCTTACGCGCGCAAAGCGCCAGTCGTTACGGATTTCTCCTGAATTACGCAGAGTCTCCGGATCACGCGAGAACACCGCGACCTCCGCAGAAGGAAGTAATATGTCTGTAGCTTGGGTGTCTGCCTCGCTCATGGAGTTTTTTACCTGTATTTTCGCCCGTGAACCGGACCCGATCTGCTCATAATTGACTGTTCATAGAGAGGTTTCCCTGCGCACACTCTAACAGCAGGACCTTAAGAATATCCTAATAAGACAAGGGGTTAACGGAATATGAAAAATACAGAATCGAACACCGCGCAAGAGCGCAATCCATGGCGTTGAGTCTCATGGACTCGAAAAAGACCGCGTATAAAGATATGGTCTCGTTCACAAAGAAAAAATACGGAAATCAGTTCTGCCCCGAAGCGGACTCGCCGCCCAGTTCCTTGTTCTCTGCGCCTGACCGGACAAGATCGACAATATTCGTCGCGCTTCGTCCGTCGGTATTTTCGCCCGTGGCACCCTGCCCTTCGAGATCCTTGGGGCGTGAAACCTGCTTGGCGACCATCGTCTGGATCGTGCAGCCAAGACGGTAATCCTGATCATATTCGACAACACGATTTTCCACCCCCGGCATGGTCGAACAATTCGCAGGGGCATGCGCGCTGAATGAATCATAGGAGACCAGAACACGCGACTCGTCCCCCTGCCCGTGAACGGGCAGGATGTCCGTTTCGACCTGATCAACGCCGTTTTCGCGAAGCGCCTTCGCCAGATCGGCGGCCTTCTGCGAAGCTTTCATCGCCGTATTACGGTAATTTTTTGAATCGTAGGTCACCCCGAGCTTCAGAGGCCCGCCCGCATGACGGGCATAGTGATGCGCGATGCGTGCCGCCATCTCCTCGTCCGCCTCTTGTGCGGATACATTAAGGAAATATGGCTCCTCGTGAACTTCTATTTTCTCGGTTGAAAGCGTCGCGGGCGCATACATTTCACATCCGCCGAGCAGCGCCGGAGAAAGCGTGACAACCGCACCCGTCAAAAGAAGCTTTATCTTCAAACCTGATTTTAAAGACATATTGTAATAACTCCTGCCCGTTCTAATCCAGCATGTAACCATAAGCGCCGGATGCGGTGAAAACCGACTCATCCTCGATATCATACTTGCGGCGCACATTCCTTGAAAACACGTTGGCCAGCGGTCCCTGCTCTTTCCTGTTAACGGAAACCGCCCGCTCGTTGTCCTTGTAGGACCCGACAAGATACCCGGTTACGATAACGACCAGTTCCGTCTCGTCACGGCGGAAACTGTCCGACGACACGAGCTTGCCGAGCACCGGCGTATCCTTGATCCCCGGTAGACCGGAAAGCCCTTTCACCGATTCGGACTGAAGCAGCCCCGCAATCATAAGGCTCCCCCCGCTGGGCAGTTCGATAGTCGTCTGAGCCCGTCTTATATCCAGCCCCGGCACGACAAGATCGGCCAGAACGACGGCGTTGGTGTTGTCCAGAGAAGACACCTCCGTGTCCATCTGAAGGCTGATCCGCTTGTCCGACATGACGGCCGGCTTGAAGTTAAGCGAAACTCCGAACTCGCGGAACTCGATCGTGATATTCCCGAACTGGTCGCGGCCCGTCGGAACCGGGAATTCACCGCCTGCAAGGAACCCGGCCTGCTGCCCTGAAACCGCGGTCAGGTTCGGCTCGGCCAGAACGTTGATCAGTCCTTCTTCCTCCAGCGCATCAAGGAACAAGCCGACCTGCCCGATACCCTTAAGCCCGGTATCGAAAAGCAGCCCCGCTGTGCCGATAGCGTCCTGGGAAAGCGTCAAACCCTCAGCCCCGCCCAGCTGCAGGGCGTCTGTTCCGTCAATTAACTGGGTCGGCGGAACGCGGTCAAAAATCCGGACTGCTGAAAGCTCGTTCGGATCGTTGACGCTGGTATTGACACCCAGCTCCTTTAAAACGCTACGCTTCGCCTCAACAATCTTGACTTGAAGCATCACTTGCTGCTCGCCGCGGACTTCAAGCAGGTTGGATATGATCGAATCGATCTGCCCCTCCTGATCGGTCAGGTCGCTGACATAATGCGCGACAAGATTGGCGATTTTGGACGCGGACTCGGGCGTTGAAACCGTCCCGGTCAGGTAGATCTGGTCATGTACGGAACCGACCTTCGCCTCTTCCTTAGGAAAAAGCCTCTCGACAAGGCTCTGGATCGCCTGAAGATCGTAGGAAACGTGGACGTCGACCTTGCGCACGACATTCCCGGAGGAATCCAGCGCGATGATATTCGTATCCCCGACAGAAAGCCCGACGACATAAAGCCTGTTGGACTGGATTGCCTGCACATCAACGACCGCGGGGTTGGCCACAAGGATATCCGAAACGGCATTATCCAGCGCGATAATCTCGGCCTTGCCCAGAGGAATATCCACGGGAGGCGCTGCCTTCTTGTGGATAGGGTCCAGATCCCCCTTCCCGGCATGGGCGCTCATAAACGCCCCGGTACTCGCCACAAGACACACCGTCAGCACAGCGAAAACAAAAACACCGCGCAATCTGGAACAAAACCCATTCATCGTGTTGTCTTTCAGATATCTAGCTGTTGCACTTAAAAACATGACTCAGAAAACGCAGGAAAGAAAACGCAGAAAGCTTAAGAAACGGATAAAACCTAACGCAGGATAAAACACTACTCGGAACCGGACGTCCCGTTATAGATTCTCACAACATTGCGCCGAACGCCAGTCCCCGTGTTCATTTTCATGGAATTGTATTGATGCATGATCTCGTCGTCGATATGCGTCATCCGCGCGTCGGTCACCGTCGGCCACGCCCGCTCTTCGCGAACCACATCGTCTCCGACCGCTCTGAGAGCCAGCGTAATCTTGCCGAACTCCGCAGCCAAAGCCAGTTTCTCAGCCTGTTGGGCGTCAACCGCCAGCGTAACGGTTTTCCCGACTTCCGCTTCGTCCTTGTCGTCCTCGAACTCCGCCGTCTGGTCAATCGCCAGAACTCTCACGCGCTGGAGAATCGTTTCGCTGGCCCACTTATCCACATTCATATTCACAAGAGTCTGCAAACCGGGCGCCTCGTTCTTGTCCGCCTTGATGTTCAGCTTGTAGGTCATTACGACATCCACGAAATCGCCGGGCTTGATAAACCCGCCTACCATGGTCTTCGCCTCGACCTTGATCGCCATGGCGCGCATGCCCGGTTCAAGGCTGTTAGCCACGAAATTACCGGCTTTCTCGCGCAGAAGAAAACTTTTGAGAACGGCTTCGTCCTTAGCCACATCGCGGCGCAAACGCCCCTCAAGGGCCTCGGCGGCCTCCTGCTCGTCCTCGCGCTTGATCGCTCCTCTGAATAAGGAACCTTTCGGCCATTCCTGCCAGCGCATATCCCCGTCAGAGAGCTCGTCCCCGATTTTCAGGTCACGCGCGGCGACAAGCACCTCGACCATTTCGGCGCTGGCGCTTCCCCCCTTCTTGCCGCCCAGCGAAACCTGCACCAGAACGGCAACGAGAACAGCCGCAAGCACGGCGCCCCCAAGAACGATAAGAATATTCTTGTTCATAAGACTAAAACCCCTAGAAGGTCCGGGTACATTCATCACATCACACAGATAACGCAGTTGAACAAAAACGCTGAAAACTCAAGAAAACTAAACAAGCAGAAAAAAGCTACATTTCCATAATATAGTTTTTTTATTAACATAAGATAAAACGCAGACACCGGTTTTTCAGCGAAGCCTTTACAGAAAGGCCGATAAAAAATCACCTCTGAAATACCCGGCTTTTAAAAAAGCCGCCAAAGCCCCCGCAAAAATGGCCACACCGTAGGGTACTTTGCTTTCGCCGTTCTGAAGCCTGTAAACCCAGCTTCCTTCTCGCGGCGATTTAAAAGGCTTCCGCCTTCGAATCACAAGCGCCGCAACCGCGACCAGCCCACCGGCAAAAGTCATATACGCCAGGAACAAGGGCAAATCACTTAACCTGAACCATAAGGCGTAGCTTGTAGCCAACTTCGAATCTGCTGCGCCGAGTGTTCTGAATGAAAACAATAAGGCCGTAATTGAAAACGTCAATACCCCGGATAGCAGATGAGCGGCAAACGGCCAGACTGCTTTTTCGCTCCCGTTGACCCACAAAGAAGCGTAAGCAATTAAAAACGAAACGATCACGATAAAGCTGTAAATATTGGGGATAGTCATTCCCCGCAAATCCGACAGGGCTGACAAAACACCGGCTCCCAAAGCCAGAAAAATCGAAAAAAGAAACAGGACAAGCAAAAACATCAATTACGAAGCCTATATAAAAAGTCGTGGAAAAGCGATTGAAAGCTAAAAATCATCAAAAACTGTCAACGACAAATTATAAAAGAGAAAAAGCCCGCCGGAGATATGATGGCGGGCTTTTCGGTAATCTAGGAACTTCACAAGAATGAAAAAACCAACAAATCCTGTGAGTTGTCTGTGTCGATTAAGACGTCAGAGCAGTCTGGATGTTTTCGAACATCGCGACCAGGTCGTCCCCGAGCAGGAACACGACAACGGAAATCGCAAGGCCGATACCGGCGGCGATCAGACCGTATTCAATAGCGGTCGCACCGTCCTCGTTTTTAAGGTAAGCTTCCTTGAATGCAATCAGTTTGTTCAACATGTTCTATCTCCTTTTTAAAGTCTGTATGTTGGCTTCATCTCGGCTTTTCGCAGCGTAACCAGTGAAGCTCCTAACCGATAATTCCATATTACCGTGAAGACGATTAAAAAATTCTTAAAAAACACAAGTAACAAATTATTTTTATTACAAAAATAAAACATTTTATAGAGAGAATTATAAAAGTATTTATATAAAATTTTATACATCAAGTATAGATAAACAAAAACACAGGTAATATCTTTGAGTTACTTGAATACACTCACAATAGCTTGCATATTTAAGAAATAATATAACGCCCTGAACAGAAACACCCGCGTGATGTGCGGGTGTTTCAATTATACTTAGTAGGGCGCTGTATTTCAGCTATTGATTAACCCTTGATATGAAGATTGCTCAACTCGCGGGCGATCGTCTCGAACACGTCGATCAGTTCTTCTTGTGTCGGCGCATCGAAATACTGGTCCTCGCTGCTCGCACATTCACGGAAGTAATCCTTGGTCGATTCGCTGATCCCGGAGGTAAAGGTGATCGTGTAGACCTGAACCCCCTGATCCTTGAGAGCCTCACACGTTTCGGCGAACCGGTCGTTGAACTTCGTCACGTTCATGTTGTTCTTACCCGTAAACCAGAAGGACGAATACGTGCCGTTTTCGGTGTTGTCCCCGTCCGTCATCATGACGATCGCCTTCTTCCAGTAGAAGTTATCCCAGGCATGGGCCTCCTCGAAAGGATACTCGGGAGAAAGAATGCGTGCACCCCACGCCATCCCGATATTGCCCAGCGTATTCCCGTCCGGGGTCATCGTATCCACGTGATCCAGCAACGCGTCCCGATCGCTGGTCAGAGGCATGATGTGCGCATACGGGCACCCTTGGTTCGGGGTGCTGTTCCGGCAGAAACAATAGGTGGAATTACACTTTTCATCCCCGCCGCAGTTACTGCAACGAGAGGCGCTGTATCCGCTTCCGGAGCAATACTGGTCATATCCGATAACCTTCCCGAAAGAATAGATATCCCAGGGCCCCTCGTAATTATCAAGAACGTCGTAATTATAGGGGTCGTTGCTGTTGACTCCGGGATTCCACCCGTGCCCGTCCCAGTCCGAACCGCTGCGCCAGAGCTGCCCGTAGGTATTGGGCTCGTGCGTAGCGCCGGTATCATAACCGTCTTCCTTGTGTTCTACGACACACCCGTACCATCCTGCGCTCGTATTGTGATAAGTCGTATAACTCACACCGCTCGGCAAGGTCACGAAAGACGTGCCGTCAGCATAGGTCGATCCGTCGGGATTAAGCCCGAGCCCGCGCCGCCCGACATTCACGGTATTCGCAAACGGAACCATGCCGATCCGCACGTTTTCAGGGGCCGAAGCGTTATCGAAAAGGATATTGATAAAGTTCTCTGTTCCAGTCTTAAGGGCCGTGATATTGTCGTTCCACGCCATCGACCCGGTATTGTCGAGGACCAGAGCCACTTCAAGCCCCTGGATCTCGCGCACCACGATGGTAGAAGCCGAAACGTCGATCGTGTCGATCCCCAGAACCTTAAGGAACATCGTGTTGTAAGTCGCATATCCCGTAACGCGCACTTCGTCCCCGACCACTTGCACAACCGGGTCAAACGTCACGCCCAGCTTTTCTTCAGGATAGTTGGCGTCAAAGAAATCCTGCACACGCTGCTGTATCTCCGCCTCGCTGGAAGAATAAGCCGCGGCAGCCAGCGCCGCAGCGTCCAGCGCCTGCGCCAGCCGTGAGCGAACAAGATAGGCTTGCGAGTAATCAAGAGACATCCCCGCCATCCCGATCAGGAGAGGGGCCATGATACCAAACGCCACCACGATCGTTCCCGTGGTGTCTCTCCAGTATCGGCGGCAGAGCTGTTTTATACCGCTCACGAAGTCTTTAATGGGGTTTACGCAGGTCATGACGCACTTCCTTTCAGGCGCAGTTAAAGCGTTTTTACTCATGGTTGACGACCGGGCTGCTGCGTCCGCGGCTGAACCCGACCTCCATCATATTGAACGTATCGACGACAAAACCGGAAAAGACCGGCTCGAAACTATAAGTCACGGCAACGACGACAACCCCCTCCCCGGGCAGCTTCAAGGCGTCGACCCGGTCGAACACGTCGGGAATAGGACTCATGTTCCGTGTATCGCGCCATACGATCTGCGGATCGGCTGTATCGTCGTCGAATCGAATACTGATGATGTCCACCCCGTACGTAGACTTGTCCAGAGGCTCGAAAGCCAGTTCCCCGGCGATCACCGCTTCGTTGACGTCCGTGCCGCTGACAACGTTCTTCCGGGCGACTAGGTCCGCGACGATTTGCGAAGCGCGGATCGTTTTCTGGTTGGCCAGGATCCCGTTGCCGACATCGAAAAGCCCAAGGAAAAGCACGAGCATGACCGGAAAGATCATCGCGGCCTCTGTTCCGGCCAACGCGTCCTCTTCCTTAATCCATCGGCTCAGAAAACCTGAAATTTTTATCTTAAGCGCCGGCATCTTCAAACTCATACGGTTCGGATTGCAAAACAATAGTGGACATGAACAACGTCCCTCCGTCTGGCCCGTTCAAAAGCGGGCCGACCAGCGGCGTCTTCATGGTGTAGCGGTAACCGACGCGAATCAGGATGCGGTCGTTCGATCCCCCCGCGTTGAAACCTTGAGAGACCATGTTCCCGTCCTCGTCGAATACAGGTGCCATGGAATCGAAATCGCCGTAGCTCGTCATGGTCCGGACTTCGATCGTAACGTCGTTACAGTCAATCAAAACATTCACGAAATCGCACATCGCATCCCGGAACATCATCTCGGGATCGCTGGAAGATTGCTGAATCTGTCCGGTCCGGATCAACCGGGCGGCCGAATCCGTCGCCCCTTCGAGCAGGCTGGCCGAAGCATACATCAGGGACAATTCCATAATGCCGAGACTGAGCATGAAATAGGGAATAGCCACAAGACTGAACTCGATGGCGGTCGCGCCGTCTTCTCTTCGCAGCCATTTCCTAATAAAATCAATCATTTGCCTGCACCGTATTGTCTTATCATTATTAAAATTTGTCACAAATTCGTTCGAGTTTCCGGGCACAAAAAAAGCGGTCGCGCCGCTCTCCTCGAACCTATTACGGGCCATACTACAACAGACCCTACATTACATAATACAGATCAAACTCTGAACAAAAGGTTAACATTTCGCCCCCTCCCGGTTATTTCTTCTTCACGGCAAATCCGTCCTCATCAAGCGGAATCCGACCCGTCACCTCCTCGCCCCAGCGCTCGGCAAGGGCGGTTTGCCTCTTTTCGATCTGTGCCAGCCGTGCCTGCGCCCGTGTGAACAAAAAGGAGGAGATGTACCCAGAAAGCAAAGCGTCGACGATGTAGCCCGCGCCCGCAGTCGCATAGATCACGACGATCACAAGCGGATCGGTTATAATCTCCATCCCCTTCTCCAGACTCATGCTGTTCGCGATAATCTTCAGCAGGAAAGGAAAACACCCGGCAAAGTTAAGACATGTCACGGAAAGAGCACGGGCGGCCTTTCCCTCGTCGCTTCCCACGCTGACAAACGCGCCGAGTGTGGGCAGCATCCCGATCAGGAGCAACAGCATGGCGGGAATGGAAACAAGCCCGAGAATCACCAGAACGATAACGGCAAAGCTGAGCCCGGAAAGGCTATTAGCCGGCTTGTTTTTCCCATTTTTCTTCTCTGCCATGCGCTTCTCCCCTAAAAACCCGGCAATCCGCGCTCTGAAAAAAAGGATACGATTGAAAAAAGGATCAGCAAAAACCCGATTATCCCTGAAACCATAGCGGAAATCATGTGTGCGTCGGCTCTGCCGAAACCGCCCTTGTTCTGCATCTGCGCGCTGAGCTGCTGGTGTTCAAGGGAAAGGTTGTAATATTCAAGCATCGCCCGCTTGAAATTCGCCATATCGCGGTTCTGCATATCGCGGTTATCCAGCGCCGCCGCCATCCCGGAAAGATCCCCGGAACGAGCTGCAGAAGTAACCTGTGAAACGACGTTGTCGCGGATACTCCTGTCATGAAACCGCTCGAAGACAGGACTCATAAACTCAAGAAAAGCCTGAGAAAGATTGGGAAGTGCCGAAATTTTATACCGTTTCTGTATTTCTGCCAGGCATTTAAGGTTACCCATAACCTGCTTGGACTTATCCGGAGAATTCAACTCGTAAAGATAGCCGTCGACACAACGCGCATCGACTTCACACAGGAACGCGATACTCTGCCGGTCAAGAAAAAGCCCTCCGCTCTTGTTATGGGCGGCAACGGCTTCAAGGGCATAAATCAGATCCTGAGCGCTGAAGACGTAAAAACCTTTTAAACGGGGACTCAGGCAGTTCACGTTCCTGTTGAGAAGATAAAGACAGCGCTCAAGCCCGAACCCCGCGCGCGTCTGCTTCAAGGCTTGCCGGCACTCTTCAAACTGTTTAAGAGGCCCGGAAACCACAAGAGACTTTGCCTCCAGCATATGCAGTTGATTGATAATTATGCCCTTTTCGATCAACTCGTGAAAAATATTGAGATCATCGCTTTTTTCGAAAGCATCGGCCAATGCCGTATCAAACCCCGAATAGGAAATGGACCGATCGCGGTAATAGACCGGCCATTCCGGAATGAAGGAAGAGCGAACGCAAGCGGTAATCAGGTGGCTGTAATTTCGGTCGCGCCCGAGACTCTTGAAGTGCTTGACGGCGATTTCATACCGCTCGATCGTTTCCTTGTCATCCAGAGAACGCATAAGCCATTCTTCAACTTGTCCGTCTTCGACCACGCGCGCGAACTGTTCCGGGTTACTACCCGAAACCAGGGCCAGAGAAGGAACATAAAAATGGTTCTTCCCGGCAAAATTCAATCCCCGGGAACCCTTGCGTCGACGCTGCGCCGGATGAGAGGGAGGCCTTTTTCCGCCGACCCATACGGCGACATCGTCGATATTCCATCTCTGTTGGGGATCATCGCTGAGCAGCCCTTTAAGAAGATCCTGTACCGGCGCCGACAGCCGCTCCTTGCCGACAAGGAAAGCGTAGCTGCCCTCTTCGAACTTGGCCCGGATGACCGCCTCCCTGCTCATGGCCTTCAGCTCGGGATCAGGTTCACGGATCATGAGGGCCAGTGTAGCGCCAAAAGCATACATGTCGTCTGATGCCTGCCCCGGACCGCGTCCGACAGTTTCGGCCAGACCCCTGTCGATCGTCTCACAAAAAATAGACTGATAACATCCCGCTGGCGCGGCGAGCGGTCCTCCAAGAACGACGCCTTTACTCTGTCCTCGGATCGTAAAAAGATTGGCGGGAGTAATCAGGCCGTGAAAAAAACTTTGCTTCTTCATAGCCGCCAGCGCTTTGTAAAGCGACGCAAAAACGATATCCATGGTCCGTTCCTGCCGCCACCCCGCGCACAGTTGAGCGGGATCGGAAAGCACGGATCGCTCGGCGCTGTTCTCATAAACGAAAACGTAACGTTGAGCGCTCGCCGGCGGCCAATAAACGACACCCGACCCTTTTAGTCCGGCAAGCCCGGGGTCGCTAATATTCTTGTAAATAGTGGAACCGTTTCGCCGTGGAATTAAACCGGGCAGGCAAATCTGCGCGTAACAACTGACCTCCCCGTCCCCTTTGCTCTCTATGGCGGAAAAAGCTTTTATCTCGCCTTGATCCAGATAAGGCAAAGGCTCGCGCGGATTAATCCGGATCGTCTTCCCCAGCAGAACCGTCCCGTCCGCCGAACGGCCGGTTTCAGCCTGTGTTCTCGCTTTATGGGCGCCCTCTCGCGGCGATGCGTCCGCCATCGCTGGAAACACTCCTTTTCGCCATCATCCTGTTGGCATTTCCGTCACATCCGGTGACTCCCGCCGTTCCGGGTATGCCCCCAAAAAAACGGGGTAATGAAAAAGTGTAATCGCCGTTCCCTGAAAAGTAAAACGCCGAGCGCGGACTTCGCCGCGCCGCCCACATTTTGATTGAAGTCGCTCCGCAAGAAGAAGGCTAGTCGAGAAAAGGATCGCGCACGAGAATTGTATCGTCCCGTTCCGGACTGGTCGAAAGCATGCTGACCGGAGCCTCGATTAATTCCTCGATATAACGCACATACTTGATCGCCTGAGCGGGGAGGGCCGCCCACGTCCTGGCGCCGTATGTGCTTTCTTTCCATCCTTCCACGGCCTCGTAGACAGGTTTGACCCGTGCCTGATCCACCTGCGAAGGCGGATAATAGTCAAGCCGCTTACCGTCCAGCTCGTACCCCACGCAGATCTTGATCTCGTCCAGACCGTCCAGAACATCCAGCTTGGTCAGCGCAATCCCCTGCATCCCCGAAAGCTTGACCGCCTGCCGAACCAGTACGGCGTCGAACCAGCCGCAACGCCGCTTGCGCCCGGTCACAGTTCCGAACTCCTTGCCCTTCTGACCGAGAAACTCGCCTGTTTCGTCGTTCAGCTCGGTCGGAAACGGCCCCGTTCCCACACGCGTAGTATAGGCCTTGGTAATGCCCAGAACGTATTTCACCGCGTTCACCCCCATCCCCGTTCCCGAAGACGCAGAGGCTGCAACGGTGTTGGAGGAGGTCACGAACGGATATGTTCCATGGTCGATATCCAGCATCGTTCCCTGTGCTCCTTCAAACAGGATTTTTTTGCCCTCTGTTTTGGCTTCATCAAGCTTTAGCCAAGCAACCCCTGCATAGGACAGCAGGTCCGGAGCCAGAGCCATCAGCTCGTCATAAACCTTATCCGGACTGACCGCGTCCAGCCCGTACGCCTTGAGCAAAATATTATGATGGCGCATCATCGACTCGAGCTTCTCCCGCAGGACGTCCGGATGCCTGAGATCGCACACCCGCACGCCGCGTCTGGCGATCTTGTCCTCGTAGCAGGGCCCGATCCCGCGTTTTGTAGTCCCTATGGGATTCCCGCCCCGCGCGATCTCCATCGCCTCGTCCAGCGCAATATGAACAGATAGAATCAGGTTTGCGCTCTCCGATAACAGAAGGTTTTCAGGCGACACCTCGACCCCCTTCTCCTTCACGGCCTTGATTTCTTTCAGAAGAGCTGTCGGGCTGACCACGACCCCGTTCCCGATGATCGAAAGCTTGTTCTTCCGCACGATCCCCGAAGGCAGAAGATTCAGCTTGTATTCCTTGCCGTCGATGACCAGCGTATGACCGGCATTATGCCCGCCCTGAAAACGCACGACGACATCTGCCCGGCTCGAAAGCCAGTCGACAATTTTTCCTTTCCCTTCGTCACCCCACTGGGAGCCGATGACGGCAACGCTGCTCATGATCCGTTATCCTCCGTAAATCAAAAAAACGTTTAACTGCTGCCCTTGTTTGAAACGACCTTCCCGCCCTCATAACGGTGCGAACATCGGGCGATTGCCCCATCGTCCCCTGTTCCTGTCCCGCGAACGACAACATGTCCCTGCGCTTGCAGATCTCTGATCTCCGACCATTTCGCTTCCGCGGGAACAAACACTTGGCCTTTGACCGTTACGCTTTTGCAGGCTTTACGGATCGTATCCATATAAAGGGTAAACCCTTTCGCTGTTTCGCTTTCACCGCTTTTTCCGAACCGCACGTCATAACAGCCTCCGCGCCCCAGCTCCCCGTGAACTTTGGGTGAAAACAGCGTAAAACCGAGATGGCGGTGATAATCGAAACCGGCCTGCTCCAAAAGATCAACTGTTACGGAAATATCCATGATTTTAAGCTCGTCAAGTGCGCACGCTATGCCTTCGCACACGGTTTTCAGCCGCGCAATATCCCACTGCATCTCGCGCGGGAGAATCGTGTCGTCGAGGCCCTCAAACAGGGTTTCCGCATTTTTCGTCCCCGCCGATATCTCCATGACATGCGACAGCGCCCCGGCTTCTGCCCCTTTAAGGCTGGCCAGCAGGTCCCGGTCCCTTTGTAAGACCGCACGCCGGATCGCCTGAACCGTTTCGGAATCCGCATCCCGCGGAATCAGGGCTCCTGCAAACCCCGGAATAGTCATATCCAGCGTCACAGCCCCGAAACCCAGCGCCTTCAAGCCCAGAACCGCAAGAACGCAGATCTCGACATCGCTCTCCGCCCCGTTATCGCCGATAATCTCGCACCCGACCTGGCAGAACTGCCGCACGGTGCGCAACTGGTTGCCCTTGGTCCGTAACACGTCATTGGCATAAGTCAGGCGAAGTGGCCGCGATTCCCGTGCAAGCCTTGAACTGGCGATCCGCGCGATCTGCGGTGTAATGTCGGAACGCAACCCCAGCATCCGGTGCGTCACCGGGTCCATCAGCCTGAACGTCTCCCCCGCCAGCCTCTCCCCCGGTCCAGGCGCAAGCAGACTGTCCTCAAATTCCAGAAGGGGCGGCTTGATGCGTTGATATCCGAACCCCGAAAACGTCTGGATCAGCGTAGAAATGGATTGAGCTTCGATATCCGCCTGCGGGGGCAGCAGATCCTCGAAGCCGTTAGGCAGCAGGGCGAGTTCGGCGCTATCGTTGCTCATTCTTCGCTCCGGAAAAACTATGCCTGTCTTAAAAATTGGAAATAAAGCCAGCGTAATGGTTAGCCTGATTGAGAGACTTTTTCAATCACTTCGCACAAATCGTTAACGACACCTTCGACCAGAGCCGGATCATCCCCCTCGGCCATCACGCGAATCAGCGGTTCAGTGCCGGACTCCCGGACCAATACGCGCCCGGACCCGTTAAACCGGCTCTCAGCCTTTTCAATCGCTGTTTTCACGGCTGCGTCTTGCATGGGATGCCCGCCTTTTTGAAAGCGGATGTTTTTTAAGATCTGTGGCAAAGGCGTAAAAGAGTTCAACACCGCGCTCGCCTTGAGACCCTGCGCCTTCAAGAGGCTTAAAACCTGCAAGGCCGCCAGCAGCCCGTCCCCCGTCGTCGCATGGTCGGACAGGACGATATGACCCGACTGCTCTCCGCCCAGATTGACGCCTTCCTGCCGCATTTTCTCCACGACATAGCGGTCGCCCACAGGCGCACGCAAAAGCTTGATCCCGTGCCCGCCCAGAAAACGCTCAAGCCCGAGATTGGACATCACGGTGGCTACAACGCTATCCCCGCGTAACGTCCCCTTCTCCTTCATCGAAACCGCAAGACAGGCCATGATCTGGTCGCCGTCAATCACACGGCCGCTTTCATCCACCACAATCAGGCGGTCCCCGTCCCCGTCCAGCGCGATCCCGACATCCGCGCCCTCGCGAACCACCGCTTCCTGCAAAGCCGCCGTACTCGTCGCGCCGAACCCCTCGTTGATATTCCGCCCGTCCGGACGGTTTCCGATGGCGATAACCTCCGCCTCCAGTTCCCACAGGATCTGCGGAGCGACCTTGTAGGCCGCCCCGTTCGCGGAATCGACCACGACCTTAAGCCCGTCGAAATTTTCATGCCGCGGCAGGCTCCGCTTGATCGACTCGATATACCGCCCCAGCGCGTCGTCAAGCCGGCTGGCCTTCCCGAGATTTTCCGGCGAAACCAGATCGGCGGACAGGTCGCGCTCGACCAGTTCCTCGATCCTCTGCTCGATAGCATCGTCCAGCTTGTATCCGTCCGGCCCGAACAGCTTGATCCCGTTATCCGTATAGGGATTATGCGAAGCCGAAATCATCACGCCTACATCTGCGCGCAACGATCGTGCCAGCCCGGCGATCCCCGGCGTGGGAATCGGCCCGACAAGGATGACATCCATACCCATTGCCAAAAAACCTGCAGTCATGGCCTGTTCAAGCATATAGCAGGAAAGCCGCGTATCCTTCCCGATCACCGCCCGGTCCATATGCCCCCCGTTCCGCGCGTCGCGCAGGACGATCGCTGTCGCCATGGCGACTTTAAGCGCCATCTCCGCAGTCATGGGAAACTGATTGGCCTTTCCCCGAATCCCGTCCGTTCCGAAATATTGGGTCTTTTTGCTCATAGCCGTCATTAAATCCGTAACCGCGCAGCTTTACAATGCCCGGCTTCAAAAATGCAAGCTTTTTCAACGATTTTCTTGTCTGCGCCTAAAGCTTATGGCAAGATTAAGGTCTAAAAAAAACACTGGGCTGGCTTGCGGGATGAAAGGCGATTTTTTCCATTACTCCAAGGTGTTAGGTTCAAAAGCTGACTTACCTGAACCCGTAACGGTCCATGAAGGCAACGGCCCGGTCATTTTCTCCGGCCCTCATAACGGGCTGGCCGTATTCGGAGATCGTGAAAAACCGCTCGGAATGGAACGCGCCTGGTTCGCCGCGGCCCACGAAGCCAGCGACCTGCATATGGCGACCCTTTTCGAATCCATGATCCCACGCTTTTCGCAGGCTTCCTTCGTCTGGAGCAATTATTCCCGGCTGGTCGCTGATGTAAACAGGATGCCCGAGCTGGCGATAGCGGAAACCTCTTCGGAGTGGGACGATTTTCCGATACACGGCAATGCTTCGCATATTGTAACGCCCGAAGAACGTGAAGGACGAATGCAATCTGTTTATTGGCCTTACCACAACGCTTTATCAGACCTTGTTAAGAAAAAGAAGGAGGAATTCGGAGCCGTGCTTCTGATCGACATGCACTCCTTTACCCCGTCTTGGCAGGGTCGGGCGCGCGAAAGCGAGGTCGGCATGCTCACGTTGGACGAAGGACACCCGTTGGCGCAGGCGTCCTGCGAATTTCTGAGCGAAAAAAGCGGAATGCGCTATATCAGCCGCCTTCCCTATTTCCTTCCCGAACGCGTCGCGATCTCGGCGGCTCAGCTTGTTGAGAAAAACACGGGTCTACCCTATTTCGGTTTTGAAATCCGCAACGACACGATTGCGGGCGAATCCGGCAGGGAGCGATTCTGCGCCATGCTGGAAAACTATCTGACGTTTGTAGAAAACAGCCCCCGGAGAGACCTGATTTTCTCGGAATCGATTCCCGGTCTGAATGCGATGAACCGCAGCACCGAACGTGCGCAGGAACCGGGCGGATTATCGGGAACGGACCCGGAACCCTTCCCGGCATAAAAATAACATAAAAAACACT
Organism: Rhodospirillales bacterium; assembly: GCA_020638365.1. Classification (GTDB taxonomy): domain Bacteria; phylum Pseudomonadota; class Alphaproteobacteria; order Micavibrionales; family Micavibrionaceae; genus JAGNKE01. The sequence continues at coordinate 43,435 of JACKIQ010000006.1, read as the reverse complement.
GAAGATCAGGCTTCCTGCGGTTGACCGCCGCCGAAACTTCCGCTTGTCGGAACGGACGGACGCGCCGGAGCGGCATGGCCGGAATCGTCCGGCTCGTCCCGGATAATCGCTTCTCCGCGCAATAGCGCCTTGATCTCGTCACCGGACAGCAGCTCGTATTCAAGCAACGCCTTGGCGATTGTGTGCAGATCGTCGATATGTTCCGTGATGATCTGCTTTGCTTTCTGATAACCCTCGTCGATAAAACGCCGCACTTCCGCATCAATTTTATTCGACATGGTTGTGGAAATACGCCGCCCCTGATAACTCGCAGGATCGTCTCCATAATCGACCATCCCGATTTCTTCGCTTAAACCCCAGCGCATGACCATTGCCCGCGCCATCGAACTGACCTGCTGGATATCACCGGAAGCGCCGTTCGTCACGTAATCCTTGCCGAATATAAGCTCTTCGGCCACCCGCCCGGCCATACCGACCGAAAGGTTCGCCCGCATTTTCGCCAGCGAATAGCTGTAACGGTCCCCTTCGGGCAGACGCATAACCATCCCCAAAGCGGATCCGCGCGGCACGATCGTCGCCTTGTGGATCGGGTCCGACTCCGGCTCGTGCAGGGCGACCAGCGCGTGCCCTGCCTCGTGATAGGCGGTCAGCTTCTTTTCTTCCTCGTTCATGGCCATTGACCGGCGCTCCGCTCCCATCATGACCTTATCCTTGGCCGCCTCGAAATCCTCCATCGTGACAACGCGCTTGTTCTTGCGCGCCGCCATCAAAGCGGCCTCGTTCACGATATTGGCCAGCTCCGCCCCGGAAAACCCCGGCGTTCCGCGCGCGATAATCGCCGCGTCCACGTTACTGGAAAGCGGAACCTTCTTCATATGCACCTTGAGGATCTTCTCCCGCCCCTTAACGTCCGGCAGAGGCACGGTCACTTGACGGTCGAAACGGCCTGGCCGCAGCAAGGCGGGGTCCAGAACGTCCGGCCTGTTGGTCGCTGCCAGAATAATAACACCTTCGGATGTCTCGAACCCGTCCATTTCCACCAGCAACTGGTTGAGCGTCTGCTCGCGTTCGTCGTTCCCGCCGCCGTACCCGGCCCCGCGGTGACGCCCGACCGCGTCGATCTCGTCGATAAAGATAATGCACGGCGCGTTCTTCTTGCCCTGTTCGAACATGTCGCGCACCCGGCTCGCGCCCACGCCCACGAACATCTCCACGAAATCCGAACCCGAAATCGTAAAGAACGGCACCCCGGCTTCTCCGGCAACAGCACGCGCGATCAGCGTCTTACCCGTTCCCGGCGGCCCGACCAGCAAGGCGCCCTTGGGAATTTTTCCTCCCAGTCTCTGAAACTTCTGCGGATCCTTCAGGAACTCGACGACTTCCTGCAATTCGTCCTTGGCTTCCTCGATCCCCGCCACGTCCTCGAACGTCACGCGCCCGTGCCGTTCGGTCAGCAGCCGCGCCCGTGATTTGCCGAAGCCCATAGCCCCGCCGCCTCCGCGCCCGTGCATCTGCCGCATGAAGAATATCCAAACCCCGACGATCAAAATCGCCGGCAGCAGCGAAATCAATATCTGCATCAACAGACCGGGTTGTTCCATCGGCCGTGTCACCACCTTGACCCGCGTGTCGATCACGCGCTCAATGACGTTCTCCTGAAAAGGAATAAGCGTATAGAACATTTCCGGAGAATTGGCATACGTTCCGGTAATCCGGTCGCCCTTGACGGTAATCTCGTTGATATCGCCGTTCTTGGCCTGCGCGACAAAGTCCGTGTAGGCGATTTCCTTCGCCCCGCGCATCATCGGATCCTGCGCCTGCCCCATAAGGGTGACGATAAACATGATCAAAAGGGCAACGCCAAGCCAGACTACGATATTACGGTTCATTTTTGCTCACCGGAGTAATTATAGAAAATAACAGGGACGCATAACTCACTTTAGCACATCATTTCTGAATAAATCCTCATTTTTTGCTCGGATTTTCGCCGATTTTGCAGGGTTTTTACACTTTTTCACCCGCCCTCGCCTCCAGCGTAAGAATAATGCTCTGCGTTTTGTCCTTCCGCTCGAAGACGATCTTGCTAAGAGTTCGTTTGCGAAAAGCTTCCGGTTTCATCAGGTCTGCAAAAAGCGTTTCCACCCTCTCCAGCCGCGGCCCGTAAGGATCGGGTGGCACAAGCTCCCCCATAACGGCCAGCAGAACCCGCAACCCGATCTCCGCGGGCACGGACCGCAATACTTCAAGAGACAAAACGGCGCGCCCGGAAAGATTTTCGATAACCGCCTTTTCGCGCGTGTGTTCTGCGATCTCATCCAACGCCGCCTTCGCCCGCGCCAGCCGCCCCGCCGTCACCGACAAACGCTCGGGCGTCAGCCCTTCGTGCGCCAGAACCTCCATCGACCCGCGCATCCGCGCCCGCGCATAGGCCTCGGCTTCGTTGGACGGATCGCGGTGATAAAAAAGCCCGCGCTCTTCGCAGGTCGCGATCAGATCCGCCTTGGAATAACCCAGCAGGGGCCGGCATAATACGAAATCCTCGGCGAAGACCTGCCGTGCAGCCATGCCGCACAACCCGTCCAGCCCCGACCCGTGCGCCAGCCGGAACAAAACGGTTTCCGCCTGATCGTCCCTGTGATGCGCAAGAAACAGGTGCGTCACCCCAAGCTCCCGCATTAATTCGCGCATCAGGTCGTATCGTGCGGTTCTGGCCGCCTCCTGTATGCGCGTGTCAACGACCTCACCTTCATGATCCCAGCGCAGGATATGATGCGTGACCCCCGGCCACTCCGAAAGGCGCTCGGCCACCTCCCACGCCTCCTTCTCCGATTCCGGGCGCAACCCGTGATCCACCGTGAAGGCGTGAAGCAAACCGTTCTCGCCTGAAACCCATTGCGCCAGAAGATGACACAGCGCCATGCTGTCCGGACCTCCGGACACGCCGACAGCCACGCCGCCGCCCGATAAAACGGCGGTCCCCTTGAACCGGGATGTCATGATTGTAGAGAAATCCTCTTGCCGGATCGGTGTCCCCCCGGCCCGTCCGTCAGCAGCCAAGAGTGTTCATTTCCTGTTTGGCGCGGCGGATGATCGGCCCGGCGGTATTGGAGAAATCCTCCTCCAGCTTCTTGAGCGCGATGCATGCGTCGTCCTTCTTCTTCTGCCCGGCCAGCGAAAGTCCGAGCTTCAGAAGATTGTCCGCAGCCTTGGGCCCCTTCGGGTTGTCCTGATAGGCTTCGGCGAAAACGCGCGCCGACTTCTCGTAATCGCCCCGCACATAAAACGTCTCCCCGTACCAGTACTTGGCGTTGGGAACGAGATGGCTGTCCGGGAATTTCTTGAGAAACGCGGCGAACTGCACTTCAGCGCCCTTGAAATCGCTCTTCTTCAGCAGGCCGAACGCGCTCTCGTACGCGACCAGAGGCGTATCTGCAGGCAGCGACATGGACTGCGGACTAGATACGCTATCCATCGGCCCTCCGGCCTGATCGTTCGCGGTCGTCTCCGGCGGAACGTAATTGAAAGAGGAGTTGGGCGTCCGTGGCGCAGGCTCGACGACCGACGTGCTGCCCATCGACGAGGAACCGGAAGTGTAGGGATCGTACCCGGAATTTGTCGATGCCGCCCCGCCGGAAGACACGGAACCCCCGCCCTCAAGCGCCCGCACCCGGAGCGTAAGATCGCTCAACGCCTTTTCAAGACGGGCCTTGAGGCTGTTGATCTCGAAACTCTGTTCCTCGATCACCCCGTTCAGCCTCTGGATCTCGCGCTCAAGCTCCTGCATGCGGATTTCCATCGCCGCCGCGTTCTGCGCCGCAACGGGCAAAGGCCCGGACGCATAAAGCGCAAGGGCCGCCGCCGAACAGATAAGAGCGCTGCGAACGATACGTCGTGAAAAGATCATCGGTCCATTCGCCAACGGTTACTGAATAACCGAGACGCCTCTGCGGTTACGCGCCCAGGAGGAATCGTCCGCTCCCAGAACGTCCGGACGCTCCTTGCCGTAGCTGATCGTGCTGACCCGCGAAGGATCGACGCCCAGAGCCACAAGGTAATTCTTCACGGAATTGGCCCGGCGCTCGCCCAGCGCAAGGTTGTATTCGCGGGTTCCGCGCTCGTCGGCATGCCCCTCGATCGTGATGCCGAGATTGGAATACTGCCCCAGCCAGCGCGCCTGAGCTTCCAGTGTCGCCCGCGCCTCGGGACGCAGATCGTAGCTGTCGTAATCGAAGAATACGCGGTCTCCGATATTCTGGACGAACTCCTCGCGCGAACCGGGAGCAGGAGCGCCCATCGTATCCCAGTCGCTGGCCATCGCCGCTTGCTGATTGCCGGTATTTACGTCACCAGCATCATCTTTATTTGTGCAAGCGCTCAACGCCAGCATCGCGCAACCAATCATCAAAAAACGGCTCTTCATCACTTATATCTCCTTCTGACTCAGAAACGTGAATCCCTCGTTCGCAACTTTCTTAAAACCTGCGCCGTGCGCTGCCGCACACGCTCCCGGAAACAACCGCGCTCCGATTCGGCTTTTTGCGATGATTTAGTTTTATTCGCTTCTTCAACACCTTTCAAGGGGTTCAGGCGGCATCTGCCGAATTATAAAGCGATTTTCACATTTTTGCGCTGTCCTCCCGCAGTTGCTTGATCAATAAAGCCGCGTCCCGCCGGTCCCGCACGTCCGGAGCCTGCGCGATATAATCCTCCAGCGCGTTGATAGCCTGCACGGTCTTGTGGGTCTTGGCGTAAAGCACGCCGGCATCCAGCAGCAGCCGGAACTCGTGCGGGCTGAGAATCCTCATCCGCTCGACGCTCTCCAGTGCCGCCGCGTAATCCCCCATCTCGATCAGCCGCAGCTTGACGATATTCTGCATGCGCACCAGCCAGTCCCGCTTGGTTAAAGGCTCGAAAAAACTCGCCGAAAGCTCGGCATACTCGCCCAGCGTCGATTTCACGATCGCCCGCAAATCCGCAGCTTCAAGAATGCGGCAGCCGTCCGTCGGGTCGAAAACCACGCGCTGCCCCTTATGCTCCATCCTGCACACGAACAGCCCCGGCACGTCCAGCCCGGCGATATCCCACCCTTGCGCCCGCGCCGAATGTTCATAAAGAATGGCGACGCAGATCGGCGCCCCCTTTCCCCGGTCGATCGTGCGAATCAAGGACGCGTTGTCCGGGTTGGAAGCGTCGAAATCCCCTTCATACCCGTGACGCTCGTTCAGGACGTATTTGAGTGCGGCCAGCCTCACCCCGCAATCATCCGCGCTCCCCTCTTCGATCAGGGCCGCGTACCGCTCCCCCGTCTCCGCCGCGATCTTGTCCAGATGATGAAAATACTTGCCGTAGGAAGACCGCTTTAAACGCGGGCCGGCCAGAGCGATCGCGGCCTTGGCGATGTCGATTTTCGCATCGGCCAGTTCGGAAATCTCAGACAGGTACCCGTCCGGATCGAAGCTCATTCATAAATGCTTTCCTGGTTCCACTTGATCGGCTCGCCGCTGGCAACCGGGGGAACCGACGCGCCTCCGCTCGTCGTCTCTTCCTGCGCCCCGTAGCCGTAAGGCGGCTGAGCATTATTGTTATAATCCGCGCGGCTGTCATGACTGAAGCTCGCAGAGTCGTTGTTATACCCGTAACCCCCGCCTTGCCCCGAAGTGTAGCCTTGGTTGATCCCCTGGTGATAACCGTCAGGCTGTCCGTAGTTCGGCGGAAGGTTCGCTGGACCCTCCGGTGCGCCGACAAGTTTTACATAACTCACAACGCGCTTGACACCCGAAACCGTTCGCGATTTGGCGATCACGCGCTCCAGCTCCTGCTGGTCCTGCGCGAACCCCATCAGGTAAACCGTCCCCTGAACCGTATCAATCGAATAATTCACGGACTCGACCTCTCGGTCCGCAACGAGGATGGCGCGCAGCTTGGTCGTAATCCACGTATCCTTGGCATACCCGGTAATCCCCTCGCTGTTTGCGACCTTGACCTCGTTAATCACGCTCTTGACGCCGGAGGGTTGCCACGCAAGCCGCACGGCCTCCACGCGATGCTCGGGATTCTGAACGACCCCGGTAATCAGCACGCGGCCCTGATTGACTGTCAGATCCAGCTTGCGGAACATCTCGAAATCATGCCGCAGCCACAGATCGTTAATCTGTGTCTGTATCCAGGCATCGCTTCCCGCGCGCTCAAGGCCCCCTTCCTGCGAAGCGGCGATCCCGGCCGCTCCGCCGACTCCCGCCGCCACGCCAAGCGCACAAGAGGACAAAACAACCGAACAGGCTAAAAGAGTGAACAAAGAATGTTTCATGATGCTTTCCCGTTATGTTGAACCGTGATGAACCCGGTAACGTTGACTGGCAAATGTCAAAGACATCGAATGATGATCTGAACTTGTAAAAACTAAAAAACCGATTCGAATAGCCATATTATGGCCCCGCGTCCCACGCATTGTCCAGATGCACGATCTTGACGGGACTCTCGACGGCGATCACATCGAACCGGATTGCCCTGTCCGCATATTCCGGACGCTCCGCGAGGAACATCAGCGCCGCGTTCGCGATCCTCCGTTGAGTACGGATATCAACGGATTCCAGCGCCCTCTCGATGGACCCCCTCGCCTTCACTTCGACTATGGCCAGAACCTCTCCCCGCTCCGCGATCAGGTCGATTTCGCCGTGCTGTGTTTTATAGCGCCGCGCCACGATCTTGTACCCCCGCATATTCAGGTAAAAGCCCGCCAAGCATTCGGCCCACACGCCCTTCTCATAGGTCTTCTTTTTATGCCCTGCCCCGGTGCTCAAAACCGCTTCTCCTGCCGCTCTCACTCTTTTTCCTTGGCCAGCATCAACGCCAGATCATAAGCCTCTTTACGCGGCATTCCAGTCTCCGACGCCAGAACATTGGCGGCGTCTCTGGTCTTCAGGGTCCGCAGTAAAACCCGCATCCGCCCCTCCATATCTTTTTCCCCAGTTTTTTTACAATCGGCCCCCGGAGGCCCGACGACGACGACGACTTCTCCCTTCGGTGGCCCCGCTTCTTGGTAGTGCACAGACAGCTCTGCGACCGTTCCCCTTCGCGTTTCCTCGAACATCTTTGTGATCTCGCGCACGACCGCCGCATCGCGCCCCGGCATCAACGCGCCCAGATCGGCCAGCATCGCCGGCAACCGCCGTGCACTCTCAAAAAAGATCAGTGTCGAATCCACTGCCGCCCATTTCTCTAAAGATTCTTTCCGCGCAGCGCGCTTAGACGGAAGAAAACCGGCAAAAGAAAAGGCGTCAACCGGAATTCCTGAAAGCTGCAACGCGGCCAGCGGCGCGTTCGCCCCCGGCAGGCTCGTAACAAATAGGCCTTCGGCGGCGCATGCCCGGACCAGCTTGTAACCCGGATCGGAGATCAGTGGCATTCCCGCATCGCTGACCAGCGCCACGACCGCGCCCTCTCGCAAACGGGACAGGATGCTCCCGCATTTTTCGTCCTCGCTGTAATCATGAAACGAAACCAGCGGATTACGGATCTCGAAAGCGCTTAAAAGCTTGCGCGTCACACGTGTATCCTCGCACAGGATAAGATCGCAATCGCGCAGAACGTCCAGCGCCCTCAACGTAATATCGCGTAAATTTCCAATAGGCGTTGCAACCAGATACAGCCCGCTCTTAAGAAGATTTTTTAAATCCTGAGCAGAACCATTTTTTCTTGAAGGCTCTTTTAAGGGAGCGTGTCTGGAAAGCGTCTTTTTTACAATCTTCTTTTTCAAAAAATCCTCATTTGGCCAGTAGTTTTTAAAATTCTTTTTATGTAGTGTATTCTCGTCAGGCTGCAACCGATTCAAGAACGAAGAGAATACCAAAAACATGCGCAGGAAAGATATCCCCCTCTCTCTGGATTCCCGATCACGTTTTTTGACCCTCGCTCTTTTGGCTTTTTTCTCCTTTTTCCTGCAGGCTTGCGGGGCGGGCTCTTACCCCGAATACAACCGCGTGAACGTCACAACGGCGCAGGGCAACCCGAATGCGCTGGACGCTGGTGGAAACGTGCCCCTTCCCGCCGAAGGCGGTAACGTACGGGTCGCCATACTTCTCCCCCTTTCCGGTAAACATGCGGCTTTAGGCGATTCGATGCTTAAATCCGCGCAAATGGCGCTCTTTGATCTTGGTTACGAAAGATTTGAACTCATTCCCAAGGACACCGGAGGAACGGAAAGCGGAGGCAAGATGGCCGCGCAACAGGCTCTGCAGGATGGAGCGCAGCTTGTTCTCGGCCCGGTCTTTGCCGATGCCGTGCGCGGGGCCCAATCCGGTCTTGCGGGCAGTAACGTGAACATGATCGCTTTCTCCACAGACTGGACTTTGGCCCGTAACGACACCTACCTGATCGGATTCCTGCCCTTCGATCAGGTTTCCCGCGTGGTACAATATGCTCGCGTCAAGGGAATCAACCGCTTCGGCGTCCTCGCACCAGACGACACATATGGAAACGCGGCCGTCAACGCATACCAGCAGACGGAAAAACAGGCCGGAATTTCCGGAACGCGGGTCGAGCGCTTCTCCCCCCGGGCTGCCGACCTGTCGATAATCATCCGCAACTTCACGGATTTCGATAAACGCCAGGCGATGAACGATTCTTTGGGGACCCCCTTCGATGCGGTCCTTATTCCCGCCGGAGGCAACCTCGCCAGCACGATCGGGCGTACTCTGAACAGCTACAATCTCCCGCCCTCGCAGGTCCGACGCCTCGGAACCGGCCTGATGGACGACCCGCGCCTCGCGGCTGATCCCGCCTTGGCCGGAACATGGTTTGCCGCCCCGCCTCCGCGCCTGCGTGCGGATTTTGAAAACCGCTACAGACGTTATTACGGCGAGCAGCCGCAGCGCATCGCCTCACTCGCTTACGACGCAACGGCTCTGGCGGCCACGCTCTCCCGTATGAGCCTGCAAAGAAACGGAACAATTGACTTCACCCGCAATGCCCTGATGAACCCGAACGGATTCGCCGGCGTGGACGGTATCTTCCGCTTCCGGAAAGATAACATCGCCGAGCGGGGCCTCGCCGTCCTTGAATTCCGCAACGGCACGATCGTGGAAATCGACCCCGCCCCGCGCACTTTTCAGACCCGAACTCAATAAAGCTGTTGCATTAAGGCTGATAAGACGTATAACGCCGCGTAATGAATCTGATAGCTAAAAGAGTTCCGAAAAAATGGCCGCACGCTCTGGCGCTGCTCGCGATTGTGTGCTCGCTGCTCGTCCATACCGCCCCGCTCTTCAACTTCAAGGATAAAAACGGCTTCACCGTCTCCATCTGCACGGCCTATGGCCCTCAGACCATAACGCTGGACAAGAATGGAAAGGAAATCCCGCCCGAGCGAAAAAACACGGCGCGTCAAGGCTGCCCTTATTGTATAGCGTCCGCCCTCGGCAAAGTCCCCCTCTCGACCGCCGGATTTATCCCCCTCCCCGCCGCTCGGGCAGACGGCTCCATAAATTTCACATATTTCAACGCCCCCGCCGCCGGACGTTCTCCCGGCTCCGCACCCATCCGCGCACCCCCTGCGTTCTCCTGAACCAAAAAATGCAAAACAAACACATTCATTCAGGAGTACTGAACAATGAAACAACTCGCAAAAGCGGGCTTGATGGCCTGCACAATTCTAAGCTTGACCTCTCCGGTAATTGCCGAAGATCATAACAACCACGCCCCTTCAGGGCACACCGCCCATCGCCACAACGCCAGCAGCGCCCCCCAAAGCGTCATGGGCGACCATATGCACGGAAAGGGCGACTGGATGCTCTCCTACCGCTACATGCACATGGATATGGGCGGAAACCGCGACGGAACGAATTCTATCTCGCCCGAAGAAATCGTAACCTCCGTCACAAACCCGCACGCGCCGCCGCCGACATTACGCGTCGTCCCGACCGATATGACGATGGACATGCACATGCTGGGCGTAATGTACGGTCTGTCTGATACGGTCACGCTGATGCTGATGGGCAACTACATAAAAAAGGAAATGGACCACATCACCTTCGCGGGCATGGCCGGAACAACGCGGCTGGGGACATTCGCCACCCGCTCCAGCGGTTGGGGCGACACAACGCTCACAGCCCTCATTCGTCTCTATGAGGACGGACGCCATCACCTGCACCTGAACGCGGGATTAAGTGCCCCCACAGGCTCCATCAAGAAAAAGGATGACGTCCTCACCCCGATGGGCACAACACCGACCCTGCGCCTGCCTTACGCGATGCAGCTCGGCTCCGGCACGTGGGACGCGCTTCCCGGCATCACCTACACCGGAAACGAAGGCGACTGGTTCTGGGGCGCGCAATTCCGCAACGTCATTCGCCTGGAAAGTGAAAACGATCAAGGCTACCGCCTTGGAAACCGGCACGCGCTCACAAGCTGGGTCGGGTATCGTTTCTGCGACTGGATGTCGGCAAGCTTTCGCATAAAAGGCGAAAAGACCGGAAAGATCAAAGGGGAGGACGCCGCGATCACCGCGCCCGTCCAAACGGCTGATCCCGATAATTACGGCGGCAAACTGATCGAAACCGGAATCGGATTTGAATTCAGGCCGCCCGTTCCCGAACTCGAAGGGTTGAGCTTCGGCGCGGAAGTTACGGTACCCGTTTATCAAAATCTGAACGGCCCGCAAATGGAACGCGATTGGAACCTGAACATCGGATTGACCTACCGATTTTAAAATTCAAAAAAAGCCTCTAAAAGCTAAAAGCGCAGGAAGAACAATTTCCTGCGCTTTTATATTATTTTTATAGCTCAGGAAGTTTTTTTCGAATTACGCTCTTGCGCGTTTGCGAAGAATCGGACAATCTAATTCTCTATACGCAACGATAAGTTTTCAATATTAGTGGCAGAAGCCCGCCCGGGCCGCATGTCGTGTGGAGGATCGAATGGAAAATTCTGGAACGGCGCGTAAGGGACGCCCCCGCAGCGAAAAATCTCGCAAGGCCATCCTGAACGCCACAAACAAGCTTCTCCTGCAAACATCCGTGCAGGAACTCAGCATCGAAGCCATCGCAAAAAAAGCGAAGGTCGGCAAAACCACCATCTACCGCTGGTGGCCGAACAAGACCGCCGTGGTCATGGACGCTCTGGCCAGCCAGCCGGGGATGCAGACCCCCCTGCCCACCGCCAGCAGCCACGCCGAAGCGATCACCATGCAGCTCGACAAGCTCATTCGCCTGCTTGACAGCCATAACGGTCAGACCATCGCCCAGCTTTTCAGCGAGGCGCAGGCCGACGAACAGTCTCAGAAAATTTTTAACGACAACCTTCTCGAACCCCTGATGGACGCCATTAAGTACAGCCTTCAGGAAGGCCGGAAAAACGGCGAATTCCGTCAAGATATCAACGACAGTCTGGCCGTGGACATGCTCTGCGGGCCGATCTTCTTCCGCCTGATGGCTCATCCGAAGGATCTTGACGATAACTTCCGCACCAATTACCCGAACGAAGCGATCCAGGCGCTCCTGAACTAGCCGGTTTTTGAAAAAATTTCCGGGAAAAAAGCCTCGCATATCTACCTGCGGGGCTTTTTTGCTCAAACATTTACATAAGCAACAGTTTCAGGTACAATTCACCAAACAACAACATATAAGAATACGTCTAAGAAAAGCGGGCTTCAGACATGACCGACAAACCGGAAAACAAGAACGACGGACAATCGGCGTCGTCAGCCGGGGATTTTGCAGATATTCTTTCCCGGATGCGTGCTGCCCGGTCGTCCTTTCTTGCTGGGGAATTAACCGACAAGGAATATATCGACAGGACCATAGAACTCGACCGCCGCCTGACGTTCAACCTCTCCGGAAACTTTAACGCCCAGTCGGGCTTTCTCGTTACGCAGCCGGAAGGAACGCAATACGCCTCCTACCGCGCTAGCCTGAGCGCCGGACAGGGGTCCGCCCTCCCCGCACACGGAGCGGAAACGGAAATCATAGAAAGACTTCAGGGACAGTCAGGAAAACCGCGCTCTTTTTTCTCCCCCGAACAGGAAATTGCCGCCCGTCAGGAAATGTTTTCAAGGCTTCTTCGAAGCCATCCGCAACTGGCCTCCATGACGTTACGCGACGCCGCCGATATGGTTGTTAAAACAACGGCCGGAGAAGAGGTCGAATGGAAATACGGTGACGCGGACCCGAGCGTCGTAATGTGCGCGGCCCTGACCATGATCAACATCCACCGCGACGAACTGCAAACGGTCAACCCGTCCCTCCACCGCAGCCTGAGTGCCTCGGACCCTGACTATATCCGCACCGTCGTCTCGGGCCGCATCCTCGGATCGGCGTCGGAAGACGGCGAGTTCGTCGCTTGGGAAACCGAAAAACGCGCTCAGGTCATCGCGGCCATCCGCGCGGACAAGACCCTGATGGCGGATATCGGAAAAGTAAAGCCCCTGCTGGACACCGGAAGCCAGGAGGAGTTTCTTGCCCAGCACAGGCTGCGCGATTCCATAAGCCAGAGGGTGCTTGACATTTACGCCCGCGCCTATGACGCTCCCGAACTTTTACGCGCGGATATCCTGACGACAACCTACGCACCTGTCGAAACGATGAATGAAAACGATATTTACGGCTACGCCGGCGGCGTAGCGGGCCTAAACAACGAAGATTACGTCTTTGTGCGTACGACTCTCTATAACGAGCTTCTGCTGCGCGATCCGATGGACACCCCCCGCGAAGTCGGCGAAAAGTTTCTTCTCACCCTCAACGAGGAATCCCGCCACGCTGTGGACAACATTTACTCCGACCGCCTTGTGAATGGCAAGCTTGACACCGACCATCCGGCCTTCCGCCATACCAACCTTATATTTTTGAATAATTACAATTATATTCCCGACGGCGATTCCTACGCCTCCCAGTATGCGGAGCGCACGGCCAAGGAAGCCGCTGCGGAAATAACGAACCCGATCGCCGGAGATATTTTCCCGCCGGCGCCCGAACCGGCGCGACCGGAAGGACAGGTCATGGTCCTCGAAGGCATGACCATCCGCGGCGACGTAAAACCCTGAGGCAAAACTGATAAATAGTTGGGCTAGTTCCCGGGACGGGCACCGACAACGATGATATCCCCGCGCGTACGGCCCTCTTCGTTAACGAAATCCCCGTAATTCATGTCCGAAAACAGGGAATTGTAATACGCGCCATTTTCGTTATAGGCGCGGTAGGGATCGTTGCGAATCTGGAAAAAACTCGGCGCGAAGATCAGCCCGGAATTATTCGTCGAATTGTTGTTAAGGACAAACTGCTCCCCGGTCGGGTCCTGATACAAAAGGACGGCGTGCCCGCCGCCCTCCTCGCCCGGCTGCGCGTCAACCGAAACGATTGCAAGACGATCGGCGTCAATACCGTAACGCCGCGCGAACTTGTACTTGGCGATCGCGAAATCCTCGCAATCACCGGCCATACGCTCAAGGGTGCGCGGGAGGGGCTGGCTCTCATCAGCGCGCGTCAAATCCGGGGTATAGGTAATCGCGTCATCCAGAACCGTATCCAGCGCCTCCATAAACGCCCGCTCGCGGGCCGCAATGCGCTCGATCGGTTCTCCCGACCATTTCCCGGCCTGGGCAGGCGATACCAGACTGAAGGACCCGTCATGATACGCTGCTGAAGGAAAGGCGCCTTCAACCTGCTTTAGTTCCTCGGGAAACTGTTCCCACACCCTGTCCCATATCGCATTGAAACGCTGGTTCTCCATCGGGCTGAATTCCCAGTGCTGCGTGAGTTTATACTGATCGAACACCGCTTGCGCACGGTGACGAAGAATTGTCGGATCCGTTGTAAAATCCTCTATCGAAAAAGTCGCGGAAACAGAACGAAAATCCGGCCCCAGAACCCTTGACATACCACCTCCGTAAGGGACAATTCTTTTTCTTTAAATGTAACGGTTAAAAAGCAAAAATTCAAAAAAATTATGGCAAAAAAGAGGGCCGCACCCAATACAAAAGCGCAGCCCGTCTATAAAATACAGATAAAACAGAGATTTAAAAGAAGCTAAGCGGCCTTGGCAATCTGATCGCCGGAAAGCGCGTCTTCTCCCCTCAACACCGCGCTCACCGCCGAAACGGTAGCGGCAATTCGCACGGCGGTCTGCACTTGCTCTGCGGAAAACCCTTCGGCCCGTACCTTCTTCTCGTGCGACTTCACGCAGAATTGGCAACCGTTGATCGCGGAGACGGCCAGTGACCACAACTCGAAATCGGCCTTCTCGACACCGGGATTCCCGATCACGTTCATCCGCAGCTTGGCGGGCAAAGATCGGTAGGTTTCATCCATCATCCCCGTAAACTTGTAGTATACGTTGTTCATCGCCATAATCGACGCGGCCGCTTTGGACGCGTTCAACGCTTCCGGCGAAAGCTTGGCCGAAGCCTCGGCGTGAATGGCGCGGATCACCTCGGCATGCCCCCCGGCGAGCGCACACGACAGAAAAGTACCCCAGAGTTGCTGAGAATTGAGGGTCTCTTCCCCCGCAAGGCTCGACAGGTTAAGTTTGATATCTTTCGCATACTCGGGAATACGGTTCTTTAAATCTTCGACAGACATGTCAGTCATCCTTTCTTCGTGAAATAAAACCCGGCCTCGCCCCTCGCAAGGCCGGGCTGAAAAACTTTAGGTCCCGGCCTTTTAAGCGGCGATCTTCTGGGCTTCGGCGGAAACGTCGATCGTCTCGCCGCCGACCGGACGGTTGCACGGGCAAAGCTCGTCGGATTGCAGCGCATCGAGAATCCGCAAGGTTTCTTTCGGATTACGCCCGACATTCAGGCCGTTCACGCTCACATGCTGGATCACGTTGTGCGGATCGACGATAAATGTCGCGCGCAGGGCGACACCGGCTTGCGGATCGCGAATCCCCAGCCCGTCGATGAGAGAACCGTTCGTATCCGCAAAAGACCACTGGTTCAGGCTCTTGAGGTCGGGATGCTCGCGGCGCCACGCCAGCTTGCAGAATTCGTTATCCGTGCTTCCGCCAAGAACGATGGCATCGCGGTCGGCAAACTCGTCGTTCAGCTTGGCGAACTCGACAATCTCCGTCGGACAGATAAACGTGAAATCCTTGGGATAGAAGAAAAACACCTTCCATTTTCCCTCAAAACTCTTCTCAGTAATCGTTTCAAATGCGGACGCGCCGTTTTCTTCGTGTTTGTTAAAGCCGGGCTTAACGCCGGTAACGCTGTATTCAGGAAGCGTGTCACCAATACCAAGCATAAGGTTCTCCTTTGTGTAATTTATGTTTAAAGACCGTTGAAATATGCCGATTAACGACACAAAAAACCAATGATTAATATCAATCCTGACTATTGAAAAAATCAATACAAATAAATAAATAATAATGCTATTTTCGATATTATGATCCGCCCGACCATACGACAGCTTGCATACCTGATCGCCCTGCAGGACGAAAAATCCTTCAGTGCCGCCGCCGAAATATGCCATGTGACTCAATCGACCTTAAGCGCCGGGATCAAAGAACTCGAAACAGTTCTGGGCCAGCGTCTCGTCAACCGCCGCGGCCGCAAATCGACCCTCACCGCCTTTGGCGCTGAAGTCGCCGCACGCGCTCGCATCATTCTGAACGAAACCGACTCCCTGATGGCCCGCGCAAAAAAGATGGGCGCCCCGATGACCGGGATTTTCAGGCTCGGCGTTATCCCGACGATAGCCCCCTACCTCCTGCCTGAGATTCTGCCCCTCCTGCATAAAGAGTTCCCCGACCTTGAACTCCAGCTCCACGAAGACCTCAGCGAACGCCTCCTCGCCCGGTTGGATCAGGGACGCCTTGACGCCGTGCTCATGGCCTTTCCATATGAAACGCCGGGGCTGGAGCAGAAAATTCTTTTCGAGGAAGCCTTCCTCCTTGCCTCCCCGAAAACCCGAAAACTGCCCCGGACGTTAACGGTAAAGGATCTCAGGCCCGACGATCTCCTGCTCCTTGAAGACGGACACTGTCTGCGAGACCACGCCTTGAGCGCCTGCAAGCTGCCCGCACAGAAAACCCGCAAGACCTTCAGCGCAACCAGCCTTTCCACCCTGATCCAGATGGTCGAAAACGGCTTCGGCGTAACTCTCCTGCCCGAAATGGCCGTAAAAACTGGGGGAATAACCCAAAAAACCCGCCTGACCCGCTTTAAAAACCCCGTCCCGACACGCGAAATCGGCCTCGCCTGGGCAAAAAACAGCCCGCAGGAGGAAAACATCCGTATTCTGGCGAAGACATTGAAAAAGAAGACCGGAAAATGATATCTGGCAAAATCCGCCCGCTCATCCTATAATATTGGAAAAAATGTGGGAACAACAGGATACACGGATTCCTGAAAAAGATTCCCGAAAACAACAATGGGAAACAAATATCCCGAACAGGTATAAAAGATTTAATGTGATAAAAGACGGACAAAAAAATGAGCGAACAGACAAGACTGACAAAAAACGGCTTACCTTTGGAGCAGTTCCGGGGGATACAGGAGCAATTCTTCATTCTGGCCCTTAGAAAAGAGGAACCCGAACTGGCAATCACGATGTCTCCCGACCTGTTCAATGATGTATCGGGTTTCTGCGAAACCCTTCGCACAGCCATGAGTCAGGAATTCGATGGATCGGCGGAAGCGGTCGATACATTTAAAGCGGCAATGAAAACGCGCTCAGCTCTTCTTGGAGACCCGCGTGTCAGTCGTAACGGAGACCTCCGCGATATGCTGAAATTCGTTGTGGCACAGGACGGCCGCGGAAACCCCGAAAAGTCACTGGACCTGACCAGACAACTTCACGCTGACGGGCTTAACCCGTTTTATGCCGGCGAGGAACGACCAAAAGAAGCGGAGATGGCAGCCGAAGGAGCAATGCCCCTTTTCGAATAACCCTGCTATTCAGAAGTGTCAGGCGGGGGAGGCAACATACCCTCGTCTCCCGCGCGATCTGAGTCCGCTTCCGGCCTGTTTAAAGAGCTTCCCTCATCTGAAGGGTCCATGAATTTTTTAATTCGGTCGGTCTGGTATTCTTTCAACATTTCACCGTGTTTTTCGCGCCATTGTCCGTCCGCATGCTTGCCCGATGACTTACCGAAACCTTGGACCAGGCGCACAAACTTGTTCGCAAACCGCACCCTGTCCTCCTGAGACAGGTTCGGATTCTGAACGATCCTCTTCATCGTCGCAAAGCGGTGATCCATCAGCTTCAAAAGGCTGCCTTTCATATTCTCGACGGCGGTATCGTAAGCCCCCTCGTCAAGCACAGGCTTGTTGATCGCATCGACCAGCCCGTCCTTCGCCCCCTTCATCTCCCGAACCATCGGCCAGAAATCCTTTCGCCCCTCCATAAAGGCTGCGCGAACCGTTTCCTGCCCTTGGGGGGACAGCCCCTCCTCGAACTGCGCGGACCATTTCTGGCGGTGAAAATGATGTCCCAGCACCAGGCCCCCGAGCAACAAGTTGACCAAAAGCGAAAGCGTAAAAATCACCTTCATTTTCCGGCTCATGACAATCCCTCCATATCCATAACGTCCAGCACGACAACGCCGAACGGCGCATCGTCTTCCTCCGCGGCGCCAAGACTGTCATCAAGCCCAGACGCACCGGCCGCAAACCCGGCCAGAAGAACCAGCGTCATCACAAGCGCGGGTTGCGGCAAGGCAACCGACTCCCGGAAATCGTTCCACCAGTCCCGCAATCCGGAAAAAAGCCCGTCCGGCGCCCGCCCCGGCTTGGAGCGGCGCACGGCCCGCTCCTGCGGCAACCGCGTCGCCTCCGCGATGATCCGCGACGCGAAATCCGGTGACGGTTCAGGTATTCGCCGCGCCTTCATGATAGTCTCCAGTTCTTCTCCCATAATGCCCCTCATCCGTATTTCTTGTGTTGCACGTCATAGCCCTGCCGTCCCAGTTCATCCCTCAAGGCGGCTTTCGCCCGCATCAGCAGGGATTCCAGTGCCTTCACCCCCACCCCGAGAATTTCCGCGGCCTCCTTGTTGCTGAACCCCTCGTAGAAACAGAGATTCAAAGCTTCCTTCTGCCGTTCCGGCAAGTTCTGGATCGCCCCTTCGAGGCTCTCCTGCAAACGCCTCTCCTCAAGCGCCTCAAGCGCTCCGGGCTGCCCGTCCCCAAGCGTATCGGGAATCTCCGTCTGCGGCTTTCTCTTGCGTAGATGGTCCCGCGCCTGATTGGTCACCACCCTGTAAAACCACGTGGTAAACTTCGCTCCGGCATCCGGATTCCAGCTTTGCGGTTTTTTCCAGAGTTTTACAAACGCCTCCTGCACGATATCCTCGGCCTCTTCCTGTTGCCCGCACATCCTGAACGCGGCGGCATAGAACATGCGCGAATGGCGGTTTACAAGTTGCGCGAAAGCCTCATGGTCACCGTCGCTAATACGGGCCATCAGGCTTTCGTCGCTCAGATTTATATCGTCCGGTTCGCCCGCCATGTAGCGTGTCGTCCGTTACTTTCAAAAATACCGCTTACTCGGAACTGTCTCCGCCATCGTCATCCGAACCCGGACCGCCCTGGCCAAAGCCTTCCTTCCTCATCTCTTTCTTTTCTTCCCACTTCTGGCGCTTGGCCTCCATGTGAGCCTTGATCTCCTCCTTGGTGACCTTTCCGTCCTTGTCGGCGTCTAACTCGTCGAAACGCTGGTCGTGGAAAGTGTCAAACTCCGCCTTTGTTATGGAGCCGTCACCGTCGGCATCCATCTTTTCGAACATCTTCTCCATCATTTTACCGTGATGTCCGCCCTTGGCGTGCTTCCCGCCCCCGCCTTCGGCAAGAACCGGAGAAGCGGCAAAAGCAAACGCTAAAGTACCGAGAACTAGATATTTTTTCATAAGTCGATCCCTTTCTTAAAAATGATCGTTTGTTAATAGTCATACGCAGCCCCGACTGGAATCCTGCGTAAAAAAATGACGAGAAGATCATACACGAAAAGCGCACAGACCAAGGATACTTGTTGAAACGAAAAGAAAAGCCCTACCCGTTGCGAAGATCAATCACCACCCGTGACACGCCGGGTTTTTCGCTTTCGAACTTCGCCGCCTGTAGAATTTTGCTGCTTTTCTTGAGATCAAGTACGATTTGGGCCCCCCCGCCGGGCAGTCTTTCGACGCGAAACCCCTTGACCACGGAAAGCGCATGGAACTGGGGGCCGTCCCCGGCTGCCCACTGCGCACCTTCAAAATCTATAATCACGGCGTTCCGCCCTTGATCCAGCCGAGCCTCGAACCGGACATCGCCTCGAACCTCAAGAACTACCCGCGTTCGTCCCGAATGTTCCCCGGCGCGCATCCGCAAGATTTCCGCGTTCTGACCGTTAACGCCGGTAAAGACTCTCTCATCCTCCGCGCTGAGCGGTTTGAGCTTGACCGGCATGAAAGCAGGCTTCGGCATTGGCTTGCGGGGACTCGGACCGCGATCAATAACGCCCCCACCGTCTGGTTGGGACCCTGAAGGAACCTCAGGCTTATGCCCGGGAATAACGGCGGATACAAGGCCCGCCGCAGGCTCAACCACGGCAACGGTTTCCGGGTTCCCCGTTTCCCCTGAAACCGAAGGCTTGCGCACGGGCATGACAGGCGCTTCCGCATGAACGGACACAGGCCGGAGTAAAGTGTCATCTCCATTACGACGCGCGGGAATAGGCGCCGGACCAGAATATCCCGGCTTACGTCCGGGAATAACAGCGCCCGCCGCTTCATAGATCACGTCCGGCTGCAATGAAGGCTGGGACGCAGAGGGGCCTGCCCCTTCCCCCGAAGCCGGCTCGATCTCGGAAACGGCTTGCGCGACAGGGGGTGTGGAAAACCCCTTCCCCAAATCGCCTGCCTCAATTTTCACGATACGAAACGTCTTGTCGTTTTTCTCGTCAAGGTCAGGGTCGAAATGGGGCGCCAGCGCACTGGATTTCGTCTTACGCGATGTATCGACGTTGCTGCGCGCCTGCATATGCGCTTTTGTCGGATCGAAATCCTGCGATGCCTGCGCGACGTTGACATTACCGTCCGCCTCCAGAAGCGCCTCCGGCGAAACCTCTGACTTGCCCCGCTTATCGAGTATGCCCTTCACGTCCGCCAGAACCGATGGAGAGGAGTCGGTCGTAACAGATTTGGAAGAAAGACCACCTCCGGCACCCTGACCATGCCCGGCAGACATCGTCTGGCAACCGCCAAGAAACAGCAGACACAGGAAAAACCCCGATAACAATGACCGGGACAGAAGGAATCGAACAAGCGGCGTCGCGCGCATATCTTTTTAAGCAGTAAGCAGTGAGTGTCCAAAAAGACTAAGAATATAACGGCTTCCGGTCAATCCGGGCACGCCGTCAATTGCCTCTTATCCACACGCACGATCATATGATCGTCGCCCGGAACACAAAAAGCATTCCATGAAATGCGCTTCGGTGTAAATTGACGGCATGACCGCAAAAAAAATCTGGTTTCCCAAAGGAGAACTCAAGGACGGGCTGACCGGCGCCCTTGAAATCGCATGTTTTCTGAAACAGGGTGTAAATCGCTTCCAGAATACCCCCGAAGCCGCCATGCGCTCGTTCTGGATTCTCCTTGCCAGCTACGCCCTGAATATCAGCGCGATGATCCTTATCCACGATCAGTTCAAAGAGGAACGCCCCCTCCCTCCCGTCGGGATGCTGATCCTTTACGATGCCCAGCGCTTTATGGTCGTTCAGGCCCTGTTCATTCTGGCCCTCTACGGCCTGTGCAAATGGTGGGACCGCAAAAGCGACTTCCCTCGCGTCTTGGGAGGCCAGAACTGGCTTCAGGTTATCCCGCTAGCAATCTTGTCCCCTCTGCACCTCATGGTCTGGGCCGGCTGGCACGATATCGAGGTCGCGGCCATGCTGGAGTTTCCCTTTCTTGTGTATTTTGTAGCGATGTCGGCCTTTTTCATTTCAAGAGCCGCGAAAATCCCGGTCTTCGTAACCGCCTACCTCGCGATCATGGCCTACATGGTGGATCAGATCAGCCTGATGATAATGCTGAACTAAAAAACGCGAAGACTCCCTGTTCGAAAAACCGCGCCCCGCTACAAAAAAGCGTTCCTTGCAACTCCGGAGCGTGTAAATTAAAGGAATGACGGCGTCTAAAATATGGTTCCCAAAAAACGAGTTCAAAGAAGGGCTGACCGGTGCCCTTGAACTCGCGTGTTTCCTCGAAAAGGGCGTAAAACGGATCCCCAACACCCTCGAAACGGCTATGCGCTCGTTCTGGATTGTTCTGTTCAGTCATTCGGTAAACATTTTCGTGATCGCCATCATGAAGGGCGAAATCGAAAGCCTGCATAACGTGCCGCTTGGCGTATTGTTGTACAATGACACGATCCGCATGGTCTTTATCAACGTTCTCTTTATCCTGATACTGTATTGGCTCTGCAAGCGACTGGAAAAAATGGATTTCTTTCCGCAGCTTATCTGCGGCATGAACTGGCTTCAGGTGATTCCGTTAATAACCCGGACCCCCCTCTACTGGATGGTGACAAGCGGTTACCATAAAATGGAGGAAGCCTCGCAACTGGAATTAACGCTTCTCGCTTACTCCTTGCTTGTCAATGCTTTTTTCATTTCCAGATGCCTGAAAATTTCGATCTTTGGTGCAACCTATCTCATCATCATGATGTTCATGATCGACCAGACGACTTTTCTGATGGTGTTGTATTAGAAGGCGCTAGGCTCCCCTCTTCAGTCCCGTCTTTTCCGCGCATCCGCTTGACAAGCCTCACATACCGACCCGGCCTGTACGATAGCGCCATGTGCGAAAACAACAGCGCGATCCAGATATAGGCCAGCACGAACTGCGGAATGCCTAGAACGATCCCCAAATAGCCAAAGCCCCCCATAAACGCGACGATCCCAAGCATAGCCGCCGTCGTTTGCCCCGGCGTAAACCCGGCATCGAGAAAATGATGGTGCAGGTGTCCCCGGTCCGCCGTGAACGGATGCTTGCCCTCGCGAACCCGGCGGTAGAACTGCGCACACTCGTCAAACACCGGCAGACCGATAATCCACGCCACCGAGATCGGCAACATCGTTGGCCCCGGAAACTCGGCAATCTTGATCGCATACCACCCCATCAGCAACCCCAGACACAAACTCCCCGCATCCCCGAGGAACAGCGAAGCCCTTTTCCGCAGGGGCGTTCTCATATTGTGTAGTAAAAACCCGGCCATCCCACCGGCAACGATCATCAGCCCCGGCAAAAGCACGATATTCTCCCGCGCCACACAAGCCGCGATAAACCATAAAAAGGCGAGCAGCCCGATCCCCCCGGCCAGCCCGTCCACCCCGTCGATCAGGTTCATCCCGTTGATGAACAGGACCATGGCGACAATCGAGAACGGAATGGAAAAGATATCCAGCCATATCCCGCCGAACCCGAACAGATCGCCCAGCGTCCCGATCTGCGCCCCGCCCGGAATAACCACCACGCACGCCGCCACGATCTGCGCCCCGAATTTGATCCACGGCTGGATCGGCTTGTAATCGTCCGCCGCCCCGACCGCCATCAGCAGCGCCAGCGCCTCGATCAGCGGCCAGTGCGTCCCGCCCGCAAAACCGGAAAAAACGAAGATCAGGACAAAAACCGGAAAAACGACCAGCCCCCCGATCGGCGGGACCGCATGGTCATGAACCTTCCTTCCCCCCGGCGCATCCACGAACCCTGCGCGCACGGATAACTTTATCGCCAGCGGAATCCCCCCCGCCACAAGAACGAAGGATAATAACGCCGCGATCAGGGAAAATATGGTAACGGAATCGCCCATTCCGATCTCTAAACAAAACGATCTTATTCAGGCGTCCGAGACTAGCACAGGAAGAACGCTCATGCGCGGAAAAAAGTTATTGAATCGCTGATGTAACCCGGAACGAAAACCCGGATAAAAATATCCGGGTTAAGTAAATTTATAAATAACAGTAACTAAGAGGTGAAAAGTCCGATTAAACCTTCATAAAGACCCGTAACATCTTCACCGATAAGATAAACCACGACGACAATAGCAATGGAAATACCCGTGGCGATCAGGCTGTATTCGATCGCCGTACTGCCCTCGTCGCAAGAAAAGTACCGCTTCATAAAATCACGCATGGCTGGAATCCGTCTTTTTCTGTCTCCACAGCTTTCATCATGAAAGAAAAACAGTAAGATTTCGTAAACAATTACAAAAACACAAAAAAACAGGACGAAAATCCTAAATCTACTTGCGATTTCCATAAGATAGCCTCTTTAATCCCACCAAGCCGCAACGGCATGCATTCCATCGGGTAAATCAATCTTCTCTGCTCTCGAAAAATCATCGACCCAAACATCGTCAGGCGCATAAAGCTCACCAAGCTATTCCGTAATCTCTTCGGGTGTTGCAGATGTAACAAAAAAAACAGTTTCTGAGAACGGCCATTCCTCACCGCCGTCATACTGAGTCACCATAATCCGAACATCCGCAACATCGTCCCTCTCAAGTATGGTTTTCAGCTCTTTAAACGAACCATCACAGCACTCCTAAGCCTTAAAACGTCCCGGCGACAGCTTCGCCTTCAAATCCTCCGAAAAATCATAATCCGCCTGATCCGACAGCAACCCCGCAAGGTACTGCGCCGCCCGTAGCGAACTCAAAATCCCGTGCGACCCGTGCGCGGTGGAGACATAAATCTTCCGCCCCCCATCCAACATATCGTTCAGCGCCCCCACAACCGGGAAATGGTCCGGCGCAGTCGTACGCACCGCCGCCCGCTGCCCCTCGACCGTGTGCAGCCCCCGGAACGCGTGCACATGGGCATGCAACCGCATGATATTGTCCAGATCGTCCTGCCCGATAATCTCGCTGTGATCCAGCCAGCGCTGAAACGTCGACCCCACGCAATGAATCCCCTCGACCACCGGCGTCACATAGCCCCCGTAACCGATCGTGCAGCGCAGCTTGAGCGTCTCCGCGCTATGCTCGATATAGGTCACCTGCCCCCGCACTGCGCGCAGCGGCAGATGCGCGGCCTCCGGGAAATGCGCCAGCCCCATCCCCCCGGCCAGAACAATCGCATCCGCCTGAATATCCGAAAGGTTTTCAACGGGATGATTCAGATGCACCTCCACCCCCCGCGCATAGGCCTCACACAGCAGGCGCGGCGATACCGTCCCCGACCCCGAAAGGTAAAGCGCGTCATATTCAATCGTAATCCCGGCAATCTCCGACGCTTCGGCGGCCTTCACCATCCGCATCGCATCCGCGCCCCAGCCCCAGTTTTGAACGGTCTGCGGAAAACGCTTCGCCTTCTTCTCATCATTGACCAAATGCAAAGCCCCGCAAGGGTTCCACGCGATCCCCTCCAGCCGTTCAAAAACCTCCAGCGCCGCAAAAAACGCACCGGAAAAAAATTCCTCCTCCGGCCCCTTCTCGGCAGTAAAACGCGGATTGTAAAGCCCGACGCGGTTCCCCGACGCACCGGGGCCAAGACTCGCCCCCGCCTCGTAAATCACCGGCTCCAAACCGTGCTTTTTGAAAATATAGGCGCACGCTGTGCCTGCCAGCCCCCCGCCAAGGATCGCGATTTTCATGATGCAACGCCCCCTGTGAAAACGCCGCTCAGCATATCACGTTTTCGCCCAAAGCCCTGCACCTTGTGGACCTCGAACCCCGCCGCCTGCAACCCGCGCCGCACTTCGCCCGCCGCTGTAAACGTCGCAAAGCTTGTCCCGGCATGACTGAGCCGCGCCATCTGCGCGAAAACATCCGCCGTCCACATCTCCGGATTGCTCGCCGGCTTGAACCCGTCCAGAAACCACGCATCCACACGCGCCTCGATCTTCGGCAGAACCTCCGCCACATCCCCGATATAAAGCGTCAGACGCACATCCTCCGCCGCATCAATCACATGCATCCCCGTCTTCGGCACGGGATATAAATCGCAAAAGCGCATCAACAAATCACCAAATTCATCCTGCCAGCCGGATAAAACATCTTTTATAAAACCGCTATTTACCGGATATTTCTCAACCGAGATAAATTCGAGCCGTCGCGGATTATTTTGCACACGCAGACGGCTCCATAACTCCCACGCGGCCAGAAAATTCAGCCCCGTCCCGAACCCCGTCTCTGCGATCGTAAAAGTCTCCCGGAAATCGCGATCCTCCCACCGCGCCGTCAACGAATTCCCCTCCAGAAAAACGTGCAGCGTCTCCGCCAGCCCGTCTTCGGCGGAAAAATATACATCGTCAAAACGCTCTGACCTTGGCACACTTTTCATCAGCAACCCTGTCCTACAAAAGCCCTTTAGTTTTTTTCCCATAGCGTAATAAACACCTCTTGCGCGTCCACAGTCCTAAAGCTTTTAAAACACGCACAGAAACACAATCCTCCAAATCACAATCTGACCTGTAATAGCAATCCCAATAACTAATAACGCGCTGCTCCAAAAGATCGCGGAAAGCTTCATTTTCACTCATAAACTTCTGTACACTTTCGACGTTGATCTGTCCTATGTTCTGAAAAATAACCTCATTGATTTCACTAACATACTCCCCGACAAGTGCAAGAACATAAGGCAAAACCCACTCATCCTTGGCACCCATCAATTGCCGCAAATATTTCTGGCGAACAAACCCATCATAATTGCGCGTATAGATACAGCAAAGAATAGCTCTCTGCCGTTCGTTCAGAGAAAGTAAGTCGCCGTCGTCAAGATCGGGGAAATACAAACGGTAAGGAACCCTTACGTCCTCCCCGTTCACTCTGAAAGGCGAAGCGCTCACATTATAGCCATCCTGTTTAGGCAAATATGCAAATACGCTTTCAGGATACAAAGCGTCCCAAGCATTAAGTAATTCCTGAACCTGATACCCACCCCGAACAACAACAGGCGAGGCTTGGTAAGCATCATCAGAACGTATTTGCCGCAACCAGACGTCCAGCACATCTTCGCGCAGATCTTGAGGAAACGCACAGACCAACTTGGCCAAAGTGCTGCGTGTGCTGTCTGCAAGTTTAATAGAAAAATCTTTCATGTTTTTCTCCATTACATTACAACGGGAAAAGCGCTAAACTCAGCCAACGCCTTCCTTTTCCCGTGTACGGAGAAAAGGAGCGAAAGTAACAAAAATGCCTTGGCTTTGTCAAAAATTATCGTATCAATCCTTTATCAGCGTTTCTTAACAGGGGTTTCCCGATGTCGAATAATCCTCTTCTAGAAAAATCCGCCCTCCCCAATCAGGCCCCGCCCTTCGACCGGATCAAGACGGAACATTACCTCCCCGGCCTGAAGGCGGGAATAGAGGAGGCGCGCACGAACATCGAGAAAATAAAGAAAAACAAGGCCGAGCCGGATTTCGAAAACACGCTGGTCGCCCTCGAAACCGCCTCCGAAACGATAGATCAGGTCACCGCCGCCTTCTATAACCAACTCTCCGCGACCGGCGGAGACGAACTGCACGCGCTGGCCGCCGAAATAGGGCCGTTGGGCGCGAAATTCTCCAACGACGTGATCTTGGACGCCAAGCTCTTCAAGCGCGTCGATGAGGTCTATGAAAAGCGCGAAAGCCTCAACCTCACCCCCGAGCAGAAGACCCTGCTGGAGGAAACATGGAAGGGCTTCGTGCGCGGCGGCGCCAAGCTCAGCAAAAAGAAAAAGGAGCGCCTTCGCGAAATATCCGAACGCCTCTCCACCCTCACCCCCGCCTTCATGCAGAATACGGTCAAGGCGACGGAAGCGTTCGAACTCCTCATCGACGACGAAAAGGACCTCTCCGGCCTCCCCGACAGCGCCATCGAAAGCGCCGCCCACGCCGCCGAGGAAAAGGGCTGCGCGGGCAAGTGGCTCTTCACGCTCGATTACCCCAGCTTCGGCCCTTCCTGCAATACGCCGACAACCGCGAATTGCGCGAGAAAATCTGGCGCGCCAACGCGTCCAAGGCATGGAAAGATCAATATGACAACTCCGCCATCATCCTCGAAATCGTCAGGCTGAAACGCGAACGCGCGAAACTTCTGGGCTACAAGACCCACGCGCACTACGTTCTCGAAGAACGCATGGCCAAATCCCCGACGAAGTCCTCGCCTTCCTGAAAAAGCTCAAGAAGGTCTACAAACCCGCCGCGAAAAAGGACCTCGCCAAGCTCAAGAAATACGCCGCCAAGGAACACGGGCTGGCAGAACTCATGCCGTGGGATGTCGGCTACTACTCCGAAAAGCTCCGCAAGAAACTCTTCGACTTCACCTCCGAGGATTTCCGCCCCTACTACTCGCTCGAAAAGGTGCTCACCGGCTGCTTCGATCATTTCAGCAAGCTCTTCGGCATCAAATTCGTGAAGACCGAAGGCAAATACCCGCTCTGGCACAAGGACGTGCAGGTCTTCGACGTAGTCAACAGCGCAGACGGCGCCTTCGTGGGCACCTTCTTTGCCGATTTCCACCCCGCACCGGGAAAAATCAGGGCGCATGGATGACCACCTATAGAAATCAGGGCCTCTGGAGAGGCAAGGTCGAACGCCCGTGGTGGCCATCGTCTGCAACTTCACCAAACCGACGAAGGATAAACCCTCCCTCCTCACACATGGCGAGGTCACGACGCTTTATCATGAAATGGGCCACGCCATCCACGGCCTGCTCTCAAACGTCACATACCGCGCACTGGCCGGAACCAACGTGCGCTGGGACTTTGTGGAACTGCCATCGCAGTTGCAGGAAAACTGGTGCTACGAAAAATCCGTGCTGGATACCTTTGCCACGCACTACCAAACGGGCGAAAAAATCCCCGCCAAGCTGGTGGAGAAATTGAACAAGGCCCAGAATTACATGGTCGGCTGGGGCGGCCTAAGGCAAATGAGCCTCGCCCAACTGGACATGGCCTGGCACACCAAAAACCCGGAGAAAATAACGGACGTGGCGGAATTCGAAGATGCCGCGATCAAGGATTGCGCCCTCTTCCCGCGCCTCGCCGGGCCGATCTCCACCTCCTTCGGCCATATCTTCGCCGGGGGCTATTCGGCGGGGTATTACAGCTATAAATGGGCCGAAGTGCTGGACGCCGACACGTTCGAACTGTTCAAGGAAAAGGGATTGTACGACACCGCCAGCGCACAAGCCTACCGCAAGCTTTTGGCCAGCGGCGGCTCCGAAGATCCGGCGGTGCTCTATCGCAATTTCCGGGGCCGCGACGCCGACCCCGACGCCCTGCTCAGACGCGAAGGATTGCTAAAGGCGGAGAAAAAGAAAGCGGCTTAAGATGGTAAACGCGATAAAACTGATATCGCTTCTTTTGTGCTGCATGACCTTATCGGGCTGCCTTATCGCCTGTCGTTTACCGCAATCGAGTTACTCATTTACCCCTTCAATAGCCCTGAAAAATGACCGGATCAAATTTTCCGACTATGAAATTACCGATGATATTCGGGGAGTTGAAAACACAGAAAAACAAGTAACCTTCGAAAACCTGTATATCACTCATCTTGCCGTAACCGATTGGGATGGCCACGCTCAAAACCCGTTTAAATGGCAACCGCTTTGGGAACTAACCAGCAAGGCCTACCGCGACCCGGATGCGTTACAAGGGCTAGTTTTAATAAGAGGCAAAAAGAAGAGTGACATAGAATATATCGAACTCCCCGAAGAAATTACCTATGGAGAGCCGATAGACGGAATGGACATAGTTGCGCCGCCTATGAATCTGCGTGAGAACGTCAGGTACAGGCTGAACATGGACATATACGGCGAAAAGGAAGGCGAGATTTTTTATGTATGGGGCCATAAAAATTTCATATTAAGGAACAAGAACGGAGTTTTGGAGATCGAAGAACCTTCGGATTTGGACTATTACAATCGTACGATGGAACAACAAAAAACTTTACCTTCATGCTCCGTGCCTGAAAAATCGGAAAGTTGTGGAAAATGCACTGCTCCAGAACCACAAAATAATTTCGGTTCTACTTGTACTCTTCCTCTGTGCGGCCAGCTTTGCGGGTGGGGCTGTTTTCGGCAAAAAATACGGCTACGAAAACGCCCACTACCAAGGCTACCTAGCTGGAAAAATGGATTTATTTTATGCCGTAACACAAGCCACAGGATACAAAGAATCCGACGGGACAGAGTGCAAGCACTTAACGGATTTTAAAGCCGATGCGCTCTATGTGTGCACAATTAACGACGTAAAAACCATAGCCGTCTCCGATTAAATTGACTACCATGCCCAAAAAACCCAAAACCCGCAGAACCCTTGAGGAAATATTGCACTCCGTTTCAGACTCTCTGTATCCCGAAAAAATGGGAAAGGGCGGGATTGAAATAAACGACGCAGATTGTCTAGGTGACACACCCCTTCATGTCATGACATGGCGCGAAGACATCTACGCCGTGAAACTGCTGATCGAACACGGCGCAAACATCAACGCAACGGGCGACATGACCGAAACGCCTCTGCATATCGCCACACGCCGCGGCAACTTGGAAATTGTTGAGGCGCTGCTCGCTGCGGGCGCACGAACAGATATAATGTCCGAATTTGGACAAACCCCGAAAGATTACGCAAAAACACGACAGCTAAGAGCGCTATTCAAAAAATATGAAACAGAAAAAAACAAACGACAATAACTAAAAACATGCAATATGAGTAATTTATCGGCCCTGAACAAAGACGGCTATTTCATCGCCCCGCCGCTCTGCCCGCCGGACGTGCTGGAGGAAATGAAAAACATTCTAGGAACCCCGCCCGGCGATCCGAACAACGCCATCCTGACAAAAAACGGAGAGACCTTCGGCATTCGCCACGCCCTGAACCTCTTCCCCGGCATCAAACCCTTGCTCGGACCCGCTGGAATTACAAGCCTCATGCAGAAAATTCTGGGAAAAAACGCCCGCATCGTCCGCTCGATATTTTTTGACAAAACTCCGGCGGCGAACTGGAACGTCGCCATTCATCAGGATACAACCGTCGCCGCAAAGGAAAAGCACGAAATCGAAGGGTTCACGACATGGACGCTCAAAGCCGGAATTCCGCACGTCCAGCCCCCGGAGCAATTTCTGCAAAACATGGTCACACTGCGCCTGCATCTGGACGAAACGACCGCGGATAACGGCGCCCTGCGCGTCCTGCCCGGCTCCCACAACAAGGGGCGAATGAAGATGGCCGATATTTTAACATTGCGTCAGGAAAACACCCCCGTCCTCTGCCCCGTTCAAGCTGGCGGCGTAATGGCAATGCGCCCGCTCCTGCTGCATGAATCCGGCGCGGGGCCAAACCCGGCTCGCCGCCGCGTCCTCCACCTCGAATGCAGCGCGGATAAGTTACCAAAACCTCTCGAATGGTATGAAACGGCCTGAAGCGTCATAAAGCGGGTTCAGCTTTTTGCCTCCCATCACCAAACGCACTATACTCACCCCATAAAGGGCGCGGTGCGCCTTTTTGCTTTTGAGGGAAAAGAGCCGCGCAAGGCCAAAGCCCGATGACTGAGTCCGCAACGCACTCCCGTAAGGAAAAACAACGTCTTACACGCCCGCAACCGGACGAACAGGACTTAAGTCCACTGAACGCAACTTAAGTCCTCGCGCGCCGTCATTTTTTAAAAACCTTGCTAGAAAAACTAAAGCTTCCGCATATTGCCCCGCAGCCACGCCGCGAACTCCTCTTCGCTCACGCCCCCACCGGCCAATTCCACGGTAATCACAACGCACGCCGCATCGTCCGCCTCCAGCGTAAAACCGTTCAGTAGCAGGAAAAGCTCGCTCACCACGAACGCCGTGCGCTTGTTCCCGTCCCGGAACGGGTGGTTCCGCGCGATACCGTGCCCATACGCAGCCGCCAGCGCCGCAAGATCCGGCGCCCCGTAATGCAGGAGATTTCGGGGTCGCGCCAGCGCGGATTGCAGCAATGAAAGATCGCGCACCCCCGCCAGCCCGCCATGCTCACCCACCTGCGCGTCGTGCACGGCCAGTGCGACGGATTCCAGAACCCAGACAATCTTGCTCATTTCGCCAGTTCACGCAGCGCGTTACGGCGCTTTTTCATCAGTTTGCGCGCCGCATCCATTTGCTCTGCGAACGCGGGATCGTAGGGCGACAGGGTAATGCCGTCGCCGCTCTCGCTCAGCCAGAGCACATCGCCCTTCTCGACATTCAGGTTGGCAAGCACATCCTTGGGCAGAACGACGCCCAGTGAGTTGCCTATTTTCGTGATTTTCAGTTCCATGCCGGACCTTCAATGATGTTATAACATATGTTATAACATATGTTATAACATAAACATCCCGCAGTCAAAGCCAGCGTTAATCGCTCAGGATAATATCCTTGATGAGAACCGCGCCCCGGCCGCCGACCTGCACGTTCAGCGTCACCCGCTCGGGCACCTGCCCTTTTTTAAGCACGAACGGGATCGAAACCGCCGTCCAGTCCGCATCCCCGGTCACCTGCTGGTCCAGCCCGCGCGAGAAATACGCGCCTTCATTCTCGCCGGAAAAATGCACCCACATCTCAATAAACGCGGAGCCTTTCAGCCCCACGCTCTTGAGCCTCGCCGAAAAATGCAGCGTGGTATCCTCAAGCTTTTTTTCCGCCACAGGGATATCCGCAAGCGTAATCAGGGTCGGCCACCCCGCCTCGATCCGCAACGTCCCCGCCTCCGGCTGGGTAATCTTCGTGACGATTGTCTCGGGGCTCAGCGCCGCCCCGTTATAAATTTCCCCGGCCAGCGCGGGCGCGGAAAAAAACAGCGCCGCCCCGCAGATCAGAACGCTCAATCTCTTGCTCATGAAAAGCCCCTTTAATAATTCAGGAAAATAGCGAGTTACACTCTAGAAAATAAAGACCGGCAGAGCAAATCCCTTTAAAAATATCGGAAAGACAAAGAAAAAGGCCGCGCGAACCCCTCGCCCGGCCTTAAAATCCCAAAAAAAACGAATCAGCGCTTGAACCTGATATCAAAATCCGGTGCAATTCCTCGGCACTGTTTTTCCAGCGCCCGCTTGTACTGCTTACCGACCGCGTCATTGTTCGGCGTATTCTTGAACTCTGAAAGCTTGTCGTTGTAAAGCGCCTTCATTCCATCCCCGCCCCCGCGCAAGGCATACTGGTAAAACTTGGCGGCCACTTCGTAGTAATTTTCCGTATAATCAGGAGGAATATCCCCCTGTGTCTCCACGGCCTTAGCGGAAAAGACCGCGGCACACTCAGCAAGAAAAGGGTAATCCACGACGCTCTGCGCAACGGCCCGCCCGGTAAATCCCGGCAAGGCCAAGGCCAGAACCGCAGCACCTAAAAACAGTTTTTTCATGGTCATGCTCCTTATATAAACCTTTCTCTCGTTCTCCAAAAAACTAGGAAAACCCGGCACTCCGCCCTAAATAAACCCTTACTACAATTTATAAAGCGAAATGCGAATTTCTTCAAGAAAATCAATAAAAACAAGCCAATAATTAATTATACGAAATCTCGCGGGAAATCCTTCATTCCGGCTTAAACTCGACGTCCTGTTCCAAATCCCTGTCCGGAGAAAGCCATTTGGCCTGCAACGGGGTTTCGACCGGGTTGGAATCGAGATTGTTGAGTTGGAACTTGACTCGTAAATAGGAATGGCCCCGTTCAACCAACTGCTTGATTGACCCCTCTCTAGGCAACCCCATGCCGATTTGCTCGAAACCGACATAATCAGGGTCGGTCAGTTGGTGTTTCAGTTCGACCCCTTCTTCGTACGGCTTGAAATCTTCAAGCCACTGCTCCAGTTCGGGCGGATGCTCATAAAAATACGTATCGAAGACCAGCCGCCGCCCTTCCCTCGTGGTCACGACCGTCGCGACATGGATATTGAACGGCTCATCGTCCTTTACGCTCTGACGTAGTCGGCCCTCCTCGTCAAGATCTATGTCTCGCAGTGCATAGTGAACTTCGACCGGAGGCTTGATCAGGAAATTCGGACGGCCGTTAGGCGCAAGCGGAGAAGAAATCCAGCCCTTTTCAATCCCCTCGACTCCGCGCTCCGCAAGGAGTACATAAATCGCGTGCGCCTTCAGATCGCAGGCAGAACCGTTCCCCCGCTCGGATTTATGTGAAAGCGGCATCGCGCGGATTTCCGCGAAAAGTTCCAATGCCTGCTCGTCCGTAGGAATAAATCCGGACTCAGCAGAGTGCTCGTTATTCTCCGAGCTTCCAAAAATAGAGCTTTTTAATGCGCTCGCGCAATTCCTGAAAAAACCTGTTAAGTTCATCCCCGCACGCCACCCGGCTTCGTTGCCGTTATGTGTTATGTTTCCTTTGCATTACGGCGGTTTCTGTGCATAAATACCGCCCCTAAGCGCACAATATTATCAGGATTATGCGGAAATGAGCAAGAATTCCCGGAATAATGGAAATAACGGCGGTAACGTCATCAATATCAAGACCGGCCTCGCCGAAATGCTCAAGGGCGGCGTCATTATGGACGTGGTCACCCCCGATCAGGCGAAAGTGGCCGAGGATGCGGGCGCGGTAGCCGTCATGGCGCTCGAACGCGTCCCTTCCGATATCCGCAAGGCCGGCGGCGTCGCCCGGATGAGCCCGCCCGAACTGGTGCAGGCGATCATGGAAACGGTTTCCATCCCCGTCATGGCCAAGTGCCGGATCGGGCATTTCGCCGAAGCGCAGGTTCTCGAAGCCATCGGCGTCGATTATATCGACGAGTCCGAAGTCCTCACCCCCGCCGACGAGGATTACCACATCAACAAGTTCGACTTTAAAGTCCCCTTCGTCTGCGGCGCGAAAAACCTGGGCGAAGCCCTCCGCCGCATCGGGGAAGGCGCGGCCCTCATGCGCACAAAAGGCGAGCCGGGAACCGGAAACATTGTGGAGGCTGTCCGCCACCTCCGCCAGATCAATCAGGATATCAAGCGCATCACGCTGCTGGATGATCAGGAACTCATGACCGAAGCCAAAAATCTCGGAGCTCCCTTCGAACTGGTCAGGCTGGTCAAGGAACAAGGCCGCCTGCCCGTGCCAAACTTCGCCGCAGGCGGAATTGCCACCCCGGCAGACGCGGCCCTGTGCATGCAGCTTGGCGCAGAAACCGTATTCGTAGGCTCCGGTATTTTCAAATCCGAAGACCCGGCCAACTTCGCCAAGGCGATTGTTAAAGCCACCGCCCACTACAACGACCCCAAAATGGTTCTCGAAGCCTCCAAAGGTCTGGGCGAAGCCATGCGCGGCACGGAACTCTCCCAAATCGAGGACTCCATGCGCATGGCCAACAGGGGCTGGTAATATCTTCTTGAGAATGACCGAAGCTGATATAATCCTGAAATATCTCTGACAGGACAGATCAGCCATGCGCACTTTCTGCAAAAAATTCTTCACCCTCTCATCGTTCTTCATCATGACCGGCTTGCCTTTTGCCGCGCACGCGGACTGCATAGACGTCGAACCCGCGAACACCAAAATCAAAATTGCCTCGTGTGAAGTGCTTACCCCGCTGACCGACCCGCGCTTTAAACAGGACGGAAACTTGCCGCAGATGAGCGACGAATTTCTTCTTCAATTCTACAAAGGCGCTCTGATCAAGGACGAACAGGGACAATCCTTTATGTACCCGACAGAGGAAAAGGAAGCCTGCGAACAATTTACCGCTGGCTTAGAGGTGGAGAAAACCGTCTCCTCGGTCTGCTGCGACACGGGCGCATGGGGAAAATGTATTCTCGGCGGGGTATTCATATACGATTCCGGCGGAACGCCAGTGAATACGTTTCAGTAATCAGCCCTCCACATCCGCCGCATAACGCTTGTCGCGCATCGGGCGGACGGTTTTGGTCGAAAGATGATAGACCGGGTCGCTTTTATACCGCGCCAGCGCCTCCTCGTCGGGAAACTCCCCGTAAACCACAATGTCGATATCGTTGCCCACCTGGTCGATCTTTTCGTTCTTGCGCACGGTCAGCGTCCAGTTCCCCTCGATCGTCTCAAGTGTCTTGAGCGCGGTATAAACCGTATCCACGTCCTCGGACTTCTTCACGGTGAAAAAAACGATATGCCGGATCATGTCGCCCCCTGCCCCTGTATGATTTTTACCAGTCCGTCTTCGCGCCGGGCACGGCGACTACCAGCCCGTCCAGATCGTCGCTCATGCGGATCTGACACCCCAGCCGCGACGTCTCGCGCACATCATGAGCCATATCAAGCATGTCGTCTTCTTCGGAGGTTTTCTCGTTCCCAGCCGCTTCGACCCGCGCAGCCCAGTCGGGATGAACCACCATATGGCACGTCGCGCACGCCATCGACCCGCCGCACACGCCTTCGATCTCCTCCACGTCCGCATCACGCAGAATTTCCATCAGCGACCAGCCCTCCTGCGCTTCAAGTTTGCGCTCTGATCCGTCCTGTTCGATGACTGTAATGCTGCTCATGCGGAGTGGTTCCTGTTTAATCGGGCGCAAACCTTCGTCCACGCGTTGATGAAAGCGGTTAAATCGGACTCTTTCGTAGCCCAGCCCAGCGAAATGCGCAAGGCGGAGGACGCAATTTCCCGGCTCGCCCCCATCGCCGTCAGAACATGGCTCGGCTCCACCCGCCCGCTCGAACAGGCCGCGCCGTTGCTGATCGCCACACCTTCAAGGTCCAGCGCCATCAGCAAGGTCTCGGAAGAAACGCCGGGAAGACTGAACAGGCTTGTATTCGCCACCCGCGCAACGTCCTTCGCGTGAATGACCGCATCGGGCGTCGCCTTTAAAATATCCTGCTCCAGCCGGTCACGCCAGGACCCCAGCGCCTGATAGTGATTCATCCGCTCCAGCGACTCCTGCGCCGCCGCGCCGAACCCCGCGATCGCCGGAAGATTTTCCGTGCCCGCACGCGCGCCGCGCTCCTGACCGCCCCCAAAAATCAGCGTCGGCGTTTCCCCGCACAATCCCATCACCAGAGCCCCCGCCCCCGGCGGCCCGCCGATCTTGTGCGAGGAGAGCGTCAGGAAGTCCACCCCCATCTCGGAGATATTGAGCGGAATCCGCCCCGCCGCCTGCACCGCATCGGAGTGCACGAACGCGCCGTATTTCCGCGCCAGCGCCGAAACACCGGCAAGATTTTGAATCGCCCCGGTTTCATTATTCACCGCCATGACGGAGACAAGAACCGCCCCGCCGTCTTCTGAAAGCAAATTCTCCAGCGCATCAAGATCGACCAGCCCCTCCCCGGTAACCGGAATGAGTTCGTGATTCGACTCAACCTTCAGGACGCTGGGATGCTCGATCGCGGAAATCAGGATACGCTTCAGGGGATAGTGCCGGGAAAAGTGCTGTATAACCGTGTTATTAGCTTCCGTCGCCCCACTTGCGAACACCACCTGCGCAGCCGGCACGCCGACCAGAGAAGCGACCTTCCCGCGCGCCTCTTCCAGAATTTTTCGACCTTCGCGCCCGAAATAATGCACCGAAGAAGCGTTAAGGGTCGCCCGTTCCCGGTCCAGAACCTCCAGCATCGCCCGCCGGGCAACTGGCCTCAGGGGAGCGCTGGCGTTGTAATCAAGATAGATCCGATCCATTAAAATCCTGCCTAAAGATCATCCACAAAACCATTATCCACATTATCTTTCAATGACTTGTCATAAATTTGTAGACTTCATGCCAAATCTTTAATATACAGACGCATTGGCGGATCAAGTATTTTTTGATCCCACAAACCCGGAATTATGCCACGCAACCCATCCGGGAGATACAAGGAACCCTGAAAAACGGCTCCTTAATGTTTGTAGGGGATTTTGGGCGCACGTCAGTCGCCCGCAGAAAAAAGAGGTTTTGAATGCCTGAAGTTATCCTGAACGGTCCGGCCGGCCGATTGGAAGGCCGCTATTCCCACTCTAAAATCAAGAACGCGCCTCTGGCGCTTGTGCTCCATCCGAGTCCCGAACACGGCGGCACGATGAACAACAAGATTACTTATTCGCTTTTTCAGGCTTGCGTAGCCCGTGGCTTTTCCACGCTCCGTTTTAACTTCCGTGGTGTCGGTCGCTCGCAGGGCGTGTTCGACAACGGTGAGGGCGAACTGAGCGACGCGGCCTCCGCGCTTGACTGGATGCAGGAAATAAACCCCAACGCGCCTTATGTCTGGATCTCAGGATTCTCTTTCGGCGCATGGATCGGCATGCAGCTTCTGATGCGCCGTCCGGAAATTAAGGGATTTGTCTCCGTCGCGCCCCCGGCCAGTACGGAAGATTTCAGCTTCCTTGCACCGTGTCCGACTTCGGGACTGGTCTTACACGGCTCGCGCGACGACGTTGTACCCGAGCCGTCGGTTGCAGATTTCGTCACCAAGCTCCAGCAGCAAAGAGGAATCGAAATTGACTACCGCGTCATTCCCGGCGCGAACCACTTCTTCCATGACTGTACCGACTTGTTGATTGACCATGTTCACGACCACATGAACAAGGCTGGCGGCGGTGTCAACGTTCAGGTCAAGCTGAAGAAAGCCGCATAAAATTTTCTGACAAATTCAAGAGTACATGAAAGCGGACACCGGTCCGCCTTTTCTCTGCCGCCCAGTCTTCACCAACAACCCGTGTAACTCTTGCTTTGTTCGCGCGAAAAAGACAGGGTAAGAACAGAAAAGCACTATTTAGAATTGGAGTTTCCATGGACACGTTTCAAGCCATTCGCCAGCGCCGCGCGATCAAGCATTACGATCCCGCCCATAACATTACAAAGGAAGAAGAAGACAGGCTTCTCGACCTCGCGATGCAAGCGCCCTCTTCCTTCAACATCCAGCATTGGCGGCTCGTCAGGATCACGGACTCCCAACTGCGCCGGGAAATCCGCGCCGCCGCGAACGATCAGGCCCAGATCACCGATGCCTCGCTGGTCTATGTCATTACAGCCGACATCAAGGCATGGGAAAAAAATCCGCAGCGCTACTGGCGAAACGCACCCAAGGAGGTGCAGGATATTCTCGTTCCGTGGATGAAACCTTTTTACGAGGGAAAAGAACAGCTCCAGCGTGACGAGGCCATGCGCTCCGTCGGCTTTATCGGCCAGACCATGATGCTTGCGGCCAAGTCCATGGGTTACGATTCCTGCCCCATGATCGGCTTCGATCTGGAAAAGGTCGGCAAACTTATCAACCTGCCGGAGGATCACGCCATCGGCATGATCCTGGTCATCGGCAAGGCCGCAAAACCGGCATGGCCCAAGCCCGGCTTCATCGAACGCGACGAAATGGTTATCGAAAACAAATTCGGAAAGTGAAAGTCCTTGCCGACTATCTCAGACGGGAGACATACTCATCGACGCTGATCGTGATATCGTCCCGCCCGATTTTGTCAAAGGGGTTCTCCAAGTTGTTCTGGATATTGTCCAGGCTGACGAGAACCAGCGTAAACAGGACCGGCGTTATGTATTCCAGCCCGTAACCCGGCGTATACTTATCGGCAACATGGGCAAAATACGGCCCGTAAAGCGGCGGCAGGATCTTGATGAACAAATCGCTGAACGTGCGCAGCGTGCGGGGCGTTCGGTACTGGTAGATATGTTTGAGTTTCTCGAACGCGACCATCATCTTGCTTAAATACTGGTTGACGCGGGAAACCTCCCCTCCTGCAAGCCCGCGACCGCGCAACTCTTCGCGGATGAACGCCGACAGATCGGAAAAACTTTCATAAACCTTGGTTTCCCGCTCGCGAAAATTCGAAATATCACCAGACAGCATAGTATCGGTGGCACGCAGAAGATTACCCAGAACCGCACGCGCACGCTCAAGCATTTTTTCATCCGCCCCCTCAACCCAGTCGCGCACGGCAAAATAAATGGATTGGCCGTTGCCCTTGATCGCAGCATATTCGTTAAGCGCTGACTCACGCCTCTTGTAAGCCCCGCCAATCGAAAAAACGATCGGAAACACTACGGCGGTAGCCAGCAGGGTCAGCGGAAAGTCGGCCTTGATATCATATTTCAGGCAGATATAGGTGGACAGCAGCGCCAGAAACGTAATGGTGATTGTCTTTGCATTGATGACAACGAATAACCCTTTGAGGTTTGTCATGACGGCTCTCCACTTCGCTGGCGGGATCAGGAAACATGCAGCGACACAAGACCGCTGATAAGCCCTTAAAATGTAATATGAATAGCCCGTCAGCTCAAGTCAGGCCTGTAAAAAGTCTGATGACGATGTTTGCTCCGGGCTATTCATGATCCTTCGCAGTTTTCAAGACAAGCTCGAAACAGGCCCCCTGCGAACCCGGTGAGGCAGAAACAAGACGGATAGAACAGTCGTAGGCTTTCAGGATCGAGCGAACGATCCCAAGCCCGATACCTGTCCCGCCTTCCTCGCGCCGTGTCGTGAAAAAAGGCGTGAAGATCTTCGCCGCGTTCGCGCCGGATATCCCCGCTCCGTTATCCTCCACCCACAGGAAAAGTGAACCGTCATCGCGCATGGCCGTCTCGATCACGACCATATCCGCCCCGTTCTGCACCGCGTTGTCGCAAAGATTGATCAAAACGGTCTCCAGATTCTCCGCCGGCATTTTGACAACGGCCTCGCGCTCAAGTTCAAGCAGGATTTCAAACGTCCGATCATGAGCGTATTTTTGCTGGACCCTTCCCAAAACCGAGGAAAGCTCGCATGTAGTGTCTGAAACAGCCAGATTGTCGGCCCGCGCCAGTTCAAAAAGGCTTCTGACGAGTTTTTTCAGGCGGTTGCTGTCGGCAATGATATTGGAAAGAAACTGCCTCCTTTTATCCTCGCCCATATCGTCGAGGTGATCCAGAAGCAGTTCCGCCGAACCTTGAATGGCAGTAATCGGCGTTTTAAATTCGTGGGAAACGTGCATCGCAAAATTCCGGATATATTCGGAACGGTTGTTCAGGGACAGGGCCATGCGGGAAAAACTTTCGGCCAGCAGTTCAATTTCGTGCACGCCCGCCCCAAGAGGCAGACGCAGGGCCTCCGCATCACCCCCGGAAAACCGTTCGGTCATCTCGATCAGACTGCGGATCGGCCGTGATATAAGATAAGAGGTCATAAGCGCGATTAAAAGCGCAACACACACAAGGATAAAGGCCACAAAAAAGACTTTTCCTTTTTCTGCATACATATGCTTGAGAATGTTCTGCGGCGTCCGCGAAATATAGACAACGCCCCACACGCGGTCGTCATGACGGATCGGCAACGCGATGAAAACGCGGATGCCCGTCCCCCGGCTGATAGAAGCCAGCGCCGGCGGAGGTTCATCCGAAACCCTTTCGCGGATAACGCTTGTATAATACCCGGCCAGAGCCCGGCGCACTTCGTAAACCTCTGACAAGTCCAGCCCGACCTCGTTCTTCCCCGCCACCACGACACCCCGGTAATCCAGAATTTTAATCCCGGACAGGGTGGTTTTCTGTGCTTCTATAATGATAGGAGTCAGGATCTTCCCGGCTTCCTGCGCGAACGGAACGGTCATGGCGCCCTCTTTCCCGTCCACCCGCGGCGGGAGAATATTTGTCCGGGAAAGCTCCAGTTGAGGAATAACCGGGGTGTAATACTCGTCCACTTCTTCATAACTGGCCTTGTCCGCAGGCAATCCATACGTCTCGGACGCGAATGCACGCTTGAGAATCTGTTCCTTGTAAGCGGCAGAAAGAACGGCAGCCTGTGAGATAAGCTCGTTTTCTGTTTGCTGGACCAGGGCGTTCTCATAAACCCGGAAGAACATCACGCCGCCCAGCGGCAGCAAAAACACGAGAATATTGACGATCAGCAGAATGGTACGCAGCCGTATGCGGGCATGGAATGGCAGGGTCATGGCGTCAACTTGTACCCGATCCCCCGCAGGGTGGTAATAAGGTTATCGCATCCCTTCTCGGCAAACTTGCGGCGGATGTTGCGAATATGGCTGTCGATCGTTCTGTCGCTGACGAAGGTATTGGCCCCCCGCGCCATCGTCATGATCTGGTCGCGCTCGAATACCCTCTCGGGATACTGGGCCATACCCTGCACGATGGAAAATTCCGTAACCGTAAGGGAAACAGGCACTCCGTTCCAGCATACGGTATGCCTGTCTGTATCGACGCTCAGGCCGCCGCAGGTGACAGTGCTTCCTCCGCTCTTGCCACCCTGCATAACAGGAACGCTACGTTTTAAAATAGCCTTGACGCGCGCCACAAGCTCGCGCGGGCTGAACGGTTTCGTAAGGTAATCATCCGCCCCCAATTCCAGCCCGAGCACTCTGTCAACCTCCTCGTCCCGTGAAGACAGGAACAGGATCGGGATATTCGAATGACGGCGCAGCGCCTTGCAGACTTCCAGCCCGTCCATTTCCGGCATGCTGATATCCAGAACGATCAGATCGAACGCCGAACCTTCGGCCTTGGAAAGGGCCTGCCTGCCGTCTATGGCGACTTCGGAGCGAAACCCTCCCTTTTCGAGAGCGAAAACAACGACTTCTCGAATATGGGGATCGTCATCAACAACGAGGATCGTTCTGGACATGTATCTTTAGCCTCTTGAAATACCACGATAGGCCATGCACGGCAGGGCGTCAAACCTGTCTGCACAGGCGCAAGGCCCGTTTCTTCCTGCGCGCCAACACCCGCCTTCTCTTGCGGCGCATACTCGCTGCGGCCGC
The DNA here is from genome assembly GCA_020638365.1 of Rhodospirillales bacterium. Classification (GTDB taxonomy): domain Bacteria; phylum Pseudomonadota; class Alphaproteobacteria; order Micavibrionales; family Micavibrionaceae; genus JAGNKE01. The sequence continues at coordinate 1,899 of JACKIQ010000006.1, read as the reverse complement.
CCCGCCTAGAATGATCAGACCTCCCGTCGTCGCCGGTTCCGGAACCGATCCGCCCGAAAAGCTCTGCGGGTAAGCGAGTGCGGAGACACCCTTGACCATCGGTAGCGGGACGGAGGCTGTTTTCACGTTCTCCGGCGCTTTATTGACAATTTTGCGTGAAACCGCAACAAAAGACGTCCATTGTGTCATCAGGGAAAAATCAAGCCCCAGCCTCACGACACGTTCCTTGAGCTGGTCGTCCGTATCCGCAATCTGCCGAACATCGCGCGGCGTGTTCAGGTAACGCATCAGGTCTCCGATCTGCGAACGCGCCCAGTTCAGCGGGATAGCCCGGTCCCGTGCGTTATCGTTCGCCGCGGGAAGGGTGACCTGTAGGGGCAGAACGGCGCTGCGCCCCTGCACCTTGCCGTTAACCCTGAGAACGTGGCTTCCCTGTCCGGTAAACCGTCCCTGCACGCGCAGAGAATTGCCAGCGAAAAGATCCGGAATTCGATCGGGCGTCACGTCAGAAACGTCAAGATCGCCCCAGTCAATCGAAATATCCGTCAGCATAGGCGCATTCAGCTTTTTCGCCAGCGAAATCGCTACGTCCTGAACGTCCTCCGTCGGGTCGATAAAGCGTGCGAACCCTCGTCCTTGCCGCCCCATTTCTTCGAGAAGATAACGGTTCACGGACGTGCCCACCCCGAAAGCATAAATCCGGGCATCGCCGATAAGACTGGCAATCTGCTTTAAGACTGTTGATTCATACCCGATATATCCGTCCGTAAGAAACACGACGATTCGTAAAGTATTCGGTGGAGCCGCAACCGAAAACGCTTGGCTGATCGCTTCGGGAATTTCCGTTCCACCGCCCGCATCCAGACTGTCCACGTAGTTCAGGCCGTCTGCTATATTGTCTTTCGTAGCACGAACCGGAACAGACATGTATTCCGACGCGTTGTTGCTAAAGCGGATGATGCGGAACGTATCTCCCGAGCGCAGGTTCTTCATGGCATGCCGCATAAAGGTCTTGCTGGCGGCGATGGGTTCCCCGGACATGGACCCGGATGTATCCAGAACGAACACCATCTCGCGCGCCGAAATCTGGTTCTCCTTGGGCAACTCCGGGGGTTCGATGAGCAGACTGAAATACCCGCCCTTATCCGTGCGCGTAGCCAGAAAACCCGTCTGCGTCTCCTCTCCGGCCAGAACGTAGCGCAACACAAAATCGGCATTGTCGATAATACGATCCTTGCGCAGGGCAATAGCCTTTTGCGTCTCTTCGCCTGTAACGGCTATGGCGTGCGTGCTGCTGGAAACGCTCTGGATGGGAATACCGCTTTCAAGGGCAAGCTTGATGGAGACGCGCTCCGCATCAATCACGTCAGGCAAAGATAATCCCGTTACGTCCGGATATGCGGCTGTATTTTCCAACTCCCACTGGCCGAAGGACGAACGGCTGGAACTCTTTGCCTCGTACGCAACTCCCTCATCCTGCAATACAGGGGCTGCACCCGTCCCCGCCGGCTCGTAGCGCGGCCCGACCACCAGCGGGACCACAAGTTCATAAGCGCCGTCGATTTTCGGAACATACTGCGTGTATTCAAGAGTCACGGTTATCGGCAAGCCGGGCATAAGGTTTGCAATCTTCTGCTCGAACATGTTTGGCCTGTGCTGTGTCAAAAGCGATGCCGCTTTTCCCTCCGTCTTGGCTTTTTCAAATGTTGCTTTCGCTTCCTCCTTGCGCTTGATCTGGGCCTGGATTAATTCGTCTCCGACCGCCATCGTCATCGCGTGGACCGCGCTGTTCCGGTTAAGCGGAAAAAGATAGCGTGCATGCAGCGGAACATGTGTCGGGTTTTCAAAAACCTGAATAACCTTCACATTCGCCAGATCGCCTTTGATCTCCGCCTCGAT
>JACKIQ010000005.1 GCA_020638365.1 Rhodospirillales bacterium | reverse complement strand
TGATTTCGTGGCCGAACGTCTGAAGGACGGCACGAAGATCAGGACATTGACAGTCGTTGACGAATATACGCGCGAATGTCTATCGTTAAGGACCGGATATTCCTTGAAGGCCGATGACGTGATGGATGTTCTGACCGATCTTTTTATTATGCGCGGGGTTCCGGGTCATATCCGTTCGGATAACGGGTCCGAGTTCACGTCCAAGGCAATCAAGGCATGGCTTGCACGGCTGGGCGTGAAGACGCTTTTTATCGAACCGGGCAGCCCGTGGGAGAACGGCTATAACGAGAGCTTCAATGCGCGGCTGCGCGATGAATGCCTGAACGGGGAGACGTTCCATACGTTGAAGGAAGCGCAGGTGATCCTGGAGCAATGGCGGCATCACTATAATCATATCCGCCCGCACAGCGCTCTGGGCTACCGCCCGCCCGCGCCGCTGGCCTTCAGGGTTGAAGGCTCCTGCGCCACGGCTCCGGCCCCTTCAACCCTGAGAACAGACCGGCAACCGATTCACTCTCAACATGGACTCAAATATGGGGGTTGACCACAGAGATGCACCGGCACCAAGACCATAACCACCTTCAACTAGGTGTATATCTCCCGAAAGTAGATCGAACGTACCGTTAAAGACGTTAATGTCGATTCCTGTACCACTGTAGGCATCGAGAACCAGATCATGATTTTCTGGGATGCCCCGACCATCATCAAATGAAATGCTTGCCTTAAGCTTGTATGTAAGTTTTAAGTCAAAATTGAAGCCGATTGTTGACGCGTGAACAATTACTTGAGCCCTTCTTCCGTTGACACAATCTGATGTTAGTTTAAACACAAAATAGTCTGCACCTAGAGCAACGACGCTTAGCCCAGCGTGATTAACCGTTCCTCGCCATATGATCAACCCTTCTGGATCTATATTTGTTAAGGGGTTTTGAAGAACATAAGCATAAGTGTTCAATCCGCCCTCAAGGCCTATGGGATCGCTTGAGATGTATCTACCAATGGCAGGATTGTAGTAGCGGTTCCAGTTGTAGTGAAGGCCAGTTTCGTCATCATAATACTGGCCTGGGAAGCGCAAATTCACGGTAGACGTACCAGTTGGTACTTCCTTACCAAACGCGCCACTATTCCACGTCCAGACCGTGCTGCCCGCCGCGTTGGTGCCGGTGCGCGGCGTCGCCAGATGATCCGTATGTAGATACGTCAGCACCTCCGGCGATCCCGCATCAATCTGTGCTAGCGGCTCCCCGTTCAGATACACATATTCACGAATCAGGTTGCCAGAGTTGTCATACTCCCCATAGAGCAACCCGCCCAGCCCGTATACATAGTGAACGGTGTTTCCGCCCGAGACTTTCTTGGCACGCAGATTATTGGCGCTATATGTATAAGTGCCCAGAACCGTGCTGGTGCCGCTGGTCTCGACTTCTTTGAGCAAGGCGGCGGCGGTCCATGTATAGTCGAGCGCATCGTCGTCCGTGATGTTTCCCATCGCATCGTACGTATAGGAATCCGAACCCACGCTGCTGAGTTTTGAAGAGGTCGAGGGATAGGTGTAGCTCGTGGAGTTATCGGTTAAACGGTTGCCGATCGCATCATAGGTGAAGGCGGTTGTGGTCGAACCGTCATCCTGCTCATCCAAACGGTTCAACTCGTCATAGGCGTAGGTCCATGAGCCCTTTTGCGTGATATTGCCTTCGTCATCCGTCACATAAGTGTGATTAAAGACGCCGGAGACGGTGCGGTTGGTCGGACGGTAATCCTGATCGAAGGTGGCGTGGCCGTTCAACATTCCAGATTTTACCTGCGGAGTGTGACAGTTTTCATGCCGGTTTCGCCCGGAATTATTACGCCGGGATTTTGACCAGCGCGTGGTTCTTTTTGCCCGAGGAAATCTTGATGATGCCCTCGCGGGAGAGATCGGAGATGCTCACGGTCTGCTCCACGCCGCCGACGGGGATGTCGTTCACGCGCGCGCCGCCGCCCTGTATCAGCCTTCTGGCTTCGCCCTTGGAGGCGCTCAGGCCCGTTTCGACCAACAGGTCGACCACAGGCGCGCCGCGCTTGAGGCGGTCGATTTCGATATGGATCGTCGGGAGGTCGGTTCCGACTGCGCCCTTTTCAAAAACTTCGGTGGCGGTATTGCGGGCCTGAATCGCGGCGTGTTCGCCACGGCACATGCGGGTGATCTCGAAGGCCAGGATTTTCTTGGCTTCGTTGATCTCCTCGCCCTGAAGCTGTTCGAGCCTTGCGATCTCATCCATCGGCAGGGTGGTGAAGAGCTTGAGGAAGCGCGGGACGTCCGCGTCCTCGGTGTTGCGCCAGAACTGGTAATAATCGTAGGCGGGGAGCTTGCGTTCATCCAGCCAGATGGTGCCCTCTGCGGTCTTACCCATCTTGCCGCCGGAGGCGGTGGTCAGGAGCGGGGTGGTGAGGGCGTAAAGCTGTGCGCTGTCCTTGCGGCGGCCGAGTTCGACGCCGTTGATGATATTGCCCCACTGGTCGGAGCCGCCCATCTGAAGGATCACGTTATAGCGGCGGTGCAGTTCGAGGAAATCATAAGCCTGAAGGATCATGTAGTTGAATTCGAGGAAGGTCAGGGGTTGTTCCCTTTCGAGCCGGTTTTTTACGGAATCGAAGGTCATCATCCGGTTTATGGTAAAGTGCGGGCCGTATTCGCGCAGGAAATCAATGTAATTGACGTTGCCGAGCCAGTCCGCATTGTTGAGGAGCTTCGCGTCGTTCCGCCCGTAGCCGTATTTCAGGAAAACGGAGAGAATCCACGTTATGCCCTTGATGTTCGCGGCGATGGTGGCGTCGTTGAGCATTTTGCGTCCTTCATCCTTGCCGGAAGGGTCGCCGACCTTGGTGGTGCCGCCGCCCATGAGGGTGATCGGCTTGTGTCCTGTTTTCTGGAACCAGTAGAGCATCATGATCTGGACGAGCGATCCTGCATGCAGGCTGTCCGCCGTCGCGTCGAAGCCGATATAGCCTGTCTGCGAACCACCGGTGGCGAGTTTTTCGTCCAGCCCGTCATAATCACTGCACTGGTGAATGAAACCCCGTTCGGATAGGATGTTCAGAAATTCTGATTTATATGTGGTCATGCCATGTTCATGCCTTTTGGTGCGCCGCCCTTAGAAAACGGAAACTTTCCAACATGATACATAAAAAAATCCATCGCGCAATTGGGCTTATGTCCGGAACTTCATTTGACGGGGTCGATATTGCCCTGATTGAGACGGACGGGGAGGGGACGGTGCGGCCGCTGGCGTTCTCGGGGTATGGCTATTCGCCAGAGGACAGAGCGGCGATCCGCGCGGCGCTGGGGCGGCGGGAGCGGAGCGCGGAGACGGACGCGGCGGAGAAGATCGTGACCACACGGCACATTTCCTTTTTGGATAAATTTTTGACCGAAAATAAACTGTCCTTTCATAATGTTGATGTTGTCGGCCTTCACGGGCAGACGGTTTTTCATGATCCCGGTGCGCGGTTTACGTGGCAGATCGGAGACGCGCAGGCACTCGCGGATTCATGCGGAATTCCGGTCGTAGCGCAGATGCGCAGCGCCGACGTGAAGGCAGGCGGGCAGGGCGCACCGCTTCTTCCTCTTTACCACAGGGCTTTGGCCGGTCAATTGGCTAAACCTTTGGCTATTTTGAACGTGGGTGGGGTCTCCAACCTGACGTGGGTTGGGGAGGGGTATCTTCTGGCGTTCGATTGCGGGCCGGGGAACGCACTGCTGGACGATTTCATGATGGAGCGGACAGGGCAGTCCTTTGACGCTGACGGGGCGCTGGCGGCTTCCGGGCGGGCGGATGCGGAGCGGGTGCAGGGCTGGCTCGAACATCCTTACTTTTCGCTCAAGCCGCCGAAATCGCTGGATCGGGATGCGTGGCGGGGCGCGGATGTACGCGACCTGTCCGACGCGGACGGGGCGGCGACGCTGATGGATTTTACCGTGCAGTCCATCGCGCTGGGGCTTGATCTGTGTCCGGTGCGGCCCGACGTTGTGTTTGTGACGGGCGGCGGGCGGCATAATTCCCATCTTATGAGCCGGTTAGGGGGATTGTTTGATGTTTCGGTTGCGCCCGTTGAGCTTATCGGCTGGAACGGCGATGCGATCGAGGCGCAGGGGTTTGCTTATCTGGCGGTGCGCTCGCTGCTGGGGTTGCCGCTGACCGAACCGGGGACGACGGGGGTGCGCAAGCCCCTGACGGGCGGGGTGTTGTATCAGCCGGGGGGGTGATGTGCGGCGGTTTTTCCTGATCTTTTTCGGTTTTATTTTATGTTTCGTGGCGGCGGTTGCGGGGTATGTCACTTACCGTCTTTATTTAATTCTCCCCGGTAATGCCGAGGTTTCGCGGATGAATTATCCGGCAGCGGCGGTTGATTTGGTGAAGATACAATTTGATAACATTCGAGTAAGCCCCCCTGAATCCTATAATATATACTCGTATTTTCTTGTCTCTATGCTGGTAGGTGTACCCAACCTTGATAAAGATGAGTTTGAAAATCTGATAGATAATTCCAGTTCCGATCGAAGTGTGTATACAAGTCCTAATGTTTTCTTGTGGTTGATAGATGTTGTTCTCGTTGATTATTGGCTTCGTTTTTCGTGGGACGATAGAGATATTCTTCGGGTTTATCTGGGTGTTAGTCGTTATGGAGGTTATCAATGGCAAGGCTTAGAAGAGGCTTCTAATGGTTTTTTTGGTGTCTCAGTTAAAGATTTGTCTTTGCCAGAAATGGCGGTCTTGGTTGTAAATCTTAAGGCTCCGTCTGGTTTTGATCCTTCATGTGACAGAGAGGGCGTTGAAGAGATGGTTATGGGGCTTCTTGCGAGTTACAAAGATGTCTTTCCTGATGCAAAATTTGACGCAGGGCAAATGTTTGCAAGGCTGCAACGCCGAGAATGCAATTGGGACAGGAATTGAAAAACCTTGCCTTTTCCATCCGTTAGTGGCTTTGTTCGGGCATGAGCCGGATTATGAGCCCCAGAGCGGAAGCTATCGCAGAGGCCGCCCGTATTCTTCAAGCGGGTGGGCTTGTGGGTTTGCCGACAGAAACCGTCTACGGGCTGGCGGCGAATGCGCTGGACGGGCAGGCGGTGGCGAAGATTTACGCGGCGAAGGGGCGGCCTTCGTTTAATCCACTGATTATCCACTGTCACAGTTTTGAGCAGGCTGCGGAACTGGTCGAGATGAACGCGGATGCGCGGGCGGCGGCCGAAGCGTTCTGGCCGGGGCCGTTGACTTTGATCCTTCCGCGGAAAGCCGGATGCGCGGTGAGCGATCTGGCCGGGGCGGGGCTGCCTACGCTGGCGGTGCGGATTCCCAGGCATGACGCGGCGCTGGCGGTTTTAAAAGCCTGCGGCGTTCCGCTGGCGGCGCCGAGCGCGAATAAATCCGGCGCTTTGAGCGCGACAACCCCGCAACATGTGGCGGAGGCTTTCGGGGATGAGGTTGCGCTGGTTCTCGCGGCGGGGGCTTGCACTGTGGGGCTGGAATCCACGGTTCTGGATTTATCGGGCGATGCGCCTGCCGTTTTGCGGCCCGGCGGGGTTACTGCGGAGGAGATTTCAGAGGTACTGGGCAAGGCGGTCCTTTACGATCACAGCGATCCCGATGCGCCGCGTTCGCCGGGGCAGTTGTTGAAGCATTACGCGCCGTCGATCCCCGTGCGGATGAACGCCGTCGATCTTGAACCGGGCGAGGCTTTGCTGGCGTTCGGACATGTGAAATTCATGGGCATTCGAGGCGGCGGAGCGGCGAAGGATTTGCCCGAAGAGAGTCTGAAAAATCTCAGCGAAGGGCGCGATCTGCACGAGGCGGCGGCGAATCTGTTTTCGATGATGCGGACGCTGGACCGGCCGGACCATAAGGGGATTGCGGTTATGGCCGTCCCGGATACGGGGCTGGGCGTGGCGATCAACGACCGTCTGCGGCGCGCCGCCGAGGGAAGCGCCCGGTGAACATCCCGGTTTTTTTCCGTTTCCAGCGCGGTTTTTTGGCTGTAAGTTTGGTGCGAGGAGTTTTCATTATGCGTTTTGCCGATTTTCGTCCGTTTTTTCTGGTTCTTGCAATGTTATGCGTTTGCGGGGCGGTTGCCGTGCCGGAGGAAGGGCCTGTGGAGGATCCGCTGAAGGAAGCGGTGAAGTTGGGCGCGCAGGCGGACGCTTATAATGTTTACTGCAAGGAAGACAGCGCGATGGGTACCGGGATTCTCTCGGGTTACGGAAAAAACGAGAGTGCGGAGCGCGTGGCCAAGCTGGAAGATATGCGCGCCAAAGCGTTCGAGGCGATGAGCAAGAGGCTGGCCGATAAGAAACTGGATTGTGAAAGCGGGGATTACTTCGTCGAGAAAATCGCGATCATGCGCCAACTCAAAATCGTTATGGCTATGATGATCGGGGTCGATCCGAAAACGCAGAAGCTGGACGGTTCGCCTTTGCCGCCACCGCCCGAGGGTCTGGATGATGTGATTAAAGGAGGCGGTACAATGCCGGAGGGGTCGGAATGACACGCGTTTTGGTCACCGGGGCGGCGGGGTTTATCGGGTTTCATTTCGTCAAGCGGCTGTGTGCGAGCGGCGGGTATACGATCATGGGAATCGACAATTTGAACGATTATTATGATGTTTCACTTAAACAGGGGCGGCTAAAGGTTTTAGAAAGCTGTGAAAATTTTACTTTCAAGAAACTCGATCTGGCGGACGATGCGGGGATGGCGGCGCTGTTTTCCACCTTCAAGCCGGAGATCGTGGTCAATCTCGCGGCGCAGGCGGGGGTGCGGTATTCGCTGGAAAACCCGAAAGCGTATGTGGACAGCAACCTGACGGGCTTTTTGAATATTCTTGAGGGCTGCAGGCATAACGGTGTGCGGCACCTTGTGTTCGCGTCCTCATCCTCGGTTTACGGGGCGAACCGGAAGCTGCCGTTTTCGGAAAAGGACAGTGTCGATCATCCGGTCAGCCTGTATGCGGCGACGAAGAAGGGCGGGGAGCTAATGGCGCACAGCTACGCGCATCTGTACGGCATACCCTGCACAGGGCTGCGCTTCTTTACGGTCTACGGGCCGTGGGGGCGGCCGGATATGGCTTACTTCAAGTTCAGTAACGCGATCGTCGCGGGGAAATCGATTGATGTCTATAATCAAGGGGACATGAAACGGGACTTTACCTATATAGACGACATCGTAGAATCGATGGAGCGCGTACTGGAATATATCCCGCAGTCAAACCCTTCATATGATTTGATGAACCCTGATCCTTCGCAAAGCGCCGATCCGTATCGTATCTATAATATCGGGGCCAATTCGCCGGAAAACCTCATGGATTTGATCCAGATCGTCGAGGAAGAGCTTGGCATCGAAGCGAAAAAGAATTTTCTCCCCATGCAGCCGGGCGATGTTTACGCGACCTATGCCGATACGGACTCGCTGGAGGCGGCGGTCGGGTTCCGGCCCAAGACGAGCCTGCGGGAGGGTATGAAAAAATTCATGGAGTGGTATAAGGATTATTATGCGGTCGGCGCGGAGGCGGCCAGAGCGAAAAGCGCGACGAAGGTTTAAGGCGAGGAATGTACCGATGGCACAGCAGGGAGAAGGGCTTTTATCACCACGCAGCGATACGCCGCTGAAATACTGGCTTTCCTGGCTGGCGTGGCCGGGGCTGTTTACGCTATGCATGGTCCTGACGGGGATCGCGTTTTCGTTCGATCTTCCCATCATGGGCTTCATTTTTTCCTATATCGTGCTGATCGTTTCGCTGTTTTTTCTTGAGCGGTTCATGCCGCACGAGCATGACTGGCTGGAACCGGACGGGCAGACCTTCGCGGATATCGCGCATACGCTGACGACCAAGGGGACGGTGCAGACGCTGTTCCTGTTCGCCGGGGTGATCGGCTTGTCGGAGTTGTTTACGCCCGCGACGGCGCAGGGGTACGGGGTGCTGGGGGCGGAACTCTGGCCGCGCAGCTGGCCTCTGGGCTTGCAGGTCGCGTTCGCCGTTGTGGTTTCGGAGTTTTTCCTCTACTGGTCGCACCGGACGGCGCATGAAATCCCTATATTGTGGCGCTTTCACGCCGTGCATCACAGCGTCACGCGCCTGTGGTTCGTCAATACCGGGCGCTTTCATTTCATGGACAGTTTGTACCGTGTTCTTATGGGGATGATCCCGCTGACGCTGCTGGGGGCGCCGATGGAGGTGCTGCAATGGCTGGCGGCCGTCACCGCGTTTATCGGGATGCTCACCCATTGTAACGTGGAGATGCGGTTCGGATGGCTTTCGTATGTGTTCAACACGCCGGGGCTGCATCGCTGGCACCACAGCCGCGATATCAAGGAGGGGAACAAGAATTACGGTGAGAATGTCGTGCTTTGGGATATCCTGTTTCGGACGTTCATCAATCCGCAGGACCGCCGCCCGCCCGTGAATGTCGGGATCAGCGAGTTCATGCCCGCGAAATTCACGCACCAGCTTCTCTGGCCGTTCCTGAACAAGGAAAAGCGCAAGGACTTCAAGACCAAGGCGCCGGGGATGGGACGTGCGGCTAAAAGCTCGGATGCTTAAAGGGGCCAGTTGATGGGGTATTTTGACGGGCTAGTCAGCGGGATCTTCAAAAAGGACGTAGCCGGGAATTCCGTGTTCTACCCGTGGGGTATCATGGGGAGGGGCTACGTGATCCGCAGCGCGGCGGAGGAAGAGCGCCTGCGCCGGTCCGTCAAGCGGATGTATATCATCATGCTGCCGGTGGTGGTGGGGGTTCAGGTTTTCTTCGGGCCGTGGCCGAACGTGGTGATTGTTCTGCTGTTTATGGTCGGGTTTACCCTCTGGACTTGGCGGGTGACGGAGGGGATGGAGCGCTCGACCGAAAAGCTGGGCGTGGGGGAGGCGTACCGAAATTCCGCGAAGTCGCATAATCTGCCGACGCTCATCATACTGGAGATTATTTCCCTCCTGTTTGTTGTGGCCGGGGCGTGGATGGTGCTGGACGGGCACGATATTGTGATCGGCGCTCTCTGTGCGCTGTTCTTCGCGTTCTGCGCGGCGGCGATCGGGTATATGATCAAGCAGAAGGTTAAGGGGTAGGTTTTTTAGTTTTTGAAAGTAAGTTCGCAGTCTTTTCTGTGATAAAAACTGTGATTTGCGCAAGTAGAATCAGAAAAAGCCAGTCCGGGACCAAATTCATTTCGAGTGTGAGAAAAACATAGTAGTACATTGCAAAAAAAAGATAGAAGTATAGAGCCGGTATTAGAAGCCAGTATGTGCGTGGAGCGTAAAAAAGATAAATTAACAAGCCTGCGAAAATATTTAGCGGTAAAGCGATGTTTCCATTGACATAATTATTTATGCTGTCTGTACTCCACCCGAGACAATAAGTCGTAATTACGGCAATCCATAGGAACAAGGCTGTGCCATAGAGGGAGAAAAAGAGAGCGTTTCCAAAGCTTTTCTTTTTTATAATAGCCGAGAATTTAGTTTGAAATTGTGCGGGATGGCATGAAGGGCTGAAGCATGTCAAAGTTATAAAAAGCCCTGTCCAGATTATCAGTAGTGTTCCCAAAAAAAGAAATATTTTAAGCGAGTTTCCTTTAGGCAAGTTGTTGTCTGAAACAGCCCAAGCCGGGTTGTATGGGGAAACGTAAATTGTTTTTTCTAGTTTGCAGGGAGAATCGTGGGTGTAGGTGTTCTGCCTTAAAGTATAGTTTGTGTTTTTAACATTATAAGTCGGGTTCGGGAAATCAAATCCGCACTCCATATAGTTTTTGTCTTCCAACCAACTCGGTTCCCAAATGCAATCAACCGAGAGTGGGACGACAATACATTTCAAGGCTTCGTCGGACGCTTCCAACTCAATGGGAATGTAAGTCAGGTGGGCGATCGTCTGTTCGAACACCGGCATGTTAAAATTGATAAATTGTAAGATGAACAGCAAAGTCAGGCAGAAGCCGTGCAGGACGAGGCCCTGTCTGTGTGCTCTGTCGATTTTGTCTATCGGGTTCATGTCTCTTAGATCATACTTTAAATTTCTTTCTTAGATCATTCTTTTCTTTGCGTTTTTGGCACGGATGATGCATTGTGTTTTTGCAGCATGCATTTGTGTGGGGAGACGCCAATGTCCGGTTTCAAAAAAACCGCCCTCATCACCGGAATCGCCGGGCAGGATGGGGGTTATCTTGCTGAGTTCCTGATTAAAAAAGGTTACAATGTGCACGGTCTGGTGCGCTGGGACAGTTATATGAACCCGGCGGACGGGATGGCGCGTCTTGCGATGCTGGGGCTGACCGATGCCGCGCTGACGTTGCATCAGGGGGACGTGACGGACGCGCAGAGCGTGACGCAGTTGCTCAAGGAGGTGCGGCCGCAGGAAATCTACAATCTTGCCGCGATGTCGCAGGTGGGGGTGAGTTTCAAGACCCCGGCGGCGACGTTGGATATCAATACCAAGGGGACGCTGGCGATCCTGGATTCGATCCGGTTGCTTGATATGGAACGCTCCGTGCGGATGTATCAGGCGTCTTCGTCAGAGATGTTCGGCAGCGCGCCCGCGCCGCAGGATGAAAATACGCCCTTCATGCCGTGCAGCCCCTATGGGGTGGCGAAGCTGGCGTCTTACTGGCTGGCGCGGACCTATCGTGATGCGTACGGCATTCATGTTTCCAATGGTATTCTGTTCAACCATGAAAGCCCGGCGCGCGGCGAAGATTTCGTTACGCGCAAGATCACCAAGGCGGTCGCGTCCATCGAGGCGGGATCGCGGGAAGTTTTGAGGCTGGGCAACCTGGATTCCATCCGCGATTGGGGCCATGCCCGAGATTACGTGGAAGGGATGTGGCTGATGCTTCAGCAAGAGCGGCCTGACGATTACGTTCTGGCCACCGGGCAGGCTTATTCCGTGCGGGAGTTCGTCGAGCGCGCGTTCGAGCAGATCGGCATTCAGGTGGCATGGAGCGGGACAGGCGTCGAGGAGACCGGGAGGGATAAGCGCACCGGGCGGCTTCTGGTTTCCGTCGATCCGGCGTTTTTCCGGCCGAAGGATGTGAATCATCTTTTAGGTAATGCACGAAAGGCCCAAGATGCGCTAAACTGGTTGCCGAAATATTATTTCGACGATCTGGTTGCGGATATGGTGAATGCCGACCGCATGTTGTTGTGGCGGGAAGCCGGAGGAGACGCCGTATGGAAGATGACTGGCTGAGCGTTCCCTACGCGCTGGAGGGCAAGCGGGTTTTCGTGGCGGGGCAGACCGGGATGGTCGGTTCGGCGGTGGTCCGGCGGCTGATGCCCGAAAACGTCTATGTGTTTCTTGTGCCGCGGCGCTATCTTGACCTGCGCGATCAGGCGGCGGTCGAGCGCTGGATGAGCAAGAACAAGCCCGAAATCGTTATCCTTGCGGCGGCGCGGGTCGGGGGGATTCTTGATAATTCGCAGCGTCCTGCGGATTACCTTTATGAAAATCTTTCCATCAGCACCAATTTCATTCACGCCGCGTATCAGGCCGGGGTTAAGAGGCTGCTTTATCTCGGGTCCTCGTGCATCTATCCCCGGGAAGCGGCGGTGCCGATCCGCGAGGAGGCCTTGCTCAGCGGCCCGCTGGAGCCGACGAACGAGGGGTACGCGCTGGCGAAAATCGCCGGGGTGAAGATGTGCGAATTTTACCGCAGGCAGTATGGATGCGATTTTATTTCCGCCATGCCGTGCAATCTTTACGGGCCGGGGGATCACTACGATCAGACGCGTTCGCACGTTATTCCGGCGCTGATGATGAAGGCGCATGAGGCCAAGCGTACGGGTCAGCCCTTGAAAGTGTGGGGCAGCGGACGGGCGCTGCGCGAATTTCTTTATGTCGACGATCTGGCGGATGCGCTCGTTTTCCTGCTCAAGCATTATAACGGGGCGGGGCCGGTCAATGTGGGCAGCGGGGCGGACATTACGATTGCTGAACTGGCTAAAAAAATAGCCGATTGCGTGGGATGCGACGCCGGGATTGAGTTTGACGCTTCCGGCCCTGAAGGTGTCGCCCGTAAAGTGATGGACAGTTCACGAATTTTTTCGGCGGGGTGGGTTCCGCGCACTTCTCTTGAGAATGGTTTAAGGCACGCGTACGCGGATTATCTGCTGCGCAAGAAGGGGGGCTGTGCGCCGGATCAGGGGGCGGATGACCTCGCGGCCTGATATCGTGCCCGTTATTCTGGTCGGCGGGCGGGACGCGCGGTTATGGCCCCTGACGAACAGCAAGCGTCCGAAAGAATTTCTCTCTCTTGGCACCGGACTTTCTTTTTTTCAGCGCACCGCGTTGCGCGGGCGGGCTTTTTCTCAGCCGATCATCGTCTGTCACCAGCGTTACGAGGATACTGTTTACAGGCAAATGGCGCAGATCAAGATGGAGCCGCGTACGGTACTCCTTGAGCCGGATCACAGGGGGACGGCGGCGGCCATCGGGGTGGCGGCTCATTTGCTCAAGGGGATTGGCGCGCTTATGCTGGTGCAGCCGGGGGACCAGAGTCTCAAAAATGTGCGCGCGTTCGAGAAGGGCGTTATCGAGTCAATCGCCTACACGATCGAGAATATGGTGTTGTTCGGTGTGAAGCCGATGTCGCCGGAAAGCGATTACGGATACATCGTTATGGCGGAGGGCGACAGGGCGTGCAGGCCGGTTCGACGGTTTATCGAAAAACCAGATGTGCGCGGCGCGAAAGAGTTGATCGCTCGGGGAGACTGTCTGTGGAATACAGGAATGTTTCTGACGCGGCCAAGCGTGTTTTTGCAGTTGCTTGAACGGTCTGCGCCGAAGATTTACGGGGGCGCACAAAAAGCTCTGGCGGTAGGAACGCATGAAAATGTTTCAATACAATTGAATAAAAAGATTTTTTCAGAATTTGAGTCGGTTTCGGTTGATATTGTCCTGTTAAAGCGTATTTCTTCAGCGTTCGTCCGTGATCTGGATGTCGAGTGGAGCGACATCGGAAGCTGGTGGCGGCTTTTTAGATGGCGGCGGGAAGAACGGGCGGTTTCAAGGTACAGCGCTTAAGTTTGTTTTTTTATTCCGGTCAATGTGTTCGTTATGCCGCTCATTTTCTGTTCGAAACCGAAGGGGATGTTGGCGATGAACAGGCCGCTGCCGTAAAGGGCTTTCCAGCCGTTTTCGCGTGCCGGCGGGGGGCTGAACTCGACTTCGAACACGCCTGATTTCGGGAGATTCAAGGCGGTCAAAGCCCTGAGCATTCCCTTATGCGGCTGTTCCGGGAGAAGGGGGTACCAGAGGCAGAGGACCGCAACGGGCCATTTGTGCAGGACTTTTTCTATTTTTACGGGTAGCTCCTCGTATTCCGTTTTGATTTCATAGCTGGGGTCAATGAAGATCAGACCGCGTCGCGGTTGAGGAGGAGCGATCGCGAGCAGGGCTGCGAGACCCTCTTTTTGCTGGATGTTCACCGAACGGTTTTTGAAGGCGCTTCGCAAGTGCTTGATTTCTCCGGGGTGAAGCTCCATCAGATGCATCTTGTCCCCGGGACGGCGGCAATATTCGGCGATTGCAGCCGAGCCGGGGTAGATGTGCATGCCTTTTTTGCTCTGAGTGTCCTGAATTACCCGAAGGAACGGGCGGGTCGGCGAAAACCAGCCGTCCTTCATCATTCTTAGTATTCCTTCCGCCGCTTCGCCGGTTTTACGGGCTTCCGGAGCGTTGAGGTCGTAATAGCCCCTGCCGGCGTGAGTCTCAAAGTAGGTGAGAGGCTTGTCTTTTTTAACCATCAGGTTAAGCAGTTCAGCCAGGGCCATGTGCTTGTGTATATCGGGCAGGCACCCGGCGTGGTAGATATGCTGGTAAGATAGCATGGGCGATTTTCACTCCACTTATCCACAATCTGTGCATTAAAGAGATATAAAAGTAAATTTATTTAGCATTTTAGTTAATAACCATATGATATAGAACGGTTTTTTTGTTAATTTCCTTGACCATGCAGACGAATCGGTTCACACTGGTTCTTATACTTAATACGTTTTTTGGATTTTTATATTCTAAGAGGTAGATATGTTTGACCCGCATATTTCTGCTCCTCAAAAAACTATGTTCGATGGCGGAAACTGGGAAAAGGACGTTCGAAGCGTTGTCCTTGAGGCATGCGACAAGGGCGACGACCCCACGGGGCTGTGCGTCATTTTTTTAGTCGGTGACGAAAGGCCCCTTTCGCAGCGTGTGAACAGCTACCGTGTCGGGGCGTCTTACCTGCGCAAGCGGCTGGAAGGTATCCGGCGTGCAGGGTTTGAGGCTCCCATGACGGTGCGCGCTATCGAAATGGTTGAAAAAAGCCTTCAGGAGCCTAAGGCCAAGACCGGGTAGGACGGTCGGTCTTTATTTTTTTATTTACATATTTTTCCGTGCCCCTTTTCACGGCGGGTGTCTTTTGGCATAGTTTTAACGAATTTCTCCTAGACTGTTTTCAGGTAAACAGTCCTTCCCTTTTTTATTTTACAGAATGCAGATATGAAGCAATCAACCAATCATCTTCTGATGATCGAGCCCGCGGAGTTTTACACCAATCCGGAAACGGTGGAGACCAACGCTTATCAGGTTGATCGGGACGATCGTTCCCGTGCCGAGATATCCCGTGCGGCGATCCGTGAGTTTCGGGATTACCGCGATGCGCTGGTTCAAAACGGCGTGATGGTGACGACTGTTCTGGGGCACAAGGGTTCTCCCGATATGGTTTTTCCCAACTGGGCGTCGGTTTACGATGACGGGCGGATGGTTCTTTATCCCATGTTGAGCGAAAACCGCCAGAAGGAGCGGCGTCCGGATATTATCGAGATGCTTATGAAAACCTACCCTGATCTCACGGACTGGAGCGGGTACGAGAAGGAAGGAGCGTTTCTTGAGAGTACAGCGAGTATCGTGGCCGACCATGCGAACCGGGTGGGTTATGCCGCTTTATCGCAGCGCACGCATCCCGGTCTGGTCAAGCAGTGGGGCGAATTCATGGGCTATGATGTCGTGATGTTCGAAACCGAGAGCCATGCGGGGATCCCCGTTTATCACACGGATTATCTTATGTATGTCGGCACCGAGATGGCGGCTCTGTGCGTTGAATGCGTATTGCCGGAGTTCCGGGACGAGGTTCTGGGGCGGCTCAAGGACACGCACGATGTCATGGAGATTTCCATGGATCAGCTGCGCGCGAATTGCGGGAACGCGCTGGAGGTTGTCGGTTACGAGGGGGCGCGGATGCTCACCATGTCCGAAGCGGCGCGGGCGGCGTTAGACGAGGCGCAGCTCAAGACGATCGACAAACATTATTCCGCTCTGATAACCAGCCCGTTGCCGACGCTGGAGAAATATGGCGGCGGGTCGGCGCGGTGCATGCTGATGGAGTTGTTTTAGCAGGTCAGCGGTCACCTATAAAAAATATGTTTCTTATATTCAGAAATATGAAAGCAGCATATCGAGAGCGTGCAGTTCCCAATTTTCGTCAGGGAAATTGTCGTTTGCAGCTACGGTTGCAATCACTGGTCTTATATGAAAATTGATGAAATTCATTTTTTGTGTTTAACTTTAGCTTTGTTTTACCCTGCTTTCAGAGAGTATCGTAACTAAAATGAAAACGAAATCTAAACCTAATGACATAGATGCAATTATCGGTGCAAATTTGCGTCTTATAAGAAAAGCAAGGGGCTTATCGCAAGTAGAGCTTGGCGAGGCTCTGGATGTTACGTTTCAGCAGGTTCAGAAGTATGAGTTGGGCAAAAATCGCGTGAGCGCGTCGCGGCTTTATGAGGTAGCCAAAGTTCTGGATTGCAATCTCATGAACTTTTACGATGGCCTTTATAATGAAAAGGGAGTTGGGTCTCATAAGAGTTCAATGAATTTAAGCAGCGCAGACAGTACCACGATTCAGATTCTTGGTTTATTGAGTTCTATTGAGGATCAGACTATCAAGAAGAAGCTTCTGTCATTTTTGAAATCTTTGTCTAATGGTAACATAATCTAGATTTGTTTGAGATAATGAAATATAATTTCGCCGATGTACAGAAAATAGATTGGCGCTCATGGTCTCTATAGAAGAATTCATAGAGGATACTAACAAGGCATGTTCTACGGATGAGTTATCGTCTCTTTTGGGAGGTGCTCTTGCCGGGTTTGGTTATGACCGCTTCTGCTACAGTCTTATCTCCGATCATGATTCCCTCAATTTGAAGGCTGGGCACGGCATTCTGAGGAATTATCCTGAAAGCTGGATGAAGCATTATGTTTCGAACCGATATGTTGGCAACGACCCCGTGCCGCTTCATTGTTTTAGAACGATCCGTCCCTTTACTTGGAGTTATGTCACTCAGAACCTGAAAATCAGTAAATTCCAGAAGAGAATAATGGATGAAGCCAATGAGTCCAAACTTCTGGATGGCATGGCTGTTCCTATCCATGGTATTAACGGCGAGTTGTCCGGCGTGGGTATGGCTAGCAGCGCGGGCGGGGTTGAGCTGAATGAGATAGTTATTAATAAGATTCGGGCGTTTTGCTTCCAGTTTCATATGGCGTACACGGCTCTGCTCACAGCGGAAGAAAATGCTGATGGCGGTATTTTCTTGACAGACCGGGAGCGTGAAGTTTTATTATGGGCAGCGGAGGGTAAAAGCGATGCGGTCATTGCTGATATTCTTGGAATTTCTTATTCGACCGTTCGGTTTCATATCAATAACGCTTACAATAAACTAAGCTCCAACGAGAGAATTTATGCTGTTACCAAGGCCATTCGGCTTGGGCTGATCATGCCCAGCGCGGTCTCCGAGAGAATATAAATAGCCCCTCACTTTCAGTTAGCCTGACGAACTTGTCAGGTACAACTACAAGTTATTTCCTGTTTTCCTGATCCCAGATTTTTTAGTCTGGGAGGAGATCATGATTGATTGTGTGACCCTGAGTACAAACCATCATTTTGGTTATAACCCGATCTACCGTCAACACCAACTCAGGTATCAGAGTATCATTGAACGTCAGGGCTGGGAGGTCCCAACTATAGAGGATATGGAGTACGATAGCTATGATAATCCTGCGGCCTATTATCTTGTCAAGAAGGACCATGCGGGTAAAGCCATAGGCGTATCGCGTCTTTACCCAACGGACCGGCCTTATATGCTTCAGCAGTCTTTCTCCCATCTCGTTAGCAAGATTGATTTGCCAAGTACTCCAAGAGTCTGGGAAGGCAGCCGTTTTTGTGTTGAACGGTCGATTGAGCCCGATATGCGGAAAAGGATCATTCAGGAAATCGTTATCGGTTACTTGGAGTTTTCTTTAGTTAAAAAAATCAGAAGTATTATCGGGGTCATGTACCCGGTCTACTGGAGAAACATTTTTGTTAAATCCGGGTGGGATGTTGAGTGGCTTGGCGAAATACACAGGAGCGAGGAGGGGCATAAAATTATTGCGGGGAACCTTGTCGTTACTCAGGAGGTTCTGAACAGGGTTAGAAGCATAACAGGGATTCATGATCCTGTTCTGAATTTTGGACATGATGAGGAAGAATCCCTTGCAGCATAGTGAGACCATTTATGAGCAATATTTCGACTGAAACGGTTAAAAAAGAACAACTTCGCCCTATTATAGGTTCACTTTACTATCTTTCACAGGAGTCGAAGCGGGCGGGGTACGAGGATGTTTCAAATGCGATCCTTACGACGATTGTGCGCATCGAAGATATCATTCGTGGAAGTCAGGGAAACATTTGCGATGTTGTTATTAGTAGCGATATGCTCAAGGCTATGGCTGTCATGAATCTTCTCTCGCAGATTCCTGTAGATAGGTACCGGGATATTTCAGAGCTTTTAGAGAGTACTGAAGCCGGGGCGGGCGATTTCTAGATCACCTTGGTAGTTTTTTCATAAAATATAGTGTTTTAAGTCCTTTAGTCAGGATATTCCGGTGGCAGCGCATGCTGATGAAGTTGTTTTAGGGTTTTGCGGCGGAGGCGGCTGGCTGGCTCTGGCCGAAATCATTGGATAGGGCCGGTGTTTCTGGCCGGGCGTTTTCATTTTCCATTTGCTGGAGGTAGCTTACGACTTCCTGCGGGTTTTGCATTGAGGTCGCGCTGATCTTGTAGGCTTCGGCGGCCTGTGCGAAGTTCGTGGACGCTTCCGTAAAAGCCTGACGTGCGGCTTCGTTGTCCGGATTTTTTGATAGAGCTTCCGCGCTTTCGTTTAAGGCTTCCACTGAATCTGAAACCTGATTTCTGTAATAGATCAGATCCTTGAGACTTTGCGGCATGTCCGGCATGACCGTTTGCGGGACGTTCTCGATCCCGAGTTGTTTTAACTCATTCAGGGTTTGAACGGGGTTGGTTATATCGGGGTCTTTACCAGCGATTGTGTCCCACAGGGCCTGAGCGGTTTCACTGGCTATAATGCTGCCGACCAAGCAGCCGCCGAGTCCGCCGATTGCGCCTCCGCCGAGCGTTCCCCACGGGCCGAGGGTCGTTCCCCATGTCGCGAAAACTTTTGCCCCCCCAGCGCCAACAGCCAGGCAGCCGACGTCTCCTGCGCCGTCAACGATCAGGGCTTCCGTCGCACCCTTTATGTCCCCTTCGTAGAGTTCAAGTCCGACATGGCCGGGGGTGGTGGACGCGATCGCTTCCTTGGGGTCGCCTGTTACCAGAAGCCCAGCGCCGATGCCGATTGCCGCGCCGGTCAATCCGTGAAACCTGATGTTTCCCAGAGAGAAGTTGTCAGCCGCCTTGAGAAGGCTTTTCGTCCTGAGTTTTTCAGGGATGTCGAGGTCCATCACCCGCATACGGCTGTTTCCTTCTCCCAACAGGTGGTCGGCGGTCAGCTTGCTTTTGGGGCGATCAAGGAACTGGTCGTAATCCCTGTGGTTTCCGACGAAGACCGGGACAAGGTTCCCGTCCATATTCTTGGTGAAGGCCACACGGTTGCCCCCTTCGACGCGCATGGTAAAAATTCCCTTCGCGTTGCCCATTTTTTCTTCGAATTTGACGCTTTGCGGACTATCTGCAAGCTTTTCAAAGGCCGTCATCACTGAGCGCTGAGTTTGCGGGTCCAGCTTGCTGAACTGTTTTTCAAAATCTTTTGAAACTTCCAATCCCATCCGCTTTTAGCCTTTTTAGTCCTCAGGTGAACGGTAGGCGAGGGAAATAGGATCGTCCCTTTCCGGGTCGTAGGGAACGGAAGGCCTTTGCCGGTCCTTCCATTCGTAGTGGGCCATGCCGACCGCGTAGAACATGGCTGCGGTCGCCAGTCCCTTGTTGCCAGATTCCGACAATTGCCGGAGCCTCATAACCATATCCTGAAAGGCCGGGGTTGTTGTTCCCAGAGGCACCGGCCTGACATTTCGGTTCGAGAGGACATATGAGGAAACCTCGGGCAGGGTTTGCTCGGGGTCCATGAAGTCACGCATTCTTGCCTGAAGAACGTCCAGACCGCCAGGTTCGGAGAGAAGGCGGTTGATCGGTTCGGCAATGTAGTCCTGATCTTCGGGCGATGTTACGGCCGCAAGCGTAGAAAGAGTTTCAAACGCCTCAGAACCGGCCAGAAACGCTTCGATTTCGGCCTGATCATTTTTTGTTTCAGCTTTCATTGTTTTTCCGCCATTTTTTTAAATTATTTCAAGAAAGGCTTATCACCGTCAATTATTATCTTCAATTTTTATGATATCCCTTTTATCTGTGCAATGCCCTTATTTTCTATAATATTTTTTTAGTTTGCACTTGTTCCAAGAAAAGAAATATAATTACTTTACGCATTTTAATTATAATAATGGCTTTAGAGGGAAAAAATGGGCGGTATTCCGGGGATTATTCCACCACATAAGCAGCTTGATTTTCAGGATGAGATGGGACGGATGGGATATGATCCCCAGACGCAGTGGGATGATTATACCCGGCATTGCCGTGAGACGGCCAATTCGACCGAATGTCCTGTATTCAGCGCCTTTCGCGACCAACTCAAGTCAGACGGCAATTCCCCGATGGAGCAACTTGACCGGTTTTTCGGCGATCCCCGGACCGGTATTGATAATATGCTGAATGACGCAAAAGGCGGTTTTTCAAACTGGATTGATCGAATCCGGGGCGGGTTGTCGGATGCGTATAACAGTTTTGGCTATGACGGCTGGAAACCGGAGTCCAACGACGATATCCGGGCGAACGCCAACCGCATTATGCACCAGTTTCTCAGTGAGGCCGCTTATCAGAGGGTTTCCGTCGATACGATGGAGAAGATCGATCAGCTCAAGGCGCTCGGGCATCGTCTCGATTCGACGACGCAATTTTACGTGGACAGGATCGAGGCGGACCCTGCTGCGTACGGGCTGGGTATCGAGACAAATCCCGGGCAGCTTGAGGCCGGGCGGGAGCTTGGTAATCTCGGCAATGTGTATACCGAGATGAAGATCTAGGTTTTACCCCTTCTTATCTTTCACATTATTTTTTTCGGAAATGGTGGGCGGTACAAGGATTGAACTTGTGACCCCTTGCGTGTCGAGCAAGTGCTCTACCGCTGAGCTAACCGCCCACTCTGCGCGATAAGAGCTAACAGGTAATCAAAATCCACGAAAAGATCAAGTGTTTGTGCGTTAAAACCGGATAATGCGGGTTTTCAGGATAACCTGACGTTCGTAGTTGTCAGAGAACCCAGATGATCCTTTCTTTCAATGGCACCCGGTTCGTCCGAACCCGCCGGAATGATAGGAGCAGGTATTTGCGGGCTGATCTCTCTGAGAGAGATGGCAAGCTGTTCCTCGGCGGTTAATCCAGGGAGTGTGTTGCGATGGAATTCGGTTCTTATGAAGCTGAGGATATCGTGCGTCGGCTTGTAGCCGATCAGGGCCTTGTTAAGGCCATCGTTTTTGTACCTGCTCTCATTGCTCTCGTC
The DNA here is from genome assembly GCA_020638365.1 of Rhodospirillales bacterium. Taxonomy (GTDB): domain Bacteria; phylum Pseudomonadota; class Alphaproteobacteria; order Micavibrionales; family Micavibrionaceae; genus JAGNKE01. The sequence goes on along the minus strand of JACKIQ010000005.1, from coordinate 113,703 downwards.
TTTGGGGAAAGAAGCCCAAACACCGGCTATTTTACTGACCATGCGCCTGGTTGTCATGCCTGTCCCGGTAAGGTATCTGTCGTAACCGAGTTCGTTCAGGAGTTCAGCGCCTAACCGGTCCTGCATCCGCCTGTCAAATCTCTCTTCTCCTGAAAGCCCCAGTTTTGTCACAAGCCGCTTTAGTGTTTCATGGGTCATTTGGTAGGCTCCTGCCACGGAACTGGCCCGTCCCTCGAAGTAATCGTAGATTGACAAATTTGCCAGCCTGCGGCGATTGCACCAGCTTCTCTGGTCTTCAAGAACCTGGTTTATTGTCATTGACGAATAGTTTTTTTGCACATGATTATGGCCGATGTCATAATTGTCTCCCGATTCCTTCAGACGTATAAGGGCGAGCAACGGTTCGTAGGGTTCGTATCCAGTTTGTGCTTCAGGAATATTGAGCCCCTCGGTTCTCGCATTTTCTACAACAGTTCCGAGAATTCGGGCCTGTTCAGGCGTCATAGACGACGGTTCCATGACACCGGCGCGGGTGTCTGTTCCATTTGAAGCCGATGTGAAGATGCTTTTAAAGCGTTGCCACAAATTCAGGTCTTTTTTTTCTGCAAAGTCGTTATCGAGCTGAGAGCGATATAAAGGCGCTCTTTCTGTTTGCCTGTTTTCGGTTTCAGGGGGGGAGCCGGGGACAAGGGTTTGAGAAAAAACTGCAGGATCTAAAGTGGGTATGATTGTGGCTGAATCAGCGATCCGTGCCAGCCTGATTGATGGTATGCTCTCCTCTCCTGCCGTTCGGCTGCCTGTCCGATCCGGGTAAGGGAAGTCCATGGCTGCCGCTCCCAGATGCTCTGCGGCTATTCCTCCCCTGTTTTGTGTGCCGGAGGCATCGCCGACTAGGGTCAGGACGCCGTCTATATCCGAGCTATCAGCACTCAGGTGAATCGACGCTGTATTTTCGATAGAGGGTGCCCCACCACGTTTTATTGTTTCAGGCGGAGTGATCAGGGTCAGGTCCGCGTAAATATCGCGGGTTTCCGCTCCCGATTCTTGCCTCCTTTCCGAGAGGTCCACGGCTTCTGTTCCGGCCATCCTGACCTGGGACCAGTCCTCATTGTAAATGTCGGTGTCCCGGCTTACGATTACGGACCTTGATTCTACTTCGCTTATTTCTTCCGGTTGTCGTGCTTCAGCTCTTTCTTCCGCTACGGGAGCAGAGGGTATGTCCTGATTGAATTTCTCAACAGCTTCCTTGTGACCGTTCCCCTTTATCCCGTCTATTTTTTTGTCGTAGAACCCCAGAAGATACAGATGCGTTTGTTGCTGCGTATATTGCCTGTTTCTGGGGGCGCCGAGCAGTTCCCGGGTTTGTTCAACCAGTGCGCTTCTCAATTCCGCATTATCGGTCACGATTTTCCGGAGATCCTCGCCAAATCCGTTGTCGCGCATGAGCTTGATGTAAGCTGGAGATATGGAAGCAATCAAAGAGGGGGTCTGCCTGCACGCCTCCAGAAGGGCTTGTGCGCTGGCGCCCCGAAAATCTCCGTCAATTTTTCCGCTGTAAAGGCTCTCGTCCTTTAGTATACGCTGCACCGCCTTGAGGTCGGCAATACCGATCTGATTTGCCGAGACAGCGTTATTATCGAGAAGCTGTTTGAGTCTTTCAAGATTTTCCGGCTTCATGCCACCCTTCGCGTTGTTGTTATTTCAACAATCGAGTATGTTTTATTTTAAGGATATTATAGTTAACTTTGCTGCTATAACGCAAATAAAACACTGTTTATTGTTAATTTAGGGCCTGTTCTATATTCTTTAAAAATAAAAAGCTTAATTTTTAAAGTAAAACAGTGGCTTATGCGGCCAGAAGTTCTTCGATGCGGTTGACGAGGTCGCTGAGGTGAAAGGGCTTTGAGAGAATCTTTGTCTCGTCCGCTTCGATACCGGAACCGCTTACGGCCAGAGCCGCGAATCCGGTGATGAACATAACCTTCAGGTCGGGTTGGATTTCCAAGGCTTTTTGTGCAAGTTCTATACCGTCTATCCCCGGCATGACGATGTCCGTTAACAGGAGGTCAAACTCTTCCCCTTCTTCCATGGCTTCGAGCGCTTCGATGCCGTCCAGAGCGGGCAAAACATCGTGTCCTGCGCGCCGAAGGGCGATTTCAAGGAAGTTCAGCATTGCTTCGTCGTCTTCAGCAAGTAGAATCTTGGCCATACCCCTGCTCTATATTTGCCTTCTATAATAAAAACTGGATATTAGGGGGGAAGGGTGGCCAAGTGCAAACATAAAAAACCGAAATTATTCCGCAAAACTTTTTCAAAGCGCCTCTAGGAACTGAAGGGCCGCGTTTTTCCATACATAATTGCTTTTTATATATTTTATACATTCCTGCGGGTCGCCGCGTTCGAGGGCCAGGCAGGCCGCTTTTTCAAGAGAAAAGTCATCCAGTGCGCCCAGTTCGGGCCTAATTACGATATCTTTAGGCCCCATTACATTGTAGGCTGAAACGGGCAGGCCACAGGCCATTGCTTCAATCAATACGATCCCAAACGTATCTGTTTTTGAGGGGAAAACGAAGACGTCTGCGGATCGAAAATGATCGGCCAGATCGCGCCCCTGTTTTGATCCGGTAAAGAGGGTTTCCGGGTAATCACGGGTCAGGCGGGAGCGCAGTGGACCGTCGCCTACCACGACCTTCGAACCACCCCACGGCATGTTCAGAAAATCCTCAAGGTTTTTTTCGATGGCCAGACGGCCGACATACAAAGCCACAGGGCGTTTCAGGTTTGCAAAAAGCGTTTTCGGTCCGGGTTTGAACAGGTTCGTGTCAACACCCCGCGAGAGGCGTTTCATCGGCGCCGTTATGTCCCAGCTTCTGAGTTGTTCTTCGAGGCTTGCCGTCGAGACCATCATGGTCGACGAAGCGTTGTGGAATTTACGGATAAAGGCGATCGCGCGTTGATGTGCCGCCCGGTAGAGGGGCGGGATCAGCCAAGCAAAGCGGCGAGCGATATAATCGGGAAACTGCGTATGGTAGGAGGTTGTGAAGGGGAAGTCGTGGCGCAGGCAATAACGCCTTCCCGCCCATCCTAACGGACCTTCGGTGGCAATGTGGATTTTGTCGGGGGCAAATTCCTCAATCAGGCGCTTCAGGCGTTTGTAAGGCAAAAGTGCAAGGCGTATTTCCTGATAAAAGGGCATCGGAAGGGTTGCCGGAAAATGCGCGGGACCGAAGACCTGAACATCTACATCCAGATTTTTCAGTTCCTGAGAGAGATATTCGTATGTCCGAACCACCCCGTTGATTTGCGGGTGCCACGCATCGGATATAATCAGAACTTTCATAGACTTTTAATATGCCGGGTTCTAGACTTTAAGTGGTTGATTCTAGACTCGTGAATCCGAATGCTCAACAGAATTGTCCCGACGCTTTTTCTTGCCTGTCTTTTTCTTATGTGTGCCGTTTTGCCCGCGCGTGCGCAGGAATTGTGCGCGGCGAATTTCGAGATGGTGACGAGCCTGTTCGAGCCGAGCTTCGGGTCTTACAGTATATGGGAAACCGTGAAGGGCGAAGGGCAGAGGCAGGAAGCGTTCAAGTCCGTGGCAGATATGGGGGCGGGCGTGACGCTTGCCGCAGGCGAAATGGTTCCGCTTGCCGGCGTGCATCCGGTTGTCATGCTGACCGCTTATGATAAGCGCGGGCAGGAACTCTGGGAGAAATTTCATAATGTCAGTTCGGTTGAGGCGGTCGTTAAAATCCTGAAAACCGGGGAGGACCGGATCGCGCTGATGGTTAACCGGAATCATCGCGGCGAGGGCAAGACGGTCTGGATCGGTTTTTTCGACGCGCAGGGCATGTTCAAAACACAGAAGGTGATCCGCGAAAAGGGGAAGCAGTTTGTGGGAATGGATATGGCTCTCAGCCCGGACGGGAAGCGGCTTATTATCGCCGTGAGCGAGGTGAAGGCTGGCGGCACCGCGGAGAAACCTGTCATTACGCACAGTCCTGAGGTGCATATTCTCGATGTTTCTTCGGGCAAGACGCTCGTCAGCCGGGCTTACGTGATGGGGGCGGATGCCGAGATTCTGGGTGTATCATCCGCGTTATTCGGGGAGGAGCAGGGCGAGGCGATCTTCGTTACCGGGTATGTGAGCTATGACGGGCAAAAGAAGTCGGGTTGGGTCATGCGGCTGGGGCCGGACGCGATGATGGAATGGCAGCAGCCTTTTTCGCGCGGATTGCAGTCCCGGCTCAAGCGTTCCGCAATTTATATGAAAGAGTATATTCTGGCTGCCGGCGATGCCTTGCCAACGGACGGCGGACACGCCGGCGGCTGGCTTATGCTGATCGAAGCCTCAAGCGGGCGCGTCATGTGGCAGCGTTTTTACACGGGCGGCTACGATTATTCAGGGGTCGATCTGGCCGTGCATGAAGACGGGCTGATCGCACTTATGATGCAGGCCACCGCTCCCGAGGTAAAAGATCCCGATGCGCCGAAGGTCCCCCTTATGGAAGATGACGGGACGATTATCGGGAAGATGGATTATCTGCACATGCTTGTCGTTGATCCGCGGGGCGTGACGCTTACGGGGGAAAGCTATTTCAAAGGGTATGGGGCGCGCGGTTTTCAGATGGTTTTAAGCGCGGATCGGCGTTACCTGATTGCCGGGAGCGCGGAGACGCCGTATGCGGAGATTTACCAGAAATTTGCCGGGATGAACGATCAGGGGGCTTTTTCCGAGCCTGCGGAGGGCGCGGATGATGCGGGTATGCCGGATCAAGCGGTGCTGACCAAGGCCGGATTGCCGGGGGCGGAGGTGACGATCGGGACCTTGCCTGCGGATTCTCCTATGGAAAAAACGTCCTTGTCCGATGCCAGCGTACCTGAGCGCTCGCTTTCGGGGCTGGCGCTTTTAAACAAGAAGGTAAGCGAGTCAGTCGAGAGCAAGGAAGGAGCGGAGGCCGAGGCCGGAGACGAGGCGGATTTGCCGCGCACGACGCTTGATGGATGGGTGTTTGCAGGAAACGGGCCGGAAGAGTATAAGGACCCGTGCGTTAAACCCGAAGCGGTGCTGCCCTAGAGTAATTGGTTATGAATGATCTGATTTCCGACGATCCTGCCGAGGAGGAACAGTCCGGCGGGGAAGTTCTTGAACTTACTCTCCCCGAAGAGCAGGCCGGGCAGCGTGCGGACAAGGCGCTGGCGGCGTTGTCCCCGGAGCTTTCGCGGACGCGCATTCAGGCGCTGATCGAGGAAGGGCAGGTCAGCATTAACGGGGATGCTCTGGGTTCCGCCTCGCGCAAGCTGGAGGCGGGGGATCATGTGCGTATCGTCATGCCTGCGCCCGTGCCCAGCGTCCCGGCGGCCGAGAATATTCCGCTCGATATCGTTTACGAGGACGAGGATCTGCTGGTGATTAACAAGGCGGCGGGAATGGTCGTGCATCCCGGCGCGGGGAACTGGAGCGGGACGTTGGTCAACGCGCTGTTGCATCACTGCGCGGACAGCCTGTCGGGGATCGGCGGGGTGGTGCGGCCGGGGATCGTGCATCGCCTTGATAAGGATACAAGCGGGCTGATGATCGTGGCGAAGAACGACAAGGCGCACCGGCATCTGGCTGCGCAGCTTTCTGAGCGGAGCCTGAGCCGCACGTATTTTGCGGTCGTACTGGGCGTACCCATGCCGATCAAGGGGGTGATCGACCAGCCGATCGGGCGGGACAAAGTCAGCCGCCTGAAGATGAGTATCCGGGGGACGAATTTGCGGGATGCGCGGACGCATTACTTCGTCACCGAGCGTTACGGGGAGGCGTGTTCGCTGGTCCAATGCCAACTGGAAACCGGACGGACGCACCAGATCCGGGTGCATATGCAGCTTCTGGGCTATCCCTTGGTGGGGGACCCGCTTTACGGGCCGCAGCGGACGGCCTTGAGTTCTAAGCTTAAGAAGGCCGGATATGAGACTGAAATCATTGAAAAAATATGTAATTTTTCCCGGCAAGCGCTGCATGCCGCTGCCATCGAATTTATCCATCCGCGAACGGAAACGGCGCTGGAATTTGAAATCGAGCCTCCCGAGGACTTCTGTAACCTCTTGAAAATGCTTGAAGAATAAAGAAGTTTGCAATTTACATAAAATTTTATCTATCATAAAGATATGGGATTATGGAATTGAGTAGGGCAAGGCCTTTTATATTCAGCTCCTGAACCGATGAAAAAGATGTAACCCAATTACGATCTTACCGGGGGCGCGACGGGATTAAGAAGAACCCAAGGAATTGGGCAACCTCCAAACCAAACATAAAAAAAGCGAACTGAAAAAGCCGCCTTCGGGCGGTTTTTTATTTGTCATCAACTTAGTATTCAGTATTGGTTGCTTACTCCGGTTTATTGTTGAAATATAAACAGGGAATTTTCAGGGGAGGAGTTGTTATGGGCGCATGGGGACATGGAAGTTTTGAGAATGATACCGCTTTGGACTGGGTTTTCGGCCTTACCGAAGAGGGGGGCGATATCTCGTCAGTCGAACAGGCGCTTGATGTTGTTCCGGGGTTGGAGGTTGATGCGGATGAAGGCAGTGAAGCGCTGGCGGCGGCTGAAGTGATTGCGGCTTTGATGGGCAAGGGGCGCGATTGTTTGCCGAAAGAGCTTGCGGAATGGGTTTCAAATGCGCAACCTGTTGATGTCGAACCTCTGCGGACGAAAGCTTTAAAGGCGCTGGATGCCGTACTTTCCGAGGACTCCGAGTTGAGGGAGCTTTGGGAGGAGAGCGAGGATTTTGAAGCTTGGAAGTCTGATGTTGAAGGCTTGCGGTCGCTGTTGAAGTCATAGAGGCCCGTTTTTTTTAGCCGTTTTTTATGATGCAAAGCAGCAAATTATCAAATAATTGACGTCCTTTTTGCTATGCTGTTTGTTAGGGAATAAAATTTTCAGAGCGGGGCGCGTAATGCTGGATTCTTTACCTCCGGGTGATACAAGTGAGCTGAGCCTCGGTCAGGCCGTGGCGATCTATGAAGAGCTTGCACCGAAGAAACATCTTCTGGGTGACGATGACCGTGATACCTTCAAGGCGGCGATCGCGCGGATTTCCCCCGAGCAGCAGTTTGTCGTTCTCTCGCAGGATGAGCATTTTGGCGGAATCCACCAGCGGCTGTTCGATGCCGTTCACGCCCCAAAAAGGCATGAGCAGCTTGTCGAGAGGCTTGGTGATCACGGCACCAACAAGGTGGCCATGGCGATGGCGGTACAGGACGAGGACGGGCGCTGGTTTCCTACGTCGGTCGTGTATACGTACTGGAACGACCGTCCGCAATTGCCCGAGCGTATCAAGCCGATTTTGAAATCGCCCATCGTTGCGCTGGGCGGTGCGGCCAGAGTGGTCGTGCCCTATACCATTTCCTCGAACTTCCCGAAGGCGGGGGAAACGCTGATCGGCAATGTTCATTCCTTCGTTTACGGGCAATCCCCGGATGCGGTTCTTTCCACCCTCTCGCCTTTACGGGCGGGGAATAAGGGGTTTGCGAGCTGGCTGAACGAACAGGGGGCAAATGTAACGCTGAACGGCGAGGAATTAACGGACCATGTGTTCGATTACCTGATGCCCGTTCAGGGCGCGAATGGCGGGATTTTCCGGAGCAACGATCCGGTGCAGACTTTTCATATGGCCGGGATGGGGGCGATGCTGGCCGCGATCCGCCCGGACAACCAGGACAGCCGCCTTGATCTGGAGCTCGCGCACGGCATGATGGCGAATTATGTTTATCCCGCCGATCAGCATCTTCTGGCGATGAACAAGGAGCGGTTCGTGCAGGAGGGAATCCTCACCGTTTCGCCGGAGTTGGCAGCGTTTATCCCTGAGCGCTACCATGACCGGGTGTTCGTCCAGCCCTATGAGCCGAAAGGGCGGGGCGTCGATTTTACTCCGGACGATTTTACGCCCTAGTTTCCTATTATGTCGTTCCAGTTTCGGGCCATATGGTCGAAGGCGAAAGGTTTGGTCAGGTCATACAGGCTGACGGGTTTCTCAAGGTTTTGACCGGCGTTGCGAGCGAGAGGGTTCGCGCTGACATCAAGCGTGCTGCCATCGGGGATATACGGCGCGCTTCCAAGAGGCAGGGAGAGACTTACGCCATGGAAGGCTTGCGCCCTGTTGCCATGCAGATCGGAGTCTGAATCGTTTGTCAGGGTTAGAAAACCCTTCAGTTGTGCGCCGTTTTCAAAGTCTTTTTCAAGTCCGCCTGTTACCCCGTAATCTCCGCCGAGGAAACGCCCGGCGCGGGCAAAGAGCGTTACGTCCTGCCCCGGCCAGTCGTACCATGCGTTGATGTGCCCGGTTAGGCCGATCTCTCCGGTCAGGCCCAGATTTAGAGCGGTCAGAGGATCGCGCTTATATGTTTCCCAGAGTTCCGCGCCAAGGGCGAAGCGTGAGCGGAAGGGACGGACTATAAATTCGCCACCTATCCCGGCATACATTTCTTCCAGATATCCGGCTGTCAGCGCCGCGTGGATTTCCGGTGTGAAGCTGTGTGGCGCCGTTACGTACAGAGAATCAAGGGACAGTGTGCGGGCGGCAAAAAGACCTTCGTCTCCGCGGACGGGAAAGAGCGAGGGCTGGCGAGTGTATTCAAGCTGAGCGAGATTGTCGGCGATATTCAGGCGAAACGCGCCGCCGACCGTCATGATGCCCAGAAGCTCGGGCGCCTGTGCATGCGCCAGCAGGGATGAGCGGAAAAGGAGGCCCGTGTCATCTTCGGCGAGGCTGAGTTTGTTTTGCTGCGATAAGGTTATACGGGGGTTCTGCCGGATCTCGTTTTTCGGTTCGTCCGCTGAGAAGGCGGCGTTAAATTCGGTGTTGGACCAGATTTCCTGCGGGCTGCCTTGCCTTTCCGGGCCTGTGGCATTTTCAAAATCCTTGCGCAGGAGGCGAACGGACGGACCGCGGAGCCCCAGAGAAATAAGCCGGAATTGCACGGCCTGAACGTTTTCCCCCGGCTCAGAAAGAAGGGCGCGGGTTGCGTTTCCCACCTGGGCGGGGGTAGTGGAGGTCTCGCTCAGGTTAAGGACGGCCGAAGCCAGATTCTCTGTGGGCGGTTTCATAAGGCTGTACGAGGGAGCAGGCGGTTCCTTTCCCCTGTCGCGGAGCGGCCAGCTGGCGGGATTCGCTTGCAGGCTCACGCGGCCCATGATTTTTTCGCCACCCTGAAGGGCCATGCCAGCGCTCATCCATTCCGCCGGAGAATAGGAAAAGCCCAAGGACCACGGTGATGCGTTCGCATATCCGAAGGCGGATTGTTCGGCGATGTACTCATCGGCGCCGAAGTCGAATTTCAGGGAAAGCCCGTCGACAGGCGTGAAATACTCAACCCCCCCGAAAATACCGATTTCGTCGCCGGTAAACCAGTCGTATGGAGCGTTGTTCGTTTCGCCGTCCAGATTCCTGTTTCCCGAGAAATGGCCGCCGAAGACGCGCAAGGGGTTGGGGATGTGTCCAGCCGAACCGTAGCGGCCCCAACCCAGACCGGCCGTGAGGTCGAAATCGTCAAGGCGTTTGGATACGGCCAGATATTCCCCGGCCATTCGTTTGTCGCCGAGGGCTGATTGCACGCCGATGCTTACTTCCGGGGTGTAGGGACGCTCCCGGGCGAGGCGGAGTTTAAAATCGAGGCCGGGATCAAGGCGGTCGGCGGATTCCCAGAGGTTCGATATTTCTGCCGTCTGGCGGAGGTTTATATAGAGCGGTTCAGCGATCTGGAGCCCGATATGGGTGTGGATGTATGGGGCGAGCGTCGAGATTCCCGTCCTTATGGTGCCCGGTTCGTCCATGCGTGCGCTCGGGACCGTGTTCAGACCCAGCGGCCCGGTCAGAAACGGGCTGTGGCTGTGGCTTTTAGCTTTTGCCCACGATGCGCACACAGTCAATGCTCCCGCCGCCAGCAGGAGCCTGAACAGCCCGTTGCGCGAATTGTGTAAAAACATGTGAGTATTTTCTGGATAACGCGAGAATTTTCTTGATTCTACAGTATCTCAAATCCGAATCGAATTATACATTTTTCCGATATACCTGCGTATGTAATCAGCACAAAGGACTTGTCCGGTTCGTTTTTTTATATTTCAATTCAAGGTAGTGTTTTTTTGCTTTTTTCATTTTTCCCATGTCTTTTTCGTTTCGAAAAATATTGAGTTTCGGCGGCAAGGTTGCGGACGGACGGGGTTCCGTCCAGCAGGCCCTTGAAGATGCGCTGGATCATTATTCTTTCGGGCAGATTCTTTTTGACAAGGGCGGGCGCTTTCTTTTTGCCAATCGCGTGGCCCGTGAACTGCTTCCCGATCTAGATGCCAAGAAACCGGAAGGGTCTTACCTTACTCTCTCGCACTTTATAGATTATCTTTACGATCATTCCGTGGATTGTGACGAAAGTTTAAAGAATGCACTTGGGCAGACAGAAAATGGCGACGCCCAGGTTACATTCAGGGAGGTTGTTTCTGTAGCGTCCGGCGCGTTGCGCTTGGTGGAGGCCAAGGCATCGGGGGACGGCAACACGCTTTTTGTCGTGGTGGACTTCAGCCGCGACAAGGCGCGGGAAGACCATCTTTTGTCCTTGAACAAAAACAACTTCCGACTCCAAAAGGCCATGCAATCCGCAACGAATGGTATCGTTGTTGCTGACGCCAAGGTTGTCGGGGCGCCAATTATTTTTGCAAACAGCTCGTTTTGCGGTTTTTTTAATCTAAATTATCAGGCGGTCTTGCGGTGCGGGTGGGGGGATTTGTCGAATCTGGTCGGCAACGATTCCATTACCGAGCATTTGCTTGGAGCCTCCATAACCAAGAATGACGGAGAGATCGAGTTTTCCGTGAGGTCCAGGGCGTTTTGGCGGTGGTTTAGCCTGAAAATTTCCGTCATTCAGGATGGGCGTGGGCGCCCGGATCTTTTTGTCGGGGTTTTTTCGGAGACAACAGAACTGAAAAACCGGGAAGCCGAGGCCTATCAAGCCCAGAAGCTGGAGGCTCTAGGAAAGCTGGCGGGCGGGGTGGCTCACGACTTCAATAACATCCTGTCCATCATTGACGGTTTTTCGATGATGGCCGCCAAAAAAGTCGAGAAGGAGTCTGAAGCGGAGCAGTATTTACAGCGAATACAGGCAGCCGCCAAGAGGGGGGCTGCACTTACGGGAAAAATGCTGACATTCAGCCGGCATAAAGTCGTTTCCCGGAGTGTTCTGGATCTTGGCGAGTTTATAGAAGGTCAAAAAATCCTGCTCGCCCCGCTAGTTAACGCGTCTGTTCGTTTCAGCGTCACCGTGGTCGACCGGAACCTGCGTGTTGCCGCATCCGAGAACTCGCTGGCCCAGGTTCTTATGAATCTGGTTGTCAACGCCCGCGATGCGATGCCGGACGGGGGAAGCCTGACGATAGAGGTCAGCGGTTGCCCGCGCGAAGCCCTTCCTGAGCGGGTCAGAAAGCAGCTTGACGGGAGCGCTTTCGTCGAGTTGCGGGTGAGCGATACCGGGGAGGGCATGGACCAGAAAATTATCGAGCGGATTTTCGATCCATTTTTCACGACGAAACCGCAGGGTAAGGGAACTGGGCTGGGGCTTTCCATCGTTTACGGGCTGGTCAGTGAAATGGGAGGTGCTCTTCATGTTGATTCGCGCAAGGGAGAGGGGGCAAGTTTTGCGCTCTATCTTCCCCGGACCAAAGCAGAAGTTTCCCGCAAGATTACAGGGGATGTCAGCGATCCCTCCACTCTCAAGCTCAGGGGCGTGACCGTTCTGGTTGCCGAGGACGAGCCTGAATTGCGCGAGATCGTCTGCGAGATGCTTGTGCAAATGGAGGCCACGGTTTTGCAGGCTTCTAACGGGAACGAGGCTTTACTCGTTCAGGATGATTACGACGGCGATATTGATATCCTGCTTTCCGATGTGGTCATGCCGGAAATGAACGGTGTCAAGCTGGCCGGGTTGTTATGCTCTTTGCGTCCGGACACCAAGGTGATTTTTATGAGCGGTTATCCCAACAGCGGCGATATGGCGCCGGTGGAGGTTCCAGATGACGCTGTTTTCATGCCTAAACCAATAGATTACGAACGGCTGGCCAGAACCCTCCATTCCGTCATCCACAGCACTTCTTCAGAGGAGGGAGGTGTCGCGGAGGAAGAGGTCAAGCCGCACTGGGTTTCTACTTCTGACAGAGTTCATTGATTTTTTTTATATTTTTTTAGAGGTGTAATTGTGGCATATGCAGGAAAAGCAGATTTCAAGGATTTAAAGGTTCTGGTTGTCGAGGATCAGAACGAGGCCCGGGCCATGCTCCGGAACATGCTTGGAGAACTCGGCATTACCCAGATATTTGAAGCGTCAGACGGGAGGGAGGCTTTCAGTTTTGTCGATTCCGCTTTTGATCTCGTTAATTTTATTCTCTGCGATTGGAATATGCCCGGGATGACAGGGGTGGAATTTTTGCGTCAGGTCCGCAGCGTGAATATGGACACTCCCTTTTTGATGATTACGGGGCGCGGGGATATGGGGTCTGTAACAGAAGCAAAAAGCTCGGGCGTTACGGGGTATATCAAAAAGCCTTTTTCGGCTTCGCAACTGGAGGCGAAAATCCGGATTATATTGCAGCGTCATGGTATGGATGCGTAGCAGGATTTTCTGCAAGGGCTTTTTCTCGTTTAATCACGGGTTTTTGTGTGTCCGGGCAGCTTTTCAGGGTCCGGCCGATCATGTAGTCTTGCTAGGAGATGAGTGATACACATTATGATTTATGTATAATCGGTGGGGGAATCAACGGCGCGGGGATTGCCCGGGACGCCGCTGGACGGGGGCTTTCAGTCCTTCTGGTGGAAGGGGATGATCTGGGCAGCGGAACGTCATCCGCCAGTACCAAGCTTATTCACGGCGGTTTACGGTATCTTGAGCATATGAATTTCCGGCTGGTCCGCGAAAGTCTTGCGGAGCGCGAAGCCCTTCTGCGCATTGCTCCGCATCTTGTCCGGGGGATGGAGTTTGTCCTGCCGATGGGGAAGGGGGGCAAAAGACCGATATGGAAAATTCGGCTCGGTCTCTGGCTTTACGATCTCTTTGCGGGAAGCAGCAGGCTGGCGCATTCGCGGTTCATTAGAAATCTTGGGTCAGAATCTTTCGGAGTTCCTTTACGGCCCGAATACAAAAAAGGGTTCGTGTATTCGGATGCGTGGGGGGACGATACGCGGCTTGTGGTCCTGAACGCTGTTGATGCGCTGGAAAACGGAGCGGATATCCGTCTGCGCACGATTTGTACAGGGATACAGGAAGATGGGAAGTTATGGTCTGTGGCCCTGCATGACCGTTTTACGGAAAAAGATTATTCTGTCCATGCCTCGGCTGTCATCAATGCAACCGGGCCTTGGGTCGGCCGCTTTCTAAAGGGGACAGGGCTGGGGGACGGCGATCCGGAGTTGCCCGGTGTCCGGCTGGTGCAGGGCAGCCATATTATTTTGCCGCGGCAGCTTAATGGCGAGGAGAGCTATCTGTTGCAGCAGAAGGACGGGCGCGTTGTTTTCGTTATCCCTTATGAAAACGATTTTACGCTGGTCGGGACTACGGAGGTTGATTTTAACGATGATCCCAAGGATGCAGAGGCCAGCGAGGAAGAGGTGGCCTATCTCTGTGAGGCATATAACATGGCGTTCAAGGCGCCCGTTTTGCCGGAAGATGCGCTTTTTACCTTCAGCGGTATCCGGGCGCTGGTCGAGCAGGGCCAGAAACGTGTTTCCGCGATATCCCGCGATTGCCAGATTTATCATCACAAGGGGCTGCCGCTACCTTTGATTTCAATATTCGGAGGAAAGTTAACTACGTACAGGGCGCAGGCCGAGCGGGCTGTCGATATGGTTTCGGGGCTCCTTAACGTGGTGACCGATCCCTGGACGGACACTCAGGCTCTGCCGGGCGGCGATTTCAGGGGGGGCGGACTGGACGTTTTTATTGAAAGCCAGTGCGCCCGTTATCCCTGGCTTCCCCCCAGCGTTCTCAGGCGTTATGCGCAGGCGTACGGTACGCGGATGGATAGGATAGTCGGGGAGGGCGATTCGCTGGCCTGTCTCGGGCATTATTGCGGGCAGGACGTGTACGAGGCCGAGTTACGGTATCTTGTCGATCACGAAATGGCGCAGACGGATGAGGATATTCTCTGGCGGCGTTCAAAACTCGGTTTAAAAGTCACGGACGAAACGCTGGAGAATATTGCCAGTGTTCTTTCTACCCTGTAGCATTGTTGGCGGGTGTTCACCCGTTTCTTTTTAAAGGGCTTTTCCGCCCTGTTTTTTGAAAATTCCGATTTTCTGTTTTGCGGAACGGTTTTCTATTTGGAAAATTGTTTTGTTTTATAGCTTTATTGGTTTTTCTTCATATTTTTGTTTATGTCTGCGTGGTACTTGTCTGAGTTTATGCGTTATGTCTGATTATCTTTTGTCCATCGACCAGGGGACGAGCAGCTCGCGGGCGATTGTTTTTGACCGCTTAGGGGCGGTCGTTGCGGTCCGGCAGAAGGAACTGCCCCTGATCACGCCGCAGGACGGATGGGTGGAGCAGGACCCGGAAACTCTTCTTAACGATATCTTGTGGGCTATATCCAGTGTTACGGACGATCTGGGGAGGGACGCGCTCCGGATTGCCGCGGCGGGGATTACCAATCAGCGCGAAACGACCCTTCTCTGGGACCGGAAGAGCGGGGAGCCTGTCTATAACGCGATCGTCTGGCAGGACCGACGTACGGCGGATCTGTGTGCGGCCCTTCGCGAAACCGGGGTGGAGGAGGTGGTCACACGCAAGACAGGGTTGTTGCTCGACCCTTATTTTTCAGCGACCAAAATCAGGTGGATGCTCGATCATGTTGAGGGCGCTTATGAAAAAGCGCGGGCGGGGGATCTGGCATTCGGGACGGTGGATTCTTTTCTTCTCTGGCATCTGACCGGGGGGCGTGTTCACGCGACGGATGCGACTAACGCCTCGCGTACGATGCTCTATAACATTCACGATGGAAAATGGGATAATGACTTATTGGACGTATTTGGCGTTCCTATTGAAATTATGCCAATCATATTGGACAATATAGCTGAATATGGCCATTTAGATGGTGGTAAAAATATCCAAAAATGTCCAATTTATGGAATGGCTGGAGACCAGCAGGCGGCCCTTATCGGGCAGGGGTGTTTTGCGGCGGGGACGGTCAAGGCGACCTACGGGACGGGGTGTTTTGCCCTGATGAATACGGGAGCGGAGGTCCATGATTCGCCCAGCCGGATGCTGGCAACGGTCGCTTACCAGTTGGGGGGCGTCCGGTCCTACGCGCTGGAAGGGGCGATCTTCAATGCAGGGACCGCGGTACAGTTTTTGAGGGATAATCTTGGCCTTCTTAAAAGCGCGGATGAGAGCGAGGCGCTGGCTGGCTCCGTTGAAGGTACAAGGGGCGTTTATTTTGTTCCCGCTTTTACCGGGCTGGGCGCTCCGCACTGGCGACCGGATGCGCGCGGCGTTCTTTGCGGTCTCGGGCGCGATACGCAAAGGGCGCATATCGTGCGGGCGGTTTTGGAAGCGCAAGCGTACCAGACACGCGACCTGCTTTGCGCCATGGAGCGGGATGGCGGTTTTTCCATTCCGGTCATCCGGGCGGATGGCGGGCTTATGGCAAACAGTTTTGTGCGGCAGTTTATCGCCGATATCATGCAGCGCCCTGTCGAGGTTCCCGCCGTGGCGGAATGTACGGCATGGGGTGCGGCCTGTCTTGCCGGGGTCGGGGCGGGGGTGTTTTCCAACCTTGATGAGGCTACCTCCAGCCGCAGGGTAGCGCATAGGTGTGAACCGCAAATGGACGGTGCGGAAGCGGACCGACTTTATGCGGGGTGGCAAAAGGCGGTTGCCAAGAGTATTGGTTGATCCTTTCTCGCAAACTTCTTAGATTATTTTTTTGATGATTGTTTGTTCCGAGGGATCGTTATGGCAATTTCTCCTGCAGCAATACGCCTAATCAGTTTTGCCTGGGGTTTTGCGGAGGCAACGTTTTTCTTTTTTGTCCCTGACCTGTGGTTGACCTATCTCGTTCTTGTTAACCGCGGGGAGGGTTACAAAAATATCCCGTTCGTGATTGCCGGAGCTTTGACCGGGGGAGCGTTGATGTATGTTTTCGGCTCTGAATCCTTCGCGACGGCGCGGGTTTTTCTGGATGCTGTTCCGGCTATCAGCCCGGCGCTTATTGACAGTGCGGGGGAAGAGATGCGGGCAGGAAACGCGCTGGCGGTCATGCAGGCGGGAAGTCTGAGCGGGGTGCCCTACAAGATTTATGCGGCGGTGGCCGGGGATATGGGATTGGCTGTGCCGCTCTTTGCCTTTTATACCGTGATTGCAAGGGGCGTGCGATTTTTGCTGGTGACGAGCCTCGCGTCATTGGTCGGATCTGCGCTCTTGATCCGCTATAACTTGAGAGCGATTTTAATCGTCAATACAGGATGCTGGGTCGTTTTTTACAGTTTTTACTTTTACATTTTTTCGCAAACTTAATCCCCTGAAGGATTCTTCAGGGGATTGCTGGCTTTGTTCCTGCGGTTTTCTTTGATTTAGAAGCCTGTGACGGTCGCGGCCTGCGTGTCGACCAGAACGGTTATGGCTCCGTCCGTGTAGACCTGATAGGTTTCGCCGTTATTGTCGTAGGTGCCGTAGTTATAAAAGGTGTTGCCGGACCCGTTGACGAAGGTCACCGTGTCGTTGCCGTCCGTGTTGATAAACAGGCGGTTATTCTCGTCGGTCATGGCGATGACGTCGGTGTAGTTCAGGGTGATGGTGTTGGCTACGCCGTTATCGGTTTTAACCGTTTCGATATTCCTGATGATCGTGTCGTTGATTCCCGTGAAATCAATGTTTCCGGCCGCCGCGTCGAGCCGCAGAACGTCGCCGGGGTTGGAGCCGGACAGGTTGTCGTTGCCGCCGTCAATGATTGTGCCGGGGTTCAGGCCCGATACGGCTGCCGCCGTGTTGAGATGGAACACATCGCTGTCCTCTCCGCCGTAGACCTTGGTATTTGTCGTGACGTCGAGGTTGAAGTTATCTCCGCCCGCGCCGCCGTGGATGAAGTTGTTCAGGCCGGAGGTGAGGTTGATGGTGTCGTTGCCGTTTCCGGCCATGATCTTGTTGCTGTTTCCGTTGATATTGATCGTGTCGTTTCCAAAATCGGTGAATGCGTAGTTGTTATCCGAGCTTATGATTACGGTATCTGCTGTCACTCCGGACGAACTGAAGGTTTCGCCGCCTGTGGCCATGATTCCGGTGATGTTATCCTGCTGCACCGTGTCAAAGGTTATGGTCACACTGTTGACGGTGAAGTCGCCGGCGTTGACCGCGTTGACGGTGATGTTGTAATTACTGCCGTCCACGGTGCCGTCCAACCCGATCGTCATGACACCGTCCGTGCCGCAGTTAAAACTTCCGATTCCGGGTCCGCTCGGGGATGCGGTGACCGTGTAGTAAGAGATTTCGCCTTCGGGATCGTCGAATTCGTTGCTGAAATCATAAATCCACGTATTCCCGTTGGAGCCGGAGAAGAAGTTGCTGGTCCCGATATTGTTGGGTTCGGCTCCGGTCAGGGTCACGGGTTCAATAACGTTCGTGACGTCCGGGCGGCTGAAATCCGCGATGATATGGCCGTTCAGGTCGTAGGCGACGTAGAGAAGGTTGAACGGGTCCTCATAATCCATAGATACGCCGGGTTTGAGGGAGACAAGAAAGCTCGTGTCGCTTTCACGGACAATATCGAAGAAGTTGTTCGAGGGGCCGAACAGGTTAATGTTTGCAAAATCGACGAACTGCGCGGTCAGGCGGGCGACAGGCGCGCCGGAGGCGTCGTTTTCCGCGAAGGCGAATTTTTCGACCTGTACCGCAATGGCCGGGGTCGTCGGGGCTTCATTGCCCGAGTTGCTTGTCAGGATGTTCTTGATTACCTCGGCCAGAGGGCGGTCTTCAAAGGCGTTTGAGACAAGCTGGGTCGTCAGGTCGCCGTCCGCGCCGTCATCGGCGGTTTGAAGGATGTCGTCGCTGAGCATCTGGTCGTCGAGAGAAGATTCCTTGTCGCCTTCGGTTTCTCCCTTATCCCCGGCTTCTTCCCTGATCGTCGAGAAGAGCTGGGTTGCGACGTCGGCTACGCTTTCGTAACGGTCGCCGACATCATGAGCGGAGAGCTGGCCGACCAGTTCGATCGTTCCTTCCCTGGCGTTGAAGATCGCCGTTTCGAATTCGGCCGAGAGTGTCAGGGTCTGCCCCTGATGATTTGTCAGAACGATGGCACCCTCGATCACCGTGATTTCTCCCGTATCGACGTTGCCGGCGATAATCGTTCCGCGGATCCCTATGGAGCCGGAGGGAGTTGAAATCTCTACGTCATCCGGGTCGTCGCGTCCGATCAGGCCGGACGTGAAGACGAATACGCCCTTCAGGACCGAGAAATTGGACACTCCGCCGTTGGTTTTCGGGTCAAAGACATATTCGTCGATGGCCATGCGCGCGTCGTTGGCCACCGCAAACGTGCTTTCGTCGACAAAGACGATATTGACCGCCCCGTCTTCGCTTGTTTCGATAATATCTCCCTGATAGATGGGGCTTCCGACTCCTAGAATTTCGACTTTTCCGTTCGCACGGGTGACAGTGGCTTCGCCGCTGATTTCCTGAACTGCGCCGACCGGACTGACGTCAGAAACGCTGGCCGGGGTCACGTCGGCGTATTGCGCCGCGTTTTTGATAAAAGAACTGACCAGATCGGGGGTGAGGGCCGTTCCGTCCGGGGCCGATAGCAGCGGGGGGTGCGTCTGAGCAAAATAGGATTCGACGATGACCGTACCGTGGGGGCCTTCGATGACCAGATCCTGTCCGTCGCGCGCGAGTTCCGCATCCTTGACGAATGTCGCGTCGGGCAGTTCGAGGCGAGGGCCGTCAACCTGGAGAACAAGGGTTCCGGAGTCCTGCTGAGCGGACGTTATGTCGAGATTTTCGGTCGCTGTGTAGGCCATTTTCTGCCCCTTTTACTGTGCTTGTCCGTGCTTACTGTTCTTCTTTGTTTTTATCGGGCGCGTCCCTTTATGAGCGGGCCTGATCTCTTTCCATTTTATTATATCAAAGCTTAAAGACCTCTAAGGATTAGATAAAAAAAGCCTAAAATTTTATCTTTTCCTCTTAAAAAAATTCTTTAAAAACAGTGCGTTACGACTTTTAGCTGACAATCCGGCAGCCTTTGCGTGAAATTTTATGAAAAATATTTTCGAGTTTTTTTATTTCAGTTCTCGCCTGTGCGAGCGGCTTGCGTTGAGGCGGCTTCGGCCTCGATAAAGACCCGTTTGACCAGAGGGTGGTCCTGCTTGATCTGCTGGTCTATCTTCTGAATGACTTTTTCTATCTGCCCCACAGGGAGGTTGTTCTCGAAATCCGCGCTGATTGTCACGAGGATAAAGTCCGGTCCCATGTGGAGGGTGAGAACTTCGTTTACGCCGGTCACTTCGGGCAGGGCCGATATTTTCTCGCGGACGTCGCGGACAATTTCGGGGTTTGCGGCTTCTCCGATCAGGAGACCCTTGGTCTCATAGGCCAGAAAGACCGCGGTCAGGCCCAGAACAAGGCCGATTCCCACGGATGCGACGCCGTCCCAGAACGGGTTGCCGGTCACCAGGGCCAGAGTCAGGCCAATAAGAGCGACGAGAAGACCGGACATGGCCGCAATATCCTCGAACAGAACCACGAACAGGGCCGGGTCTTTCCCTTGCCTTACGGCCTTTATGAAGGAAGCCTTTCCCCGGCTCTTGTTAAATTCCACTATGGCCACGTAGCAGGAGCCGGCTTCGAACAGGATTGCGGCGCCCAGTACGACAAAGTTCACAATAGGGGCGGTGATTTCTCCGGGGTGTTTGATATGTTCTAAGCCTTCGTATATCGACAGGCCGGATCCAAGGGCGAAAAGGAGGAGGGCGACCACGAAACTCCAGAAGTAGATTTCCTTGCCGTGCCCGAACGGAAAGCGTTCGTCAGCCGGTTTTTTTGCCTGTTTGAGGCCAAAAAGGAGGAGAACCTGATTACCGACATCCACAAGAGAGTGGATTCCTTCCGAAATCATGGCAGAGCTGCCCGTGAAGGCCGCAGCCATGAATTTCGTGACCGCTATGAGCGAATTTCCGATCAGAGCGGCAATAATTACTTTTTTTGATCCTGAAGCCATGCAAGATTTATAATGGAACAGGGGGTATAATCAACAGGTCTTCTTAATGTTCAACTGGATTCTGAATGTATTGCTGATCGTGCTGGCGGTTATCTATCTCTACCGTTTTCAGGAGATGGACGCTGTGGACTGTATGGCGGAGGCCAGCCGGGTTCCTATTTCCGTCCAGATGAGCATGCCCGATCCCACCCTGAATACGGAATTGTCCTATTCACAGATCACGCAGAAATTCCGGAACGCACATAAAAGCCTTCAGGCAAGTCCCTACCTGCAAGCGCTCGGGGTGACGGAGTTCGCGCTGGAAATGAAATTCGGGATGCAGTTCACAGAGAAAATGAAGAGCATCAGCGGGAATGTGTGCCTCGTGCCCGAGAGCATCATTGTCGATCTGGCGCTGGAACAGACGATTTTTCTCGGCAAAAGCAGCACGCGGAGCAAATGCCAGTTCAAAACCCTTATGGATCACGAAATGCGCCACGTGAAGATCAACCGCGACGGGGTGAAGAAGAATATCTCCCGGTTCGAGGCGGCTGCTCGGCAGGGACTTGCCCTTTTTGGAAAACAGCAGGGGTGGGGGCCTTACCATTACAACGATTCACAAGGCAAGAAAGAGCTTCTCAAAGAATATATGAGCGCTGCGCTTAACCGGACCTTTAAGGCTACGGAACAGGAAATCGACCTCCAGCAAGCAAAGGTGGACACAGCGCAGGAATATCTTCGGATCGGGCGGAGTTGCCGCTGGTAAGGTTATTGACGTAGTTATAGAACCGCCGTTTTTTCAGAGGTTCAAGCTGTTGCTGTTCCTGAACAGTCCGGCGTTTGCAGTTTCTTCCGGGGAAGCAGGGATGGCGGCTTTATCTTCAGGTATTCCAAAGTAACACCCGGGAAGCTGGTTCACGCTGCCTTCGTCTACGGTGGCGCCGGTCAGTCCCAAATCCGGGTAGGTCGCCCTCATCACTCCTATGAAATCCGTGGCCACGATGTTCATGTCCATGATGGTGTTGGGCGTAAAGCCGTTATGAACGTCTTTTGGAATCTGTCCGTCGGGGTAAGATTCCGGCAGGAAGTCGCGCTGTATTTCGAGGCCAAGGGTTTCCTGCGCCATGGATTCCATGGTCTTTGCCATCGTGCCGCTAATCTGGTCAATGTCGTCGCGCGCCATGAAAGCCTTGGCTTTCTCGGGGCTTTCAAATTCGAGATTTACGACGTACTGAAAGGTCGTATCGACATCTATCGTTCGTCCGTCCGCAGTATCCTGAACCCATCCGCCCTCGACGCACTGACTCATATACAGTTTTACGACATGGGCCGGTTGTCGGTCAGCGCCGCCTAAATCTGTGCCTGTGCCGGGTAAAGGCATGGGTGGCGTATTTGGACGCTCCAAGCCCTCGATTTTTTCATTCGGATCCGTTGCCATATCACCCCGTTTTTACAGCTTGAATTATCCCTACAAGCATAAATGACGCGGTGTTGCGAATGCAAAAAAAAATATTTTCATATCACTACAACAGGTTAGAGAACCTGGCTGTGGAGCCATGCCCCGGAAAAAATTTCCGGACAAAATGCACAAACACGCACAATGCTTGACAATTCGGAACGGTAAAGGCATATAGTCCCTCTCTGCTGTTCCTCGATAGCTCAGCGGTAGAGCAGGTGACTGTTAATCACTTGGTCGCAGGTTCGAATCCTGCTCGAGGAGCCATTTTATCCCGCTGTAAAGATTAAAAGTTTGACAGGGTTTAAAAAATCTGTCACTAGTCCCGTGCAGTTTGACAAATGCTCTCTATGAAATTCGGGCTTACAGAAAATAAAAATGTCCGCATTTATGCGGATAGGTGACACTCAAAACCTCACTTTTTTCCACAAAGTTCAAAGTTATAGGTCGATGCCTTTTTCAGGCTTTTGCAGCGTCCTCGCATAGTGCGCGGCGCACAGATAAACCATAACATAGTTTGGATGGAAAAAATGACGACTACAGGTACAGTAAAATGGTTCAACGATCAAAAAGGTTTCGGCTTTATCCAGCCCGATAACGGCGGGGAAGACGTCTTTGTTCACAAAAGCGCCGTTCAGCGCGCGGGCATGAGGACATTGCGTGAAGGCCAGAAGATCAGCTTCGAGATTCAGGACGATCCGAAGAGCCGCAAGAAAAGCGCGACCAATCTGAAGGACGCGGCTTAATCGCCTTATCCTTGATAAATTGGCCCTTCGGCGCGCATAGTTTCGCGCCGAGTTTTTTACGGGTAAAGAAAGACATAAAATATGAAACATTTTGAGGGCTTCGGCCTGTCTCCTGTGCTGGCCAAATCTCTGGCGCGCATGAACTATACAACTCCGACGCCCATACAGGCGCAGGCCATTCCGCTTGCTCTTGAGGGCCATGACATTATGGGCAGCGCCCAGACCGGAACCGGCAAGACGGCCGCTTTTGCCGTTCCTCTGGTGGAAAAGCTGTTGACCGATCCGCGCGGTTCCGCACTTGTTTTGACGCCGACGCGGGAGCTTGGAAAGCAGATCATGGATATCATGCAGCAGCTTTTAGGGCCGAAAAGTCCCATTAAAACAGCTTTTATCATCGGCGGCGAATCCATGGGCAAACAGCTTGCCCAGCTTCGTGCCCGCCCACGTCTTATCGTCGGTACGCCGGGTCGGATCAACGACCATCTGCAACGAGGCTCCATGGTTTTGCATGATACGCATTTCCTTGTGCTGGACGAAACCGACCGGATGCTGGATATGGGGTTTGCAGTCCAGCTTGAGAGAATCTTCAAATACCTGCCGGAAAAACGGCAGACATTGATGTTCTCGGCGACGCTTCCGAAAAACATTCTTAAGCTTTCGGAAAAATACATGAATGCTCCGCGGCGTGTTTCGATAGGCGAGACAAACGTGGTGGCGAAGAATATCAAGCAGGATGTCGTCCGCATCGAGCAGGACAAAAAGTACGGCGAGTTAATGTCGCAACTTCACGAGCGCGACGGCTCGGTGATCGTCTTTGTTAAAACCAAATACGGTGCGGACAGAATGGCCAAGAATTTACGCCGGGACGGTTTTGTCTCTGAAGCCCTTCATGGCGATCTGCGCCAGAACAGGCGCGACAAGGTCATGCAGAATTTCAGAAAGAAAAATTTCCGCGTGCTTATCGCTACGGATCTTGCCGCCCGCGGTCTTGATGTGCCGCATATAGAGCACGTCATTAACTACGATCTTCCGCAAGTCGCGGAGGACTTTATTCACCGCATGGGACGA
This sequence comes from Rhodospirillales bacterium, assembly GCA_020638365.1. Taxonomy (GTDB): domain Bacteria; phylum Pseudomonadota; class Alphaproteobacteria; order Micavibrionales; family Micavibrionaceae; genus JAGNKE01. Next base: position 90,229 of record JACKIQ010000005.1, on the reverse strand, counting down.
ACAGCCAGAGCGGGAGCGCAAGGCTCTGCCATCAGTTTTGTGTCCAGCCAGGACGGGCGCAAATGGCATGCAATAGAACGGTTGCTCAATCCAGGCGCGGATTCAGGCCGTGTGGACGGACCAAAAGGAAAGCCCGGAAACAGCAAAAAGTCCCGAAAGTCCGGCAAACGCCGCTTTCGAAAAAGGCCGCAAGAGAGACTGGCCGCCTGAGAAGCTTCGGGTGAAGGGTTTTGAGATTTCCTTGACGGATAGCTCTCGGATCAATTCCTGTTTTCCTGAGGCGTTAGCGCCCTTCTTGTATATATTTTAAGTTGTGTCTCTTTTCTTTTTCTGAGCGTGGAGGTGTGCTTTAAGTAATAAAGCGCATACGCTTGTGTTCTGTTATCTTTATCTAATGCTTTTTTCATAGTTTTGGTACACTATATCCAGCTATTGCTAAGCGTTTCCCGTTAGTAATGAAATCATTGGTTGCATTTATCTTTTGTGCTTTTTTCAGTAGGTTTCCTGATGAGCTTGAATATTCTTGTTGTAGACGACAATCCCGGGGACCGCACCCTTGTCCGGCGGTATTTCTCAAGGGCCGGTGAAGATGTCAGAGTCCAGGAGGTGGAGAGCGGTCAGGAAGCTCTCGTTTATCTGAAAGGGAGCGAGCCGATTGATTGTGTCTTTCTTGATTACGGACTTCCGGACAGGGATGGAATCAGCGTCCTGAAAGAAGTCTATGACAAGGAGAGCGATATCGGACCGTTTCCGATCGTTATGCTGACCGGGCAGGGGCACGAGTCTGTCGTGATCGACGCTATTCGCTACGGGGCGCAGGACTACCTTGTCAAAAGCAATATGACTCCGGATACGCTTCATATCGCCATGACGAAGGCGCGGGAGCTTTTTGAACTCAAGAAGCGCGGAAACGAAGACAAAGCCATCCTTGTTCATTCGCAAAAAATGAAGGCTGTCGGTCAGCTTACAGGCGGGATCGCTCACGATTTCAACAATCTTCTGACGATCATATTCGGTAATGCGCGCCTGCTCGAAACCATGCTGGAGAGCGGGCAGGCCGATCAGGATGCTTGTCTTGAGAAAGTTCACATCGTCCAGAAGGCGACCCGGCGCGGCGCGGAACTGGTCAAAAGGCTGATGTTGTTTTCGCGTCAGACAATCCTTGAGCCGCAGGTTATCGAAGTCAATGATCTTATCAGCGATCTTAACGTCATGTTGCAGAGGACGCTGGGGGATTTAATAGAAGTTGAAACCCAGCTTGGTGAAGATATTCATCCTATCTATATTGATCCGGCGCAGCTAGAGCATGTCCTTATCAACATGGCCGTGAATGCCCGTGATGCTATGCCCAACGGCGGCATCGTCACTTTGAAGACTAGCAACCTTGTTGTCGATAAGGTCAAAGGGTCCGTATTAGATATCAGACCGGGAGACTATGTTTGTCTGGGTATTTCCGATACCGGCACAGGAATACCCGAAGATATTCAGGACAAGATATTCAATCCGTTCTTTACAACAAAAGATTCGAACAAAGGCACTGGGCTTGGTCTGAGCATGGTTTGCAGCTTTGTCAAACAATCGGGGGGAGCGATTTCGTTCGTTACCGCTGCCGGAGAAGGGACGACCTTCAATATCATGCTTCCGGTAACCGTCGAAGAGCCCTCTTATCACGATCTCCATAGCAGTGTCGGGAAGGTCGAAAGGCCGATCAAGGGGGGATCGGAGACGGTTTTAGTCGTTGAGGACGAGGACGATATCCGTTTTCTTGCCCGGATCGTGCTGGAGGATCTCGGGTATACCGTTCTGGATGCAGAGACAGGAAAGGCTGCTGTCGATCTCGTTAAGAAGAGTGCGCAACCGATTGATCTGCTTTTTACGGATATCGCCATGCCGGGCGATATGAACGGTGTGCAGGCCGCGGCGCGAATACAGGCTTTGCGTCCTGATATAAAGCTGCTTTTCGCTACGGGGTATTTGGCGGAATCCTTGCCGGATATCGAGCTTGCCGAACGGTATCCTCTTATTCACAAGCCTTATCAGCCCGAAGAGCTGGCAGCGCTTATCCGTGACGTTCTGAATGACGACCGAGAAGCGTAAGGAGGCTTCTCATGTTTAATGGAAAGGGTGAGATTTTGCAGTCCATCATGGATAGCACAGTGGACGGACTCATCAGTATTGATGAAAAGGGAATGATCCTGACCTATAACAAGGCTTGTGAGAATATCTTCGGCTACGAGGCGGAGGAGGCGATCGGGCAGAATGTCAAAATTTTGATGCCGGAGCCTTACAAGGCGGAGCATGACGGCTATCTTGCGGATTATATCAGAACCGGAAAGCGCAAAATTATCGGAATCGGACGCGAGGTGATGGGGAGGCGCAAAGACGGCAGCGTTTTTCCCATCGACCTGTCCGTCAGCGAAGTTGCGGTAGACGGTCACCGCCTTTTCAGCGGGATTGTGCGAGATATATCCGAGAGGAAAAAGGCGGAAGAGGAAATCATGCGCTCAAACGAGGAATTGGAGCGCTTTGCCTATATCGCATCCCATGATTTGCAGGAGCCTCTTCGGATGGTTTCCAATTTCACGCAACTTCTTGAAGAAGAGTACGGTCCCGAAATGGATGAGCAGGCGCGTGAATATATGGGTTTTATCGTCGACGCTTCGCGGCGCATGCAGGAGTTGGTCTTTGATCTTCTCGAATATTCGCGGCTGAATATCGATGATAGCGGCTTTTCTGAATTCGACAGTACTGAGCAGGTTGAGGCTGTTTTAAGAAATCTCGGTGAGACTATCAGGGAGAAGGGTGCTGTTGTGCAAGTCGGGGCTATGCCGTGTATTTACGGTAGTCCCTTACGCTTTTCCCGTCTGATTGAGAATCTGGTGGCCAACGCCATAAAATACGCCGAGAAGGGGAAGGCTCCCATCGTGAGTGTCGAGGCCGAAGAACGCAAGGAGGACTGGCTCTTTAAAGTCAGCGATCAGGGAATCGGCATTAAGCCTGAATATCTCACCCAGATTTTCATCATCTTCAAACGGCTTCATAACAAGCAGGAGTATGGCGGGACGGGAATCGGGCTGGCGATCTGCAAGAAGATCGTCGAGAGCTTCGGAGGAAAAATATGGGTTGAGTCTGTTTACGGGGAAGGGAGTACCTTTTTCTTTACAGTTCCAAAAAAACTTTCCTCGGATCAGGAGATTGATGAGCATTATGAGAAAACAAGACAGGCCGGTTGAGGTCCTTCTGGTCGAAGACAACGAAGGCGACGTTTTTCTGACACGAAAAGCGTTCGAGAAAGTGGGGCGGAAGGTCAATCTGAAGGTCGCCTCCGACGGAGAGATGGCGATTGATATGATTTTGAAAAATCATCCTTACGATCAAGCGGTTACGCCTGATCTTCTCCTTCTGGATATCAACCTGCCCAAAAGGGACGGGCTGGAGATTCTCCAGTTTATCAAGGCCCATGATCGTATCCGCCGCATTCCGGTTATCGTTCTGAGCAGTTCGAGGGCGGAGGGGGATATTATCAAATCCTACGATCTTCAAGCCAGCAGTTATATCGTCAAGCCCAATGATCCCCTTGGTTATGGTCAATTTGTGGAGGCCGTCGAGAAATTCTGGTTCGAGTGCGCCGAGCTGCCGCAGGATAAAAGAGCTTTTTCATAATAAACTCAGTATAGTTAAAAATTTCATAAAATTATAACTAATTTATTTCATAATGAATCCAGTAAAAAACCATATTTTACTGGTGGCTTCATATTATCGTATGCGAGATTCAGCAGCGGCGTGTTCATAAGGTGATCCTGTCTCTTTTGAGCGGGTGCGCCTTGCTGTGTCCAGCGAATCCTGCGTTTGCCGACCCGGAGCCACTCAAGGGCCGGGCGGAGGTAAACTGGCGGTACGGCACCGAGCGTTCGATTCTGATGACGGATTTCTGGGCGCCTATTCTGCAGGACGAGGATAGCGTTCTTTATGCCGATGTCCGTCTGATGGGCGACGATCAGGATAATCACGAGGGGAATTTCGGGATCGGTTACCGTACTATCACGACTGCGCCCATTCTTGGCAAGGGCGTGGCCGGGGTCAATGGCTGGTTCGACCGCCGGATCACAGAGAACGATTCCACGTTCCACCAGATTACGTTAGGCGCGGAATGGCGCGGGGAGGCGCTGGACATTCTGGCCAATGGTTATATTCCCCTTTCGGACGAGCGGCGTTTTACGGTTCCAAACACCGATCCGAAAGGACCGGAGTTTGCCGGAACGGGGATCGTGGTGGATACGGACGGCACCGCCCTTGAAGAAGCACAGGCGGGGTTCGATATCGAGGTCGGCTGGGAACTGGGGCAGAAGATCGGGCTGATCCGTGAGCATACGGACGCTGTGCGGGTTTACGGCGGAGGGTATTACTTCGACGGGCCGAATACCGAGAATATTGCCGGGTGGCGCGTGCGGGTTGCCGCCGATATCACTCCGGATGTCCAAATCGGAGCGCGTTTCCAGAGGGATGACGAGCGCGGGAGCCAGGGGTTTTTAGAGGCGACCTTGCGCTTTCCTTTCGGGCATAAGAAAAGCTTCCGGTCGGATGGGCTGCGCGGGCGGCTGGACGACGCGCCGGAGCGGGATATCGATATCGTGACCGGACAGAAGGTCGTAGATACAGGTGATCGTGTGGTGGTCGATAATATCGCTACGGGCAGTTCGCAGGTTGTGCTGCATGTCGATAACATGGCGGTAGGTGGCGGGGACGGCAGCGTGGAGGCGCCGTTCAATACGCTTGCGAACGCGCAGGCCGCAGCCACGGCGCACAGCATTATCTATGTTCATGAAGGGGACGGGACGTCTGCCAATCAGAATACAGGGATTACCCTTAACCAGACGGGGCAGCAGTTGGTCGGCAGCGGCGCAGATTTTTACTATGATCGCGGTATATTCGCCACACATAACGGCAACGCCGTAGATAATTCATCGCTTTTGCTCGCACAGGCTACGAGCGCGCCGGTTCTCTCCAATATCGGTGGAAGCGGCATAAGAGTGATTGCCGACGATGTCAAAGTGGCGGGCTTAACCGTAGACGGGGCCAGCACTTTCGGGATGGATGTCGATAATGTAGACAATCTTTCAATCTCCAATGTCATTCTTCGGAATAACACGTTTGACGGGCTGGATGCTTATTACAACGCCGCGGGCAGTTCGAATTCTCTGATACTTGAGGGGGTGACGGCGGATAATAACGGCGGGCGGGGGCTGGATATCCAGACTTCGAGCGATGCGGTTCTGAACGTGGATGTCCTTGACAGCATCACCAAAAACAACGCTTCGAACGGCGTGTTTATGCAGACGAATTTGACTAGTCAAATAACGGGGCGTTTTGATAATTTTCTGTCCGATAACGATTCCGACAGGAGCGTTTACCTAAACGGTTATGTGAGCAGCCGGATGAGCGTTGATTTTTCAAACAGCATTATTCGGAATAACACCACAGGGCTGGGGCGTGGATTGCAGATTCAGTCCAATAATGAGAGTATTGTCAGCGTCACGGCTTCTGACAGTCTTTTTGATGCCAATATAGAAGGCGTCTATATCTTCTCTTTCTATGACGCGGTTACGAATATTATACTGAGGGATAGTACGATCAGAAACTCAGTAAGCCGAGGGCTTATTTTTGAATCGTACCATGACAGTACTATAAACGCCGATATCCGGGACAATACGATCACGGGTAGCGGTAATAACGGCATTGCTGCAACGGTTCGTAATTTCAGTTTTTTTAACGGTGATTTTAGAGGTAACAGAGTGACTGCGAGCGGCATAACCGGAATGGTCGTTACAAACTATGAAGATTCGCAGACCGATCTAGATGTTCAGGGTAACGATTTCAGTTCTAATTTCGATGAGGGTTTCAGGCTTCAGACTGTTCATAATAGCCAGGCAACTCTCAGTCTTGTTGATAACACAGCGAATAACAATGTCGGGTCGACTCAAGCAGTGGGTTTGCAAACTAATTCAAGCAACACTTCGCAGATCACCAGTACCATTTCCGGAAATACCGCAAACGGGAACGGGCATCTGGGAATATATCAATACACACAGAATACAGCGAGCCTGACGACCGATATTCACGACAATGTTTCAAATAACAATCTTCAGTACGGCATACTTGTTCAGGCGGTGACCGATACGGCGACTGCGACGGCCAATATTTACAACAATTCGGCCAGCGGAAATTTTGCAGGAATTGCATTGCGCAGCATTGTTGATACATACGTCAGCGGAACAATTTCTTCAAATACAGTCACGGGAAATACTTATGGTCTGCTTTTGCAGGCTTTAAATAACGGACGCGTTTCTGCCAAGGTCCAGGGAAATACATCGAACGGAAATACTGTACACGGCGTGTTCATAGACGATGATTCCAGTCTGGCTTCTACCGTTGATCTGGGTGGCGGTGTTTTGGGCAGTACGGGGAATAACCGGATTTTCGGGAATAACAGCACGGAAATCCGGGTCGATCTGGACGGCGGGAACCTTATGGCCGAGGGTAACTGGTGGGGCAATCCTGCGGGTCTTTTGCCGGCGGAAGTCACATTGGATGCTGGCAGCACGATTGACGCCGATCCGTTCCTGATCGTCGATCCAGAGCCTTGAGCATAATTTTTTTAAAGTTTTGGTTTTTACTGCGTACCGGACATTAGTGCTTCCGTTTTCATTACGCTTCCAGCGTATCCGGTTCGAATTCAACTGGTTCGGATTTTCCGCTGACGGGGGTCAGGCGGCCGTTTTGCTCCAGATAATGGGCCGAGCGCAGATGGCGGTTGCCGCTGCGGGTGTTCGACATATGCGTCAGGGCTTCGAGAACGGCGGGCGTGCCCTCGCTCATTTGGTCGAAGGCGATGCGGAACATGCCATGGTTGTCGTCATGCGCTTCACCGTTTGGTCCTTCGATCCGCTCAATTCGCGCGTGCTGCAGGTCGTTGATGTACCAGCCGTAATCAGTGGCGTCGATGCCGGCCTTGGTCATTTCGGTCAGGCCGACATTGTCGGGCCAGCGGCGGGAGAGGCGATGTTTGTCCGCGGACAGGAAATTGAAAAAATCCCGACAGCGTTCCGTTCCAGGATTTATAACTACGACAATACTCATGATTAACCCTCTTATATCTATTCTTACTTCTTCTTCCTTATATTCTATATTATACCTTTATGGCCTTGGTCAAATAATCATATTTACCGGGCTCAGTATCACTCATAGAGGCTGTGTTGATTTTTTTGTTAAAATTTGCCAATTATTCAGTTGCTTACTATAAATGTTCAACTCTTTTTTTATCGTTATTATTTGCTTTTAGCTCATGTTACAGGTGCGGAGTTTGCTTCACCCCAAGGATATCAAGGTTCTGATCGTTGACGATCACATGGTGGTCCGCACTATGGTCAAGAATAGCTGCGCCGAAATGGGTTTTATCGACTTTTCCTACGCCCAGGACGGGGCGGAGGCGCTGGAGCTTATCAAGTCCGGGGAATTCGATATCGTTTTGCTGGACTGGACCATGCCCAGAATGTCCGGACTGGATGTCCTTAAGGCCGTTCGTGCCGATAGAGCTTATGATGGTCTTGCCCTTGTCATGGTCACCGCGGAGGCGGAAAAGGAGCGTGTTCTGGAGGCTATGGAGCACGGGATTACCTCCTACATTATCAAACCGTTTTTTCAGGCTGATTTTGAACAGAAGATGAAAGGCGTTCTGGCGTGGCTCAAGGAGCACAAAAAGACACGCACGTGGCGGGGGGATTAAGGCGGTGTTTTGGTAGGGGCGGTGGGATTCGAACCCACAACCTGCCGCTTATCTGGCGCTACGGGGTATAAACCCGCTGCTCTGCCGTTGAGCTACGCCCCCGCAAAACAAAAACCTGTCTTGCGGGGGTATTCGGAACTCACGCTTGCGGGAGAGGTTGCAGCGCATAACCTATCCCTTCACGCAAATAACCTGACGCAGCGTATGCACGATATCGACAAGATCGGTCTGAGCCGCCATGACCGCGTCGATATCCTTGTAGGCCGCGGGGGTTTCGTCGATAACACCGGAGTCCTTGCGGCATTCAACGCCCTTGGTGGCTTCCCTGTGATCCGCCAGCGTGAACGTGCTTTTCGCCTGCGTCCGGCTCATACGCCGTCCGGCCCCGTGCGAGCAGGAACAGAACGAGTCCTTGTTCCCCTTGCCGCGTACGATATAGGACTTCGCGCCCATGCTGCCGGGAATGATGCCCAGCTCACCCTCGCGGGCGCTCACCGCGCCCTTGCGGGTCAGCCAGATATCCGCCCCGAAATGATGCTCGCGGGCCACGTAGTTGTGATGGCAGTTCACCGCCTGCTTTTCGATCGTAAAGCGCGTCAGCATCTTGCGCATCACGTTCAGCACGCGCTCCATCATCACCTCGCGGTTCTGACGGGCGAAATCCTGCGCCCACAGCAAAGCCTCGATATAATCGTTGAACAGGGGCTCGCCCTCTTCAAGCCACGACAGATCCTTATCGGGCAGGCCGATCCCTTTTTTAATCAGGGATTCCCGCGCCTTTTCGATAAAGTACGTGCCGATACGGTTGCCGACGCCGCGACTGCCCGAATGCAGCATCACCCACACGCGATCCTCTTCATCGAGGCAGACCTCGATAAAATGATTGCCCGATCCCAAAGAGCCGAGATGAGTGACGTGATGCGCCCCGGCAATCGCCGGATGCCTGTCTTCGATGATATCCAGCCCCTTGGCAAGGCCGGAAACGGCAAAGCGTCTGGCCACGGAATTCGGCACCCCGTCTTTCCATCCGCCCTTGATCCCGATCCCGCCGTGCGGAACCGCTTTCTCGATCTCGCGGCGGATCGCGGCTAGGCTGTCAGGCAGTTTCCCGCTGGTCAGGCTCGTGCGCATGGCCATCATCCCGCACCCGATATCCACACCCACAGCGGCGGGGATGATCGCGCCGTTCGTGGCGATCACCGATCCCACAGTCGCGCCTTTGCCCATATGAACGTCGGGCATCACGGCCACGTGCGAATGGATAATCGGAAGACGCGCGATGTTTCCGACCTGAAGCTGCGCCTCCATTTCAAAGGGAACGCCCTTAACCCACGCTTTGACGGGTGCCCCGCCCACTTCGATTGTTACATGCTCACTCATTTGAATCTCCTGTCATCAGGCAAAAATAAAAAAACTCTCCGAAAGTCTGGCTTTGGGAGAGTTCAAATCCGTTTGAAATATTAGGCGGTAAACCTACCGCTTCGGTCTGGAACTCTCCTTCAGGCACAGCTGATCGAATGCGCGTTCTGGCCGCTCTATGGGCAGCATCCCGGCATTCATTGTGCGTATGTTCAAAAAGCGTTTCATTTCGAAAAGACCTTTTCTTCCGCCGGGCTCATTCCCGAGCGGAGCGCGGACTATGATCGCGATGACGATTCGTGTCAAGTTTTAGTTTCATCAGTCTTCCTGATAAAGGGCGTTGCATTCGATATCGGGAACCGTTGAATCAAGTTCGGCGCCGTTCTGATCGAAAGCGACAGTGGCGCCTTCCGGCAATCGCATCGCCTTTAAAACTTGGCGGTAGGTGGGCCGCGCGACTTTCGGAGCACGGATCAATTCCAGCCAGCTGCGAAGAGGATTGTCGACGGGTTCCAGCCACTCATGGACGCCGTAGATGGGGACGTAGGCCGCAAGATTCGCGGACGGGTCGGCCCAGAGTTCGGGTTCCCGGTAATTGACGGCATTGAGGATATAGGCGCGAATCTCAACGTCCGGCGTCTCGTACCTTTCCGCATATCTCTTTTTCAGATATCGAGCGACCTGTACGGTCAGATTTGGTTTCCAGACACTACGCTGGCACTGGCGCTTGCTGATGTACTTTCTCAGAGGCACGAACGCCACGGTATGTTTTTCCGGCATGTAGGCCACAAAAACCGCGACAGGCAGAGTTCTCTGGTTGAGCATCATGCGCCATGAAAACAAATCCCTGTGTCCCGTCCACGCCGTTTGGAGGTTCGAGGACATCAGAGCGGGCAGGGGGAGAAGGGCCTGCACTCCCAGCCAGGTTATCAGAAGGCCGGTGACCAGCCCGCGCCTACCTTGTTTTTCTTCTTCGGGTTTATTCTCAGCGGTGAAGGTCTGCGGCGCACCCTTCCCGAAATAGAGAATTCGCGGCCAGTCCGGGTTGAAAAACAACAGCGTCGCCCCGATCGTCAGGAACGGGAACATCCCGATATCGAAAATCATGCTGTTGGTCAGGTGAAAACACACATAAAGGCCGAATATCCATGGCCGCGCTTTGCTCCACATCAAGAGCGGCGCACCGATCGTATGCAGTAGGATGATTCCGTAAGCGCCCAAAAATATCGTGAAATCGTAGTAAAAGAGTCCGCCGATGACCGGGACGTCATGAAAATCGGCGCGCAGCCACGTTGAAAGGGGTTGCAGGTTCAGCCAGTCCGGATTGATTTTGACCAATCCTGCATAGATAAGGACGATTTCGGTCTGACCCCTTAGGATCCAGTAGCACCATGCGGGCACGCCCTCATCGGTTCGCTTTTTTATCAGGGCGTCCAGCGACCAAGTCCGGCTCGCAGGCATAAAGCTCATCAGCGTGCAGAACAGCAGGAGCATGTAATAGTGGTTCAGGTAATGCTCCGGGAAAAGCAGGAAGACATAAGCGATCATCAGCGTGGTCAGGGGCATCGCCACGCGATAGAACAGTCCGAAAATCACGCACAGCACGGCGAGGGGCAGGACAATTTCCTGAATAGCTATGAACCACGGGAGGGGCTTGACCCACTCAAAACCGTAGTAATGCATCATAAAATCGGACGGGATGGACTCCAGATGGTACTTGATGAGCAGGAAATGATTGCGCACGTCCTTGAGAATCAGGATTCCGACAAGGATCCTGAATACCGCCAGCGAAGCGCCGCTTTGCCGCGTGTACAGCCTTCCTTCCAGACGATCAAGAAAACGAGATTTTTGCAAAACCATGCGCCTGTCCCTATAATGGGCTTCAAGATTGAAATAGCATATACAAAAAGAAAAGATGAAAAACTCTTTCAGACATGCGGGGCAGGGTGAAGACGGTCGTGACGCGCAGTGGGAGCGTCATGTCGAGAAAAAGTTTTCACTTCTTGAAGGCGAGATTCCCGAATACGTATCCGGTTCCGAAGTTGTCGCCCTCGGGTCGTTCGGGCTTGTGGTCGATCATCATGACGGCACGGTCAGCAAGATCATGCTCAGGCCGGAGAGCGAGCAAGGCATGCAAAAGGCCCGAGCGGTCTATACGGATGAGGTCGGTGTCCTCAAAAGATTACAGGGCCGGGTTTTTGCGACCGCGCGCACGCCCGATGTCCATGGGGAGGCGGAGTTGCCTCAGAGCGACCATGCTTTTGCGCTCTACCGGATGGATAAATGCGAAGACGAGGAGATCCATTGGGAGAGCTTTGTGGCCGGCGCGGATAAAAGGGCTATCGAGCGTCATTTCCGGAATGTCGGCGCTGTTCTGGCCAGTTTTCACGAGCAGGGCAAGGCTTTACTCGCGGATGTCGTTCCGCAGCAAAAGGAAATCGACTACGGGGCGCGGGTTATGCCCGTTTCGGGATTCGATCAGGACGTTAACGAAGCCCTGGCCCGGTGCGACCGCTATCTGCGGGAGCATATCGTTCCCGGAGTTAATCACGGCGATTTTCATCCCTGGAATTTCAGGGTGAACGACGATGACGAGATCACTGGGTTGTTCGATATGGGCTATGCCGGGCAGGGGGCGAACGCCCTTTATGATTTCGCGATGATTCCCGATGCGGGGCTGGATTACGCGATTGACGAATACGAGAAGCGGAGCGGCGCGAAAATCGACCGGGATTTGCTGACCATTACGCAGATTTCACACGATGCGGCGGTGATCAACTGGCATCAGGGGCACAGAAACGGCGATCCCGAAATTATCGCCGCGCATTCGCAATCGCTCATGGAGCGGCTGCATTCGCTTTACCGGGTTACGGGCATGTCTTTTGAAGCGCATCCGCTAATCATGGGGTACTGAGGTTATTTATGGACGGAGATGCGGAGGTCGGCCAAAAGCCCGGCACCGCAGTCCCGAGGTCAAAGGGTTAAGAGTCCGGAAGCGGGTGCGGAGCATTAGGGATAGAAAAACATGGTGGAGGGGGTAGGATTCGAACCTACGTACTCCGAAGAGGGCAGATTTACAGTCTGCTGCCTTTAGCCACTCGGCCACCCCTCCACTCTTGAAACAGGAGGCGTCAGAAGCCTGCCCGTTGAATTTGTGAACACAGAACAAAAGAGATTTTGCTTTTGATGTCAAGTGTACAAATGCCATTTCAGCAAAAATGACCGTTAAAACCTGCCTTTTGGCCGGATTGCTGCTTATGGCAATAGAAAGATTGACAGGGCTGGGTCAAGCCCCGATAGTCTGGGGCGTCTTTTCTTATTAAATTGTGATTACGGGGTTTTTGACCATGAAATTTCATCAACCATTTATGCTGCTTTCTTCATTGTTCCTGTTTGGGTGTCAGACAACAAATTCTGTACCGCAATTGCAGAATTTTTTACCGAACACCCAGGCGAACAGCGTTCGCGTTGATGATTTTGTTGTGACGGCTAAGTGGTGTTCGATTGCCCCGGACCGGACGGCGGAATGCGAATTTGAAATGACCAGCCTGTATCAGGATAAAAAGGCCGGTATTGCGTACCCCACAATTCAGGATCAGACCGGCAAGGAGTACCGGATGCAGACGAAGGACGGTTCCGTTGGCGGGAAAGTGATGGTCGCAGGGCAGCCTTATACGGAGTATTTCGTTGCTCAAAACCTACCGACATACAGCACGCAGGTGCGAAGCATCGTGGGAACTTTTGTTATTTGGGATCTTCGCGGTATTCGGATTGGATCGAAGCCCGTGACCTTCAGCAATATACCTGTTCGACCTTCTTCATCTCCTGTAGCTGCCGCGTCTGATACGGTTGTGGAGAAGCCACAAACAGCGCCATCTTCAAGCCCAAGCTCCAAGGGCTCGCTTGTCGACAGCTATTGGCACGGCGTTATCGTTCCCGTCGTCAACGTAGAGGATAATGATATTATCCGCTTGTGGCGGCACGGGGCCTATATGCATTTCCGCGCGGACGGCATCGCCGGTTATAACTGGTCGGAGCCGAAGAATTACGATTATAACAAGGTCAATGTGTGGAGGCAGGACGGCAATACGTTCACTCTGACTATGAGCGGTGCGGTTTACACGTTTGAGCTTCGGGATGATCAGGCTCCTTTGGTTGCTTATCTGCAGCCCGGCGGTGCGTTTAAGATGACCATGAAAAGGCAATAGCGTATGAAGCACCGTCCGCACAAAGGACCGAAGAAGGGACCGAAAGTACGGTCGCATAAGCCGCATTCGCATAAGTCTGCGAATCCGTCTTCATCACATTCGCACGGACCGCAGAAGGCCTATAAGCGTCCGACGCTGTACGGGTTTCATGCCGTGCGCGAAGCGTGGTTGAACCCGGAGCGGGTGATTGAAGCGCTTTACCTGACCGATCAGGCGATCAAGGGATTCGAGGAGACCCTGCAGGAAGCGCGGGGCAAGGGCCTGCGCCGGCCGGAGCCGGAGGAGATCGAAAAGGGCAGGCTTGAGAAACTCCTGCCGCAGGGGGCGGTTCATCAGGGGGTGGCGCTGGCTGCGCAGCCGCTGGAAGAGTGCGATCTTTCGGACCTGATCGTCGCCGCGAACGGGCGCCCGCGCACCGTTCTGGCCATGCTGGACCAGGTCACGGATCCGCACAATGTGGGGGCGATTCTCCGCAGTGCCTGCGTATTCGGCCTGAACGGGCTGATTCAGCAGAAGAAGCACGCGCCGGAACTGGACGGGGTCGTGGCAAAGACGGCTTGCGGGGCTGTGGAACATGTGAGGGTGGCTTATGCTACGAATCTGTCCCGTGCGCTGGAGGACCTTAAGGAATCAGGGTTTACCGTGATCGGTCTGGATGAGCGGGGCGAACAGACACTCGGAGAGGTGCGTCCTGTCAAGCGCCAGAAGACTGTTACAGGGCCGGCTTTGCTGGCTCCGCCAGCCAAGGAAGTCGAATCGGAGAAGGTCGTTCTGGTTTTGGGGTCCGAGGGCGAGGGAATTAGGCGTCTAATCCGCGAAAACTGCGATGTTTTGGCACGCCTGCCGGCGCCGGGGCCGATCAAAAGCCTTAATGTTTCCAATGCGGCAGCGGCAGCTTTTTATGCGCTTTTGGGTGGATGACGCGCTGATTTGCTGGTTTGTCAGGCTTTTTTGTCAAGTTAAAAATCTTTCCTAAAAATCATTTAAAATTTTGACAGGCGCAAAGCGTTGCTGATACACTGCCTTTAGTGACAACAAGAATGAGCGCTCCGTTAAAGGGGCCGTTTCGAAAGGGTTTTAAATGTTCATCGCAACCGCAGTACTGGCTACTTCTGTCGCCCTGTTCGCGCAGGTTGTTATTGCACGCAAAAAACAAAGAATTCCAGTCCGGGTCCGTAAAAATAACAATGGACAAAGGGGGTCCGGATACGGTAGATAAGGTCAACCCGCTGCTAACGAAATTATCTGGTAGTTTCGTTAGCTTATCACCCCAACCTCAAAGGCCCCAGTGTTTATCGCCGGGGTCTCTTTTTTTGTGCCGGGCGGTGTGCGTCTGTGCAGATTTTTTAAGAGGGTGCAATCCCGATTCTCGAACCGCGCAGACGTTTTTAACCTATGCGTTTGCGGTCTGGCCTGTGTTCCTGTTAAGGATTTCATTCCTTAGGAAAGCCTTCATATTCTCATTTATCGGGGAAGGGTAAGTTTTCTTTGCCATATTTTCCTTTTAGAGCTTATAATGGTGGGAATTTATAAGAAAGAGAGTGTTATGGAGAAGAAGACGACACTTGCGGGGGTGGCTCTGGCGACAATTCTAGCGACGGCAGGATGTGCGTCCGCCGATCAGCAGGCTGACACGCGTGACGGTTCAACTATAAGCGTGACCGAGCAGGATGGCGGGGCTTTCACGATAGAACGCGAACCCGGAGACGAGGGCGGTTTGCGTATTCCCCGGCAAAAAGTTACTCCTACGGGAGGCAACCTTAACTATGAACCTCAGGCTGGAGGCGAGGGTGCTTTGGAGGACACATCGCTTAAGGTCGAACCTGTTGAGGGCAGTTCCGGGTTTATTATTTCGCGCGATCCGGGGGAAGAGGGCGGTCTTTTCATTCAGGAGCAGCTTGTTGTTCCCTTCGCAAAAAGGCATGCCGAAGAAGATGAGCCAGCGGAGCCCCCGCCAGAGCCGGAGATGTAGTTTTATAATACGGTGTGTTTCTTTTTATGTATAAAATAAGGACAGCAGGGTAAGCGATTATGGGAAGAGGGTTTTTTGCAGATCTGGAAAGTCTGTTTATAGACGACTACAAGGACGGTGTTCGCGAGACGTCAGGGCGGCCTGTCATATTCCTTGATCCGGATGAGTTCAACCGGGAGCATTTCGACAAGACGGGGAATGTTCATCCCGATGATCTGGTTAAGGTTCGCGAGATGCTTGAAGAGCAAATGCCCGGTATTACGAATGGCTTGACGGCGGCTGACCTTCGAACTGCCGTTGTTCTGTCTCTTACTTCCGGACCGTTCGCCGTTCCTACAGAAATCAAGCCGCCAGCCGGGTCTACCGCTTCGCCTATTCCGATCTGTGTTGTTAACGAGCAGGGCAGCAGCCTTAATCATAAGAACGAGATTTTACCACTTTTAGCGCGGCAGGATCTGGAGCGTATTCGCGAGATACCCGGCTGGGACGATCACTGGGACCGTATTATCGGTATTCATGAAGGAACGCATTGCAACCAGCCGCCCATAAATACGACCGGAATGACTCACGATCAGATTCTTGTCGCTACCCTTGGCCGTGAAGCCGGGGCAGATCAGGCCGCGATCAACTGGGCGCGGGCGAACGGGCTAGATGATATGGCTCAGGCCATGATTGATATCCGCGCTCTTGGCGCTGCGGATGATCCCGAACACGCTACGGCGATCTTGATTGATAAAAGCGGACCGGCGACTATCGACCATATCAATGCGGCGCGCACGTTCCGGGGTGAAATGATTAACAAGGTCGCGGCGGATCAGGGCATTTCGGTTGCCGATGCGACGACGATGCTTAATGATCGGCCGGAGGAGTTTAACGGCCATATCAAGAAACTTCTGGCCGACGGTGCGTTTGACGGGAATTCCAATCCGCACGTCAAGGAATCGATCGAGGCGTTTTCAGGGGCGGTTCAGCGTCAGATTACGGACCGTCGCATTGAGCGCGAGTTGGAGAGAGAACATGGACCTCACCATCACGGTGCGCTTGAACCCGAGCATGCCGGGGAGTCTGAAACCCAGCTTGCTTCAAACGAGGCGGACAACAAGCCAGTCGAGACGGCCGCGCTTGAGAGTCCGGGTTTTGTACCCACGCCCAGCGCTTACGCAGGGATGGATGTCAGCGAGATCGATGGCGGGAAGGTCGAGGTCGCCCTGAGGGATGAGGGCGGGGCCAGCCAGCGAATAGGCGGGGTCAGCGCTCCGGCATTTTTTGCCAGCCATGCCGATAACGATCTTGCGTTACAGAGAATTGCGCTCAACGAAGGCATGGGGCCAGGTCTGGACCGCCAGTTCGATAACGCGGCGCCCGCTGTTTCCACAAGCACATACGGTATTGCTTGATTTCTGGGCGTTTCGTTTTCTAACTATTTAGTTTTTTGCTGTATTCCAAGGCGACCGGGCGTGCCAGGAGGCTTTCCGGGAAATGGCGTGCATTTATGTCGTCTTTTTTGTCGTATCGTGGAAGAGACTCATCCCTGCGCTGTTCCTCCATGTAGAGGTTTTTCGGGACTTCGCGGTCGTCAATATAGAATTTGGGGTAGCCATCGGCCATCTGGCCGTCGTCGGTCCAGTGGCGTTCGATCCCATGCAGGAACCCTTCATTCCAGTGACGTTCGCCGACAATCGTTTTCTGATCCCTGTTCAGCCAATATTGAAAACCGTGGAGTTTTCCGTCCTGCAACGCGTGAATTTCCGAGACGTAAATGAGGCCGTCTTCCTCGTCTTGAATACGCCAGACATCGTAGCCGGTTCCGTGCTCAAGCGTATAGCTGCCCATCAACTCGCCTCCGATCGTCCATTGGCGGGCTGTGCCGTGAACCTTACCGTTTTCATAGGGTTCGGACAGGCTTAAACAGTCGGGTGCGTACCAGTACCAGGTATATTCCGTCCCGTGCTTGCGCATATCCTTCATCGGGGTTTCGATAATCAAGCGGCCTTCGTGGTCGAACTGGCGGTAACCGACCAGTTCGCCGTCCAGAAGATATTCCCGGCGTTCGTAGTGGATCGTACCGCCTTGTTCCCGGGCATTTTCATCCTCCGTGTAGAAGGAGACAATCTTTTCGCTGGCGTTTGCCGGGATATCGGAACAGTAAGCGCGGCTCGCGGGTGTTTCTTCCACGCTTTTGGCTTCCTGATCCGGTTTTTTTTTACTCATATTCATGCAGCCAGCAAGCTCTTCAGGTTTATCAGCGGGCGAGGACCGATATGGCTGATGACTTCGGCTGCGGCAAGGGCGCCAAGCTTTCCACTTTCCTCAAGCGAACGCCCATGTGTAAAGCCGTAAAGAAAACCTGCCGCGAACTGGTCGCCGGCGCCGGTGGTGTCTACGACCTTTTTGACCGGGGCAGCGGAGACGGAGATTTCCTTGCCTTCGGAGACAATGACAGCCCCGTGTTCGCTGCGGGTCAGGACAGCGATTTCGCAGTGGTCGTCGACAGCGCTTTTTGCGTCTTTAAAGTCCTGCTGCATGTAGAGGGATTTGATTTCCTCTTCATTTGCGAACAGGATATCCACGTGATGTTCCACAAGGGTCAGGAAGTCGTGACGATGCCGATCCACGCAGAACGGATCGGAGAGAGTCAGGGCCACGCGGTGACCGGCCTGATGCGCGTATTCAGCGGCGGTGATGAATGCCTGTTTCGCCAGTTCCCGGTCGAAGAGATACCCTTCCAGATACGTGATCTTCGAGGAGAAAATCAGGTTCCGGTCGATGTCGTTGGGGCTGAGCTCCACGCTTGCGCCCAGAAACGTATTCATGGTCCGGTGGCCGTCGGGGGCAACGAGAATCATGCATCGTCCTGTCGGTGGACCGGCGATGAGGGGCTGCGTATTATATTTGACGCCGATGCCGTTCATATCGTTCTTGAAGGTCTGGCCCACGGTATCATCTGCGACCTTGCCTACAAAGGCGCCTACGCCGCCAAAAGACGCAAATCCGGCCATGGTGTTGGCCGCCGAGCCGCCGGAGGCTTCTAATTTGTCAGGCATCTGGGTGTAAAGCTCGACTGCGCGCTGTTCGTCGATCAGGGTCATGGCTCCCTTTTCCATGCCGTATTTTTTGCATTGTTCGTCGAGAAAGGCATCGTCAACCTTCGAGAGGACATCCACGAGGGCGTTGCCGACCGCGACTACGGCGATTGAAGCTTCTGACATAGTATTCCGTTCCTTGTACGTTAGCGAAAAATGTTGTTTTATCTTTCTATCCTCCTTCTGTACAGGAAAAGCAAAGGAAAGGGCAATTCCGTGGCTGCAAAAACCCGCAAAAAAAAGGATGAAGCGCGCGATATCCGGGTTCAGGCTATCGAAGCAGCCCTTAGTCTGGCCGTGGAACAGGGGTGGGAAGACGTTACTCTGCGCGACGTTGCGGCCCGTTCCGGGGTGTCTCTGGAAGAATTAAGGGAGCATTTCGAGGACCGGGCCGACATACTCTGCGCTCTGGGCCGGATGATCGACAAGAGTGTGCTTGCTCACGTTTCGGTCGATCCCGATGAGGAGAGCAGCGTGCGCGAGCGCCTGTTCGACCTTTTAATGGACCGTTTCGAGGCGCTCAACGCTTACCGGGTCGGGGTTAAATCCGTTTTGCGCAGTTTCCGGTTCGATCCCAAGCAGATTGTTATTTCCCTGCCGCATGTATGCCGGTCGATGAGCTGGATGCTCGAAGCCGCCGGAGCGGATACTGCGGGGATTTCCGGCGCGGCGAAAGTGGCCGGACTGACGGGAATTTATATCAAGGTGCTGCGCGTCTGGGCGGAGGATGAAAGCCCGGACCTGCCCAAAACCATGGCCGCCCTTGACAGGGCTCTGGGCCGGGCGGAGGCGGCAGTCAATACGCTCAAGGGACAAGGGCGGCGCAGCGGCGCGGAAGATTAGGCGCGGTATGGGCGGTTGCGCGAAGTTTTGCCGCAGAGATATTTTTTTAAAAATTTTTCCAAGGACTTCTTTTTTATCGACGTCCTATTGTTAGTAGTGAAAGGTATTTTTGAGGCGAAAATGTCCGGTTCCCGTTTATTTGAAAAAATGGCCCGCGATCCGCGGCATTTCCAGATTCTTATTCTGTCCAGTCTTATTGTCCTGCAATCCGCGGGAAGCGATTTCGGGCCGGAAGTGCCTGTTATCCTGTTGTCGCTAGGCGGCTGCCTGTTTTTTCAAACCCTGTTTTCAAAAATTTTCCGGGTCCGATTCGACTTTCGCAGCCCGCTGATAAGCGGAATGTCGCTCAGCATTCTTCTGAAGGCTTCGTCCCTGTGGTTTTTTGCGCTGGGGGCGCTGATCGTCGTAGGCAGCAAGTTCCTGATCCGGTTCCGGGGAAAACACTTATTCAACCCGACCAACTTGGCCATAGTCGTTCTGACCCTGCTGTTTCCGTCTGTGGTCTGGATTTCGCCGGGGCAGTGGGGGCAGGGGGTCTGGCTGGCGTTTTTCCTGTGCTGCGCGGCCTTGCTCGTTCTTTATCAGATCCCGCGGCGGGATATGGGACCGATGTTTTTCCTGATGTGGATGGGAGCGCTGTTCGGGCGTGCGCTGTGGCTGGGCGATCCGCTATCTATTCCGCTTCATCAGATGCAAAACGGAGCGTTACTGATTTTCTGTTTTTTCATGATTTCCGATCCGAAAACCATCCCGAACAGGTTTGCCGGGCGCGTGGTTTTTGGCCTGCTGGTGGCGCTCATCGCCTATGTCATCCAGTTTGGATTTTACCGGACGGACGGGCTGATGATCGCGCTGGCTGCGGGATGTCTGTTTACACCCCTGATCGACTTTCTTCTCCCCGGAACAGCGTACCAGTGGGGCGATCGTATTCAAAAGCATAACAAGCACAAGGAGGCAAAATTATGTATCCATCCAACATCTTGAAAAAACTCGGAAAGGCGGCGGGATGCCTGTCCGTTTTAGGTGCCGGGCTGGTGCTGGCGGCAACGCCGGCGCAGGCTTTTTGCGGCTTTTACGTATCTAAGGCCGATTCCAGCCTGTTTAACAAGGCGTCCAAGGTCATTCTGGCGCGGGCGCAGAACCGGACGGTTATCACCATGGCCAATGACTATCAGGGCGACCTGAGAGAGTTCGCTATCGTCGTTCCGGTTCCCGAGGTTCTTCGCGAGAACCAGATTCATGTTGCGGAATCCCGGATCGTGGATCATGTGGACGCTTATACCGCGCCGCGGCTGGTGGAGTATTTCGATTCTGATCCGTGTGCGCCGGTCATGCGGGAAATGATGGCGATGAGCGCGATGGAGGATAAGGCAGCACAGGTCGGGGCCAATATGAAGAAATCGGCCGGATCGCTGGGCGTTACGATCGAGGCCCAGTATACGGTCGGCGAATATGACATCGTTTTGCTTTCGGCCAAGGAAAGCGGCGGGTTGCTGACCTATCTCAATCAGGAAGGCTACAAGCTTCCCGGCGGAGCGGAGAGAATTCTGGGAAGCTATATCAAGCAGGATATGAAATTCTTCCTTGCCAAGGTGAATCTGGAGCAGCAGAAGGGTACGGGCTATACGTATCTGCGTCCGTTGCAGATCGCGTTTGAATCGCCCAAGTTCATGCTTCCGATCCGCCTGGGTACCCTGAACGCGGACGGGCCCCAGGATCTTCTGCTTTTCACCTTGTCGCGTGACGGGCGGGTGGAAACTGCGAATTACCGGACCGTCAAAATTCCCACGGGTATGAATATCCCGACCTATATCAAGAATGGCTCGGAATTCGGGGAATTTTACAAGGCGATGTTCGAGACGGCCGTGAAGAAGGAGAACATGAAGGCTGTGTTTCTTGAGTATGCGTGGGATATGGGCTGGTGCGACCCGTGCGCGGCGGATCCGATTCCCAATGCTGATCTCCTGACTCTGGGGGCGTGGTGGATCAACCAGCCTGTGACCTCCAACTGGCAGAACAAGGGGATCGTCATGCCGCAACAGGCGCCGAACGTCTATGTCACGAGGATCCATGTCCGTTATGATGCGGAGCATTTTCCGGAGGATCTGGTTCTCAAGGAGACCGGGGACCGCGAGAATTTTCAGGGTCGCTATGTTCTCCAGCATCCCTTTTCGGGGCCGGTGAACTGTCAGGCCGGTCAGGAGTATCTGCGCAGCCTTCCTGCCCGCTACGAGCAGGAAGCAAAGACGCTGGCCATGCTGACGGGCTGGGATGTCAATTCAATCCGGCGGAAGATGAAGGACTACGGCCAAAATCCCGGACCGGGGCCCGGTCCGGAACCCGTTCCCTTGCCCGGACCCGGACCTAAACCCTGGTGGGACGATATGTGGGGTAACAAGTAAAGATTACTCATCAGGCCGACGGGGTCCCCACATCCTGTCGGCCTTACTCCAACGAAAGGGTCGGCCCAAACCGGCCCTTTTTTCTTTTTGCATATGAGGGTATTCTTTTGGAATCAAAGCGCTTTTGCTTGTGGTTAGAATTGTAAGGGTTTTCAATTGTATGACCAAAATCAAGGATTAGCTGGTGATAAAGTTTTATTCACCGTGTATGGATATAATAGGTAGGTGGTATGCTTAATAGAGGAGTAGGAATAAGTTCTTGATACTCCTGCGTGTTCTGGTTAAGACAGATATTCAAATACAAATATAGGGAAGTCAGGCTATGGCCATTGATTATGACCGGGAATTTCAGAATTGCGTTGATTCGGTCAAAAAGGAGGGGCGCTACCGGACGTTTGCGACGATGGAGCGCATCGCAGGGCGGTTTCCAAGGGCCAAGTACCATGCGCCGGACGGCAGCGTGCGCGAGATTACGATCTGGTGCAGTAACGATTATCTGGGCATGGGGCAGCACCCGGTTGTCTTGAAGGCTGCGCAGGAGGCCCTTGAGTCCTGCGGCGCCGGTGCCGGGGGAACGCGCAATATTTCCGGGACCACCCGTTATCATGTCGAGCTTGAGGCTTCTCTGGCCGATCTGCATCAAAAAGAGGCCGGGCTTGTTCTGTCCTCCGGGTATGTCGCGAATCAGGGTGCTTTGGGAACCCTTGCGCGCCTGCTGCCGGAATGCGTGATTTTTTCTGACGAACTAAACCACGCCTCCATGATTCACGGGATGAAGGAGAGCAAGGCCGAGAAGAAGATTTTCCGTCATAACGACGTTGCGCATCTGGAGGAGCTTCTGAAGTCTGTCGATCCGAATCGGCCCAAGTTGATTGCCTTCGAGTCGGTCTATTCGATGGAAGGGGATATTGCCCCTATCAAGGACATCTGCGATCTGGCGGACAAATATAACGCCATGACCTATCTGGACGAAGTTCACGGGGTCGGGCTTTACGGGCCGCGCGGCGGCGGAGTGGCCGAGGCGCATGGGCTGATGGACAGGATTGACGTGATCGAGGGGACGTTCGGCAAAGCTTACGGCGCCATGGGTGGGTTTATTACCGGAAGCGCCCCGGTCGTGGATGCGGTGCGGTGTTATGCGTCCAGCTTTATTTTCACCACGAGCCTGCCTCCGTCCGTTCTGGCGGCTGCGTTGGCGGCGGTCGAACATCTGAAGGTTTCGGACGTTGAGAGAACGCGTATGCGCCGGAACGTGGAGTTGTTCAAGGATCTTCTCACGAAGGCCGATCTTCCGTTTTTGCGCGGGGAGAGCCATATCGTTCCCCTGATTGTCGGGGAGCCGAATTGTTGCCGGGAGGTCAGCGAGATGCTGATGGTGGATTACGATATTTATGTTCAGCCGATCAATTACCCGACCGTTCCCAAGGGAACAGAACGCTTGCGCCTGACCGCGACGGCGGCGCACTCGATTGAGGACGTGCAGCATATGGCCGGGACGCTTGAGCATATGTGGGATACCCACCACGCGCTGCGGGCGGTAGCCTGATTTTAAAAAACACAATAAAAAAGGCGTATTGCTACGCCTCTTTCCGTATTGCTCAACGCTATTTTTACAGGTCGAGCGCGATAAGCTCTTCCACGTCCTGGCCGAGACGTTCTACGCTGCTTCTCTGACCGCCGTGGATTGACACGCGCTGGAAATCGTGTCCGCTGCCGCGGTAACGGAACGAATCCAGAAGCGGGCGTTTCGGGTCGCTGCTGCCGTGGGTCATGGCTGACATGCTGCCCGCGTCATCGGCGCCAAATTCGTTAACGGCGAGGGTCACCTTGATGCCCGAACCGTCTTCCGTCGGTTCCGTCAGGATTTTTTCAGCGCCTCCTCTAAGGCTATTAAGAAAGTTAAACTCTCTTGTCGGTGTAACGTCATGTTTGCCGAATTCCGGAACAGGACTTGATCTGTCCTGAAACATCGCTGCCAGTCTCTCGTCATGCGTTTCAAACTGGACGATCGTGTAATAACGCTCAGGCGATTCTATATCCAGCGCGTCTGCTTCTGTCGTTCCAATGCTACCATCTGCCATATAAACCCCTGTTTTTTGTTAGCCGTTCATAATCAGCTACGGTATCACCCGCGCGATTTTTACGTCAATTAAGATTTTTTGAAGAGGTCAGGGATCAGGCTCTTACGTCGAGATGCGAACCGCGATTGGAGGAGGGGGAGACCGTGATGGATTCCTCAAGAATTTTGGCAACCTGCTCAGCCTGCTGCGCATTCGACTTTATCACCGAAAGGGCAACATTTTGTCTGGCTAACGCTGTTTCGGCTGCTATTGCGGCGGGAATGTCCACTGTCGAACTCCTTTCAACATGCTTTTTCTATTATATCCGACTTTTTGTTAAATTTCGATGAAAAAACAAAAAGTTTTCATGTTTTCAACGGGTTTTCGTTAAAAGTTGGGTATTATTTTCCATACGCCGTTGTTCAGGAAGGCAAAAATATCGTAAAATTTCAGCGATTTTCAGTGTCAGGGTCGGACCTATCGGGCCGGAAGCAAGGGTAGCACCGCATCATGGATACGCGGCAGATTATCATGAATTTTACGGTTTCCCCCAGCCTCGAAGATCTTCGGGTACTGGCGGATTCGATTTTTGAGGATATGCCAGAGGAATTGCTGGAGTTTTGCGAGGATTTGCAGGTTCTTGTCGAGGAGTTTGTCGACGAGGCTACGGAGATAGAGCTTGAACTCGACGATCCGTACGATCTGCCGGTGCTCTATAGGAACGGTAAAGAGATTTCACCGGGCGTTGAGAGAAAAAGCGCGGAAACTGAGGATATTCTTATTCTTTACCGGCGATCCATGCTTGATATGTGGTGCGGGACGGGGGACGATCTGACCAAATTAATGCGTCAGGTCATGATTGAGGAGATCGGGCGCCAGTTCGGGTTTTCCGAACAGGAGATCAAGGACATGACAAACCGCCATTACCAAGGGTTATTATAGTGGGGCCGGCCATTTTTCGTCCGGTCCGGGTCAAAAGCAATAAAAGTTTACAGGAAACTAGGCAGAGGCTTTTTCTATATGCTAAAGTAACCTGTGCACGTGTAATTCTATCGGGGCTAAGGATTTTGTTATCATCGTTCAAGTCTTTGGCGTTTGCCTGCCTGTTTCTGGTTTTATCGGCCGGGTCTGTGCTGGCTGCGGCCGTTCCGGACACCTGTGATGAAGATTTCTGGGATGTCCTGCGCGCCCGCGCGTGGGAGGAGGCGAACCGGGAAATCACCCAGAATCAGAACCTGATCGCCAAGCCGGACAGTGTCCTTCAGTATATCTGCTTTGATCGCTACATGAACCACCTTGCCCGGTATGCCGAAAATGGCGGGCCGGAGGATCCGGACAACAGAGGGAACACCTTTACCGATATTCCTTACGACCTTTACGTTCTGCTGCGGCAGATTGCCGGTATCGTCGATCCCGACCTGACCGAAGGTCTGGACATGAACAGCGTCCTTGAAATCCTTATTCTTGATTCTCTGACGGACGGCGTGTCGTTGCTGTCCATTGCCGATCCGGGCGGCGCCCAGGCTGCGGCTTGCGGACGCGGTTTCTACATTGACGAGAATTTCGGTCATACCATGCTGGGCGGGCGTTCGACGATCAGCGGCGCTTTTCCCAGCAATGTGAGCGATTCCAATTATAACTGCAACCGGATGAGGCAAGTCTGGGATGCGGCGAAATGTTATAACTTCCAGACTGCCGCGAATGACGCTTTCTTTATTTTCCAAAACTACGAGGCTACTGAGGCAGCGGGTGACGATTACCGCCTTCTGGAGAATTCTCCGCCTGACAACTGTGCCGATCTGGATACCAATTTTGCCGATCTGATCTGTAATTTTGTCAACCACGGAACGCCGTCCATTCCCCTGCCTCCCGGATGGCCATGGGGCGGGGGTGCGCCCACGGTCTGGACTACAGCATTTCCGGCGGCCAATCCTCTTCCCGGCGCTGCCGGAGGTTCGGACAGCGCACTGTCCTTTTTCAACCTTCTTGATCCCACGGCGTGCGGAGGCATAACGCCGGTCAAGACAGGCTTGATCGTTACCCGTCCGGGGGTTGCCAGCCAATATACGGATGCGGTTTGTCCCGCTCCGGGATGCTGGTACCAGCCGGGGGGCAGTATCGCCGCGGCGGGAACCTGCAACCCCTGATATTTTCCATGCTTTCTGACGGAACCGGATAAAGCCTCTGGCTCTAGCTGTTAGCGGTTATCAATCGCTGCCGTTGTCCTCTAGTGCGCGCAGCATGATTTCGGACATGCGTCTGGCGAAGGCGGACGGGTCATCAAGCGGCTCACCCTGAATTATGGTTGCCTGATCGAGCAATAGTTCGGCCGCCTCGGAGATGTCTGATCCGTTTTCCGCATTTTTTGCCAATAGTTTAATAAGCGGATGTTGAGGGTTTATCTCAAGAACGGGCTTTATGTTGTTCTCATATTTCTGGTGAATTTTCAGAACACGCTCCATATGCATGTCCACGCTGTTGTCCGCTGCGACAAGACAGACGGGCGAACCCGAGAGACGCTGGGATCTGCGGACGTTCTGAACACGGTCCTTGAGCAGGTTGGCCAGACGGACGATCAATGCGCCGATATTGGCGGCGTCCTTTTCTTCCTGCCCCGTTATTTCCTGCGTTTTGTTTTTTTCATCATCACGTTGCGTTTTGAAATCGAAAACGTCCAGGTCAATCGTGCCCTTGGTAACGGATTTAAAGGGCTTCCCGTTGTAATCCATTACCTGCTGCAGCCAGAAATCGTCAATGGTATCCGTCAGGAAGAGGACCTCCAGACCGCGCTCCTTGAACCCTTCAAGCTGGGGGCTGTTACGCAAGGAGTTGAGAGATTCGCCGCTGATGTAGAATATCTGTTCCTGGCCTTCCTTCATGCGGGAAACATAGTCTTCAAGGCTGGTCAGTGTTTCTCCGTTATCGTGCGTGCTGAAGAACCGGCAGACTTTCATGATATCGACCCGGTGTTCAGGCGCATCGTAAAGCCCTTCTTTGAGAACCGAACCGAACTGTCCCCAGAAGCTGAGGAAGGATGGCGGATCGCTGCGAGAGAGCTTGTCGAGGTCTGCAAGAATCTTTTTTGCCACCGCGCTTTTGATCTTGCTTATAACCGCGTTGAACTGAAGGCTTTCGCGGCTGATGTTCAGGGGCAGATCTTCGCTGTCGATAATTCCGCGGGCAAAGCGCAGCCATGGATACATGAGGGTGCTTACATCGTCCGAAATAAAGACGCGGCGCACATAGAGCTTTACGAAGTGGCGGCGGGACGGGTCGAACAGATCCCACGGGCGCAGGGTCGGGACGAAGAGCAGGCCGGAAAACTCGATCTTTCCTTCCGCGCGCCAGTGCGAAATCATCAGCGGCTCGTCGAACCCCCCCGAGAGATGGCGGTAAAATTCTTTATACTGTTCTTCCGTGATCTCGTTTTTTGGCCGCATCCAAAGGGCGGACGCCGTATTCAGTTTTTCTGACTGATCGTGCTTTGTATCGTGGGGCGTTCCAAGATAAATGGGGACGCTGATGTGGTCGGAATACATCTGAACCGTCATCTTGATCTTTTCGTCCAGAAGGAAATCGCAGGCTTCGTCCTTGAGTTCCAGCCGTATGGCCGTTCCGCGCTTTCCATCCAGCGTTGCGGTTTCCTCTTTTGTCGCTTCGCGCACGCTGTAACCCGTGCGGCCATCGGATTCCCACGTCGAAGCCTGTTTATCACCGGCTTTCTTGCTTACAACCCGGATTTTGTGGGCGACCATGAAGCCCGCATAAAACCCTACACCGAACTGACCTATGAGCTTGAGGTTGTCCTTCGAACCCTGTTCTTTCATCCGCTCCATGAGGGCGGTCGTGCCGGACTTTGCGATGGTCCCGAGATTCTCGGCGAGTTCCTGCGCATCCATCCCTATGCCGTTGTCTATGACACTCAGGGTCCGGTCGTCCGTATTCTTGAAGACGTGGATACGGAAGTCGGGATTATCCTTGATCATTTCGGGGTTCTGGATCGAATCGTAGCGGAGGCGGTCGCAGGCGTCGGCGGAATTGGAGATCAGTTCGCGCAGAAAGACCTCGTGGTGCGTATAGAGGGCGTTGGCCACGATATCAAGCAGGCGCGCAACGTCCGCGCCGAAAGCTTGCTGCCCGGTTTGCGGTTGCGATTCGTTTTGCTTTGCGGTGTTTGAACTTTTATTCATGACGCCATTATATGGCGCGGTTTTCCGCAGGAATCAAGGGTAAAGGCGTTGCAGGTTCCAGATGCCGTTTTCCTCGCGCGTATACTCGAAACGATCGTGAAGGCGGTGGGGGTGGCTCCACCAGAATTCGATTCGGCGCGGATTTAAAATATAGCCGACCCAACGGGGCGGGCGTGGAACGGTCCCCGGTGGATATTTTTTTTGAAACTCTTTGATTTTTTTTTCAAGAATTTCCCGGTTTTCAAGAGGGCGCGTCTGATCGGAGGCCCATGCGCCGATCTGACGCTCGTAGGGCCGGGTTGCAAAATATTCATCAGTTTCCGAATCAGGCGCAATTTCGACGGTACCCTGAACGCAGACTTGCATGTGAAGGGATTTCCAGTGAAAGCACAGGGCGGCGTTCGGGTTCATGGCAAGATGGCGTCCCTTGAGGCTTTGTTCGTTGCTGTGGAACTTAAAGCCGCGCTGATCTGCCTGTTTAAGCAGGATCATCCGCACTACAGGGTGACCGTCCGGAGTAGAAGTCGCCAGCGCCATGGCGTCCGGATCGTTCGGTTCGGCGGATACGGCCAGTTCAAACCATTGGTGGAAGAGGGTGAGCGGGTCCTGTGGCAGATTTAGTTTATCTTTTTCCATATTGCATCACGCATGTTTTTTTAGAAAAAATCTTACCCAGAGGAGGGTTTTTGCTTTATACACGTATCATTGTCATGTCGCAGTTTAAGCGGCTATAGTACAGCAATTCAGTGTGTATTCCAGAAGCAAAGGTATAATTGGATGAAAAAGATAGCACTTGTGGGCATGGTTCTCGCTTCATTATCACTTTCAGCGTGCGAAACGATTGACGCTACAGGGAACAAGCAACTGATCGGAACCGGTGGCGGAGCGATTGTCGGCGGTATTCTCGGGTCAAAAGTCGGCAAAGGGTCCGGACAGCTCTGGGCGACGGGTGCCGGCGCTTTGCTGGGTGCGCTTGTAGGAAGCGAGATCGGAAAGTCGCTTGACAGGGCCGACCAGCAGTACGCGGCTCAGGCCAATTATCAGGCACAGAGCGCTCCTATCGGGGAGCCCGTTTCATGGAACAACCCGGAAACCGGTAATTACGGTCAAGTCGTTGCGACCAAGGATGGCTATACTTCCAGTGGCAACTATTGCCGCGAGTTCCAGCAGACGATTTATGTCGGCGGGAAGGAAGAGTCGGCCTATGGCGTAGCCTGCCGCCAGCCTGACGGAAGCTGGAAGATCGTTCAGTAACGACTTTACGGCTTAAGCAGTTTTCTAGAACGGCCGCGTTTTGCGCGGCCTTCTTTTTTGGTTTTTCAGACAGTTATAGAGTGTTATTGCGAGATTATTTTAAGGCGTTGGGGCGGGCAAAGCTGGCGAAGCTGCCTTGCGATTTGGATTTTTCTTCTTCTTTTGCTGCGGCTTCTTCCGTCAGGGTCGCCAGTTCATCGAGTTTAGTAAAGGTGTCCTTTATCAGGACAATATCCTCGGTTTTAGCCGGGACTGATGCCAGCAGGGGCATGGTTATTTCATTTCCGTCGCGGCGCTGACGGAAGATGAAGCGAGCGAAACTTCGGAGGTTTTCCCAACTTACCCGCCGGAAGTGCTGTTCGAAAAGGGTTTGCAGGCGTTTTTTCTGATGTGCCAGCGTTTTCGGGTCGGTCAGAATAATCTCATCACTCAAAGCCACCAGCGCATGAGCGGACCAGCCAATCGGATTGCCGCCCTTGAGCTTCTGGCATTGCTTGGCGGCTTCCTGAAGCAGAATTTTATGGTCTTCGGGGGTTCGGATTTTTTCCATAGCGGTCTTGTAACGTTCCACGGCCATTTTTTCGTGAAGGCGCTTGTTCCACTCAGCGTCCGCAAAGGGGTTGTAGTCGTTCAGGCTGCTGAAAATTTCAGGTTTTATTTCAAGGTGTTCTGAGACCATGTCGGCTATAGAGCGAACGTAGGTGTTTTCATTCGTGTAGATTGCGGCTCCCAAAATCGTTTCCGGTTTGAAACCGCACCAGGCCATTTCCTGTGCCGGGACGCAAAAGGATCGCCATTGCTTGATGGCGTTAACCTGATATGTCATGCCGATCTCGCTGGTTATGCGGGCGGCAAGGGCGACGCCTTTTTCCTTTCTGCCTGAGGCGCGCATGCTTTCGCTAAATAGAAGTTCGAGTGTTTCAAGGCAGACGGGGTAGGGGTATCTTTCGGAAACAAAGCCGAGCTGGGGGGTGAGGGTATCAAGCATACGCTGGGTCGCGAGGTTGCGGATGGCGTTTTCAGTCCCGTGTATGGCCTGAAAAGTCGCGGAGAAAATATCAGCCAGAAGGTTCCGGTGATACTGATCCTGGATTTCCAGCTTTGTGAGGATAACGTCTTCGCTAATTTCAAACCGTGAGTCCGGGGCGTCCTTGTCGTTTTTCTTGGCGGAGGCTTCGCTTTCACGCTCCTTTTTTCTTTTCGCAATACTCGGCAGCGTCCCCGTTTCCTGCTGCTGATTTTTCTCGGCCTGCGCGTAATCATCATAAAGCGCGAGTGCATGCCAGACCATATGGAGAGCATGGTTTTTCAGGTCTTCCTGACTCTTGAAACGCTCGTGGTTTACAAAAAACAACCCGATCGTTTCCGTTGAGCGGAAGAAACCAAGGACACCGGGGTTGCTGTGCTGCGCCAGTCCGACAAACCTGGAGCGGTTTCCGGTGATGTCCTTGTCCTTACTGGCCATGATGTAATCCAGCAAGACCTGGCCCGCAGGGTGTTCCTGAATCTCCGGTGTCTCGCGAACCAGCGCCTTTTGCCGATTACGCTCTTCATGGACGGCAAACTTCAACGTCAGATCGGGGTAGCCGCTTTGGATCTGCCGGGCGATGACCTTGCATATGTGGAGTGCGGTTTTACGATCGACCGTCATAGTTATGGAGTATGGATACGAGTTGTTTCAATTTTTCTTAAGCTTCCATGCTATCAGAAAAACCGGCGGGAATAAATCGGAAGTCGTGAAGCATGCGTAAAGGCGGCCGCACATAAAAACGTGCTTATGGCCCCTAGACGCAGAAAGCGAAATGTGTAGGATACAGGGGCAGATAATGAAAATTTATGGCATGTGACTATGAGTGACTTTTTGAAAGGTAAACGCGGGCTTATCATGGGCGTGGCGAACGATCGTTCGATCGCGTGGGGGATAGCCGAACAAGCTATGAACAATGGCGCTGAACTGGCTTTTACCTTTCAGGGGGAGGCTCTCGAAAAGCGTGTGCGTCCACTGGCGGAAAAGGCAGGCTCGAAGATCGTCCTCCCTTGCGACGTGACGGACGAGGAGAGCGTCGATGCGGTCTTCAAGACGCTTGAGAAGGAATGGGGAGCGCTTGATTTTGTCGTGCATGCCATTGCCTTTTCCGACAAGAACGAACTGGACGGGATGTACCTGAACACCAGCCGAGGCAATTTTCAGCGGACTATGGATATTTCCGTCTATTCTTTCACGGCCATAGCTCAGCGCGCCTATCCTTTGATGAAGGAAAACGGCGGGAGTCTTCTGACCCTGACCTATTACGGGGCCGAGCGGGTTATGCCGCATTACAACGTCATGGGCGTGGCCAAGGCTGCGCTTGAGGCTTCAGTGCGATACCTGGCCGCCGATGTGGGCAAGGACAATATCCGCGTGAACGCGATTTCGGCGGGGCCGATCAAGACGCTCGCGGCCAGCGGGATCGGCGATTTCCGCTATATCCTGAAATGGAACGAGCTCAATTCCCCTCTACGGCGCAACGTGACGATCAACGATGTCGGCCGGGCCGGGCTATTCCTGCTCTCGGATCTGGGCAGCGGGGTCACCGGCGAGGTTCTTCACGTGGATGCCGGGTATCACACGGTGGGCATGGTGGCCGTTGATTCCGCAGCGGGCACGGCTGAGCTGCTGCAAGGGATATCGCCCAAATCATCCGAGGAAGCGGCCTGACATGCCGCAGTTCGTCGTTATAGCCCGCGATGCGAAAGACGAGGGGGCGCTGGCGCGGCGTCTTGAAGTGCGCGAGGCGCATATCGCCCTGTGCGATTCTGCTTTAGAACGGGGCGAGCAGATATACGGCGCGGCCCTGCTTAACGATGAGGGCAATATGTGCGGATCGGTCATGGTGTTCGAAATGGATTCGCGCGCGGCGCTGGACGAATATCTGAAAAAAGAGCCTTATGTTCAGAACAAAGTCTGGGGCGAGATCGAGATTATTGCCTGCAAGACCGGGCCGAGTTTCCTGAAGGCGTTGTGCGGAGGTTAAGGCGCTTTCAAGCCTCGAACTGTTTTTTTGGCCGTGAATCCTCGAAGGCGTTACGGATGAACGGGTTGGCCAGCGCGTGTTCGGTCGGACCGCTGCGCAGCCCGTCCATGTACAGTCCCCATGCGCGGTCGCGGTCAAGATTGAAGTGGAGCGCCGCTGCGGACCGATAGATGAGAAAATCGGCGTTCATGGCTCTGCGGATATCGGGATTTTCGTCCATACCCCTGATCAGGTCTTCATAATACTCTTCTGGATAATAATTCAGTGCCAGATTCGTCCGGCGCTTGAGTTCGAGCATTTCCTCCAAAAGCTGCGCGGGATCGCCTTCGCTCTGCGCCAGCCAGTAGACGGCGTTTCCGTAGCCTTCGGCGTCGCGGTGGGCGTTGCGGCCCTCGATCTCCTTGGCCATATGCATGAAGCCACGGTCGTGGCTGTGGAGATAGGCGAGGACGTAATTAATGGCCGCGAGTTCGTAGTCGCCGCCCATGTCGTGGTGATCCCCCATCGTCATCGCTGCCACGGTGTTGCGGTAATTTCCGGCGGCCATGCTTCCGGCATCGGAGAGTTTTCTAAGAGCGGCGATGAATTGCGGCATCTTCACGCGGCGGTTGGCGTAGCTGGCGTCTATGAGTTGCGCGACCTCTATTTCACCCCTGTCTTCGGCGATAAGGTGGTCTGCGATGGCAAGGGAATCCGCAATATCATGGCCCATGAATTCATGCGGCTTGCCTGCGGGCCAGAGGTTGCGCAGGCTGCCGAGGGTTCTGTATAAATAGTCGGTTGCGGACATTTACTTATCCCTGTTTAAAGCGATCATTCCAGAAAGGCAGGTTTATTGTCAAATATTTCGCATAAGGCGATTGTTTATTTCGTTGGTGTTTTTACTTCTGGTTTGTTAGTTTTGCCGTTAAGATGGAGTTAAAGTGGAGAAAAGTGGCATGTCCACCGATCTGAGCAAGGTCTTCCTTGGAACGCACCGGCACAAGCTGGATAACAAGAATCGTGTCTCGTTGCCTGCGGATTTCCGCCGGATCGTGTCCGCGCTTGAAGAAGGCGCAGATGGCGAGTCGTTCGGGATAGCGCTTTCGGCGGATCGTTCGCACCTGATTATCCTGCCGCTGCGCAGCCTGTTCAGGCAGGCTTCCGAAGGCGGTGCGATCACCGACGCTCACCGGGTCGCTCCGTTTTGTTCGCCTTTATCCAGTGACGAGCAGGGGCGAACCCTTTTATCGAAGGAGCATATTGCGCAGCTCGGTCTCAAGGGTAAAGAGGGTCGTGAGCTTGTCTTCGTCGGCGTTTATGACCGGATCGAGATCTGGCCGAAGAAGACGTGGGACGAGCGCGAAAGCCAGAGGCGGCTGGGCGAGGCGGCGCCCATTCTGGGCGAACCGGCTAGGGACGAGCCGGGGCCGGGGTGATTTTTGCTTCTCCGTGCGAGATTTTAACCAATCAACAAATGGCCGATGCGGACCGGATTACGATCGAGTCCGGGGTTCCCGGTTTTACCCTGATGCAGAATGCGGGGCAGGCGGCGGCGGATATCATCGCCGAGCGGGTGCAGCCGTGTCCGGTTCTGGTGTTGTGCGGGCCGGGGAATAACGGCGGGGACGGGTTCGTGATTGCTGCGCTTTTGAAGGCGCAGGGGTGGGATGTGCAGGTGGCATGCTGCGTTCCCGTTGCGGCGCTTAAGGGCGATGCGCGAAAGGCGGCGGATTTATGGGACGGTCCGGTTTTGCGGTTCGAGGAAGTGGAGATTACGCCCGATTTACTGGTAGTGGATGCGGTGTTCGGGACGGGGTTCAGGGGCGCATTCCGTTCGCCCGTTCTGGAGGTTTTTCAAAAAATCGGGAGTACAAAGCCGCTGGTGATCGCGGTCGATATTCCCAGCGGGGTGAACGGGACAACGGCGGAGGTCGCGCCGTTTACGCCGAGCGCGAAACTGACCGTCACGTTTTGCCGGAAGAAGCTGGGGCATGTTCTCTATCCCGGTGTTTCGTATTGCGGGCCTGTCGTTGTGGCGGATATCGGTATTCCGAATCGCAGCGTCGCGCAAGCCGGTCATGCTGCGCTTGAAAATTATAACCCGTTTCCCAAGAATATGAGAATTGCGGCGTTGAACGCGATGGCGGCGAAGCGGGCGCAGAGGAAGCGGATGGTGCATTTCGTGCGGGCGGATAAAAGCGTGGCCGATCCGCTGTCCATGCTGCGGGAGAGAGCGAAAAGCGAAAACGGTTACGTGATTCAAAGTGCGCCGGATTTCATTCTGGCGACGCCGGAGGGGGAGTTGGTCATTATGCCTTATGCGCCGCAGAAGGCTCGCCTCAAGGAGATTGAGAAGACAATCGAGAATATACTCTCCGGCTTGCATGAGCGCGGGATTTCCGTTTACGAGGCGGCGCGGATGGCGCTGTGGCATGTCGCGCATATGGGTGGATAGGGGTTACTGGCGCAGGGCGCCGGAGCGGATGAGAAAATCCGTGTAGGCTTCGCCTTCTTCCTTTGTCTTGACCGCCCGGAGGATTTTGAGTTGCTGGGAGATCATCATTTGATCCATAAAGCGTTCGTTCAGGCCCTTGCTGGGGCCGAGCGGCGGCATTTCCGCGCTGATTACGCGGTTGCAGAACCATGAGAGATCTTCGAAAGTGTCCCTGTATTTTTCGCCCAGCGGCTTTAGAGATTCCAAGTCTCCCGAATAGGCGGAGGCGACCTTGAACTCGAATATTTCTTCGCTGCGCATGCGGCGGGGCCATTTCCAGCGGTAGCGCTCGCCGCCCGTGGCCAGATCGTCGCGGAGTTGTTCTGCTTTCTTTTTATGGCCGAAAATCTTTATTTCGTAGAGGTTTATGACGTCTTTTGCCGATTGACCGGACTTGAAGGCGCTTTCGGCCCCGTATAATTCTTCAGAGAGGTCCGTATAAAAAGCTTTGCAGCGCCCTGATAGAGCGTTTTGCGAAGTGTTGTCGCATGCGCATAAAAGACATAATAAGATCAAAAAGTATAATTTTTTCATTTGGTTATAAAAATTTAATATAGCGATTAGTTAAATGATCCGGACATCCTGATGTTTAAAAATGTTAATGTCTAAAACTCTGTTGGGCAAGCCCTGAGGACAGCTATAGTTTTTGCCTGTCACAGTATTGCCTTCTCTTGCTTTTCTTGGTTGGCGGGTTCAAAATGGTGCGGTGCGGCAAAAGGTCTTGCCGTATTCACCGCTTCCCGCTAAGTGATACACCATGAGTTCTGATGCTACGCCAAAACTGATCATGGCCGTCCCGAAGGGCCGGATACTGAAGGAGGTCATGCCTCTTTTCAAGGCTTGCGGGATTTTGCCCGAAGCCGATTTCGAGGACGAGGACAGCCGAAAGCTGTTGTTTTCCACCAACCATCCGGAACTGGATATCATCCGCGTGCGGGCGTTCGATGTGGCGACTTTCGTGGCTTACGGGGGGGCGCAGCTCGGCGTGGTGGGCAGCGACGCCATTGAAGAGTTCAATTACACCGAGCTTTATTCTCCGCTGGACTTGGGGATCGGCAAGTGCCGCCTGTCCGTGGCCGTGCCAAAGGCCGATCTTGAAACCGATGCGCCGGATAAATGGAGCCATATCCGGGTTGCCACGAAATATCCGTCCCTGACAGCGCGGCATTTCGCCAAGCGCGGGGTGCAGGCGGAATGCATCAAGCTGAACGGTGCGATGGAGATCGCGCCTGCGCTGGGGCTGGTGCGGCGGATCGTCGATCTCGTGTCCTCCGGGGCGACGCTGAAGGCGAACGGCCTGGTTGAAGTCGAGACGATCCTTGAGGTGTCGTCGCGCCTGATCGTCAACCGCAGCGCGTTCAAGACGCGTCCGGGGGAGGTCGAGCGCTGGGTCGAATCGTTTCGTAACGCCGTTCATTCGAAGGGGTAGGGCTTTGCATCATGCCCATGAAGCCGACAAGCAAGAGCAGGATCCGCAGCTTCGACCTAAGAGGTGCGGAGGATCTTGGGGCAACGACGCTGATCGTACGGGATCACCAGACGGCGATGCACGATTTGCGGCAAGACAGCTATTTTCAGCCGGTCAAGGATCATAGCGGGCCTTACGATGTCGTTCTGTCCATAGAAGAGAACCGCCTTGTTTTCCGCGTAACCAATGTGATCGGGGATGAGTTGCCGATGCTGGTGCTGTCTCTTAAACCCTATCAACGGTTGATCAAGGACTATTTCATGATCGTGCACAGCTATGAAGAGGCGCTGCGGGAGGGTAAACCCTCGCGTATAGAGGCGATCGACATGGGGCGTCGCGGGCTTCATAACGAAGGTGCTGAGCTGCTGATGGACCGGCTGATGGATAAAATTCTTATGGATTTGAATACGTCGAGACGGCTTTTTTCGCTTATCTGCGTGCTCCACAGCGGGAAAGCCCTCATCTGGCGCTAAATTCCGTTCCTCTCTGATTTGACGTTGCTTTTTCCCTTTAGAACGGTGTAAAAGGTAACCGACTAGAATATTGGAGTTTTTTCTGACCAATGGCAAAAGAAGACCTTATGGAGTTCAAAGGGGTGGTGACGGAGATTCTTCCGAACGCGATGTTTCGCGTGAAGCTGGAGAATGATCACGTTATTCTTGCGCATACGGCCGGAAAGATGCGCAAGAACCGCATCCGTGTCCTGCAGGGGGACGTCGTTCTGGTTGAAATGACTCCCTATGACCTGACAAAGGGCCGAATTATCTTCCGTGAAAAATAAGCTTATCCTTGCCTCCGCTTCTCCCAGACGGCTTGACCTTCTGAGACAGGCGGGGATTGAACCTACGCTTATTACTCCCACCGATATCGACGAAACGCCCCTGAAAGGGGAATTGCCCCGCGCTCTCGCGGTTCGCCTTGCGCGGATGAAGGCTGAGGCGGCCCGGGAATCGTGCGGGAGGGATGCTGAAGGGGCTTACATCCTTGCGGCCGACACGGTCGTGGCCTGCGGGCGGCGCATTTTGCCTAAAGCGGAGAGCGTGGGGGAGGCACGGGCCTGCCTTAAAATTCTATCCGGGCGTCGTCACCATGTTTACGGGGGGATTTGCCTGATTACGCCCGCGGGAGAGACACTCATACGGTTATGCGATACGGTCGTCAGGTTCAAAACGATAAGCAATGAGGAGCAGGAGGCTTATATCGCCGGCGAGGAGTGGCAGGGTAAGGCCGGAGGGTACGCCATTCAGGGGCTGGCGGCGGCGTTCATCCCATTTGTCCGCGGGTCTTATTCGAATGTCGTGGGGCTGTCCGTGCATGATACCGTTCAACTTCTGGCCGGGAACGGTTTCTTCAGGTAGAATGGTTCGTTAACTCTTTGTCGTCACACGGAAAAGCCGGGGGCAGTTTGGATATACTGATCGAGGAATATCAAGGCCAGATGTGGGCCGCGGCTCTTGAAAAGGGGCGGCTGGAAGGTCTGGAGATCGACCCTGCGCACGAGGCGGTGCGGTGGGGGTCTATCTACTGGGGGAAGGTGACTTCGGTCAGCGCCTCACTGGATGCGGCTTTCGTTGATCTGGACGGAAGCTATACAGGGGTTCTGTATAATCGCGACGTGCGGGTACGGGCCAAGGACGGCTCGATCATCAAAGGCGGTGAGCGGGCGATCGGGAAGGTTTTCAAGCCCGGCGATATGATTATTGTACAGGCCAAGAGCGCCTACCTTCCGCGCACGATGGATTCAGAGCTTCCGCTGGAGCAGAAATCGGCACAGCTCAGCATGGATATCTCCATACCGGGACGGCACCTGATTTACTGTCCGCTGATGGAGGGGAACCACATCTCGCAACGCATCCGTAAAAAAGCCCTGCGCTCTACCCTTTCGGATATGCTGGGGGCGCTGGAGGGGATGGACGGCTTTATCCTGCGGTCTTCGGCGGCGGATATCCAGACCGATATTCTCGTGCGGGAGGCGACCATCCTTAAAAGCGTGTGGTCGGAGCTTCAGGCGTTTTTCGAGGGGAGCGATCCGGCGCTTATCATGCTGGGGCCGGATTCCATCCAGCGGATCCTGAGCGATCTTGCCGTGGAGAAAATCGAGCGGATTGAGGTCGTGACCATGGACCATTACGGCGCCGTCGAGGAATGGTGTTCGGTTTTTGCGCCGGACCTTGTACCCCGCGTGACGCCGATCGAACTGGATGACGCTACAAAAGATCTGGCGCTGTTCGGGTACCGGGACGTTCTTACGTTGATCGAAACGCTTTTCCACGATTACAGCCTGCTTCCGAGCGGGGGGAACCTGATTATCCAGGAGACGGCGGCGCTGACGGCCATAGATGTAAACAAGGGGGCGGACAGGCGTTCTCATCTTGCGGTAAACGTCGAGGCGGCCGAGGAGGTCGCGCGGCAGGTGCGGCTGCGGAATCTCGGCGGGATTATCATTATCGACTTTCTTAAAATGAAAACACGCAAGGAGCAGAACGAACTGATCCGGGCGCTGGAAAAGGGGTTTGACGAAGATCCCTGCACGGTGCAGATTCACGGGCTGACCAGCCTCGGCCTGATGGAAATTACCCGCAAGCGGCGGACGCCCACGCTTTATGAGCGTGTCGAGGGGGTCGAGATATAGAGCCTTACGTTTACCGCCTCAGGCTGTGTGTTTTCAGGCGGTTTTTAAAGTAGGGCTGGACAGTGCGGGTTCATTCTTTTATAAGCCGTATTCTAGCTTTTTATCCCGCTTTTCCCGTGCCCGGGTAGCTCAGGGGTAGAGCAGGGGACTGAAAATCCCCGTGTCGGTGGTTCGATTCCGCCCCCGGGCACCATACTTCAGCGCTTTTTGTATATTTTTCCCGGACATCTGCCTTGTTTTTTTGACTTGAAGCGGCATCTGTATTATCATCAGCGTGGGTTTTCATAATTTAGTTATCAGGGTGAGGGTACTTTCAATGGGTTGGAAACTGCCAAAATTTCTGTCGGGGATGTTCGGCGGTTTGTCCGATGCGGCCGATTCCGTGCCTGATCAACAGTCGGACCAACCTTTCAAGCGCCTGATTCTGATGCGTCACGGGCATGAGCTTGACGCCGAAAGGATGGCCAAGCAGGTGGCGCACAGCCTTGCCGAATATCAGAGAGTTTTTCCGGACCGGCCGATTGACGCGGTGCTGCATTCTCCGGCCGAGCGGACCCGGCGGACGGCTGAGCTTCTTCATAACGGGTTGGAGGCGTCTTCCATGGCGGAGGGCGGTAGAACTCCAGCCCTTAAAGAGGAAAGCTGGCTTTCGGATGAGGACGGGCTTCGTGTCAAGGATTTCGAGTATGTCGAGAATATCGAGCATCTGGACGATGCGCTGGAGACGGTCTGCCTTGTGACCCATTCGACCCTTACCCCCAAAATTGCCGAAATTCTCTGGACGCAGACGGACGAGATGGCGATCAAATACGCCACGGGCGATCACGCGTCCATGCTGGTTCTGGACGTTCCCGTCCAGACATGGCGGAAGACCGGGGCCGCCAAGCCGACGGTCGCGCTGGCGATCAGCCAGAGCGAGACGCTGCGGGGGGAAGAGATCATGCCTGCGGTCCAGGCCACCATCGAGAGAGGCTTCACGCATTCCTAAAGGCGGGAGAAGGCTATGACCAGCCGTTTTTCTGCGTTTTTTTATGTTGTCTTGGTCGCGCTGTGCGGGTTTTCGCATGGGGCGTGGGCTTGTCGTATGACAAACGATTACGATAAGCCAACCAATTTCGATCTGGTTCACCTGGTCGATGCTATCGTCGTCGCCACGCCGCAGAGCCAGAAAAACGTTGGTAAGGATCCTGAGTTTCCTGATTATGAAGTCACTTTCAGCATCAATCAGGTGATAAAGGGGGATATCGGGCCTGTTTTTACAAGTCAAACCGGATTCGGTTCGGCCAGTATTCCAGCACTTTCCGATCCCAGCGATCCTGACGATCTGCACTACGCTCACCCGGAATCTTATAGCGGGCCTTGTATCAGGCAGAGTTTTGATGTCGGGCGCTCTTATGTTCTTTTTCTCTCGAAGGCCGATGATGGGACTTATTACAGGCCGCTATATGCATGGGCGCGGGTTGCGGAGGATTATTACGGCGAGGATTCGCTGTGGATGACGACGATCCGCTATTATCTGGACGTCCAAAAACAGGAGCCTGACCGCCTTAAGCAGATGGATATTCTCAGGAAAAAGTATGAGGAATTGGTTGCAAAAAAAGAGATGACCGATTACGAGGCCGAATTGGCTCAGGATATCTTTTACCATCTGGGAAATGTCTCTGAGTATAAGCCTACCGCGTATCTTTTAGAGGAATATCAGGCGTTAGAGGAGGGGCGGTCCAACCGCTTTGCGATTGCAGAAAGAGCGGAGAAAATAGATGCTTACCTTACAAGAAAAGCCGAGAGAGAGGCTGCTAAGATCAAGGCGGAGCGGTTGGTGGCAGGGTTGCCCGAAAAAGAGGAGGATCCTTTTGGATGGGATGAGGACGAGCCGGAAGAGTATGATCCCGATGATGACAAAGTGCGCGTTATTGAAGATCTGATGGGAGGTGAGCATCCCGGCGTCATGCCCTTTTTTGACGAAGTGATGAAAAAAGAGGGACACAAGTTAAAGTTTTTGAATGTCATTGCCGAGTTTTATTCCCGAAACGGACGCTATCATGAAGCTCTGGAACTTTTCAGAAACCGGGCTTTTGTTGTTCTGAACACCGCCGATTATTGGGAAGCGTGGCAGTTTTTTCGTTCAGCTTTATGGATCAATCATGATCCAAACGATCCGGACAAGGAAAAGTGGGCCGATGATGCGGAGGTGAAAGTCTGGTGGCCGGAATTTGCCTATAGCATGTATTCAACTCTTTCATTGCGGCAAGAACTTATTCAGCGGCAGTTTTTTCCTGTTCCTGTCGCTCCTGACCCTGATGCAATTAAGAGTGAATTAAACGTTTTGAGGCCGCAGGATTACCGGTCGCGGCCGGATCTTGCGGTTCTTCTGGCGGAGCTTTACCAAGACCCTGTGACTGACTGGGCGGAACGTGAAATCGAATCCTATGTGAGCGACCCGGCAGTCAAACGGGACCCCAATTTTCTTGCTTTGCCTGTGCTGGTTTTTTTCCAGTCTCACTTTTATGCGCCGGAATATCATGTTCAGTTTAAACGGTATTTTTGTTCGGGCAAGGAGGTCAGGGCTGAAATGCTCAAACAATTAGGACAGGTGCGGGGAATCTTTGGACAGAAATTTGTATATTATTTTACGAGTTACAAGGATTATAGCGATGAGGAAAGGGGGCTTTTGATCAGCTCGCTTATCTCTCTGGCAGCCCGAGAGTATTGGTTTGAAACAGAATGGGTCGCTTCGTATATTCAGGGAGAGCCTTTAAAAATGGAAACATTAGTTACTGAGGGAGATACGCCGGAGAATATACGCGGTGAGGTCGTTCTTGTCGAACTAGGGGATTATCTCCGGTCTACAGGCTTTCGTGATGAGGATGAGGATGAGGAACCAATTCAGCCGCTCGTATGCTCAAGTAAACCGTAATTTATATCCGCCCGCTGAAGGTGTAAACTTCACCCTGTGGCTCTATAGTCGGCGGTTGTCCTGTCAGTTCAAAGAGATCGTAGCCTTCTTTCAGGTTTAACCAGAAGTTATTCCACTGATCCCCCTCATGCGCCTTCATGTTTTCGTCCGTCATGCGGAAGGGGAAGATGTGGACGGGGATGGCGGCTTGCCCGGCGTTCAGGGACGCTTCGGCCAGAAGGTAGATTTCCTCTATTCCCTCATTGCCCATGGCGAAGCAGCCGATGGAGATGCAGGCGCCGTGGACCATGATGAAGCTGCCCGTTCTGCCGAGCGCCTGATCGTAGGCGTTGGGGTAGCCGATGTTAAAAGCGAGGTGATAATTGCTGTTGGGGTTCAGGCGGTCTTTCGTGACGTCGTAAAAGCCTTCGGGGGATTGAAAATCGCCTTCGCGTTCCTTCGGGCCGAGGCCGCCGGAATAGGTGCATATGGGATAGGTTTTGAATTTCCGAAACGTGCCGGATTCTATCTCTACGCCCCAGATTTCCAGCTCTTTTTCCGCCTTGAAGATGCGGATGAAGAGATCGCCGCCGAGGGCGAGACCGAAAGAGTCGAGTTCGCCCGCGAGTTTGGGGAGGACGCGGGCGCGGATTTCGTTCAGGTCCGCCTTGCCGGGGACGGCTGTACGATACGCGTAAAAAAATGCTGCGCCCAGAAGGGCCAGCAGCAGGATGGCGAGAGGGAGCTTGCTGCGGTTTTTCATGGCCAGAGTGTCCGGCGCACGGGGTTATTCCCCGCCGACGCGCTCGATTTCCGCGCCGCAGGCGGAGAGTTTGCCGGTGATATCCTCGTAGCCGCGCTCCAAGTGATAGATGCGGTTGACGGTGGTTGTGCCTTCGGCGACCAATCCGGCCAGAACGAGGGCGACGGATGCGCGCAGGTCCGTGGCCATGACTTCTGCGCCCTTGAGTGTTTCCACGCCGCGCACGATGGCGGAGTGGCCCTGCACGGTGATATCCGCGCCCATGCGGGCGAGTTCGGGGACGTGCATGAAACGGTTTTCGAAGATGGTTTCGGTGACCATGCCCGCGCCTTCGGCTGTGCAGAGCATCGCCATGAACTGCGCCTGCAGGTCTGTGGGGAAGCCGGGGTAAGGCTCGGTCATGATATCGACGCCCTTGAGCCTGTGGCCGTTGCGGTGAACGAGCACGCCATCCATATTTTGCTGCACTTCGATCCCGGCCTGCGAGAGGTGGCCGAGGGCGGAGGTCAGGTGATCCAGACGGGCGTTTTTGAGATTGAGCGTGCCGCCGGTCATGGCCGCAGCAATGATATAGGTTCCGGCCTCGATGCGGTCGGCCACGATTTCGTGGCGCGCGCCGGAGAGGTGGGGGACGCCCTCGATGGTGATGGTATCTGTGCCAAGGCCGCTGATTTTCGCGCCCATTTTGATCAGGCACTCGCCCAGATCGTTGATTTCCGGTTCACGTGCGGCGTTCTGCAGGATCGTGGTTCCCTTGGCGAGGGTCGCGGCCATCATCAGGTTTTCGGTCGCGCCGACGGAGACCTTTGGGAAACGAATCGTTGCGCCCTGTAATCCGCCTTGCGGCGCTGTGGCGTTGATGTAGCCTTCCTCGATGCTGATCTCCGCGCCCAGTTCGGCCAGCCCCTTCAGGTGGAGGTCGACGGGGCGGGTGCCGATGGCGCAGCCGCCGGGCAGGGAGACCCTGGCCTGCCCGAAGCGGGCGAGAAGAGGGCCGAGGACGAGGATCGAGGTGCGCATTTTGCGGACCAGATCGTACGGCGCGGTGAAATTATCAACCGTGCTGGCGTTCAGGGCCATGAGGCGGCCTTCGCGCTTGACCGCGCATCCGAGATATTCGAGCAGGTCGGATTGAGAGGCGATGTCGCGCAGGGCGTTGGGCGCGTTTTCCAGATAGAGGGATTCGCCGGTGAGAAGCGCGGCGGACATGAGCTTGAGGGCCGCGTTCTTTGCGCCGCTGATGGTGATTTCGCCGTTCAGGGACTTGCCGCCGCGAATACGGATTTTATCCAGCGAAGAGGTCGCCAGCGGCGGAGGGCTTAAAGGCTGTGCCGCGTCCGCGCTAAAGCTTGGGGAGGGTGACACCGCGCTGTCCCATGTATTTTCCGCTTCGGTCGGCGTAACTGGTTTCACAAATACTGCTCCCTTTAAAGAACAAAAACTGGGCTATGCCCTCATTCGCGTACACACGGGCCGGCAGGGGCGTCGTGTTCGAAATCTCCAGCGTTACGTGTCCTTCCCATCCCGGTTCGAGGGGAGTGACGTTAACGATGAGCCCGCAGCGCGCATAGGTGCTTTTGCCTAAGCAGATGACCAACACGTCTTTCGGTATGCGGAAGTACTCGACCGTCCGGGACAACGCAAAGCTGTTAGGGGGAATAACGCAAATATCGACCTGTCTGTCAACAAAACTCTGCTGGGAGAAGTCCTTGGGATCGACCAAGGCATTGTCAACATTGGTAAAAATCTTGAACTCGTCGGCGGTGCGGGCGTCGTATCCGTAGGAGGATAATCCGTAGGAAATGACCCCTTCGCGCTTCTGTTTTTCCACGAAAGGTTCAATCATGCCTTCGGTTTGCGCCAGTGCGCGGATCTGGTGGTCCGCCAGCAGGCCGGGTTTACTTTGAAACTCTGTCTGAGAG
The DNA here is from genome assembly GCA_020638365.1 of Rhodospirillales bacterium. Classification (GTDB taxonomy): domain Bacteria; phylum Pseudomonadota; class Alphaproteobacteria; order Micavibrionales; family Micavibrionaceae; genus JAGNKE01. The sequence continues at coordinate 45,904 of JACKIQ010000005.1, read as the reverse complement.
CCCGCTTGTCCGGTCAGGATTTTGGCGGATTTGCGCATCGTTTACTCCTTACTCTTAGTCTTACTTTTGGCTTTTTTAGCCGTCGATTCCGTATCTTCCTCGCCGGATTGCCCGCTTTTCGGTTTGCGGCGGCGCAAATTTTCGCGCAGGGCCGCCGCGCGTTTCTCCAGCTTTTCCGGTTTTTGTCGGGTCATAGGCCGCACTACGGTCAATTTACACAGATTGGGTTAAGCCTATATCAGATACAGGCCCGGCATAAGGACTGCCGGGGGGTTTTCCCCAAGGTTTTTGGATTATCCGTATTCGGGCGTGTGGCCGGGGTCGGGGTCGCGCGTGTCCACGAGGTCGGGCTTATGCGCCTTTGAATCGCCGCCCATCGGGTCTTCGAACGCCGCAGGGGGCAGCACTTCGCGGTAGCTTTCCAGAAGATCGTCGGCGGAGTGGGGAACGTGCATGACGACATTCACGCCACTGTTGATGGCGATGTCCTTGACGCGTTCGAACTCCGGGTCTCCGGTGCACATGACGATGGGGATGCCGTTGAGATACTTGTTGCTGCGAATTCTCTGGGCCAGTTCCGCGCCGGAGAGGCCGGGCATCGAATTGTCCGTGACAACGAGATCAATTTCGTTGCCGCCGGCGTTTTGCAGCTTCATCAGGGCTTCCTGCGCGTTATTGGCCGTTTCGATATTCAGGTCGCTGGCAAAAAGAAGGGCCTGCGAATAGTCATGGATTTTTTCGCGCATGGCCGGGTCGTCGTCGACGATCAGGATATGGAGTTTTTCCATCATGGCCTTGTCCCCCTTGTTTTTTCCCTTGGAGCGAGTCTGGCATAAAGGGCGTTGCGCGGGCAAGGTTATTCGGCGATGTCGGCCTTGATGTTCATGAAGAAGGCGACTTTTTGTGCGAACTGGCGGGCTTTTTCGCGGTTTTTTGCCTTGAGGTGGATAATGGAAGGGTAAAGCCTGACTTTCATGCCGTCCGATGCGACCAGCTCAAACGTCCAGTGCGAGTCGTTGCTGTCATAGACCCCGCCGCTATCGGTTTGCATCGTGGTGTAGGCCTTTATGGATTCAAAATCCGATATTTTGCGCTTCCAGCCTTTCACGCCGCCCAGAGACCTGTATTCATAGGCGATACTGTCCATCGGTCTGCGGATCGTGAGGGTTTCGGAATACGTCAGAAAGTGGATCAGAATGAATGATGCCAGAACAGAGAAACCCAGTACTCCGTAATAGAGCAGTTCCCGGTTCGGCTCGTCAGCGGGGAGGTTGCGTATCCACATGAAATAGATAATCCAGAATGCGAGCGTCACACCGCCACTGATCAGGACGTTCATTTTTCTGTGGCTTTCAAAGATCATCACGTCGCCGCTCTCCCTGGTTATAAAAAGGCTGTAGACGTGATATTTTGGCACGGGCTTCATGCTTTCAGTTTACCCGTTATGGCCGGGGATTTTTATCTCTTTGTTTTGTTGACTTTTCGTCTATGTTGCGTGCGTTTGGGCGTATTTCGCAGAAGAGATATGAATTTTATGCGTTTTCTGTTTTTGTCCTTTGTTTTTATCCTGTCCGCCTGCGCGGGGAAGCCGCCGGGGACGGAGCGCGTTTTCTTTCCCACGGCTTCACCACGGTGGCTGGACGAGGTGGGCAGCCCGACCCTGAAACCCATCAAGGGGCGGGGGTATCTGGTTCTGCCGCAGGGCGCGGGGGAGGGGCCTTATCCTGCCGTGATTGTTCTGCACAGCTCTCTGGGCGCCGGCTCCCTGGAATGGGATTTCGCAAAGCGCGTTCTGGCGCAGGGGCAGGCGGTGCTGCTGGTGGATTCTTTTACCGGGAGAGGACTGACCAAGATCGACAAGGACCAGATGGCGGTCAGCGAAGTTTCGATTCTGAACGATCTGTATTCCGCGCAAGGCTTTTTGGTTTCCAATCCGCGGATCGACCGGGATCGGATTTCCGTTGCCGGGTTTTCCAAGGGCGGGCTTCCGGCGCTCTATTCCGCCTTTACCGAAATTTACCGGCGTTACGGCTATGAAAACGATCCGTTCGCGTCCCACCTTGCGTTTTATCCGTGGTGCGGGCTGAGCCTCAAGGATATGCGGATGTCGGGTCGTCCGGTGCACATCCACTCCGGCAAGGCTGACAAGATCACCCCCGCTCTGCTGTGCGGGCGGCTGGTCGATGACGTGCGCAGAGTTGATCCCGCAGTTCCCATCACGCTGACCCTTTATCCCGGGCAGGGGCACGGCTTCACGCATCCGGCGCTGGACAGGATCGCGCTTCCGGTGAGCTATCCCTATCCGCGCGATTGCCGGATCACGGAGCGGGCGGACGGGCGCTTTGTCGAGCTTTCATCCGGTCAGATCATTACGGGCCGTAATCTTTCCGAAGTGATCGGAGCGTGCAGCGACAAAGGCGCGTGGGTCAGCGGCGATGAGGCAGCGGGGCAGGAGGCTTACCGGCGGGCGCTGGCGTTTCTGGCCGTTTCTGGTGCGCGGCGGTAGCGGATTTGCCTTAGTTCCGAATTCCGTGAATAATGGGCGGTCATCATCACGATATTGGGGGTGTTTTATGGGCGCTAAAAAACTGCCGATTTCCCAACCGAACCTGTTTCTGGCGTTCTGCAAGGGCGTGGGGTTGCTTGGCGCGGCCGCCACGCTGAACAGCCTGCCGGATATCGACCCCTCGCACATGTCGCGGGAGGCCCCGGCCGATCATGCCCGGCTTGCGCTGGCGGACGGGATGGTGACGGGGTATCTGCGGCACACGAAGGGCGGGGTGGATGATAACGACCCGGCTGCTGTGGCGCGGGCGGCGGAGGAGCTTGCCGTGGTCTGGGCGCGTCTGCCGCAACGGATGCTCGATCATCCGCAGGATTTCCTGCCCCCGCCCGATCCGAGCGTGAATTAGAGGTTTTCTTGCTGTGTTAATAAAAGCAGAACTTTAAACATAGTTTTAAGAGACAGTCATGAGCGGATGGCGAGGTAAAAGAGGTATTAACGACGATTTTTTTACCATGAGCGAATATAGTTCACCTTCCAATAGTGTTATTGCTCAATTTTATAGCACTGTCGAAGGAATTCCTTTGCATAGGATTTACATCCGAAAGTCAAATGAGGTTAATTATAGGCTTTTGACCTCATCGTTAGAAGGAATTGACTGCCTTAGTTTTGTGGTTTCTCAAAATCTGCCAGTAATCTTTGTAAATTCACATGAGCTATTTACTATTCATAAAGGTAAATTGGAGTACACGGGAAAATGGCATTTGCTTCAAGAATTCAATCTGGAAACAGGCGAGAGCAGGGTTGTTCTCTCTGAGAAGAATAGTGTCAATAATCATTTGACGGACCGTAGAATATGGATCAGCAGTATTGAAGGGTATGATGCTGTAACTAATGATCTTTTTGTGCAAGTTGCGATAGAAAAAGAGTTCAACCAAAATCATATCAAAGTCGAATATTGGTTAAGCAAGATTGACAGGGATACCGGAAAAATTGAGTTAATCTCGATTTTTCCTGATGTTTTTTTCTAGATTTACAGTTGAAAAAACAGGTGACAGGGCGGGGTTTATTCGCTAGTTTTCGTTCACTTTTCCGGGCTTTTCCTCCCGGCGGGCTGCCGTAGCTCAGTGGTAGAGCGCGTCATTGGTAATGACGAGGTCGGGAGTTCAATCCTCCCCGGCAGCACCAGGAAATCCGCCAAAAATCCCCCAAAAACCGCCCCTTTCGAAGCCGGGCGAAACCCGGCGAAGTCCAGTGATGTTAGTTGGATTTGTCAGAGTTTTGGCACAGAATTGACACAGAAGTCCGTGTTTCCGGTCTTTTCGCTTTTTTCCTCCTCTTCAGTTTGAAATCAGTCTGGGCCGATAGGCTTTTTCCTGTTCGACCCACGTAACGATTTGGACATTCCGAAAGGAGAGCTTTCCATGACACTGAATAAAAAAAAGCTGATTCGCGTTCTGGTTTTTTCCACCTTCTTGCTCGGCGGGGCACAGCTTGCCCGCGCCGATCTTGTGCAGGCTGATGGCCATGACGACGGCCTGAGCGCGGCGCAAATGAATACCGTCAAGATCGGCATCCAGGAGGCTATTGAAAAGGCCCTGAAAGAACATGCAGGGCAGATCGTCGAGGCCAAGCTGGAAATGGAGAATGAGCGTCTTGTCTATTCCATTGAATATTTCGGCGCAGGTGACGAGGAAGTCGAACTGCTTGTCGATGCCATCACCGGGCAAGTGAGCAACGGCGAAGATGCGGAAGATGTTGAAGACGGTAAGGACGATTAACGTTTCCTGACTTCAGTCTTGCGTTTTTAGAATAAGGCCTCAAAATTATGCGTATCTTACACAGTATGGCCGGTGCATCGGTTGGCGGAGCGGAGACGTTTTTCGTCGATGCGGTCAAGGCGATCGATGAAATCGGGTTTTACACAGCGCGTTGTCACGCGGGCGAATAACTTGCATAAAGTCCAAGAGATTGCCGCGCTGGATATTTACGTTGATCAAGCCTCGTTTCACAATGTTCTTTCGTGGCCCACGTCCAGAACCCTTAAACGAGCGGTCGGTCAATTCAGGCCGGATATCGTTCATAACTGGATGGGGCGCGCGGGGTCGTTTTCTCCGGCGGGGGCGCATCGCAATATCGGCTGGTATGGCGGGTATTACAAGCCGGACCGATTTTCCCGCTGCGATCATCATGTCGCGGTGACGCAGGATATTGCGGATCATATTGTCAAACACGGCGTTCCAGCAGACCGGGTTTCGGTCCTGCATGTGTATGCCGAGTTTGACAAGGCGGAGCCTCTTGACCGGGCGGAATTCGATACGCCGGAGGGAGTTCCGCTTTTGCTATCGCTTTCACGGCTGCATCCCAAGAAAGGGCTGGATACGCTTTTTGGCCGCCATGACGGATGTGCAGGACGCTCATTTGTGGATTGCCGGTTCCGGGTCGCTAGAGGGGGAGTTGAAAGCTCAGACCCGGAGCCTTGATCTTGAGGACCGCGTGCGTTTTCTGGGGTGGAGAAACGACCGGGGCGCCTTGCTGGCTACTGCCGATCTGTGCGTTTTTCCTTCGCGCTACGAGCCGTTCGGGGCTGTAGTAATCGAAGCCTGGGGACGAATACTCCCCTTATCGCGGCCAAGGCTGCAGGTCCTCTGGCTTATGTTACGCATGAGGAGGATGGGCTTCTGGTTGAAATAGACGATGCGGCGGACCTTGCCCGCTCGATCAACAGGGCGATCGGGGATAAGTATTTGCGCTCTCACCTCGTTTTGAACGGGCGGACACAATATGAGAAAAAATTTACCAAAGATGTGTTCAAAGCTAATGTAGCGGCACTTTATAACAGCCTGATGAGATAGTGTTTATAACCTGATCCGGTTGTTGGGGGGTAGCACCAGTTGAAATCCTAGGATGCTGGTACAAGTGCTAAAGAGGGCGCCCGGTCGTAGCCCTGTTCGAGGCGTCTTGAAAAGTCCCGCAGCGTCAGAGAGGTCAGTTGTTCGTCCAGAACGGAAATTCCCATGGGGATTTGGAAGTCCTGTCTGAGTGGAGCCTCCGCGTTATAAGCCCTGATTTCCTCTATCATTTCGGGGGTGAGAACCTCGTCGTTTTCGTCCGAAGCCAGATATCTGACCTTCTCCAGAAAATTGTTGGGGAAGCCGCCGTCTTCCGGGTCGTCGACACAGGAGGCGAGGATCATCTTCATCATGGTTTCAAGCTTGTCGCGGCTTTCGTTCACCACGGCATTCATGGGCGTGTCTGCGTTGGGGTGGTAATCGTCGACAAACCGGCCTACCACACGGGCTTCCATGGCGGCGGCGGCCCTGACCGTTTCGTCCCAGACGCGGGTGATATAGAGGATGTGCTCCTTCGTGTCCGGAGCGGCGTTGGCCACGGCTTCGGAGAACCCGTTCATCATTTCCGTAAATACATCCCGCATGAAATTCGTATCTCTTTTCTGGTTTAAGCCACCATTTTAACTGTTTTCCGGGAGAGGAGGCAAATATTTAAAAAAAATGAAGGTTTTTTGGAGATCAGCCTTTTTTTTTCGCGTGGCTGGGCAGGATCCTGTTTTTCCTTGTTGAGCGCAGGGGCGACGTGTTTTAATCCGGGTAGGAGGGGCGGCCATGCCGGTTATTGCCGATACACGAAGCAGAATTCATGACGTTGCGCAGCGCCTGGCGGCGTTGATGGAGGATGGAGTCTGGAAAGAGGATCTGGAGGTCGGATTGGCCGTTCAGGAGTTCAGCGGCGCACAGATCGAAGCGATGAAGGCGGCGGCGAGTCCGACCTGCCGGAACAATTTCAACGCTCTTGCGGAAGGGAGCGGCGAAGAGGTTCAGGAGAAAATTTCCGAGATCCTGACTCATGCGTTCCGCGATCCGGTCCTTAAAGCCGCCATGTATCTTACGTTATTCGGGGAGGGGAAGATCGCGGCCGACGACCCGCACAAGGCCCTGCTCATGGTTACGCAGGCGCGCGATATGATGCGCGAGGTCGTCCATAATTACCCGCTGCTTCTGGGGGAGGAAATGCCGGGCAGCGTGCGGGACATCCTCGATGCTTATGAACGCGAAATCCTGCCAGAGCTGGAGGAGGCGGTGGCCGCGTTTTCTGCGGAGAGCGGGGTCGATCCGTCCGCTATTCCCGTTGCTGTCGGCTGGGAGCATCTTCATGCGCTGCCCCCGGAGATTTTTTAAGGGGTCAACGCGCTTGTCTCCCCCCTGAGGGGATTCGCGCGAACTTGACGACCAGCGTGATTGTCCAGATCAGCATGTAGCCCAAGAAGACCGCAAGGCCGATGAACAAGGTTGTCTGGTCCATCATCACTTTTCCACCGTTGATATTGGTTTCGATCACACACTGCATGACGAAAAGCATGAAGAGGGACCCGGCAATGCCGATATGGTCCATCTTGGCGTTGAAATAGGCGATTGTTTCATCCCGGCGTTCGGGGGCCAGCCAGTAATCCTTGTTCATCATGTTCATTTTTTCCGGATATCTGTTCATGTACCAGGCGCTGAGGGCCATGCTCGCGTAGATCATGAGGATCACGCCATATTCCAGCAAGAAGAACATTTCGCGGGCCATCCAGCCGTTTGCGGTGCCTTTGAAATTAAAATGGGAGGCCATCGTTTCGGGCAGGAGCGGGTAGTAATAGGCCGTTTGCGCTGCGAGCGCAAAAAACAGCGTGATGTAAATCGCCTTTTCCTTTGTCATAAAAGCCTCCCGCTTTTTTCATGTTTGTGTTGGACGCGGATAAAAAAAGGAGGGGCGGTTTCCCGCCCGTCCTGTCAGGCTTGCGCTGTGGGGGTGCGCTTCCTGTCTTTCATTGCTTCGAGAAGCTGATCGTACTTCACCAGATTGGTGAGGTTGTCGTTCTTGTCGCTGCTGCCCGCTTCGGTGACGATGACCATGTTGCCCTTGTCGCCGATGTCGCGCAGCGTATCGAGGTGCATGGCATCGCGCATGAAGCGGTCGGCTTCGGCAGGATCAAGGCCTTCCCCGACCATGATGCTCCGCAGTTCGGCGTACCCCTCGGCGATTTTTTTCCGGAAACCCGCGACGCCTTCCCCGATCAGGATATTGCGCTCCTTGTCGGCTTCGGCGGCCTTGACGCGGCGGATATAATCCGCGGCGGCCTCGTTTTTCGCGGCATCCTTGAGCCGTTCGCTGGCGCGGACCTGGTTAAAGGCCTGTTCCACGGTGGCGGGGGCCAGAGGCTCGTCGATGATGATCCGGCGTAAGATAACCCCATAGTCATCGACGTGGACCATCACGGCCTTGATTACGGCCTCGCTGATCTCTTCCCGCTCGTAGTAGAGATCCTGAAAGTCCTTGCCGGAGGTGTATTTACGCACCTCGGCGCTGACCAGTTTGCGGATCTGCTCCAAGGGAGCCTGATTGTCGAAGTAGAACTTCGCCGTGTCCTCGATCTCGAACTGGATCGTGATCGGCAGGCTGACGAACAGGTCATCCTTCGTCTTGGTTTCCAGCTTTTCCGTCATCTGTTGCAGCGAGGTCGGCACATTTGCGGTGACCACGTTAAAGGGCCAGGGCCACTTGACCTTCAGCCCCGGGCGGTGCTGCGTATAGACGTGTTTTCCGAAGGACGTAATCAGTGCCTCTTCACGCTGCCTGACCATGTAAAGCATGGTCAGGAGGTAGAGGAAGAGCACAATTCCAAAACCCGTCGATATGAAAAAGAGTTCCATAGCAATTCTCCATAAAATTATATATACTTATATACTATTTTAATATTAAACATAATCTTGCGCAAGATAAATCGGCATAAAAAAACAGCGTTTTGGGAACGCTGTTTTTCTATTGGCTCTATATCTTTACCGTCAGTTACAGTCAGGCGGCCATCTTCTCGACCATCTGCTTGAGCGCTTTTTCCATTTCGTCCTGAGAGACTTGCTTGACGAAGTGGGCTACCGTCCAGCTGACGCCGAATTTGTCGGTCAGAGCGCCCATGCGGTCGCCCCAGAACTGATCTTCCACCGGCATTTTTTCGATCAGGCCTGCCTTTTTGGCTTTTTCGAACGCCTTGTCCGCGTTGGGAACGTAAAGATAGAACTTCAGGTTTTCGCTTTTCGCGCAACCGAGTTCCGCGATGTTGTCGCCGATGAAAATCATCGACGTACCGATTTTGAGACCCGCATGGACGATGCGTCCGGTCTTCGGGCAGTTGAGGCGGTGGAGTTCCTGCGCGTCGAAAGCCTGTTTATACAGTTCGATCGCATCGGCGGCGCCTTCAACAGTGATGGTGGGGGTGATCGTATGAAATCCTTCGGGGATGGGGTGCATGAAAATTCCTTTCGATATAAAAATTAACCGTTCAGTTTTGGATACAGATGTCTTAGCGTGTTTGTGTTTGGCGGGTCAAATTTGAATCTGCGAGTTTGATTAAGGAAATAAGGTCATGAAAATCATCGGGCTTCTAGGCGGGACGAGCTGGCCTTCCACGCCGCTTTATTACACGCTACTCAACCGGATGGTTTCCGAGAAAGCCGGTGGGCATCACAGTGCGCGCATCATGCTGTACAGCATTGATTATCACGAGATCAAATCCCGCTATATGCAAGAAGGCGGGTGGGAGGAGATTCCCGATCTTCTGGAGAAAGAGCTTAAAATTCTCGATCATTCCGGACCTGACTGCATTCTGATCTGTAATAACACGCTTCACAAGGCTTACGATCTTCTGGCCGATCGCGGTATCAGGCTGGGCGGTCGCGTTATCCATCTGGTCGTCGAGACGGCGCGCGAGGCGCTTGCACGGGATTACAAGCGCGTTTTGCTGCTTGGAACCCAATTCACCATGGAGGATGGCTTTTTTACCGATCGCCTCCGGTTTTTCGGTCTGGAAGCCGATGTGCCGGGTGAAGAGGACCGTCAGGACATTCAGCATATGCAGACGGAGATTTCTGCCGGACGGATGTTGCCGGAATTCCGTTCTCGGTTTGCTGAGATGCTCTCACGCTACAAGGGGTACGACTGCCTGATTCTCGGTTGTACGGAATTGCCCCTGGCTATAAGCGCGGAGGAAACGGACATTCCGATTCTCAATCCCATCGAGGCGCAATGCGCGGAGGCGATAAAACACGCCTTTTCCTCAGGTCCGCACCGCGGCGAAGTTGATTGATCGCGGGCAGGTCGCTAGACGTTTTCCAAGAACTCTTTATTGACCGGACATCCGCCGCTTGAGGGAACTGGTGACTGGGTTTTCGGACCTAAGCGTTTGAGAAATTTGTAGAGTGGGCTGTTCCTAAATTCCTCTACGTCTTCCGGGTAGGGAATGTAAGTTCCGTCGGGAACCCTTTTCATATCTTCCGAGAGGTAGTTTTCGACGGCATCGGCGGGAACTTCACTTTGCTCACCGGCGAAAACCGGCGTGCAGGGCATGGCTAAACATCCCATTACCAAGATATGGGCAGCCAGCTTTGACGTTATAATCCTTCTATTCATGTCGTTAGTCCGCAATGTACATGGACAGTACGTCCTATTAAGATTACTTAAAAAAAGGTCCGAGCGCCAGTTTTACAAAACAAGTACAACCGCTCCGGTAAGATCTTTGCATGACTTTACTGCGAATCTATATCCGGATCGGGTAATGCATTACCGGAAGGGATGGTGGAGGGGAGTTCCAAAGTTTCGTGCGTTTCGGGTGCCGGGGAGGTTCCGGTTTCTTCTGTTACTTCTATATCCTCCAGTTTTTCCGTGACTTCAGGGTCTCCTTTCGGGTCGTCCTCCTCAGATTCAGTCGTTTCGGAGGAGATCAGCCCCAGTATTTCCATATCTTCCAGGTTTTTAATGGCCTTAATTCTCTTGTCCGTCGGTGTCATTTTGATCTTCGCGCGAAGAAGTTCTACAGCCTTAGGACCACTGTCGAGCATTTTAATCACTTCGATGGTTTCGTCGGCCGTAATCGATTCGACCCAGCCGCGAGTCAGGTTGATGATGTGGCGTCCCTTGTATTTGCAGATGTATATTTTCTGAACATTGTCGTCATCTTCCGGCAAGGGTCTGTTTCCGAGCAAGTTGCCGTCATTAAAAATTTTAAACAGCCGTCTTCTGAAATAATCACCGCCCTTACGTTCGGTTTCCAACCTTTCTGTGAAAACGTAGCGCAAATCGGCCAGAACTTCGTTCTTTGTATTCACGCTCAGCCGGTTCAGGGTGATGTTATTATACTGTTCGGAGGACGCTATTTTGCGGTTGTGCAAGCTGAGGCAGAGCTGTTCTTCCGTAATTCCCATACGCGGGAGAAGCCCCTGTTTTTTTTCTAGAGTCTCAGCTTCCGGCATGCGCATCAGGATTTTCATGGGAAGAAACGGCGAAACATCCGGAGCGCGATAGATTCCCTTTTCTTCAACTTCGAATTTGCCAATGCTGATGCCTTCTCCCCGGCTGAAGATTTCTTCAAGTATCTCGTGGGCTTTTGGGAAAGGCGCGGCGTCCGGGAAGGAGACGTAAGAGGTGGGACCTGTAACGTATTCTCCGTTCAGAGCGCTTCCGCCTTTCTTTTGAACGAGAGCGAAGATCTCTTCCCGAAGGCTGATCTTGATCGGCGCCCCGTTAATCAGGAGTTTCTCCCGTTCATAGTTAAACAAGTCCGAATCCATCCGGGCGGTTCCGATCAGCGAAACGGAATAGACAATCGAGGAGGCGCTGTTAAGCTTCCATTTCAGCTTGTCTTCCTTGTTTTCTCCGCAGGCGGAAAGAGAGAGCAGGCCGCACAAAAGCACACCGTGAAACACGGCTTTCCCTAAAAAAACAAATGTCGCGCTCGCACGAAACATGAGATTTAACTCACCCCCTTATGATTGCCGCATACATTAGACGATCAACAGGGGGAAACACAACAACTTGCTGTGTTTCAAAGGAAAGGAGCAGAATTTTCAGGGTTTTTCCGGCTTTTCGGGCATAATCACGCCCGGAACAGGCTCTTCCTGAGAAACGAGATCCAGCGCATTGAAGTCTTGCCGGGCGCCCGGAGCGCAGTTTACAGGGCGTTTGAGCAGCTCGGGCCATTTCTCAACCCAGCCGTCAACATGTTCGTTTTCCTGAATCATTTCGTATTTGACGCAGTTCGTGGGCGGAACGGTTTGAAAATAACTGTGCAGGATGGAGGGCGGAACAGTCGTGTCCTGTCCGCCGATGAAATGGTACTGGGGCATATCGGCAAGCTGTCCAGCCTTCAGTGCCGGGTTTTGATTGTTGCTGGTCGGAGGCATGGAGTGAGCGGCATTATAAGCGTCCGTATCGAGAATACCGGCTACCGTCCGCAGCGAGAGGATGTCCTTGCGCGAGGCGGCGAGATTGGCAGCGACTGCCGCGCCGCCGTCGTAGCCGATCAGGTGGAATCCTCGCACATCGTAACGGTTGGCAATTTCATCCAGAGCGTCTTCGAACGCTGCCATTGCCTGCGGGCCGTAACGATTTTCCCCGCTCAGGGTACATTTCCGGTCGCCGTCGATCAGGCCGCTTATCTGGCAAGGTTGGGCGAGGTAGATCACGTTGTCTGCGTTATCCTTGCTGGCCAGATGCAAGCCGACCGGGTAATCGGGCGCAGGCGTGTTGCCTTCAATGTAGACGTTTACGGTGCTGTTGTACTTATGGATCCGTTCGAAGGCCGTCAACATATAGGATCCGGCGGGAATCTCGCGTCCGATCATCCATGCGGGGGCCGCGATGCGCTTGGCGTTTTCGGTGGTCATGAGCGGGCGGGAAGTCCCGCAGGCCGTGGTCAGAAAAAGAACAGCCAGAGCAGAGCAGATTCTGACGGGTCTGGAACGGTACAAAGACATTTTTTTCATAGGGCAACCCTGAAGATCGAGATAAGCAGAAATTTTAAACTTCCCCTGCAGCGCTTGGACGCGAAGCGAGGCAATTCGTGCGGCGAAACCGCATTTCGGGTCAAGCCTAGCACGAAGGGTATCGGAAATCACGTCCTGATCGGGTGTTATCGTCAGGTTTCCACGCTTCTTTGCAAATCCGCGCTTCCTTTATCGCGGATGCTTGCTAGACAAACAATGCACCTAAGCCCGTTAACACAATGACCCCGGTCGCAAAGACCATCTGTTTGCGCATGGATTTGTCTCCCAGCGCAACCACGATGGCTCCTTTGACAACCGTATTGCTCATTGATGCGATAACAATCGCGTTTGAAGCCGTGACCGGGTTTCCACCGTTATTCGCCAGTTCCGCCATGGACAGAGTTATGGCGTCCACATCCGTGAGGCCGACGAGAACGGCCACAAGGTATAAGCCTGCCGCATGCAGATAAATCTGCGTCAGTCGGACGACCAGAAGGATTAGCGCGAAAAAGGCGCCGAATTTTATGGCGGCGGTCAGGCTGAAGGGGTTTTTGACTGGAATCTCCGCTGTAGGCTCCGTTTTTGGCGGTTTCTGACGGAGGCTTTGCCAATAGAAGAAGAGAACAAAAGCGCCCGAGGCGAGAGACATCAGAGCGAAGGGAGCGGCCATACGCGGCAGGAGGCCGGGGCTGACGACACTGACTTCCACGATGACCCGCAGGAACATTATGACCCATGAGAGCAGTATGCCTGCAGTCATGATGCTTAATGTCTGTTTTTTCTTTTCCGTCCCGCTTTGCTGAGCGAAGTTCAGGGTCACGGCCGTGGAGGAGACCAGCCCGCCGGCCAAGGACGTGAGCAGCAATCCGCGGGCCGTTCCGAGCCACGAGACTGCGATATAGCCGACCAGCGAGATGCCGGATATGAATATGACCAGTAGCCAGAGCTTGAAAGGGTTGAGGGCGTTCCACGGATCGACCGGGTGGTCGGGCAGAAATGGCAGGATGATAAAGGTGGCGATCAGGAGCTTGAGGCCGGCGTAGATGTCGTCCCTGTCCAGACGACCGACCAGTTCATGCAGGGGTTGCTTGAAGGCCAGAACCGCAGAGGTCGCAATCGCGAGAGGGACCGCCAGAGCCGCGTGTCCGAAAACGCAAGCGCCGCCCAGAAGCGTGACCGTCAGCGCGGCTATCTCGGTCGTCAGGCCGGTCGAATTGGGGTTTATCCTGTTTTCCTGAATGTATCCGGCTATGACAATCCCGCAGATTCCCAGCAGGGCGGCTATAAAGACCCATGGGGATTGCATGTTCATGGATATCCATGCGGAGATTGCTCCTGTCATTGAGAAAAGGATGAAGGTTCGCAGTCCGGCAAAGCTGGCCTCCTTGTCGGTCGCATGGCTTTTTTCGCGTTCAATGCCGATCAAAGCGCCGATCAGCAGGGCGATCAGGAAATTCTGGGCGACATTGAGGTCTAGGGTGAACATGGACTCTATCTAGCGGAAATTTCCGTCCGGTTTCCAGCCCTCTTTCCATGTTTTGATTGGCAGGACCACGGCCGGGTGGCCATTATCGTAAAACCATGAGTCAACGACGTAACGCTTTCCGTTTTCTTTTTCTATAATAACGGCGGTCTGATGCGGCCAGCGTCCGGAATGAACGATCGGGAAGCGCGTGTCGGGGGCGCCGACACGATGAAAACGCAGAAAGCCGTTTTGCTCAAGCAGCATAAGGTAGGATGTCGTGTTGGTACTTTCGTCGACGCAGTCAAGCTGGCCCTTGCCGATCTTGCGGAAGGTTCCGGCGATATCAATATCCGTGCCCGTGCGGGCGCCGATGATCTGTTCAAAGCGGGCGATGGTGCGCGATATTTTTTCGCGTTCCTGCTGAGCATTCTGCGCTAACGGTCCGTAAACATTAGAAATATCCGCCCATTCGTCATTCGAGATCGACAAGGGGGTCAGGCGTTTACAGCCGTATTGCGAGCAGAAGGTGAAGGCGTTGCCGTGAGGCGCTTCTATCTTGTTTGACTTGTAAAAATCCTGCGGCGGTTTTTCCGGAAGGCTGGCGCAGGCGGGAAGGAGCGCTAGTGATATGAAGGCTGCAATCTTATAAAATATGTTTTTTTTCATGCCATTAATTCTTATTGTTCAGATTTAAAGTCAGCTCGACGCAGGTATGGTCGGACGGTTTGTCCCAGCCGCGCGGGTCGCGGTTGATGACGCAGGATTTCATGCGGTCCGCCATAGCGGGGGAGAGCAGGAAATGGTCGATGCGGATTCCGTTGTCCTTCTGCCACGCTCCGGCCTGATAGTCCCAGAATGTGTATTGTCCGGGGCGGGTGTCGAAGATGCGAAACGCGTCGTACAGGCCCATGTTCTCCAGCGTGCGCAGGGCCTTTCTTGATTCAATACGGAACAAGGCGTCGTCTTTCCAGGCTTTGGGGTCCTTGCAGTCCCTTTCTTCGGGGATGATGTTGAAATCGCCGCCGATGACGAATGAGATATCTTTAGCGAGAAGCTCGTGCAGGCGCTCGGTCAGGCGCTTCATCCATTTCAGCTTGTATTCGAATTTTTCGCCGGGGGCGGGGTTGCCGTTGGGAGCGTAAATGTTGATGACGCGCAGGCTGCCCGTTTCAACTTCCAGATAACGGGCCTGTGCATCGCTTTCATCACCTGGGAGGCGGTTTGCGATTACTTCTATGGGCGTTTTGGAGAGGACCGCCACGCCGTTATAGGCTTTTTGGCCCAGCGCGGCGGCGTGATAAGCCAGGTTTTCAAAATCCTGCGCGGGGAATTTTTCGGTTTTGAGTTCCTGCAGGAGCAGAACGTCCGGGGCGGACTCGCGCAGGTAGCGCTTGACGTGTTCGAGGCGCACGTTGATGGAGTTGATGTTCCATGTCACGATCTTCATGCGCGCAGGATAGCACCCTTACGAAAGAGGGCAAGGCGATTATCTTTCCCCGTATCCTGTGTTAATTTTTGAGCGATATGAGGATTAACCTGTTAGTATGGTTGTAAGAGGAGGCGATGATGACTGTTAACCCCCAAAAGAAAGCGATATTGGAGCGTATCAAGCGTCTCGAAGATGCACTGACAAAAGCTCAGGAGTTTTTGGAAACTGGTGCGCATGCGGAATGGCACGGGTTTCAAGCTTGGTTTGTCCCGAAGATGAAGGATGGGCGGGTGATGCCGCCCCACAGGAAGTGGGTTAAGAACGTATTCATTCGGGATTGTGAAAAAGCCCTTCACAAGGCTGAAAGAACGCTGGATAAATTTGAATAATTTAGTGAAGTCCCGTTTCCGGGGTTATTTCCCGAGGGCCATGAGCAGCCAGACCGTCCAGCCGCCGGAGACCAGCCAGAGCAGGACGGGAAGGAAAACGGTCTGCGGCTCCATCCTGTTCTTGAAGTAGATCACGATCCACAGGAGGAGCGCGAGGCCGGCAATCGCGATGGGCGGGCCGGCGATATAGGGATCGAGCTTTTTATAGAGGTATTGGCCCCAGAGGGTGGGGCCGCACATGACGTAAATCCAGCGGACGATGAAGGTCAGCGGGTAAAGCCAGAGGGACCGCGCGGAGAGTTGCGGAACCGGGTGGAACAGCAGCAGGACTAGCGTGACCATCGGCGAAAAGATCGCCAGAAGCTTGACTGTGAGTCTCAGCTTCGCCCGCTTGGGATTCAGGTCTACGACACGGATAAATGCCATTATTTCAAACCTTTAAAATATAAATTCTCTCCGGTGTTGCTTCGTGAGCCTCCGCCCGTATAAAAATAGCCTATCATGCTTAATTTTAAGGAAATATTGCCTGATAAACAATCTTTGGAGCGCATCGCGGCGCTGTATTGCACATGTTTCAACGCGCCGGAGAAGGGCGAAAACTGGACGATGGAGAGCGCTTTAACCTATTTCCGGGAGCGGATCGCCGAAGGCTCTATTTTTGCCGGAGTTGAAGATGAGGGCGCTCTGAGCGGAATTTGCTGCGGCGGGCCTTATGAGCGCAGTTTTCTCGCGCGGGATCTGGGGCGCGATTATCCGGGGCATTTCTATATCTCGCTTGTGGCGGTGACCGAAGAGGCGCGCGGGCGCGGGCTGGGGGTGTTCATGGTGAACGCGTTTTGTGCGATGGCGGCAGCGCAGGGGTTTACGGGGGCGATCGTGCGCTGCCGGGCGGAGAACACGGCGATGCTGGCGGTGCTGGCCCGCGCGGGGTTTACGGAGATCGAACGCTACAGCGCGGAACTGGGCGGCGTGACGTGCGAGCGGGTGGTGTTACGGAAGGGTTTGAGTTTCTGAGGTGTCTTGTTCTTCAGTGACTATGGGTTCAAAGTCATAATCTTGACTGCTGAAACGATAAACTTTTTCAACCTGAGATTTTTGTCGGCAAGAATAGTTTTCGCAAGGTTGCCGGGTTGAGAGTGCCAAGGCTCTGGCTTGAGCAGCTTTTTCCGAATGGTAGAAAGGATAGAGGGCTGTTTCCCATAGCGATACGCGGTCGCGGTAAAACATATCGTGCCCGTAAAGGCGGGAAGTTCCATTTGATTCTAAAATGTATGTCAAATCGGCCATGCCGGGCGCTCCACCGGGCAAGAGTCCTAAAGTCATAGCTGTGCCTAGGTAGGGCATCCCACACCCACCCTTCCAAACTTCGTATTCTGTTAGCGTCAGTTTGTTCGGGCAGGCGCTGTCCTCCGTCAGATAGTAAATCTCCGATTTTTTCAGGACCTCGTAGGCTTCGTGGTCCGGGTTGGTTACGTAGACGGTGATTTTTTCGTAGTTCTTCGGTTGGGTGTAATAGTCCTCGTTGACGTAATAGTTGGTCGCGCAGCCTGTAAGGAATAAGACAGGCAGAACAAGCGCGAGAAGGATTGTGGGCGGTCTGTTTTTATTCATGGTCAGGGGTTTGTTCAGTATCAATTTTTTCGGCAGGTCCCAAATATTTATCCAGTTCCTGACGCATAAGCTTATATCTTAGGGCTTTGTTTCTTCTTTTATCAACTTCCTTTTGCTTCTCAGGGGGCATGTCTTCATAAACCTTTTCCCAAAGGCGATGCACGAAGAGGCCGCTCATGGTCTCCGGCTCAAAGGTGCCGTGACAATAGAGGTAGAGAGATAAAATTGTCTGCCGATTATTCCATAACCATCTGTTGCGAATATCCATTCCTAAGCTAAAATAAAGGCTTATAAGCTCATCTTCGGACATGGATGCCAGTTCGTACTTATCTTCTTCTGAGAGTTCAGAGGCAATAATATTTACATAAGAGTCAAGGATGCGTGTCTGGGCGTCTCTGCTGTGCATGTAAACGGTAACAGAAGCGGTCAGAGCTGTTGCCAGAAGAGAAACCAGAAGGATGTTTTTCGTTTTCATGGCCCTAAACAACCGAAAACGACGTGCCGCAGCCGCAGCCCATCGTGGCGTTCGGATTGTCGATTTTGAATTCGGAGCCGATCAGCCCTTTATCGAACCGCACAGTCGAGCCGTCGAGGAAGGGAAGGGAGATGGCGTCCGTCACCACGGAGTCGGCGAAGATTGTGTCGTCCTTGCCCGCTTCGTCGGTCAGCTCCATTTTATACATAAAGCCGGAGCAGCCGCCGCCCTCCACGGTGATGCGGAGTTTGAGGGCGTCTTTGCCCTGCTGGGCGCGCAGTTCGTTTATGCGCTTTACGGCGGTGGTATCGATGTTTAGGGTCATGATTGTCATTATAACGCTTTGATGTTGCAGAGGGCAAGGTGAACCGGATGGCGGGGCAGAGCCATTTTGACTCAGGCAAAAATATAGATAGCTATGAAATTCAAAAACCCAGTCAACGGACGCATTGAAAATGTAAAGAATGCATTTCTGTGGTGTTTGTTATTTGGTCCATTTTATTTGTTCTATAAGCATGCGTGGTTACACGCAATCATTGCCATTTTTCTAATATTACTTGGCAAGGGTTTGGCTTGGCTTATTTATCCATTTTTTGCTCATGGCATAGCCGTTAAACGGTATAGGCAAAAAGGATGGGAAGAAATTTGGGAAAATTAAAAAATTGATGCCGAGGTAGAGGATTATGGGGGTGTTTAACGCAAGAAATGAGCGGTTTTTGCTTTACTGTATGCTGGCCTTGTTCTTGCTGTATACGGCCTATAATTTAACGGTTTACTATATTTACCTGAATACGGATGATTTTCCCGAAGAGTTCTGGGATACGAGCGTTCGCACAGAGTTCTTGTTTATGGCTTTGATGATCGTTCTGTCCGGTTTTTATTTTCGGAGTTGCGGGGCGGGCAGCAAGATTTCATTTGATTTCATGCTGTTCTATTATTGCACTGTTCCGTTGAGTCTTTTTTATTGCTCATACCGCTATAAAGGGTTTTTCAAGGGTACGGCGCTCATAATTTTCTGGATTACCGCCTATTTAGTACCTTATTGGACTTGGTATATCGTTTCGACTTGGACATATTGGGACTATGAGTCACCCTGAATCGCCTGCTTACAATTACTGCGCTCTTCCCCTCGCGCCTTATGCGTGCCGGCCCGATCAATCGCAGGGGCGTATCCACGAAGAGCCTGAGAGCACCCACCGCACCGCCTTTCAGCGCGACCGCGACCGGATTATCCATTCCAGCGCGTTCCGCCGCCTGAAATATAAAACGCAGGTGTTCGTCTATCACGAGGGGGATCATTACCGCACGCGGCTGACGCATACGCTTGAAGTCGCGCAGATCACGCGCTCGATCGCGCGGGCGTTGATGGTGAATGAAGACCTAGCCGAGGGGATTGCGCTGGCGCATGATCTGGGGCACACGCCGTTTGCGCATATCGGGGAAGAGTATTTAAGAAACTGCATGGAGCCATATGGCGGGTTCGATCATAACGACCAGAGCTTGCGCGTGCTCACGACGCTTGAGCGGAAATATCCGAAATGGAACGGGCTGAATCTCACTTGGGAGACGCTGGAGGGGGTGGTCAAGCATAACGGGCCCTTGGCGGGCAAGCCGCATATCGCCGTGCGCGAGTTGCAGGCGCAGGTCGATCTTGGGCTGGATACGCATGCCTCTCTGGAGGCGCAGGTCGCGGCGCTCTCGGACGATATCGCCTATAACAACCATGATGTCGAGGACGGGTTGCGGGCGGGGCTGTTTACGATCGCCGATCTTGAGGGCCTCTCTTTGCTCGGCGGGCTAATCAATTCGATCCGTTCGGACACTCCGGGGATCGAGCAACGCTATCTCGTGCAGGAGCTGGTGCGGGAAATGATCGGGGCTATGGTCCAGGATGTATTGCAGGAAACACAAAAACGGCTGGCCGCGCTCAAGCCGCAATCGGCGGACGATGTGCGCAAGGCCGGGCAGCCGATGGTGGCGTTTTCCGATGACATGCGGGAGCATGTGGACGAGCTGCGCGGGTTTTTGTACGAACGGATGTACCGCCATTACACGATGCGGCGGATCTGGCTGAAGGTCGAGCGGATCGTGAGCGAACTCTTCGAAGCTTTCCACAAAAATTATCTGCTGTTGCCGGATAACTGGCAGGCGCGGATTCGGGAGGGGGGCGTGGAGGACGACCTGGCCGGAAAGGCCCGGATTGTCGCAGATTATATCGCGGGGATGACCGACCGTTATGCCATCCGGGAGCATGAAAGGCTCTTTGACCTTTACTGGGATTTGCGGTAATAATACGTCATCACATCAGCAGCGATTCGTGCATCTTTTATCAGCCGCAATGGCCCCCCGGACGGAGTATACTTTATGACCAAGGACAATCATTTCCAGCAATACGGATACGATCATTACCTGCAAAGCCCGAAGAGGCCCCGCGAGAGCCAGTTCGCCGACGAGTCGGAGGGCCGTTTCAGGTTCGGGCCGGGGGCGATGACGCTTGCGCTTTTGCTGACCGGGGCGGTTTTCGCCACCGTGATCGTGACGTCCTATCCGTCTTCGGATAAGCGCCGCGGGGAGATTCCCATCGTCAAGGCCGATCTGCGGCCTGTTAAGTCCGAACCGGAAGACCGCGAGGGGCTGGATATTCCCAACCGGGAAAGCACGATCCTTGCGCGCGTTGGAGAAGCCCCGGTACAGGGCGGCAAGGACGATATCGAAAATCTCCTGGAATCACCGGACGAGGGCATGATGAGCCGGGACGAGGCTATCCAGTCGGCCATGGCGGAGGCTGAATACCGTTCACCGGATGAGGATTTGGGGCTGCCCCCGGTGCAGGTCAGGCCTGCGGACGTTCTGCAGAAGATCGAGGAGCCGGAGCAGAGCGCGGCTGCGGGGGGGGAGTCCATGCCCTTGCACGAAGCGGGAACCTCTCCGGAAACGCGTGATTTTGTCAGGA
Source organism: Rhodospirillales bacterium (assembly GCA_020638365.1). GTDB lineage: Bacteria > Pseudomonadota > Alphaproteobacteria > Micavibrionales > Micavibrionaceae > JAGNKE01. The sequence continues at coordinate 25,264 of JACKIQ010000005.1, read as the reverse complement.
ATGCGCTGGAACAGGCCAAAGGCGTTGAAAGTGCACAGGAAAAGTCTGCCCTCGAAATTACGGGTGTTCAGATCAAGAGCGCGAGTTCGCAGGACCGGACTGAATCTGTGAGCGATGAACCCGGTCAGGCCGAGCTTACCGCTCCGGTCCCTCCGGTCAGCGAGAGGTCCGAGAACGTCAAGGTTGCTCAGGCGTCTGTCTCTTCTGGCGCAGCCAAGATTGAGGACGATTCCGCCAGAGCGGCGAGTTCTATCGAGCCTGCCGCAGGAATGGCTCCGGGCGCGGCAAAAGTCAACGTCCTTCCGGGTACATATTACGTCCAGCTGGCCAGCGTGCGTTCGAGCGCTGGAACGTCTTCGGAATGGGCCAAACTCCAGAAGAAGTTCGGTTCCCTTCTCGGCGGTCTTCAATACAGGGTACAGGAAGCCTCTCTGGGCGAGCGCGGCACATTCTACCGGATACAGGCCGGGCCGATGAGCAAGGAGAGCGCCAATGAAATCTGCGGCGAAATCAAGGCCCAAAGCCCCAACGGGTGCCTTGTTGTCAAAAAATAACTTTGCGCATGGTGCGGAGAAGGCTCTGGCGACCACGTTCGCGCCGGAAGGTCTTGAGTTGAATGACGCGGAACGAAAATTGTTCCGCGCCGCTGATCCGTTCGGTTTTATTCTTTTCTCCCGGAACTGCGGAAATCCACAGCAACTCTACAGGCTGGTCCAGGAATTGAAGGAAACGGTCGGGAGGGACTGTCCGGTCCTTGTCGATCAGGAAGGGGGGCGGGTACAGAGGATGAGGCCTCCGCATTGGCGCGAGGTTCCTGCCTTCCGGCAGTTTGGCGAAAGGTTCGAGGAGGATGAAGATGCGGCGCTCGAAGATTTGCGGTTCGAGACCCTGCGTCTTTGCGAGGCGCTTGTCGAGGCGGGAATAAACGTCAACTGTTCTCCCGTTCTGGACCTGATTGTCGAAGGTGCGCACGAAATAATCGGAGACCGTTCTTTTTCCGCCGATCCTGAAACTGTCGGGCGGCTTGGGCTTTCGGTGTGCCGGCATCATCTCAAGGCGGGCGTGACGCCGGTGATCAAGCATATTCCGGGGCACGGGCGCGCCGGGGCGGACAGCCATCTGGAGCTTCCGGTGGTGGACGACGATCCTGACGTTCTGAGAAAAACAGATTTTCTGCCGTTTAAGGCGGTCAGCGGGTCTGAGGTCGGGGCGGGCGTGTGGGGGATGACGGCGCATGTCGTTTATACCGGGCTTGATCCCGATCTGCCTGCGACACTCTCCGCGACAATTATCAAGGATGTGATCCGTGGGGAGATCGGGTTTCAGGGGTTCCTGGTCGGGGATGATCTGGATATGAAGGCGCTGTACCCGTTCGGCACCCTGTGGGAGCGGGCGGCGGCCAGCCTTCAGGCCGGGTGCGATATCGCCCTTTATTGCAAGGGGGAACTGCCTGTGATGGAAAAACTGGCGGAAAACCTGCCGAAAATCGGTGAAAACGCGCTTGAGCGCTTGCAAAAGGCCTCAGAACGCGGGAACATAGCGGCATGAGTGCTGAACAGGCTGAAGCCGTGATTATTTCCGACGTTTCCGGGGGCTCCGTGTCTTCGGGGGCTGCTGCTTTTGAGGAGGATCCGCCGCGGGCGGGCGGGCCGCGTCCGGCGGACGATGTCGATACGTTGCTTCTTAACATCGACGGCTATGAAGGGCCTATCGACCTGTTGCTTGATCTGGCGCGCAAACAGAAAGTCGACCTGGCGAAAATCTCGATTCTGCAATTGGTGCGGCAGTATCTCGTTTTTATTGACCGAGCGAAGGCGCTTAATCTTGAACTGGCCGCAGAATACCTTGTCATGGCGGCGTGGCTGACTTATCTGAAGTCACGTCTTTACCTGCCGCGCGACGAGCATTCGGAAGAGCCGAGTGCGGAGGAAATGGCCGGGGCCTTGCAATTCCAGCTGCAAAGGCTCGAAGCCATGCAGAAATGCGCGGAGCAGCTTTTTACCCGGCCGCAACTGGGGCAGACGGTTTTTGCGCGCGGGATGCCCGAGGGTGTGCAAACGGAAGTCCATACACGCTGGAACGTCCAGCTTTACGATATTCTCAAGGCTTACGGCGATATCCGGGTACGGCAGGAAAGCAGCACCTACGACATACCTGCTTATACGCTGATGTCTGCGGATGAGGCGCTGGAACGGCTTACCCGGATGCTGGGCAAGCTTCCGCAAACCGGGGCGCATAGCGTGTGGGCGACCTTGCAGAGCTTGCTGCCCGAGGAGATGCAGGACAGTCTTCAGAGCCGATCAGTTCTGGCATCGACTTTCGTCGCGGGATTGGAACTGGCCAAGCGGGGGCGGCTGGAGCTGCGCCAGGAAGGGCTTTTTCGTCCGATTTATATGCGGGCTTTGCCAAGGCAAGACCAGACAGATGTTGCCTAAATTTTCGATTTTAGATCAGGACCAAGAATACTTTTACAATAACGTTTATCAAAAGCAGGTGACGGAGAATTTCTCAAGGCTTTGTATTGGCTCTAGAAGCCGTGAGATTAACTTGCTTACTGATCTTCTGAAGTATTTGGATGAGCCTTTTTTTATACTTTATGTTTTGGTTGTGCCTAGAGGGGAGTCTAAGGCTGGCAGATACCAATCTCCAGAGTTAACTTATAAAAACTTAAAAACTTTTTTGGAGAGTTTTTCTGAGTTTTTTGAACATGACGGACGTATGAATTTGTGGGTGAAAGAAAAAAATGGCAATGGGTTGATGGTTTTCGATCGCCATAATTACGTTTATGCATACGGAAATTTGAACTCTTATGAGGAATTTATTGTTTCTAAAGGGTATATAGAGAGCCAGCTTACTTTTGGAGGTGAGCATGTTCATTATTACCATAAGGAATATGATGCTCAGGCTAAAGGAGTTATAGATTATTTTGATTGGGTGTATTCCCCTTTAAGAGAGGGTGATTGTGAGTGAAAGTGTAAATAAGCGTTTGCTTGAGGCTGTCCTCTTCGCGTCGGCCGAGCCGCTGCCTGTTCGCGTCTTGCATGAGCGGATGCCCGAGGGTGCGGATGTTGGCGGCCTGTTAATGGAGCTTCGCAAGGATTACGAAGGGCGCGGTGTTGAGCTTGTCGAGCGCGAGGGGGCGTGGGCGTTTCGAACAGCACCGGATCTGGGGGAGATGCTGACCCTCAAGCGCGACGTGCAGCGCAAGCTTTCGCGCGCAGCGATGGAGACGCTTTCGATCATCGCTTACCATCAGCCGGTGACACGGGCGGAGATCGAGAATATTCGCGGGGTGGCGACCCATACCGGGACGCTCGACATTCTTATGGAGATCGGCTGGATCAAGCCGGGACGCAGGCGGGAATCACCGGGGCGGCCGCTGACATGGGTGACGACGATGGCGTTTATGGATGCGTTCAGCCTTGAGTCTCTCATGGACTTGCCGGGGATAGACGATCTCAAGGCAGCCGGCTTGCTGGATCGTCGTCCTGCGATCGAGGCGATCCCTCAGGCGGACCTGTTCTCTGGACAGAAACGCATAGACGGGGTAGAAGGATTGTCACGCGCCGCTTCCGATGACGGTTCTGAAAACGAAGAGTTTGACGGCGAGGAAGAAGCGGAGGCGCCTGAAGAGTTTTCTGATGATATTTCGACTGAAGAGGATGCGGCATAATGGCCCCCGGACCGATTCAAATTCTCCTGATTATTCTTCTGGTTCTCATCATTTTTGGAGCCGGGCGCGTGCCGCATATCATGGAAAATCTGGCCAAGGGGATCAACAGTTTCAAGAAGGGCCTTAAAGAAGGCGAAAATGATCTTAAGAAAATCGGGCAGGATACCGATTTTTCCGATGCTGACGGGGCTTCCGAGAAGAAAAGCAAGGTGAAGGCCGAGGAACAGGATTAGGCATGGAGTGGGGCAGCCTTTTCATCCCGTGGTGGGGGGTGCTGTATCTGGTTGTCTTGCTGTCTTTAACGGTTGCCGGGATACTTGAGGACTTTAAAAACAACCCCAAGGGCGCTTGCTCGTCCGCTATCTCGTGCTTTTTTTCGTATGTCTTTGTCGCCGGTTATTTTAACGAGAATTGGGCGGCAAAATTCGGCTGGGTTCTGATTCCCATGGTGATTTACGGGTTGATGTGGGAATTTTATGCGTCCGTGCGGGAAACAGGGAAGGCGCAGCAGGAGTTGCAGACTTACGACGATCTTACGGATGACGAGAAGTCGTTTCTTTTGAATATGGCGGTCATGTTCAATGCTTTCGTGGTTTTGCCGGGGTATCTGGCCGGGGTGAAGCTCTGTGTCGACCTGTTTCTTTAGGTCCGCGATTGCCGTGCGCGCCAATCGGGTGTATGTGAGAAGCGAAGAGATTTTAAGACGATGTTCAATGTAGGCTGGCCGGAGCTGTTCATTATTGTCGCGATCGCCGTTCTGGTGATCGGGCCGCAGGATATGCCGAAGGTCATGGTGTTTTTCGGGCGGGTGTTCCGGCGGTTTCAATATATCAAGTATGCACTTTCCCAACAGTTTGACGACATCATGCGCGAAGCGGATATGGACGATATCCGTAAGTCCGTGAATTTCGAGGCGCAGGAGCGAGAAGCCGTTTCCGGGGACCGGGATGAGGAGGCGTTCGACGAGGCCGCGTTCGACGAGGATGTTTTCGATCCTACCGATATACCGGTCGAAGGGGCTGAAGGCGAGTCCGTAAAAGGACAAAACAGGGACGAGGCGGAGACATAGAAAATGGAAAATCCCGTCGAAAATGAGAATATGGAAAAAAGTAAAATTGACGATTCAAAACAACCGCTGATTGCTCATCTTTCGGAGCTTCGTATCAGGCTTATATGGGTTTTTTCATGTATGATCTTAAGTACGGGTGTATGTTTCTTTTTTGTCAATGATATATATGGTTTTCTTGTGATTCCGCTTGCGGAAGCGATGGGGCCGGGCGATACGAACCGGCTTATCTATACGAACCTTACCGAAGCGTTTTTCACGTATTTAAAAGTTGCTTTTTTTTCAGGAGTTTTCATTACATTTCCTGTCCTTTTAATTCAGGTCTGGTTGTTCGTTGCGCCGGGGTTGTACAGACAGGAAAGGACTGTTTTCCTGCCTTTTATGATTGCTACGCCCTCTCTTTTCTTTTTAGGAGCGGCTTGCGTTTATTATCTCGTTTTGCCAATGGCCTGGCCGTTTTTTCTTAGTTTTCAGATGAGTTCTGACGAAGCGGTGCTGCCGATCCAATTGGAAGCGCGGGTCAGCGAGTATCTTGACCTTATCATGACTTTGATTTTCGCGTTCGGGTTGTGCTTTCAGCTTCCTGTGCTTCTGACGTTGCTCGGTCATGCGGGGCTGGTGACGGCCGACTGGCTGGCGGCACAACGTAAATACATGGTGATTGTCATATTTACTGTCGCTGCCATCTTGACGCCACCCGACATCGTGAGTCAAATACTCTTGGCTATTCCGCTTATGGCGCTCTACGAATTGTCTATCTTCATGATCCGGAGGATAAAGGTCGAAAATGTCCAAGACGCCGCTTGAAGTCTATTCCAAGCTGCTGGTAGAGGGCGGGCTTCATCTCGACCCGGCGCAGGGCGCGGCGGTCAAGGCTCTGCAAAGGCTTTTCGACGAACTTGTCTCCGACGGGGCGCAGCCCAAGAGGAGTTTTTTCCAGAGACTTTCCTCCCGCGGGAAGGATGAGAGCGACGATACGCCACGGGGGATTTATCTTTACGGCGGGGTCGGGCGTGGCAAGTCGATGCTGATGGATCTGTTTTACGATTGTCTGCCCGAGACGCTGCCCAAGCGCCGGGTGCATTTTCATGAATTTATGATCGAGGTGCATGACTATATCCACACAAGGCGCTCTGAAGATGTCGTGAACGGCGCGGTGGACGAGGCGTTGCCGTCTCTGGGCGAGATTATCTGCCGCCGTTCCCGTGTGCTGTGCTTCGATGAGTTTCATGTCACGGACGTGGCGGACGCGATGATTCTGGGGCGGCTGTTCCGGCTTTTGTTCGAGCGGGGCGTGGTGGTCGTCGCGACGTCCAACTGGCCTCCCGACCGGCTTTACGAGGGCGGGTTGCAGCGCGAGCGGTTCCTGCCGTTTATCGCGCTGCTGAAGGAGAAGATGGAGGTCGTTCATCTGGACAGCCCGACCGATTACCGGGAGCGGATGCTGGCGGGCGAGGGGACCTATTTCACGCCGCTCAGCCGGGATTCGGACCAGCATATGGACAAGGTTTTTTCGGCGCTGACGGGTAATGCGGACGTACACGAGGAGAAGCTGTTCGTAAAAGGGCGGCGTCTGCCCGTGCGTACGGCCAAGGGGGTGGCGCGCTTTACCTTCGCGCAGCTCTGCGAGCAGCCGCTGGGGGCGGAGGATTATCTGGCGATCGCCAAGAATTTCCATACTGTCTTGCTCGAGCATGTGCCGGTGTTGCGTTACGATCGCCGGAACGAAGCCAAGCGCCTGATGAATTTGATTGATGCGCTTTATGATAAGCGCGTGCGATTGGTTGTATCGGCAGATGCGCCGCCGGAAAAACTCTATAGCGGGCACGATCACGGGTTTGAATTCCAGCGGACGGTGTCCCGCCTGCAAGAGATGCAGGGCGAGGGGTATCCTTAAATATTAACTATCTCCCGGCTCCGTCTCTTTCATCGAGGGGCGTTCGCTGAATTTGCCATACCATCTTTTCATGCGCGGGTGCGCTTTCTGCCAGTTGATTTCGGGGAGGCGGAAGCTGACATAGCCCAGCGCCGCGCCAAACCCGATATGGCGGATGTCCGGCGTTTCGGGGAGGTCCGCGATTTCCGCGTCGATGGCGGCTAGGGTGCGCTCGATGCCCTTTGTCCGGCGGGCGATAACGCTTTGCGAGATTTCGGCGTCGGTGCGGCGGCGTTCATAGACGATCTCGACGGCGAATTCCATCAGCCCGTCGGCGAGGGCCTGGCTGCGCAGGGCGCGGAAGCGTTCCATTCCCGAAGCGGGGAACAGGCGCGGCTTTTCGGCCAGAGAGTCGAGATATTCGCAGATGACCGGGCTGTCATACAGGGATTCGCCGTCTTCGAGCAGCAGGGCCGGGATGCCGCCCATCGGGTTGGCCCTGTGCAGTTCGGGCAGGTTTTTCATAGGCGGCGCGGTGACCAGCTCTATCCGGTCGTGCAGGCCCTTTTCGATGGCGACGATGCGCACCTTGCGCGTAAAGGGGGAGGCAGGGGCGAAAAAGAGTTTCATGGCCATGGGGCGGCTCCGTTGGTGGCTGGATCGTGGGTTTACCATACTGCGCGGGCGGGAAAATTCAATCTGTCATGAAATTTGCATAACATCTCGCATTTCTTTTTTTTCGGGTTCGACCTGCCGGCAGGTGATTTTTGCGCGCGGTTGGTTTAGGGTGAGGTATGCAGAAGTTCCTGAGTGTGTTTTCATGGCCGAAAAAAGGGCGTAGCGACCGCTATGAGCGGGAGAAGGTGATTGCCTCAAAGGGCAGCGTGCCCGAGCGCCTGTCGCTGGCGCGCAGCCGAAAAACGCATCCTGAAATCCTTTACTTTCTCGCGCAGAACGACCCGGAGCCGGAGGTGCGGCGCACGGTGGCGGAGAACGAGGCGATGCCCGTTCAGGTTACGCCCTATCTGGCGCGGGATAACAGCGCGGACGTGCGGCTTGCGCTGGCGGCCCGGCTGGTGGCGCTGCTACCGCATCTGAGTACAGAGAAACAATCGCAGCTTTACGCTTTTGCCGTGCAGTCTCTGGGGACGCTGGCGCTGGACGAGGTTCTGAAAATCCGGCTGGCGCTTTCGAGCACGCTCAAGGACCATGCGTTCGCGCCGCCGAAGGTTGTGGCGGAACTGGCGCGAGACGTAGAGCGGGACGTGTCGGAGCCGATTTTGCGGTTCTGCGCGGCTTTGTCGGACCGGGACCTGCTGGATATCCTTAAAAGCCATCCGGCAAGCTGGGTGGTGCAGGCGATCGCGGGGCGGAGCACGGTAAGCCGGATGGTGTCGGCGGCGGTAATCGGCGTGGACGATATTTCGGGGGGGAAGGTTCTTTTGCGCAACCGCGGGGCGGAGATCGACCTTGTGACGTTGCAGGAGATCGTTGAAAAAGCCAAGAACCACAAGGAATGGCAGGAGCCGCTGGCCGTGCGGCCCAATCTGCCGTTCGCGCTGGCGCGGGAACTGGCGGCGTTTGTGGACGCCTCGATTTACGAGATGTTGCTCGGGCGGCCTGATTTCGATGCGGGGATGGCGGATGAGATTTCCGATGTGTTCCGGAGGCGTCTTGATTTCATTCGCGGGGATTCCAAGAAGAAGGAAACGGCGGATCAGCGGGTGAAAAGGCTGGCCAAGAAAGGCGGTCTTACCGACGAGACGATTACGGATGCGCTGGCGGTGCGGGAGACGGATTTCGTTTACGCCGCTCTTGAACAGCGTTCGGGCGTACAGGAGGCGCTCTGGCGCGAAGTGATGGAGGCGCGTTCGGCCAAACCGATCGTGGCGCTGTGCTGGAAAGCCGGGGTCTCCATGCGCACGGCGTTGACGTTGCAGCGCGATCTGGCGCAAATTTCGGGCAAGGGGTTGCTCTATCCCAAGGACGGAACGGATTACCCGATGAATACGGGAGAAATTGAGTGGCAACTGGAATTTCTTGGTGTGAAAGGGTAGGGCGATGAGATTTCTTTCGGTTTTTCTGATGTCTGTGTTTCTGGCCGGGCCTGTCTTCGCGGAGGGGATTCCCCGGGAGTGGCGCGTGTGCGGGCAGGATTCGGATTGCCGGGTCGTGGGCGGGGGGTGTTTTATCGACGCGGTGAACGCGGCATTCGTGACGCAGGGCACGCAATACGCCAACGATATGAACGCGCGGATCGAGTGTATCCGGTATATGGACCCGCTGCGGCATCGCGCCGTATGCCAGAAGATGGAGATTCCCTGTCCCGACGGGGACCGATGCCCGATGGCCGATCCGCCCGGGCAGTGCGCGGCGGTTGAAGACTTCCACTGACTTGAATTGATTTATGGGGCGTGGTAGCGTCTCTTTCGATTTGAAATTCACATTTTTTCTTTATACAGCCCGAGGAGACTGAGAGATGAACAAGTTTTTTGCGACTGCGTTAATGGCCGGGTGTCTTGCCTTTTCCATGCCTGCGCTGGCCGAGGATGCTGCTGCCGAGGCGGTTCCTTCCGCCGCTGAAACCGCACCGGCCGGGCCGGATGCCGAGGCGATGGCCAAGATGATGGAGCTGATGCAGCCCGGCGAGATGCACAAGAAGCTGGAAACGCTTGCCGGTTCGTGGAGCTATACGTCCTCCATGCAGATGACGGCGGATGCGCCGGTCGAGGAATCTTCCGGCACGTCGGAGAATACGATGGTATTTGGCGGGCGCTTCCTGAAGATGGCGGTCAAGGGCACGATGAAGATGAACGGGCAGGACGTACCGTTCGAAGGCGAGGCGCTGACCGGGTACGATAATGTCGCGCAGCAGTTCCAGAATGTCTGGTACGACAGTTTTGCGACCAGCATGATGACCGGTACGGGAACCTTTGACGAGGCAACCCAGACGATCAAGGAGGTTGCGGAGGCGAGCTGCCCCATGACCGGCGGAAAGCGAAGCTTCCGTAACGAGACGAAGTTCATCGACGCCGATCATTTCAGCTACACAATGCATTCCGCCGACCCGAAATCCGGCGTGGAATACAAAATGATGGAAATCCAGTACACGCGGGTGAAGTAAGGCTGCTGTGCTTTAATTTAAGGAGAGCGGCGACTCTATCCAATAGTACTATTAAAAAAAATTGGGGCTGCCTTGGATATATTTGTTATCTAGGGCGGCCTCAATTATTATCAGTCTTGTTTTTAAGAGATACTAATAAGATGAGCTCCAGTAACACCACAGAGATCAAAAGGTATGCAGCCAAGCTTCTGTTTCAGTGGCGAATAGAAACGGATGGTGTTTCTGATAAAATGAGAACTTGTGAAGAGCAAATAATTATCATTGAAGCAGAAACTCCGTTTGAAGCAATAAAGAAAGTAAAAAAAAGGGCTAAAGGTCAGGAATTTAGAAAAAAGAATAGTAAATACTCCAAGAAGCATAACTGCATTTGCATTGTGTTTTATGAGTTTGTTGGTATTCAAGAGTTATTGTTTTTGGATAATTACATGGATGAAGATGAAGTCTGGTACGATGTAAAAAAATACCTGACTCCACGAGAAAGGAAAGATTCTCTTATCCCGAAAGAGCAGGACTTGTTTGCAGTTATTGAATTTAGAGAAAAACGCCAGTCCTCTTAACAGATGTTCTTTTGCGTTCAGACCTTTGTTGAGTCGTATGCCCACTTGCCCGAATCGCGGGAAAGGTCTAGGATTTTTCCCGTAAAAGTTTCGTATTCTTCTTCGTTATAGAAAGGTTTTTCCCATGAAAGCTCCCGTCAGAGTTGCCGTTACAGGCGCAGCCGGTCAGATCGGCTACGCTCTTTTGTTCCGTATCGCGTCGGGGGATATGCTGGGCAAGGATCAGCCGGTCATCCTGCACCTGCTGGAGATCACGCCTGCGCTGCCTGCGCTGGAGGGCGTCGTCATGGAGTTGAAGGATTGCGCGTTTCCGCTGCTCAAGGGCGTCGTGGCAACCGATAACGCCAATGTCGCGTTCAAGGATGTCGAATACGCGTTGCTGGTCGGGGCGCGGCCGCGCGGACCGGGGATGGAGCGCAAGGATCTGCTGGAGGCCAACGGGGCGATCTTCGCGCCGCAGGGCAAGGCGCTGAACGATCACGCCAAGCGGAACGTCAAGGTTCTGGTCGTCGGGAATCCGGCCAACACCAACGCCCTGATCGCACAGCAGAACGCGCCGGACCTCAAACCCTCTTGCTTTACGGCGATGGTGCGGCTCGATCATAACCGGGCGATCAGCAAGCTGGCAGAAAAAACGGGCGCGGATACGACCGCGATCAAGAAGGTGATTATCTGGGGCAATCACAGCTCCACGCAATATCCCGACCTGCATCATGCGAAGGTGGATGGCAAGAGTGCGCTCAAGCTGGTTGATAAGGACTGGTATGCGGATACGTTCATTCCCGAAGTGCAGCAGCGCGGCGCGGCGATCATCAAAGCCCGCGGCGCATCGTCTGCGGCGTCTGCGGCGGCGGCGGCGATCGACCATATGAAGAGCTGGGCGCTGGGCACGCCGCGCGGGGACTGGGTTTCGATGGCGGTTCCGTCTGATGGTTCATACGGCATCAAGCCGGGCGTGATTTTCGGTTATCCTGTGACCTGCAAGGACGGGCAGTATGAAATCGTGCAGGGGCTTTCGATCAAGAAATTCTCGCAGGGGCGGATCGACGCCACCGAAAAGGAGCTGCGCGAGGAACGAGCTGGGGTCGAGCACCTGTTCAAGGGGAGGATGGCGGCAGAGTAGGCGGCTTTTCTATCAAAGCAGTTTCCGCACTTTCTTTTTCCGGTGAAATTTCGTGGGGCTTTGTTTCCGGTCGGGGCGCTCTTTCTTCGCCTGTAGAGGGTTCGGTTTCCGTCGCTTTGGTTTCCGTTTTTTCCACTGCTCCCGATTCCGTTTGCGGCGTGTCGAAGAAGGCAAAGCTCAGAGTTCCGTTTCTGGCTTCGGCTTCTTTTGCTATTGGGCTGGGTTTTTCCGGTTCGTAAGGCGGGACGGGTTCGAAGCGTCCGCAGCGGCTCTTGCCTTTTGAATAAGAGCGCAGCATCGCGTGCAGGCGTTTTCGTGCCTTCAGGACGCGTTTTTCAAACTGGTGATAGGACTGGACGGCGTTGAGGGGGGTTCCGTCGGAATCATAAAAGAACGGGCGGTTGAGATCGGCGGCGGTTTTCATGGCCGGGTTTTTCGGGGTGGCCAGAGGTTCAAGGGAACTCGTATTTTTCATCTCATAAAACCGGCGGGCGAGCGGCAGTCCGAGCATGTGGGTGACATAGTGGTCGGTGATGCTGACCTTTCCGTCTTTCTTGAATGTCCGGATCTGCTCCGTTTCCTCTTCGATCTGGAGGCCCTTCATCACGGCTGAGACGTAAGGATCGTGGCGTAAGTTGAGGATGGCTTGCCGCTTGCTTTCATGGCCGGGTTTTATCGAAGGGATCATGGTTGCCGGGTCAATCGTTATCATCTTCGCGTATTCGGGGTAGCCTGTCTTTGCCCCGTAGCGTTGCATCAGGTTCAGCCACGTTGATTCGACATACTGAAACGTTCCACGCGCACTGCTGGATTCGTTGAAGTTGAGCGTGCCGAGGTTGCTTTCCATCATGGCCTTGATCACAAGCAGTTCAAAACTCGTTCCGGTCTGGACGCTGGCGTCATAGAGGGCGGATATGAACTGCGTGTCGCGGCCTTTGCGGAAAAAATCTTCGCGCATGGCGGTGGCCAGCCGCAACGCCCTGCGGTCCTGCTTGATGAAATTGATTCGCAGGCCGAAATGGCTTGAGGGGCGCGCCGTGATAATCAGGGGACATGTGTTTTTTATTCCTTTAAGAGACACAATCGATTCCGGATTCTGCGGTTCGGGCTTGGTGGAGGCTTCAGGCACACCGGCATCCTTTTTTTCCGGCTTCTGACCGACCCTGATATGCAGCGGAGGCTTTTTCTCTACGGCGGCGGCACGATTCGTATGCAGGACCATGTCCGCCACAATAAGGAGCATGGCGGTTACGATTAACAGAACGATGTGCTTATCTGCCGGTTTCATGGTTTTTTACCGGGCCCCTCGTTTGTGTGCGATTTGATATCTTCCGATTATTACACGGCTATTTTTACGCGCAACCGCATTTTGTCCGCCTATGGCGAGCAGAGCCTTTTATTGTAAAGAGGAATGGTGAAAATCGTTTTAAGAAGGTTTTTCCGATTTTTTGGCTTATTTTGGCCGATTTCAAGAAGCAAAAAAAGCCACTTATGCCGGTTTTGCGCCGCCGGGCGTAAGGCCGGGGCGGGCGTTCGGGTCGTCAGCACTGGCAAGTGCCGTCTGATCGGTTCCGCCTGCGGTCACCACATCATGAGTGAAGGCGACCGTCGCGCCGTCTACGCCGGGTCTGACGGGTCTGTTTGTCCCATCGACGCCGGTTCCAAAGCCGGCGGCTGCCAGCGCGGTGCCTTGCTGCCTTTCCGCTCTGGCTATCATATTCCGATCCCAGAAAGAGGAGTCGATTTTTGCGACGTATTCATAAGTCTGGTTCCGCCAGAGATTACGGGATCCGACACCTAACTCCGCACGCTGTTGCGCGGCGTAACTCATCCAGTCGGCTATAGTGATTCCCTGACCGGGGGTGCGTTTGTCGACCCATTCGACGGCCTTTTCGCCGCCGTTGTAGGCGACAAGGGCGAGTTGCTGCGAACCGAAACGATCCGTGAGATGCCTCATGAAACGAGCGCCGGCCTCGATTGATATTTCCGGATTTTTCAGATCGGCAGCGGACCGGATTCCCCAACGGCCGACATGAAAGGGCATGAATTGCGCTATTCCTTTCGCACCTCTTTCTGAACCTGCGTTGGGATTGAAATGAGATTCCTGCCAGAACTGGTTTGCAAGAAGCTTGCCGTCCAACCCGTGGCGTTCCGCGGCTTCAAATGTCATCTGTACGTAGCGGCGGACCGTGGGATCTCTTTCCATCCTGCTAACCAGATCCGGGTTAAGCATGGTGGGGCCGCTATTTGTCCTGATCAGATCCGCCATTGGCACGCTTGGGGCGCGCGAAAGGTCCACTCGGGACGGATCAACAGACGAGAAAGTCCTATCGGCTGCGTCCCTTCCTGAAAGGGTTCCTGACCGAACATCCGTAACCGTCTGTCTGAACGTGCCGACATCAAGGCCAAGCATTTTGGCGAAGCCTTCGGAAATGTTTTCGTCCGAAAGGGATTCATTCCCGTTTTCGAGAGCGGAAAAGGCGAAGGCCAAAAGCATCAGGAGGCCGCCCATATCCTGCTGCTGATTCGTTTGCAGCATGAGGCGGGTCCGGCGGCGTTCTTCTTCGCGCTGGCGCTCTATAGTTACCTGCTCTTCGGGCGTCAGGACCCGGCCCGTACCCGTTTCGACACTTGTTCCGACCGCAGCCAAAGCCGATTGTTCGCCTTTTTCCAGAGTTTCGCCGTCCGCGCTTCCGGAGGCGATTTCAGCCTGAATGCGCGCGTCATCAGCCGCTTTTTCTGCGGCCACGGCGTCCGGGTCCGGTTCTGTAATGATATTGCTCTGGTCGTCAGACATTTTTTGTTCACCCTATTAAACCCGTGTCGCCCGATTATTTTACGGGCTTTATTATGTTATTACGGCCCATTTTATACAATTTGCGGGCCGTAAGTCAATTTTTTACCAGCATTCAAGCCTTTACAGTACTTAAGCCATAGTTCCGCCGCCGCCGCTCTGACCCGCCAAGGGCGCGGCCTTGCTTATGTTGGGGTCGTTGGAGGCCAGCATGGCACCCGGCTGTTGGCCCAGCGGATCGGTCGGAGAAGGTTGTTTGTCGCTTCCGCCGAAGATGCTGGACATAAAGTCGGTCGTTGCATTCCAAGCGGAAGTGTACCAAGGCTGCTCGTAACTTGGCGTTACGCCTCCCGTTTCTTCTGCCGTCGGGTTGTAATCCGTAAATTCCGGGCTTTCGCAGAAGGAGCTGTACTGTCCTCCGGACACGCCGTAACAATCGGACATAAGGGGGCTGCCAGTATAACCTAGCTCCGGTATCGTCGTGACCGGCACGGTGGTCAGGCTGTATGCCGAATACCCGAACAACGGGGTTGATTGTGTCGTGCCGAACTGCCTGTCGAGTTCTTCCAGGGACAAAACCCCTATGCCCGCAGGCTGTGTGACAACCGGAGAAACAAGCGGTCTAGTCGGTTCTGTCCGCCCGACATCTAAAGGCGGAGGAGCGACCTCAACCGGTGTTCTTACCTCCGGTGCTGCAGGAGCCCCGCCTTCTATTGAGGGAGAGGATGAGTTTAAAAGTGTCCTTAAACAGACTTCATCAAGCCCGTGTTTTTTTGCGAGATCCACGATCTGATCCCGACCGATTTGCGTACCTTCTGACTGCATCTGGGCCAGATCTGTCTGGAACGCCGTAACTTTTTCCGTCAAATTTCCGGTATCAACGGACATGACTCTGTCACCGGGATGGGGGCCAGCCATGTCCAGAGTTCCCGGCCTTGGGGGAGAGCCTGCAAGGAGGCTGACGCTTTCGGGCGTTACCAGTCCCGCATTCGCTTGCGGCCCTTCAAGGCCGGTTGCGTGTCCGGCAACGTCAGCGTTCTGCGATACGCGGTCGCTGGCCCGCGCGTTCTGGATATCAGCTACGATACTTGCCGTTCTAGCGTCGGTAATTGTCTGTTCCAGGCGTTCACGTTCCGCCGCGTGGTGGTCAGCGCCAAGATTGAAGTTAGCGGTCTGGGCTTTCAGGCTGTTGTAAACCAGCTGTTCGTTGTGACGGACTTTTCCGTTCAATTCCGCCAAGTCGTTATTCTTTTCGAATATCTTCATTTCCAAGTCGCGAAGCTCTGCGGCTTCGTCCTGCGTCAGCCCATCGCGGCTCAGAAGTTCTGCTTTTTCGGCGTACTGCGTCCTCATTTCTTCGAGTTCCGAGGACAGTTGTGTCGCCTGTTGAATTTGACGGGTTATCGTTTCCGCCTGGCTCTGGACGCTTCTCGAATAGTCAAGCTGAAGCTGGGCTTGAGCAAGAAGTTCCGATCTCGCCTGATCGTCCGACATTTCGGAAACGTTCTGGATTCTTTCATTAACGCCCCTGAGCAGGTGCTGTTTGGCGGAGTCACCGGATACAGACGCCAGATCGTTCCGCCAGCTTGTCCATTGCTGGGCTAATTCGGTATTTCCTGCTAACTCGGCTTTCCTGATGTTATCGTCCGCCATGCCGACAAGGGCTGCTTTAGCCTCTTCACCAGACATCCTGCCGATATCCTGGGCCTGAAGCCTGTAACTATCCAGAAGCGCTTGCTTGGCTTCCGCTCCGGACATATCCGGAATCCGATCGTGCCAAGACTGTGTGTCCGTGACCAAGTGATTCACGTAACTCTGGAGTTGCGTATTCAATTCACGGTTAGATGTCGCTGCCTGCTCCGTCGCATTCATGGCCTCGCGCAAAGTGGTTCCCAGGCTGGCCTCATGGGTCGGCTGTCCGTTGACTACGCCCGCCGCGTCCTCGCGAACCTCAACAGCAGCAGCGGCCTCCAATGCTTCGTGGGATCCTGCGGGCGCAGATTCCGCCTGTGCACGGAGCGCGTCCGTGGTCCCGTCGTTCAAGGCCGCGTCTACAGCGTCTACGCGCGCCCTGTGCTGCGGGAGATCGGTGTTCAGGTAATTGTCAATCGTGATCTGCGAAGATTCTATTGACGCGTTGAAGTCGATATTTTCCGCCATTATACACTGGAACCCGTCGTCGTAATATCCCCACTCTTCGTTCCAGGTGAGTTCAGGCGTTTTGTACGTGTTGGCCAGAATATAAGCCGATATCCTTTCTTCTTCCTTTTCCTTTTCTTTCAGATATAGCTCTTCTTCCTTGCGGGCGCCGATCGTGCCGGCGATTTTGCCTTCTGCTGTCCCGGCCATGTGTTCGTTGCCGATCCGGTTGACGAGGTCTTCGTCGTGGCCGTACGGGGTATAGTCCGCGGCCTGGTTTGTGGGTTCGGTATGCGTTTCGGGAGTCAGGTTGTCACGGCCGAGCGCGGCGATCAGGGAGCCTGCTGCGAATATACGGGAGCTTGATATGGTCGCGTCTTCACGCAGGCCCGCTTTATGCGCTTCCGGGTCTGCGTCACGCATGGCTTCTTCGAGAGCGTCATCAAGGGTCGGGATCATAGGATCGGCTTCACCGACCGCGCCGCCTTCCTCGGAAAACGGCTTGTCGGCAAAAACATTTATCTCATTATCTCTTTCGAGCTGTTCGCTACTGCCTTCTTTGGGGGGGTGGTTGGAGCCTGCCATTGTAACCTCTATCCTTATCTTTATCCCGCAGTATTATTTTAACCCTGATGCCCGCCTCAACATTTGCGTTTCTTAAACTTTTTGTAAAACGCAATTCAGGCGAGCTTCACACGCATACGTGACATTTTAGGGTATGCGCCAAATGTTTGTCAAAAATTAACTGAAAGATTAGGCCATTTTAAGGCGTAATAACGGAAAAAATAGGAATAACAGGCATTTTGACGGTTTTCAAAGCCTGCAGGCGGTGTTAAAACCTGATTCGTTTAGGGTGCGCCTGCGACGCGCGTTTTAAGGATCCAACCGGAGAGATTCCCTATGAATATCCATGAATACCAGGCTAAAGAGCTGTTGAAGAAATTCGGGGTGGCGGTGCCGGACGGCATACCCGCCATGAACGTGCAGGAGGCGGTCGATGCCGCGAAAAGCCTGCCGGGGCCGCTTTACGTGGTTAAGGCCCAGATCCACGCAGGCGGGCGCGGGGCCGGGAAGTTCAAGAACAATCCGCAGGGCAAGGGCGGGGTCCGCCTGTGCAAGACGGCGGATGAAGTCAAGGCGGCGGCCGAAGCCATGCTGGGGCAGGTTCTGGTGACTAAACAGACCGGGCCGGAGGGCAAGGAAGTGCAGCGTCTTTACGTCACGGACGGCGTGGACATTGAAAAGGAATATTATTGTTCGGTCTTGCTGGACCGGGCGACCAGCCGGGTGACGTTTATCGTTTCGACCGAGGGCGGGATGGATATCGAGGAAGTGGCGCATAACAGCCCGGAGAAAATCGTGAAGGTCGCGGTCGATCCCGCTTCCGGGTTTTCGGGGTTTCATGCGCGCAAGCTGGCTTTCGCTCTGGGGCTGAAGGGCGGCGCGAACAAGAGCGCGGTCAAATTTTTCAGCGCTCTTTATAAAGGGTTTATGGCGCTGGATTGCTCGATCCTTGAGATCAACCCGATGATCCTTGTCGGGGACGAGGTTATGGCGCTGGATGCGAAGATGAATTTCGACGATAACGCGCTGTTCCGTCATCCCGAGGTCGCGGGCCTGCGCGATGAAAGCGAAGAGGACGAGAAGGAGCGCGAGGCGCATAAATACGAGCTATCCTATGTCGCGCTTGACGGGAATATCGGCTGCATGGTCAACGGGGCCGGGCTGGCGATGTCCACGATGGACATTATCAAGCTTTACGGCGGCGAGCCTGCGAACTTCCTTGATGTCGGCGGCGGCGCGGACAAGGAGAAGGTTACGGCGGCGTTCAAGATCATTCTCTCTGATCCGAAGGTGAAGGGCGTTCTGGTCAATATTTTCGGCGGGATCATGAAGTGCGACATCATCGCGGAAGGCATTATCGCGGCGGCGAAGGAAGTGAAGCTTTCGGTGCCTCTGGTCGTTCGTCTGGAAGGCACGAATGTCGAGAAAGGCAAGGAGATACTCTCCAAGTCCGGGCTGGATATCATTCCGGCGGATAATCTGGCGGACGCCGCGCAGAAGGTGGTGGACGCCACGAAGAAAGCGCTGGCGGCGGCTTGATCTTCATAGACTGCGGAGCATGACATGCAAAAATTCGAGGGATTGGTCAAGGATGCTTACTCGGTGTTTACCGAGACGAATACCGGGACTTTATGCCTGACCCCCCGCAGAGAGTTCAATAAATGGGGGATCAAGAACCCGCAGGTCTTCCGCGGAGATATTCCTCTTGAACATGTTCAAAGAGACGGAACCCTGTATCTTCCGATCACCAAGCATGCGACCTGCACCTCTGTTGGGGATTGTCGGGTGACCTTCGAATATGAAGGGGAACTCCCCGAAGTTACAGTTTGATGTCCAGATTTGTTTTGAGGAAAGATGATGTCACTATCCGTCAATAAAAATGCAAAAGCCCTCAGGAAAGGGTTTTTGTCGGATCGGAGGATCGAGATGAAAAAGATACTTTTAATGACGGCTGCGTTCGTGCTGGTTAGCGCGGGGGCCGCTTTTGCACAAGAGGGCGCTATGGAGGGCAAGGCGGAGGCCGCTTCTGAAGCACCTGCCCCTGAACGGGTTCGGGCGGAGATCATCAACGCGGAGAGCGAACTGGTCGGAGAAGCGACCTTCACGCAGGGGCCGATCGGCGTATTGGCCACAATTAAGCTCAAGGACATGCCGCCGGGGCCGCACGGGATGCATATTCATACGGTCGGGATGTGCGATCATGCGGATCATTTCAAGGGTGCGTCCGGGCATGTGAATCCCGGCGGGAAAGAACATGGCTACCTGAACGAGAACGGGCCGGAGAAGGGCGACCTGCCGAATATCATTGTCGCGGAAGACGGGCGGGTAGAAGTGGAGTTGTTTTTGCCGCAGTTCAATATTTCCGGCGAGGGGACCGTCCTGATGGATGAAGACGGATCGGCTCTGATGATCCATGAATCGCCGGACGATCACAAGACCCAGCCGATCGGCGGTTCGGGAGCGCGCATCGCGTGCGGACTTATTCAAAATATCAGCCAGGGAGAGTAACCATGTCAGTCCTTGTTAATAAAAACACCAAGCTTATCTGTCAGGGCTTTACCGGCTCGCAGGGCACGTTCCATTCCGAGCAGGCGATCGCCTACGGCACGAAGATGGTCGGCGGCGTGACGCCGGGCAAGGGCGGAACGAAGCATCTGGACCTGCCGGTTTTCGATACCGTGGCCGAGGCCAAGGAGAAGACGGGTTGCAACGCCTCCGTTATTTACGTTCCGCCGCCGTTCGCTGCGGACGCGATCCTTGAAGCGATCGACGCGGAGATCGAACTGGTGGTCTGCATCACCGAGGGGATTCCGGTTCTGGACATGGTGAAGGTCAAGCGGGCGTTGTCGGGTACGAATACGCGCCTGATCGGGCCGAACTGTCCGGGCGTGATTACGCCGGGCGAATGCAAGATCGGGATCATGCCCGGCCATATTCACAAGCGCGGGAAAGTGGGCATCGTGTCGCGTTCCGGTACACTGACATACGAAGCGGTCGCGCAGACCGGGGCTGTAGGGCTTGGCCAGACGACCTGTATCGGCATCGGGGGCGACCCGGTGAACGGCACGAATTTCGTGGACTGCCTTGAAATGTTCATGGCCGATCCCGAAACCGAAGCGATTTTGATGATCGGGGAGATCGGCGGATCGGCGGAACTGGATGCCTGCGAATACTATAAGTCTCTCAAGAAGAAAAAGCCGATTGCCGGGTTTATCGCCGGGGCGACCGCTCCTCCGGGCAAGCGCATGGGCCATGCCGGGGCGATTATCTCCGGCGGGGACGACACGGCGCCCGCGAAGATGGAAGCGATGCGCGCCGCCGGGTTCGCGGTGTCCGAAAGTCCAGCAGGCTTGGGTGAGGCCGTCGTGAAGGCGATGGCGGCTTAGAGCTTTGATCGTTGCGCTTGAAACGCCTCACTTGTCGTTCATGTACGGCTTGTACACTTCACTCCTCGTTCGTAATTCAAGCCCAACGCTCTTTGCTCTGGGGTGTTTTGTGCTTATTGCGCTGTCCGCTTTTTGCGGTCTCTCCAGACCATCACTATGATGAAGAGGGTGACGAGGATTACGAAGCCTGCCTGTGCGCGGGGTATAAGAATTTCTGTTGTGTATTTTCGATCTTGATAATCAGAGAACGTTTCCTGCCAAATCTGCTCGTCCTTGAATCCGTATTCTTTCGAGAGATCAAGGAAACCGAAGGCGGTTTTGAAATCATTCTTGTGTGCAGAGATTCTGGAGAGGCTGAACAGCAAGTCGGCTACTATCAGGTCTTTTGGTTTAACGAAAACAGTACGTTCGAACAGTTGGTATGCTAGAGCCATTTCCACTTCAAACCTGTTGAAATTTTGCCCGTTATAAGTGAAGAAAACATCGTTTTCTTTTGCTGGCAGCGTATCCGCAAGCTCTAAAACACGCTTTCCGTTATAATAGTCTGGATTTTTTTCCAGATTGATTTTGGCTTCCAGAATCAAGACATGAAGCCACTCCGTTTTATGGTGGGAATTCGGGTTTCTTTTCACTCCCTCTTTTATCCATTTCAGAGCGTTTTGATTGTCGCCATTTAACTCATAAGCCGTTCCAAGGTTGGCGGCCGATGCGTATTCGCGGTTTGAGTTTTCCAAATCCAAAAATAGCGTCAGTGCCTTTTGGACATCGCCCGTAAGCAGTTCCTTCATCGCGGATTTTTCCTTTTCTTGGAAGAATTCTTCGCTCGTTTTTACGTCTTTATAGTGTTTTTCGTATAGTTGAGGCGGTGTTGTGGCGATTGATTCCTGGATCAAACTTAACTGTAAATTGATGGACCAAAAACGCTGTGGCGACCATTGAAAGTTCTCAATACAGGCTTGAGCAATATTGAGAGGAGCTAAGGCGATTACAAGCAGGGTCAGATACAATACGGCGCTTTTCATCTCAGGCCCTTCATCAATGTTTAGATTTCGGCGATTTTAAGGCAGGGGGCCGCTTGTCACAAGCTTTGCTTGCGGGTTGACGGTAATGGCGGCATAATGGGCGTCTGTGCGTATTGCCGCGGGGCGGGCGCAGGTTAAAAACTGTTTTGAATCTCCGGCGGTTTCGTTGTATCCTCTTGGAGTGTCAAAGGATTAACCGATAAGGGTCTCTTTTCGATATGAGCTTTCTTGATCAACTCGTGCCGGAAGACCGAGATATCGTCGTCAGCCTGCCGTATCGTGTCGGCATGCGCGTGAGCCACAGCGACGTGACGGGGGGCGATCACTCCGACGAGCAGGAGATGCGTGCGCTCTCCAGCATCCTTACCGGGTATGCGGAGGAGGTCTTCGGTTCGGAGACCGTGCAGTACATCATCAGCGAAACGGTCGCCAAGCAGGATAAATGGCCTGTGTGGGCGCGGCAGCTCGAAAATCTCGAACAGGATTGTCACAAGGCCATCGACCTGCTGTCCGACGTTGTCGATTACAAGGAGGTCAACGCGTTCAAGCAGCACCTGATGGAGATCGGGGAAGCCGTTGCCATGGCATTCCGGGAAGTCGAGAAGCTTTCGGTCTTCCAGAGAATGTCCCTTTACATGGATTACAAGAAGGATAAAAAACTGGCTGCACAAAAGCAGTTGGCCGTTAAAAGCTGGGACCAGTTTTTGAATATCAGCATGGATGAGCGCCGGGCGTTGCGCTCGATTGCCGGTGCGTTGAATATGACCTACATCTGAGCCGTCATTTTTTTCGCCATTTCGTTTTTCATAGTGACACTTTAATAGCAGGAGCGTTCCTCATGACCCAACTTTCCGCTTTTTCAGCCGAAGATGCCGATCTTCTGGTCAGCCTGCCTTACCGGGTTGGCGTGAGCATCAGCTTTACCGAGGATGAAGAGGGCGAAGGAGACGACGAGCGCGAGATGGAGGCGCTGGAGGAATGCATCAAGCAGGTCGCCAAGCTTCATCAGGCTTCACCCATCGTCAGCGAGGTCGCAAAGACTATACTTGAAAACAAGGATAAGTGGGAGGCATGGTCCAACCAGGGCGTGTTCAACATAGCGCCAGAGTGCGAAAAGGCCGCACGGGTTCTCAAGCCCGTGGTTACTGCGCAGGAACTCAAGAGTTACAAGAAGATGCTGCTTGAGATCGCTTCTGCCGTTGCGCAGGCTTCGGGCGAGTTCGGCGACGTGCATGAAAAGAAGGGGTTTTTCGGGCGCGTCATGGAAAAGGTCGTCGGTGGGTTCGCCAATGACGATAAAAACCACCCGATGAACGTCAGCGCGGCCGAGGACAGCGCGATTGAGAAGATTCGCAGGGCGCTGGCTAAAGTCGAGTAATCTTCCGGTTTTCTTGAATTCCTTTTAAAAAAGTTTCTTAAGTTAAAGCGACTTGCTCTGCGGGTCGGGGTGCGCTATGTCCTAATAGTGGTATTCAACAGGCAAGGCGGGGGTTTCATGTCGCAAGCCAAGCAAGACGATCTGACGTTTCTGACCGGGATGAACGCGGAGTACATCGCGCATCTTTACGGCGAGTTTCTGAATAACCCATCGCGCGTCGATGATAGCTGGCAGTCCTTTTTCAAGGGGCTGAACGACAGCGAGGCAGAGTTGCTGCGCGAATTGTCCGGGGCGAGTTGGACGCCGAAGGAAAATATTAAGCAGCTTCGCGGTTTTGGTACGGTTTCCGACGAGCCGGCTAACGATTACCTCAACATATCCAAGCGAGCGGTCAGGAAGGATGCGGGGGTGTCAGGCGGACCGGAGCTTTCGCAGGAGGCAGCGCTGGATTCGATCCGGGCGCTGATGCTGATCCGTTCGTACCGCTTTCGCGGGCATATGCTTTCCGACCTTGACCCGCTGGGGTTGAAGGAGAAAACCGTAAGCCCGGAATTCGATCCCGCCTATTACGGGTTTACAGCCGAGGATTACGACAGGCCGATTTTTCTAAACGGGATGCTGGGTCTGAAATATGCGACGCTGCGGGAAATTCTCGATGCACTCAAGCAGATCTACTGCGGTTCGATCGGTGTGGAATATCTCCATCTTGGAAACCTTCAGGAGCGTGAGTGGATTCAGGAACGGATTGAAAACCGCGAGCATTACAACAAGACCGAGTTCACCGTGAACGGCAAGCGCGCGATCCTGCAACGTCTTACGGCGGCTGAAGTGTTCGAGCAGTTTCTTCATAAAAAGCATACCGGGACTAAGCGTTTCGGACTGGACGGCGGCGAGGCCCTTATTCCCGCGATCGAGCAGATCATGAAGCGCGGGGGGCAACTCGGCCTGAAGGAAATTGTCGTGGGGATGGCGCACCGCGGGCGCCTGAATGTTCTGGCTAACGTCATGGAGAAGCCCTTTACAGCAATTTTTTCGGAATTTCAGGGGAACGCATCCGTTCCCGACGATGTCCTCGGGTCGGGGGATGTGAAATACCACCTCGGCACGTCGAGCGACCGGGACTTCGACGGGAATGTGATCCACCTTTCACTGACGGCCAATCCTTCTCATCTTGAATTCGTCAACCCGGTGGTGATCGGAAAAGTACGCGCCAAGCAGCGCCAGCGCGCCGACAAGGAACGGACACAGGTTCTTCCTCTTTTGCTGCACGGGGACGCGGCGTTCGCCGGACAGGGCATAACGGCGGAAACCTTGATGATCGCAGAATTGCCGGGGTACCGCGTGGGCGGGACTATCCATATCGTGATCAACAACCAGATCGGTTTTACCACTATGCCGCAGTACAGCCGTTCAGGGCCGTATCCAACGGATGTTGCAAAAATGATCGAAGCGCCGATTTTCCATGCCAACGGCGATGATCCGGAATCCGTGGTTCATGTCGCGCGGCTGGCAATCGAGTTTAGGCAACAATTCAAGAAGGATGTCGTTATCGACATTGTCTGCTACCGGCGGTACGGCCATAACGAGGGCGACGAACCGGCCTTTACGCAGCCGTTGATGTACAAGAAGATCGCGAAGCAGGAGACGACGCGTGCGATCTATGCCCGACAACTGATCGAGGAACGGGTTGTCACGGACGACGAAGCGAGGAGCTTTGTCGAAGAATTCAATGCTGAGCTGGACAAGTCGTTCGAGGCCGCGTCTCACTACAAGCCCAATAGCGCGGACTTCCTTGACGGGGCATGGAAAGGCATGACGGTTGCTCACGGGGATGACCGTCGCGGCACGACGGACGTCAAGGAAAAAGACCTGCGCGAGGTCGCGGACATTCTGACCCGCGTTCCGGAGGGGTTCGATATCAATTCCAAGCTGGATCGCGTGCTTTCGGCGCGGCGCAAGGCCATAGAGACAGGTGAGGGGATTGACTGGGCTACGGCGGAGAGCCTTGCTTTCGGTGCCCTCTTGCACGAGGGGTATGATATCCGCCTGAGCGGGCAGGATGTCGGGCGCGGGACCTTTTCGCAAAGACATGCGATCTGGTACGACCAGACGAACGAGAACAAGCATGTTCCGCTCAAGCATATCCGGCCCAAGCAATCGAAGTGCGAGGTCTACGACAGTCCGCTTTCGGAGATGGCGGTTCTGGGCTTCGAGTACGGGTACTCTCTTGCCGATCCGAAGACCCTTATTCTTTGGGAGGCGCAGTTCGGAGATTTCGCCAACGGCGCGCAAGTGATGATCGACCAGTTCATTTCCTCTGGGGAGAGCAAATGGCTGCGCATGTCCGGGGTTGTGCTGCTTTTACCCCACGGTTACGAGGGGCAGGGGCCGGAGCATTCCTCGGCGCGGTTCGAGAGATTCCTACAGCTTTCTGCGGAAGACAACTGGCAGGTCTGCAACTGTACGACCCCGGCGAACTATTTCCATGTCCTGCGCAGGCAGATGCACCGCGATTTCCGCAAGCCTCTGGTCATGATGACGCCAAAATCACTGCTTCGGCAC
>JACKIQ010000004.1 GCA_020638365.1 Rhodospirillales bacterium | reverse complement strand
TCTTCGCCTACCCGGAAAATAGTCACGCCCTGCGCACTGCGGCCGGTTATACGGATATTCTCAACTCTGGTGCGAATAAGCTGGCCCTTATCCGTTACCAGCATAATCTGGTGGGAGTCCGTGACAGGGAAAGTCGCCACGACTTCTCCGCCGTTTTTCTTCGTCAGGGCCATGTTGGTCACGCCCTGCCCGCCCCTCCCGGAGACCCGGTATTCATATGCCGAGGTACGTTTGCCGTAGCCCTTGTTGGTAACGGTCAGCAAAAGCTGCTCGGAGGCGAGGAGTTCCCTATACCGTTCATCGCCAAGATTCTCGGCTCCGAGCGATACGTTTTCTTCCGACTCCTCTGCGTCGATCTCGTCCGGAGAGAGGACACGATTTGCGGCTTTCATATAAGCGCTGCGTTCTTCCGGCGTTATCTCCATATGCCTTAGGATAGACATGGAGATCACCTCATCGCCCTTTTCCTTAAGCTTTACACCGCGCACGCCTGTCGAAGTGCGGCCGGAGAAGACCCGGATATCGGACACAGGGAAGCGAATGGCCTTGCCCTTTTTCGTAGCAAGAAGCACGTCCTCGTCATCCTTGCATATCTTTACGGATACAAGCTGCTCGTCGTCTCCCAATTTCATAGCGATCAGTCCGTTGGAACGGATGTTCTTGAAATCCGAAAGCTTGTTGCGGCGGACCGTACCATGTGAGGTCGCGAACATAATGTCCAGCTTGTCCCACAGTTCCTCGTTCTCGGGCATGCGCAAATAAACACTAATACTCTCGTCCTTTTCCAGAGGGAGAAGATTTATCAGGGCCTTACCGCGAGACTGCGGCGTTGCCAAGGGAATCTGGTAAACCTTCATACGGTGGACAATGCCGCGCGATGTGAAAAACAACATGGGGGTGTGGGTGCTGGCCACGAACAGGTCGGAGACAAAGTCCTCGTCCTTCATGCTCATTCCTGTGCGCCCTTTACCTCCCCGGCGCTGCGCGCGGTACGTGTCCAGAGGGACGCGCTTGGCATAACCGCTTCCCGTAATGGTGACCACCATATCCTCGCGCTGGATCAGGGATTCGATATCAACCTCGAACTCCGCCTCGATCAGCTCTGTCCTGCGGGGTGTGTCGAATTTTTCCTTAATTTCATGCAGTTCGCCGACCAGAACCTCCAGCAAACGCTCCCGGCTTGCCAGGATCGCGAGATACTCGGCTATTTCATCCGTTATCTTCTTGAGATCCTCGCCGATCTTTTCCCGCTCCAGCCCTGTCAGTTTCTGCAGGCGCAAATCCAGAATTTCCTTTGCCTGAATTTCTGACATCCTGTACGTGCCGCTCTCGGAGACCGGGTATTCCGGATCATCAATCAAGGCAATCAGAGGGGCTACATCGACAGCAGGCCAGTCGCGCGCGAGCAATCCCTCTTTCGCCGCCGTCGGGTTCGGGGCGTTGCGGATCAGCGCAATCACCTCGTCGATATTCGCGACCGCCACGGCCAGACCCGCCAATTTATGCGCACGTTCACGAGCCTTGCCCAGTTCATAGATCGTGCGGCGCGTGATAACTTCCTCACGGAATTTTACGAACGCCTTGATCATGTCGCGAAGGAGCATGATCTGCGGTTTTCCGTTGTGCAGGGCGACGGTGTTGCAGGCGAAATTCGTCTGAAGCTGCGTAAACTTGAACAGCTGGTTCAGGATAACATCGGCATTCGTCCCATTTTTCAATTCTACGACGATCCGTACGCCGTCGCGGTCGGATTCATCGCGAATGTCATGAATTCCCTCCACAATCTTTTCCCGGGCTACTTCGCCAAGACGTTCAAGGAGCTTGCCCTTGTTCACCTGATAGGGGATTTCATGAACGATTATCGCTTCACGCTTGTGTATTTCCTCAAAAGAGGTTTTTGCTCGCATCGTTATCGAGCCGTTGCCGGTCTGGTAGGCTGAACGGATGCCGTTACGCCCGATAATCTGCGCACCAGTCGGAAAGTCCGGGCCGGGAATAATGCCGTTCAGTTCCTCTGTCGTAATCTGAGGGTTTTCAACAAACGCGCAACAGGCGTCGATCACCTCTCCCAGATTATGCGGCGGGATGTTGGTCGCCATGCCGACCGCGATCCCGCCTGCTCCGTTAACCAGAAGGTTGGGGATCCGGGTCGGAAGAACCGTCGGTTCGCTTTCCGTATCGTCGTAGTTGGGAGCGAAATCGACCGTTTCCTTGTCGATATCATCCAGCATCGTTTCGGCAGCCTTATCAAGGCGGGCCTCCGTGTAACGCATAGCAGCCGGAGGATCGCCGTCCAGTGAGCCGAAGTTACCCTGACCGTCTACCAGCGGGAGGCGCATGGACCACGGCTGAGCCATGCGGACAAGCGAGTCATAGATGGCCTGATCCCCGTGAGGGTGGAATTTACCCATGACATCCCCGACAACGCGCGCCGATTTCTTGAACGGCTTATCTGAGGCGTATCCTCCGACTTTCATACCGTAGAGAATCCGCCTGTGTACCGGCTTCAAACCATCGCGTGCATCAGGGAGCGCCCGGCTGACAATTACACTCATAGCGTAATCGAGGTAGGACTGCTTCATCTCGTCTTCGAGATAGACCTTCGGGATTCTGGACTCCGGTGGAGTCGGGCTTTCTTCACTCATGCATAACTTCCAGTTTCAGGCGTGTCTTTATAATCAGTTTGGTGCGCCCGTGCGTACGCGCATCATTGCCTTGTCGATGATCCGGTTGATTTCTGGCTGGACCAAGGCGATCCAGTCGCGGATCTTCGCCGACGCGCTTTTTGCTTCGGGCTTGCTGTAGTATTCGACCATCGATTCAAGCTCCTCGACTGTAAAAACTTCGGCCATGGCGTCTACTGAAATGCGTTCGATCGCCTTGTAGTTCAAAACAGTCGTCATTGCCGCCATAAAAGCTTCGCGCTCCGCGGGCGGCACAGATTCAGAAGCGCGTCGAATAGCACTTTCCACCTGATCTCTTGTCGGGCGGATCTCATGCATCTTTTGCGCTAGCTCCAGACGTTTCTTCAGAGTTGACGGGTCCTGTTTCGGCTGCTGCGCAGGGGCTTTCTTGTTTTCATCGGCTTTTGCCTCTTCGTCCTCTTTCTTTTCGTCCGCTCCCCGGTCAGCGATGAGCTTATCTGCGCTCACCGCTTCTCCGGTGCTTTCTTCTGCCGCAAAAGAAACCCCCAGCGGGCTTAAGAGAAAAACCGCCACCATGGCCAGAGCCAAAGCTAAAAACCTTACTGTCTGTATTATGCCCATAACCTTCTCTCCTTCGGACAGGGTCCGATTTTCTTTCGTTGTTATCGCCATTATTTTATTGTTGCGGGTTTTCAGAATGGAATTTCATCCTCAAGCTCCTCGACCATCGGAGCACGTGACGCACTGTCCCCCCCGAAAGACGAGTCGCCGCTGTCACCGAATGACCTTCCTCCTCCGCCCGACGACCCGGCGAATCCGCCCTCACTGCCTCGGGAGTCCAACATCGTCAGTTCGCCGCGGAAAGGACGAAGGACAACTTCGGTACTGTATTTTTCCACGCCGTCCTTATCCGTCCATTTCCGTGTTTCAAGCTGTCCTTCTACATAGACCTTGGAGCCCTTTTTAAGGTAGCGCTCGCATACATTTGCAATTCCCTGATTGAAGACGACCACACGGTGCCATTCCGTTCGCTCACGGCGTTCTCCGGTGGATTTGTCCTTCCAGTTTTCAGAGGTGGCTATCGACAGATTGACAACCTTGTCGCCCGACTGCATGGCGCGCACTTCGGGATCGCGCCCGAGATTACCAACCAGAATAACCTTGTTTACACTGCCAGCCACTTTGCGAATCTCCATGCTATTTCTTTTGGAGTGTTAATATAGTCCTCCGGGCAAAGATTCTAAAGGGTTTTTTCCGTTTTCATTCCCTTGATTGACAGAGGGACGTTTTCCAAACAATCAAGAAAATACCCGCCGAAAATGCTCCGGCGGGCCTGTCATTTTGTTTACAATTCCAGACTAAACTGCGGTATTTACATGACAGCGGCGGGGGCTCCGGCTTCTGCATTCATAGCGGGAAGCGGCCGCCCCTTTTCTTCATACACACCGGGAGCAACGTCCATCACTTTCATGGCGTAAGATTCAACCTGAAGCATTTGTTCGTCGTCGAGCTTCTCCCTTTCACCGAAATGGCCGTCACCGTACAAAAAATTCCAAGCCTGACGATACGTCTGATCCAGATCCTGTCCGTCCAGCGCCCTAAGATGCTGTGTCAGAGCTGCTTCGTCTATGTCCAAAATATCTTGTGCCATACTTTACCTCCTTATTTTTTTTAGCTTTTAATTTAGAGGATTGATTGTAATAAAATAACAAGAAAGACTCAAGAAAATATATAAAATTACCTGAACGGTTTTATAGTTCTGGACCTGTGGGAGGTTCTCCAGCCGATTTTTCTATACGAAGACCAAATTGATTGATCAGTCCCCTTTGCATGAGTAGCTCTCCTGCGACTTTAAGAACCGCCTGATCTTCCACGAACATTCCTTCAAGCATAGCGCTATCCTGAATTGTTCCAATATCCATACTTTCTGATCCGTGCAAAGCTTCGTTCGCAGCTTCATACCTTGCGTAAAGTTCGCTGTCGGGGAGCGCATCCAGTTCCGCGCGAAGTTTTTTGTGGTCTACATGAAATGAATTTTGAGCCATCCCCATTTTCCTGTTATGTTAATTGTAACCCTATTTTACCCGGCTTCCACCTATCGGCACAATAATAAATTGTGCGGTTATCTTTTTTATTCCATAAAGGGGCATGCTGAAATCCATTATCGTGCGCGGGGCGCGAGAACATAACCTTAAGAATATCAATGTCGAGCTTCCGCGCGACCAGTTGATCGTCATCACCGGGCTTTCGGGTTCCGGCAAGTCTTCTTTTGCGTTCGATACGATCTATGCCGAGGGGCAGCGGCGCTATGTCGAGAGCCTGTCGGCCTACGCCCGTCAATTCCTGGAGATGATGCAAAAGCCCGACGTGGATTCCATCGAGGGCCTTTCTCCCGCGATTTCCATCGAGCAAAAAACGACGAGCAAAAATCCGCGCTCGACCGTAGGGACCGTCACAGAAATATATGACTATATGCGCCTTCTTTGGGCACGGGTCGGGGTCCCCTACTCCCCGGCTACAGGTCTGCCCATTACCAGCCAAACTGTGACCGAGATCGTGGACCGCATTGCCGCGTTCGAGGACGGAACGAAACTCTATATTCTTGCACCGATCGTACGGGGGCGGAAGGGTGAGTACCGTAAGGAATTCAAGGAGCTTCAGAAAAAAGGTTTTCAGCGTATCAAAGTCAACGGAATTGTCTACGAGATTGCGGATGCGCCCAAGCTGGACAAGCAGATCAAGCACGATATCGAAGTCGTGGTAGACCGTCTTGTGATCCGGCTGGCTGATGAGGACCCGGAGAAAAAGCAAACTCTTATGACACGGCTGGCGGATTCCGTAGAAACCGCCTTGCGGCTTGCGGACGGGCTGGTGATTGCCGAGAATGCCGAAAGCGGAGAACAGCAGCTATTTTCGGAAAAGTTCGCCTGCCCGGTTTCCGGATTTACGATTCCTGAGATCGAGCCGAGGCTTTTTTCCTTTAACAACCCGCACGGGGCATGCCCGAGCTGCGACGGGCTAGGCGAGAAAAACGAGTTTTCGGAAACGCTTGTTATCCCCGATGACACTAAGTCCGTCGCGCAGGGTGCAATCGAGCCGTGGTCGAAAAGTTTCGCACCGTTTTACATGCAGGCGCTTGAGGCGGTGGCGACTTATTACGGTTTTGATATTCACACTCCCTGGGCTGATCTGAGGCGCGAGGACAAGGATGTTTTGCTGTACGGATCTGGAAAAGACATTATCCCGATTACGTATACAAGCAAGAACGACAGTACGTGGAAAAGCTCAAAGGCGTTTGAGGGCGTAATCAACAACCTGCGCCGCCGTATTCTTGAGACGAGCAGCAACAGCCAGCGCGAAGAACTGGCCAAGTACCAGATCAGCACCCCATGCGAGGCCTGCAGCGGGCGACGGCTGAAGCCCGAAGCTCTGGCTGTGAAGATCGGCGGGAAAGACATCTCCGAAATTTCCGTTCTGGGGATCGAGGATGCGCATGCCTGGTTTACCAGTATTCGGGATACATTAACCGAACAGCAGGCGCAAATCGCAGAAAAAATCCTTCGAGAAATCAGCGAGCGTCTGGGGTTCCTGATGAATGTCGGTCTGGACTATCTCACGCTCTCCCGCGCATCAGGCACTTTGTCCGGGGGCGAAAGCCAGCGCATCCGGCTGGCTTCGCAGATCGGTTCGGGGCTGACCGGGGTTCTTTATGTTCTCGACGAGCCTTCCATCGGTCTGCACCAGAGAGACAATAACCGTTTACTTGAGACCTTGCGGCGGCTGCGTGATCTGGGCAATACGGTTATCGTTGTCGAGCATGACGAGGACGCGATCCGGGCCGCCGATTATCTTGTCGACATGGGTCCGGGAGCGGGTATACACGGAGGGCAGGTTGTTGCCGAGGGAACTCCTGAAGCCGTTTTTAAAAAACCCAACAGTCTGACCGCCCAATATATACGGGGCGAAAAATGCATACCCATCCCCGTGGAGAGGCGAAAGGGCAAGAAAGGCCGATTTCTTGAAATCAAAGGTGCGCGGGGGAACAACCTGCAAAGCGTCGACGCCAAAATCCCGCTCGGCACTTTTACCTGCATAACCGGAGTTTCGGGGTCCGGCAAATCGACCCTGACGATCGACACGCTTTACCGGGCCGCGAGCAAAACGCTTATGAAATCAAAAGAACAGCCTCTGGAGCATGATTCGATCACGGGCTTCGAACATTGCGACAAGGTTATCGACATCGACCAATCCCCGATCGGACGCACGCCGCGATCCAACCCTGCGACTTATACGGGAGCGTTTACCCCGATCCGGGAATGGTTCGCCGGTTTGCCGGAATCAAAGGTGCGCGGGTACGGGCCGGGGCGATTTTCCTTCAACGTCAAGGGCGGGCGCTGCGAAGCGTGCCAGGGTGACGGCGTTATCAAGATCGAGATGCATTTCCTGCCCGACGTCTACGTCCAGTGCGAGGCGTGCGAAGGAAAGCGTTATAACCGCGAAACGCTTGAGATTAAATTCAAGGGCCGCTCGATTGCCGATATTCTGGATATGAGCGTTGAGGACGCTGCCGAATTTTTCAAGGCTATCCCATCGATTCGCGACAAGATGCAAACTCTTTGCGCGGTCGGGCTGACCTATATCAAGGTGGGGCAACAGGCTACGACCCTTTCGGGCGGAGAAGCCCAGAGGGTCAAACTGGCCAAGGAACTCTCAAAACGCTCCACCGGGAAAACACTCTATATTCTTGATGAACCGACGACCGGGCTGCATTTCGAGGATGTCCGCAAACTGCTTGAAGTCCTGCATACGCTTGTCGATCAGGGAAACACGGTTATCGTAATCGAACATAATCTTGACGTCATCAAAACCGCCGATTTTATCGTGGATATCGGGCCGGAAGGCGGGCACAAGGGCGGCCGCATTCTGGGCACCGGAACTCCGGAGGACGTTTGCGCAAACAAGAAAAGTTATACAGGTCAATATCTTAAGTCGATTCTTGCCAAAAAACCCTTGCAGACGGCTGAGGCCGCCGAATAACGGCAAGTCTCTCAAAAAACTTGATTTTTTATTTCTTTCTATGTTATTTTTTTTCTAAGTAGATTGTAATAAAAAAAATAACTCAAGGGTTGTGGAGATTTGGGATGGCAAAAAATCCTATCAGTGCAGCAGGTGATGCAGTTTCTAATACTGTAAATGCCGGTACAGGTTTGGTTGGTTCTATTTGGGGAGCCTTCAGGAAAGTAGCTCCAGTTCTTTTGGCTAGCACCGTTATTGCCGCCGCTACAGGGGGCCTCAGCATTCCTTTGGATGCGGCAAATGTTGCAGCTGCGGGGACTTCTGTTGCCGGGATGCCTGCCGTTCCCGTCGATCTATCTTCCATAGGGAGTTTTACCTATCAGGGGCTTGTACACAACTTGCATGGAATAGGTGATGGCTTAGAATGGGCACTTAGCCACGTGCCGACTTAGGTTTGTTTCTCCTTAGATTTAAAGTCAGGCCGTTTTTTTACGGCCTTTTTTATTTTTGATGATTTGAGATGTGTAGCTGGAACAACGCGATGGCCAATAAGCTGAGCGCTGTACATAAATCCGCTCCTGATTCAAAAACCATCCAGCCTTTTCCCATCATATGAGCGGACACCGTGATCAGAAGACATACCAGCATTATGGAGCCGTACAAAAAAGTAAGCCGATTGGCGGGTTGAGATACCCACTCCAAACCCTCCTTTTTCTTATAAATCGCGTACCCTGCTCCGTAGATCACCCCAGCAAGCAGGGCCAGCCGGGTGCCGCCGATCAGCAAGGCCGCATCCAGATCCAGCTTACCCGGCGTCTGGCTGTATGCAGCGGCCAGAAGATCGCGAAGGGAGCGGGCGGCGAATGTTTCAGGCGCCACAGGCTCAGCATAAAAAGTTTGCAACCAGCCGACCGATTCCCCGGCCAGCACGAGGCACACGACAAACAATCCGGCTTTTTGCGCGTAGGGCTTCCAGATTTCGGCCAACCTCGCTTCGTTTTCAATATCCCTCAGCAGGTTTGCGGCCAGAGTTCTTGCGGTCAGGAGAGAGGCGGCAAAATATGTCAAAAACGCAAGATTGGAGAATACCCCCAAAGGACCGCCTATAAGATTTTTTAAAAAATGAATGTTTAGTCCCGATATGATCAGGGCCAACCCCATGATCCCGAGGCATACGGATATCAGAAGCTTTTCGGGTACGTGCTGCTGGCGCGCTTGAGAGGCGTGCTGCAATAATAGACTTACTGGGCTTTGGTTGTTCACAATGCTAGGCCTGTTCAAAAGGAAAAATCCGTGGCGCGTTCCGATGGTTTACCGGCTGTATTATCTTATCGTGAAAAGCTTGATTTTCTGTTTACAGGACCGATTTTTCCTCCCACTATACCCTTAATTTCAGATTTTTCAGGCTTGGGGGGCTTACCGCATGGAGGGTTTGCGCACTTTATTGAGCCTTGTCGGGCTTGTTCTTGTTATCGCCGGAGCCGGTTTTCTCCTTTATGTGGGCTTTACCGTTATCAAGATTATCGACACGCCTGAAGACATCAAGATCTTCAGCATCTTATTCGAAAACATCACGTCCGATGAAAAGGTTATTTTCGGCAATGCCGGGATGCAGGATTTTAACGTCTATTTTTCGCCCCGCTTGCAAAAAATCGTATATTCCGTTCTGGGGCTTATGATTCTGGCGCTTATGACACAACTTATCAGCACCCTGCTTTCGGCCGGGGTCAAAATTATCAGGGTAGCCAACCCTCCCGCATCAAAGAGCGCGAATCAGCGATCGGACGATTCCAAGCGAGTCCTGTGATTTTTTTATCTTTTTCTCAATCGGCGCAAAGCGTTACTGAGCAGGGACTAACAAGAATTCCTCTAAAAAATCTTGCTTTTTGCGGTGCAATATTAGAAAATAACAGCGTTTAGTGAGCTTGCTCATATTTGGCCTGAATTTCGCCACAAATTCGGGTACATAACACGGAGATTAATTATGCTTTTACCAGTATTTAACGCACTGGCGGCTGCGGCTGTGCCTGTGGGTAAGGCTGTTTATTACACTAATGTCGGGCGCGACATTGTCGGGCATATGCGCGGCGAAAGCGAGTTTGGCGATGTCGTTATGGGACGGGAAGGTCAGGAGCCCTGACCTTATTTTAGTCTCGGCGCATTGGCTCTTGACTCCGATAATGGGGTCAGGAATTTTGAATTATCTCGCCTGACGCTATTTTTCTTTCCCGTCCTTCCGGATCGGTTATGATCAGATTTCCTTTCTCATCAATTGAGCTGAACGTTCCCCTTATGGCCCTATCGAAATGGCCAACAGTGATTTCTGTCCCCGTCTTGCAGGTTCTTTTCAGCCATTCCTCCTTAAAAGGGGCAAAGCCTTTCTTCAGCCATACCGGGTAATCCCGGGCAATTTCTTGGAGAATTTTGTCGCGTATGCCGGAAAGCGTCAGAGATTTGAACTTCCGGTCATCGTACAAGGCCGTTCCCAGATCCGCAGGCGCGGTTATGACATTTATACCGATCCCGGCAATCACATGACTGAGGTTCCCTGACGCGTCTGTTTCCGTCTCCAGAAGGACTCCGGCGCATTTTTTTCCGTTCAGAAAAACGTCATTGGGCCATTTCAGCGTTATCCCTATCTGTTCGCCGGCCAGTCGTTCCAATGCGCGCACAATCGAGAGGGCCATGACCAGCGAGAGCGAGCCGGACCGCGCTAACGAACAGCCCGGTTTCAACAACAACGACATGTAAAGGTTTCCGGGGGGCGAATACCACAGGCGTCCCTGCCGCCCGCGTCCTGCGTTCTGCTCAATGGCCTGAATAACGAGACCTTCGGTAACCTCATCTCCTTGGTTTAACCGATCCTTTAACTCGTCCTGCGTACTGGAAAGCCGTTCGTAAGTCTCGATAGACCAAGTCAGAGTCATATGTGAGCGCCCTGTCTTCAGAGCAAAAGCGCTTTTGCGGCACTCATGGCGCTGTCCACAAATAAATTCGGCTTAAGGATAAAGCCTATTACAAATAAGACGGAGACTAGGAGAATCAAGCGCTTTTCGAGTACCATTCCGCGATCAAACGGATCAGCCGCAGGATCAAAAAACATTACCTTTACAATCCTGAGGTAATAATAAGCGGAGACGACGGAACTGAGAACGCCGAGCACGACCAGAACGATAAGCCCCTGCTTCACCCCGGCAAGGAAGATAAAAAATTTCCCGAAGAAGCCTGCAAGGGGCGGAATACCGCTCATGGAAAACATCAGAGCAGCCATGGCGTAAGCCATGACCGGGCTGTTTTTTGAAAGACCGGCAAGGTCGTTAATCTGCATCGCCATCAACCCCTGCCTTCGCATACACAGGATGACGGTAAAAACCCCGGCCGTCATGATCATGTAGATCAGGAGATAGAGTATCACCGCGCCCGCGCCTTCGGTCGTGCCTGCGACTACGCCGATCAGGACATAACCCATATTGCCGATCGAGCTGTACGCCATAAGACGCTTGATATTGTCCTGCGCCAGCGCCGCAAACGCGCCTACGATCATTGAAGCGGCGGAGAGGAAATAGACGATCTGCATCCATTCTCCTGATACGGGAAGAAAAGCGTAGAAAAGAAGGCGCATTAAGAGGCCGAGGGCGGCTACCTTCGGAACGATCGCAAAGAAAGCTGTCACAGGGGCGGGGGCTCCCTGATACACATCGGGCGTCCACATATGGAATGGGACGGCGGAAATCTTGAAGGCCAGACCGGCCAAAAGGAAGGCCAATCCGATCGTTATACCGGGCGAGGCGGTTTCTGCCTGTTCTAGGGTTTCCCGAATGACGGCGAAATCTATCGAGCCTGTAAAACCGTAAATCAAAGAAATTCCAAAAAGGATCAACCCTGACGACAGGGCGCCGAGAACAAAATATTTTATCGCTGCTTCGGCCGATTTGGGCGAGTTGCGATGGATACCGGCCAAAACGTAGAGGCTCAAAGACTGCAGTTCAAGAGACATGTACAGCGAGAGCATGTTGTTTGCCGAGACCATCAGCATCATACCCAGACCGGCCATAATCACGAGGACCGGGTATTCAAAGCGTGCGATCCTTTCCTTGTAGAGATAATCAACGGACAAGGCCAGAGACGTTGCCAGACCGAGAAGAATCATCAGTTTGAAGAAGCCGGAAAACTCGTCGATAACCAGCATTCCGTTCAAGGATAACTGGTTCTCCCACGAAACCTGAAGCAAAAGAAGCGCCGCAATCGCCGTGGCCAGACATGACGTCCAGCATAGAACAGCTGTCGACCGGTTTCCCTGAGAGGCACCGACAATGAGGAATCCCATGGCCGTGAGAGCCAGGAACAGTTCGGGGATCAGCGGCATTATGTTGAAATTGGCGATCATGACCCGCTCCTTTTTTCGGAATTCTCTCCGGCAGCGGGCATCGTATCCAACATCGCCTCGTTATATCCAAGAGGCTCGTGAGACATCTTATAATGCGTCATAAGCGCGGCGGTCGAGGGGGCTACCCTATCCATAACGGTCGAGGGGAAGACGCCGTAATAGATCACCAACAAAGCCATCGGAACAAGCACCAGCTTTTCGATCGCCGTCAAATCTTCCATTGCCGCGGCGTCCTTGTGCTTCTGCGGACCAAAGACGACCTTACGGTAGAGCAGAAGCATGTAAGCCGCGCCGAGAACCAGCCCTGTCGCAGCCAGAGCAGCGAAGGCCGTGCTTGCCTGATACGCACCGACCAGGGCCAAAAACTCCCCTACAAACCCCGAAGTTCCCGGCAGGCCGACGGAACCGAGCATAAAGACCATAAAAACGACAGCGTAATTCGGCATGTTTTTCACCAGACCGCCATAACGGTTGATCTCACGCGTGTGGAGGCGGTCATAAACCACGCCTACACACAAGAAGAGCGCGGCCGAGATAATGCCGTGACTGAGCATCTGGAAAACAGCCCCTTCTATACCCTGCTGTGTAAAGCTGAATATTCCCAACGTGACAAAGCCCATATGAGCAACAGAAGAATAAGCGATCAGCTTCTTCATATCGTCCTGAACCAGCGCGACCAGAGAGGCGTAAATGATTGCGATGACGCTGAGCGTTAAAACCAGAGGCGCGAAATACATGCTGGCATGAGGAAGCATCGGAAGAGAGAAACGCAGGAAGCCATAACCTCCCATTTTCAGCAAAACACCAGCCAGAATAACCGAACCTGCGGTCGGTGCCTCAACGTGCGCATCAGGAAGCCAGGTGTGGACCGGCCACATGGGCATTTTCACCGCGAAGCTTGCGAAGAACGCCAGCCATATCCATTTCTGGTACTCGACGTCCAGAGTGCTGTGCATCAGTGTCGGAATGTCCGTGCTTCCTGTTGTCGCGTACAGGGAAAGCAAGGCTACCAGCATCAGGACGGATCCTAGAAGGGTAAAGAGAAAAAACTTGAAGGAGGCATAAATCCTGCGCGGACCGCCCCATATTCCGATGATAAGAAACATCGGGATCAGAACACCTTCAAAAAATACATAGAAGAGAACGGTGTCAAGCGCGGCAAACGTCCCGATCATCATGCTTTCAAGGATCAGGAAGGCGATCATGTATTCCTTGATGCGTGTCTTGACCGAATTCCAGCTGGCCAGGATGCATACGGGAGTCAGAAAAACCGAAAGAAGAATAAAGTAGATTGATATTCCGTCGACACCAAGATGGTAGTTTACCCCCGCGGCGGACACCCATGAAACTTTCTCGACAAACTGGAAATCGCTGCTGGTCTTATCAAAGTTAGCGTACATAAAGACTGCGAAAGCCAGCACGAAGAGAGAACCAAAGAGCGAGAGATGCTTAACATTTTTTTCGACAATTTCCTCGTCGCCTTTATCGCCGCGAATGATCGTGATCATCAATGCACAGATAACCGGCAGAAAGATCATGATCGTCAGGACAGGGGGCATTATCATTCCTGAATCTCCTCCGGCCGTTCATTCTGCGGTGCGAGTTCCAATATTGAAGGAACCGTCACCGGACTTTCGGCTGTGCTTTTTTCCACTCTTTTCTGTCCCGGCGACAGGCTTATCTGAATCGGCTCTACCCTGAAAACCAGCCAGGACACCATGGCCACGAGCGCAATCATCATGACGAAAGCATACTGATAGACATAGCCGCTCTGGAACCGGCTCAGACGCCCTGCTGCCTTTCTGGATGCCCAGGCGATACCGTCCGGGCCAAGACCGTCAATCAGTTCCTTGTCACCGAATTTCCAGAAAAACTTTCCAAGACGAAGGGCGTTCCTAACAAAGACGGCGTGGTAAATCTGGTCGAAGTACCACTTATTGAAAAACAGACGATAAACCGGCCCGGCGGATGCGGATATGCGGGCCGGGATTTCGGGGCGTCTTACATAAGCATGATACGCCAGGGCAATTCCAAGCAAGCCTACAAAGAGAGGAAGATACTTAACCCAAAGCGGAACACTGTGCGCCGCTTCGATCGTATCGTTATGTTCGCGGACGAAAATTGACTTGTGCCAGAAAAACTCGCGAGACCAGAGGTTCAGGCCCGGATCACTTGGTCTTCCTCCCTCTTTTTCTGCTCCTTCCATCCCCTTAATCTCTGAAGTCAGAAGCTCACGGGCAGTTTCCCCCGCCTGCTTAATTTCCTTAAGGTTTTCTTTTCCTTCTTCTACTACGGCTTCGGCTATCTCAGAGACTTCTTCCTTTATCTCCTCGGCTTCGACTTCAAGCTTCTGAAGTCCTGTCATAGCTTCGGTTTCTTCGGGTTCCGCGTCCTTGTCTCCGGCTGTCTCCATCTGCTCTTCGCCGCCGTGCTCTGAAGCCGGGGCATGTCTGGCGTTTTCCATACCTTCGCTAATGGCTGCGTGGACTTCTCCGTGATGCTTGTAGGCGGATCCTACAAACCCCCCATAAAAGACGTATCCGGAAAAGAGCGCACCGATGGCCAGAACAACCAGAGGCGTTACCATTATCGAGGGCGATTCATGGACGTGGCTCATGACGTCAGGTTTTGCTCGCGGGGCTCCGTGGAACGTCATAAAGAGCAGACGCCATGTATAGAAGGCCGTCATAAAGGCGGCGGCAATTCCCATCCAGAAAGCAAAAAACCCTACGCCGGACTGGTCCGCCCATGCAGCTTCAAGAATAATATCCTTGGAATAAAATCCGGCAAAAGGCGGTATGCCCGCAAGAGCCAGAGCGCCAATCCACATCAGGGCATATGTCAGGGGGATTTTATCCTTAATTCCGCCCATGTTGCGCATATCCTGCTCGTCTGACATCGCGTGGATGACAGAGCCGGCGCCGAGAAAAAGCAGAGCCTTAAAGAAGGCGTGTGTCATGAGATGGAACATGGCGGCGGCATAAGCCGATACCCCGAGCGCGAAGAACATGTACCCGAGTTGGGACATGGTGGAGTATGCGATCACGCGTTTTATATCGAACTGGGTCATGCCGATCGTTGCAGCAACGAAAGCGGTGAGCGCACCGAAGACCGTGACGACGGAAAGTGCTGCCGGAGCGTATTCAAAGAGCGGCGAAAAGCGTGCGACCAGAAAGACCCCGGCCGTGACCATCGTCGCCGCATGGATCAGAGCGGAGACAGGCGTTGGTCCCTCCATTGCGTCAGGCAACCATGTATGCAGGCCCAGCTGCGCCGATTTACCGACGGCGCCCATAAACAGAAGGAGACAGATCACGGTCAGCGCGTGAAACTGATACCCCAGAAAGCTCATCGTCGTATGCTCGTACTGAGCGGGGTTGGCGAAGATATCTTCGAAGGCGATGCTTCCGAATAAAACGAATATACTCATGACGCCTAAAGCTAGGCCGAAGTCCCCTACCCTGTTCACGATAAACGCTTTTTGAGCCGCCGCGTTCGCCGAGTGCTTGTGCGACCAGAAGCCGATCAGCAAGTAAGACGCCAGACCGACCCCTTCCCAGCCGAAGAAAAGCTGAAGAAGGTTATCTGACGTCACCAGCATCAGCATCGCGAAGGTAAACAGGCTGAGATACGCCATGAACCGGCCCCGGTGCGGGTCGTGGCTCATATACCCTACAGAATAGACATGAACGCATGCGGACACGACATTGATGACGCACATCATGACAACCGAAAGCTGATCTATGCGCAGGGCCCATTGCGTCTTGAAGGTTCCGGATTCAATCCAACGGGCCAGCACGTGAACGTAGCTGTGGTCCGTTGTGAAATCGGGATGGAGAACAACGTTAAAAAACAGAACGACCGAAGAGAAAGCCGCGAGGATTACAGCAGCACAGGTGATAAACTGGCAGCCTTTATGACCAATCTGCTTCCCGAAGAGACCGGCAATCAGAAATGCGACAAGCGGGGAAAAGACTGCGAGTATTTCCATGCCTAGCCCTTCAAGCTTGAAATGTCTTCAACTTCGATAGAGCCCTTGTTACGGAAAAAAACAACAAGGATAGCCAGACCGATCGCTGCTTCAGCAGCGGCTACAGTCAAAATAAACATTGTAAAAACCTGTCCCGTCAAATCGTTCAGGTACGCGGAAAAAGCGACGAAATTGATATTCACAGCCAAGAGCATGAGTTCAATCGACATCAGGATCACAATTACGTTTTTGCGGTTCAGGAAGATCCCGAATACGCCGATCGTGAAAACAACTCCTGCAAGAACAAGAAAATGGCCGATCCCTATATCCATCGCCCCTTCCATTCCCCTATACCCCCGATCCCGAGGAAACCTTGACAATTTCCAGGACATCTTCGGATTTTCGCGAAACCTGTTCACCGATATTCTGTTTCCGGACCCCCGGGCGCGCCCTTAGAGTAAGGACAATCGCCCCGATCATTGCAACCAACAGGATCAGACCGGCCAACTGAAAGGCCAAGACATAATCCGTATACATTATGCTTCCCAGCATTTCCGTATTGCTCATTTCCGACATGTTTTCAACGGGCTTCGCGCGGTTGGCTTTCATCGCGAGCGTCTCGGCCCATGTCCCGTAAAGCGTGTACAGCTCAAAGAGAAGAAGGCCGCCAATGGCCAGCCCTATCGGAACATACTGGCGCGAGCCCTTGCGGATGTCGTGGAATTTTATATCGAGCATCATCACCACGAAAAGGAAGAGCACGGCCACAGCCCCGACATAGACAATCACGAGGATCATGCCAACGAACTCCGCGCCCAGCATGATAAAAAGCCCTGCCGCGTTGAAAAAGGCCAGAATCAGGAACAAGACCGAGTGGACGGGATTGCGCACGGTAATAACCATAAGCGCACTTAAGACCAGTATTCCGGCAAAAAGATAAAAGGCTAATGCCTGGACGACCATTTTGGATGTCTCTTTGTTTTGTGATCTTTCTAATCTTTTCTGATGCCTCCCGCAAGGGTCGATCTACTAAAAAGCTCATGTTCAGCGGAAAAACTTTCCCTCTTGATTTTTAAAAAGAAAATCGCGATACATTTTTATATTCCCATTTAAAACAGTTATTTCTGCGTACCTATTTATTTTTTAGATTAAGAGAGGTGCGCAGAGTCATGAAACGGCTTCCTGTTTTTTTAATACTTTTTTGTCCAGTTTTTTTTGCATCCCTATATGCTCAGGCAAAGACCGTTTCCGGCTTTCTGGGGCTGTCTGTCGGCTATTACGATATTTTCCCCGAAGATGACGGGCAAACCCTTCACTTCAGGGCTGAATACAGGCCGGACAAATCAATATTCATCAAGCAAATCAAGCCGTGGGCGGGGCTAAACCTCACCGCGGACGGCGCTATGTGGGGGGGCGGCGGATTTCTTGTCGACCTTCAGCTTACCGATCATGTCTATGTCACACCCAGCCTAGGCGCAGGGCTGTACGGGCGCGGGCATAACAATGCGGATCTTTTCTATCCGATTATTTTCCGTTCACAGTTCGAGCTTGGCTACCAGTTCGACTCCGGCAGCCGGCTGGCCTTCAGTTTCAGCCATATGTCAAATTGCGGTCTGGGGGACGATAATCCGGGCGTGGAGATGCTCAATCTTTATTACCATATCCCGATAGAAAGGCTCCTGCCGTTCAAAAAGACGTAGTAATTCAGGGGTTACCTGCTAACCAGGCTCCAGTATGGGTTGATCAAACGTAATTCCATGTTTATCTCTGAATTCCTCCGGGAGCATAGCTTTCTCATGGTCAGGGAGGCTATGAAAATAACTGGCTGGCGGGTGCGTGACTAT
This sequence comes from Rhodospirillales bacterium, assembly GCA_020638365.1. GTDB lineage: Bacteria > Pseudomonadota > Alphaproteobacteria > Micavibrionales > Micavibrionaceae > JAGNKE01. Next base: position 129,454 of record JACKIQ010000004.1, on the reverse strand, counting down.
TGCGCGCAGCAAGGTTCTACCAATCTGGTAGATCAGTGCGCCCTGCGCATGAAAAGTTCTTGAACGTCCGGCAATAATCTCGCCATCTTTTGCCTGCCTCATCAGGCCAGCCTCCGCCATTGTGTCGGGCGTTTTCCTTTCAAACAGCTCATCGGGGTTGCTTACGTACTCAATCTGGACAAACGGCCCTTGCCTATTTGCCATGAAATAAATGTAATCGTCTATCACCGACCCTTCAGTGCGGTTGCTGTCTGCATGGTTATTCTGGCCCGTGACCTCGATCTGATATGTATTCTGACGGTGCGTCACGTGTATTTCCGCATGCCTAAAAAGCGGGTTTTTCTTGAGTTGGTCAGCAAACACTCTATCAATTCCTTCCTTAAGGTGTTCATAGCCTTCCGGAAGGGTCGCAATTTCGCTCCCCCTTTGTTTGATGACCAAATTTTCCAGCGGCGCCCGACCAAAAACGCGCGTTTCAAATCCCCTGACATCTTCCAGATACCCCAAACTTTCGGCCGGCGCTCCAAAAGGAAACTCCTCTTCCGGAGTTGCTTCTACTCTTTCGGTGGGGGGAATGACAGATCTTCGCCATTCTTCGATCATTGGATGATAACCTGCCGTCACCTTATTAACCTCTTGTTATCTATACGTTTTAATACAACGTTGAAAAATAATTTGTTATAGCTTTTTATTTTGTTTTATAATTTTATTGCTTGTATTTACTGATACTATACTGAGTTTTAAAAATATTCAATTTTTGAAGGGGGGATTATGGCTCTGGAATATGATGGCAGTGTGTCCGCTCCTGATACTGACGGCGAGCACGTCCAAAAAGTGCGTTACAGGGACCCGGATACCGGGGATGCTATGGATTTGACGTACGAGCAGAATGAAGCTCTTCTTCACGCTGATATCGGGACTTTGAGAGAACTGAATATCGCCCGTAGCACGGTTATACAGGGGCGAGACGCTTTTCCGATTGAAGTTATCCGCGCAGCAGAACGCTCAATCTCTTATGACGAGCCTGACGTTGCTCCCGTAGCGCATCTGGACTTCTAGACAAAATATGAGTCGTTCTTTTCGGGCCTGATCAGCGATAAGGTGCGTCCTTGACGAGGTTGGCCGCGATCTGCGCCTCCCACCTGTCCCCATTTGCAAGGAGCCGTTCCTTGTTGTAGTACAATTCCTCACGCGTTTCGGTCGCGAATTCGAAGTTCGGGCCTTCGACAATCGCGTCGACCGGGCAGGCTTCCTGACACAGGCCGCAATAGATACATTTCGTCATGTCGATATCATAGCGCGTGGTGCGGCGGGAACCGTCTTCGCGGGGCTCGGCCTCAATGGTTATGGCCAGAGCCGGGCAGATGGCTTCGCACAGTTTACAGGCGATGCATCGTTCCTCGCCGTTCGGGTAACGGCGCAGGGCGTGTTCACCGCGGAAGCGAGGGGAAATCGGACCTTTTTCGTATGGGTAGTTGATGGTCACGCGCGGAACAAAAAAGATGTATTTTAGCGTCAGGAGAAACCCCTTCACAATTTCCGTAAGCAACATCGAGCGCAAGATTCGATCCATGTCTATTCCCCCTCCCCGCTATCACCGGGCGCGGGTGAAGGCGCCGCATCGGGACTCAGGACAGGAAGGGGCGGCATCCCTTTATTGAGGACCGGGGCTTCGCCGCCCTCGCTGACTATTGCAGGGATTTCTATCGGAACGGGGCGTTTGTTGGGAACCGCGTCAAGCGCGACCAGCGTCCCGGCCGTCACAAGCACCCAGATGAGCGTAAAGGGCAGGAAGACCTTCCAGCCCAGGCGCATTAACTGGTCGTAGCGGAACCGCGGCAGAGTCCCCCTCGCCCACAGGAAGAAAAACAGAATCAGAGCCGTTTTCAGGGCAAACCATACGATGCCGGGAACCGCCTCTCCCGCCTCTATACCGAAAGGAGGAAGCCACCCCCCGAGAAACAGGGTCGTGGTTATACCGCTCATCAGGATCATATTCGCATATTCTCCCAGGAAGAACAGCGCGAAGGCCATGGAGGAATATTCCACCATGAACCCGCCCGTGATTTCCGATTCTCCTTCGGGCAGATCGAAGGGACAGCGGTTCGTTTCCGCGAGGATGGAGATCAGGAACACGATCAGCATGGGAAAGAGAAGGACCTGCATCCAGAACGGACGCGGGGCCATGACGATTTCCTGAAGGTTCAGGGATCCTGTGCATAGAATTACGCAGACGATAATCAGGCCCATCGAGACTTCATAAGAGACCATCTGCGAGGCCGAACGGAGCCCGCCAAGGAAGGCGTAGCGCGAGTTTGAGGCCCATCCCGCCATGATGACGCCATAGACTCCCATAGAAGAAATGGCGAACAGGTACAGGATTCCGACATTGATGTTGGCGATTACCCAGTCCCGGTCAAAGGGTATGACCGCCCACGCGACGAGCGCCAGAGTAAAAAGAATCATCGGCGCCAACAGGAAGACTACGCGGTGCGCCTGAGAGGGAATAATCGTTTCCTTGGACATGAGTTTCATGCCGTCGGCGATGGGTTGCAGCAGACCGAACGGGCCTACGGTCATCGGACCCTGACGACGCTGGATGGCCCCAAGGACCTTGCGTTCCGCATAGGTCAGGTAGGCCACGGCGAGAAGTAAGAAGACCATGAGGATCACGATCCAGAGAACCGTCCATCCCAGCCATTGTGCGTAAAATATCAGTGTTTCGGACATATCTTAGTTCCGGCATTCTGCTTGCCAGCCCAAAACTGCCTTTTTTTGAGAGGAAAGTAAAGCCGGAAAGCGGGGCGTTCTTGTTAAAGGAAAAATAAAGGAAAAGAATGAAACTTCCGGCTTCTTCAGGTCTGGCTTCCGGTCTGAACTCCCGGAGCGATCATACTGCCGCCAACTACGGGATCCCTGTCCGGAGGCGTTATCTGCTGACCGCCTGTATTCATTTCCACGCCGTAAATAGTAGAAACGAACATAGCCAGCACAAGGAAGGCGCTGAGTTTTGCATTGTTATTGAACAGGTCCGAATTATTGGCCGTACCCCCTCCGGAAACGATGGACGGGTCGTCCTCATCCTGATTTGTCCTGTTATTGAGGATCGCCAGCATCGCGGGGTCATATCCCTGAGCGCCCTCTCTTTGACCGTTTGCTCCGCTGCGGTTGCTTGCCAGCATGGTTCCGCCGCGCGGGTCAAGATTCGGTTCATAATGAATGCCATCATTGGTCTTGTGAAGACTGGGATGAACGTACACGCCTACAAAATTCTGCGGAACCGATCCGCCCCAATTATTCCGGGCCTTGTCCGATACATACTGGCGGCGGCCGTTCACATCTTCTGTTACGATCTCAACATGGCCGTAATCGTCTCCCCCCTTGCCGTCGTTATTGCGGACCCCTCTGGGGCTTCTGTCGTATATTAGAACAGCTCCGGGCGGGGCGTTTTCAGGAGTTACGCCTTCGAGCTTGATCCACCCGTTCTGAGGAAGAGTGTCCTTCCAAGTGTATGCGTGGCCTCGCTGACAGCCCAAACCAACATGTTCGAGAAGGTTTGCCACCCCTTTGGCGCAATAGCCACCATATGCGTCATCCATACGACACTGACGCAGAAAGACATTGCTTAATGCAAGAGAATCTCTTTCGCTTGTTGTTCTTGGGATCACGATAAAAACACCCCTTTTTATTCACCCGTATTTTGGCGGATTTATCTGTTTTTCTTACCTTAATATTGCATTATACGGCCGCTTCCCGCAAATGGAAATATTTATTCTTTGAAAATCAACATGTTAGAGTTTTATTCGGCTGCGTCATGCCAAGTTGATTCGAGAAATTTCCTCAAATCCGGTTCATAATAGTTCGGACCCTTAAGGATTTTACCGTCACTTTCGCGGACAATCGGTTTTCCGTCCGACCCCAGCTTGCTCATGTTCGACCCGTGGACCTCCTCGAAGGCCGGGTCTTTCAGGTGGTGCAAGCCAAAAGAGAGAAACGCCCCGTCGAGTACGTATTGCAGGTCAATCAGCGCATCAAGGGTTTCCTTGATGTCCCCGTCCCTCAATGCCTGCCTTAGCTCTTCGAGTTCCTCGGCAATCAAGTTGATTCGAAGAGCGTTTGTTTTCTGATCAGATATGTCTGGAATCGAGCGTACGGGAAGGCCATATGTTTCATGAAACTCCCTGACCTGCGAAAGGGTCGTTTTCATCTTTCCAGTCATGTCATCCTTATTCCGCTGCTTCGGAGTAGCGTTCTTCATTTGTGAAAGCCTCCACGCATTCGTTCATGGTTTTCGATGCGCGGCAAATCGGGTTACTTAGATAGAAGCTGCTGCCATATGATTCCAGAGTTTCCGCATGAACTTTTCCCTTACCGCCAAAACGTGTCCACTTGGCCGGGGTGATTTCGTCGATGGAACGAAAGAGCGGCCATTCGCCGCGAATGCGTTCGCGCAGTTGGGCAAGCGTGTTATAGGGCAACGGCTCCCCAAGCTCATCAGAAAGTGCGCGAATGATTTTCCAGTCCTCGCGCGCCTCTCCGGGCGGGCTGACCGCCTTGCGTGCAAGTTGCGGGCGTCCCTCGGTATTTACGAATATCCCGTCTTTTTCGGTGTAGGCGGCACCCGGGAGAATCACATTGGCACGCTGGGCCGCCTGATCGCCGTGGTGCCCCTGATAGATCACAAAAGTTTTCCAGCCGATATTCACGCGGGCATTAAATTCATCGCTGCCAAGAAGATAGAGCGCCTTTATGGAACCATCCTTCGTTCCTGCAATAATGCTTCGGAAATCAAGGGCGTCTTTTTGCGGGACAAAACCAATATCCAGCGCGCCGACTCGGGATGCCGCGCTATGAAGAACATTAAAGCCGTTCCATTCCTTGGTCACTATGCCGAGCTTTTCTGCCGCCTCGTATAACGCCCCGTGCAGGGCCATGCCATCGTCCCGGCGGAAAACCCCTGCTCCGACAATCATCATCGGTTTCTTTGCGGGGAGTTTTCCGGCAAATTCCTCCGCAAACTGCGTTATATCCTTAGTACCCGTGCCGTAATGATCATAGGGGTAAGTCAGATCTGCGCCCTGCCCGATCATGACCACCTTCACACGGCGTTCCAGCCATGCGCGGCGGATGCGGGCGTTGACCATCGTGGCTTCGTAGCGCGGATTGACCCCGATGAGAATAATCAGGTCCGCCTGGTCTATTCCGGAAATGGTCGAATTGAACAAATAACCTGCGCGGCTGGACACATCGAAATCGGCGTTGTCGGTCCGGCAATCCAGATTGGCACTTCCGAGTCTACGCATCAGATCCTTAAGCGCGGTCATGGATTCCACATCAGACAGATCGCCGGCCAGAGCCGCGATGTTTTCCCCCTGAAGCCCTTCAAGCCTTTCGCGGATGTGGGCGAAAGCCTCCGGCCAGGAGGCCGCGAGAAGCCTGTTGGAAGATTCACAACGAATATAGGGGCGGTCCAGACGCTTATACCTCAGCCCGTCACAGGCGTAGCGTGTTTTATCGCTGATCCATTCCTCGTTAACGTCCTCGTTCAGGCGCGGAAGGATGCGCATCACCTCGCGGCCGCGCGAGTCGATCCGGATGTTTGAACCCACGGCATCGTGAACGTCGATGCTTTCGGTTTTTTTCAACTCCCACGGGCGGGCAGCGAAGGCGTAAGGCTTGGATGTCAGAGCACCGACCGGGCACACATCAACCAGATTTCCAGAAAGCTCTGTTTTCACAAGTTCGCCGACAAAAGTCCCGATCTCCGCGTCTTCTCCACGGTTGAGTTGTCCGAGAACGGGGGTTCCGGCAATTTCCTCGGCGAAACGCACACAGCGCGTACAGTTTATGCACCGTGTCATGACCGTGCTGATCAAAGGGCCAAGATCCTTATCCTCAACGGCGCGCTTGTTTTCGTGAAAGCGCGAACGGTCAAATCCGTACGCCATCGCCTGATCCTGGAGATCGCACTCCCCTCCCTGATCGCAGACCGGGCAATCGAGCGGGTGATTGATGAGCAGCATTTCCATTACGCCCTTGCGCGCCTTTTTGACGACATCGGTGTCGGTGCGCACGATCATGCCGTCGCCGCAGGCCATCGCGCACGAGGCCACAGGTTTGGGCGGGCCGCCTTCGACCTGAACCAGGCACATCCGGCAGTTGGCGGGGACGGAGAGCTTGTCATGATAGCAAAAACGCGGAACCTCGATTCCGAGTTGCTCGGCGGCCTGAAGGATACTTGTCCCCGGCTCGACCTCGATTTCCATTCCGTTTATCGTGACTTTGGGCATTTTATCCGCCTGCTCCGTAGACTTTTAAAACTTTTCCAGACCATTTGTGAATTTTAACCTGCGGGGACATATTTTCACATGAGTCTTTCTGCGTGTCGCACTTCGATGTTCCAGCAATATGCCATACTTGCTCCTCGTAGTCCGAGCCTTCTTCTTTTTCTTTTATCAGAGAGGCTGTGTAGGGGGCGTGCGTCGAAACCGTTTCCTTTCCGAAAACAGGAGTCATCGCCTTGTACGCCAAGTATATGGCGGTTTCCTCATCAGGGACAGCGCCTTTCGGTATACCCTTGTTGTCAGGATCCAGCATTTGCCGCAAAAGAATAACTCGATACAGGTTCGTTTCGGCCTTGGTCTGGTCCTCGACCTGCCATATCGGGGTTGTTCCCCCCGTGTGCGAAACCTTTTCTCCATCGTTCATGAAGATCAGAAGCTTCGCGCCCTTTTCCTGTTTATCAAAGCCACACCAATTCGTGTCAAAAACAACGTCTGTAGTGCCGTTAAATTCGTTTTTGTCGTCGAAGCCCTTGAAGGCTTCGATTACGCGCACTTTATAACTTCCCTTCTCATCCGGACCTTCCTCGACCGTTCCGACGAACACCTTGCTGTGCTCGTTATAGTAATCGTAGGCGCTTTTGGGCATAAAACTGCATGCGTGAACCGTTACAGGCGTGAACGAAAACAGACATGCAAGAGCCAGGGCCGCATTCTTCAAGACGCTATTTTTTCTGTGCTCTGGCATGGGCTTAAAATTTCCAGATGAATATTGAAAAGTGCCTCGGAGTACTATTTAATCTGCGCGGTAATGAATATCAACAGTTACTTGGCACTGGCGGCCCGGATTTGTTAAGCCTATGGCATACCGTATCGAAGTTCTGGGGCATCAAGAAGACGGGAGAGCCCTGCGTATCCAAAAGGCTCTAGACGCCAAGGGCGCTGAAGTTTGTGTGCGTGTCGTTGATGTTTATACGTCCGAACACCCGGCTGCCAACGATAAGCCTTTTAGGTCAACCCTTGCGAATCCTGTCGTTCAGAGCGTGAATACTCTGCCAGACGATTTTGACTGGGCTCTTGAAATCGGCTTTCTTCCGGGCGTAACCGATAATATCGGGCATACGGCCGAGGAGCTTTTGCGCCTTAGTTCCAATGACAATTCCGACAACGAAACAGCCTGCTACTCCTCCCGGCTATACCTCATAAAAGGCCCGGTTTCGAGGGAAGATGTTCAGGCACTTGCGTACGATCTTTCCAACCGCCTGATCCAGCGGGCTACAATCAAGAGCCGGGCGGAGTTCAAGAAGGATGGCGGAATGGAGGCCGTTCTGCCCAAAGTCCATCTGGATAACAAAGGGGCCGTCGCAGACGAAATTGAGCTTGAGATCAGCGACCAGGCTCTTGAAGCCCTTGGCCGGCAGGGAATCGAGAACGAGGACGGTTCCCGGCGCGGACCGCTTGGGCTATCCCTTCTCTACCTGCAGGCGATCCGCGATTATTTCAAAAAAGAGGGCCGGAACGCCAAGGATATCGAACTGGAAACGCTCGCGCAGACATGGTCGGAGCATTGCAAACACACAATTTTCGCCTCGCCGATTGATGAAGTGCAGGACGGGCTTTACCGCCACTATATCAAGCGGGCGACCAATGAAATCCGCGAGAAGCGCGGTGATGACGATATCTGCGTTTCGGTGTTTTCGGATAATGCGGGGGGTATCATCTTTGATGAGAATTACCTGATCTGCGATAAGGTGGAAACGCATAACTCCCCTTCCGCGCTTGATCCGTTTGGCGGGGCGATTACCGGAATCGTGGGCGTGAACCGCGATTGCATGGGTTTCGGGCTGGGCGCGAAGCCTGTGATTAACCGCTACGGGTTTTGCTTTGCCGATCCGCGCAGCAACCCAAAATATTTCCGTGATCCGAAGGGCGCAGACCCTATGCTCTCCCCCGCGCATATCCTGAACGGGGTTGTGGCCGGGGTTGAGTCGGGCGGGAACTGTTCAGGCATCCCCACCCCGCAGGGATTCGTTTATTTCGATGACCGTTTTGCCGGGAAGCCGCTGGTTTTCGTCGGCACGATCGGGCTGATCCCGCGCACAATCAACGGCAAGCCCGCACATATCAAGAAAGCGCGGCCCGGCGATAAAATCGTTATGGCGGGCGGGCGCGTGGGGCGCGACGGGATCCACGGGGCGACGTTTTCCTCCGTTGCGCTGGATGAGGGTTCTCCGGCGACGGCAGTGCAGATCGGCGACCCGATCACGCAAAAGAAGATGTCGGATGCGCTTATCAAAGAGATTCGCGACAAGGGCTGGTATAGCGCTATTACAGATAACGGCGCGGGAGGACTGTCCTCTTCAGTTGGGGAAATGGCCGGACAATCCGGCGGGTTTCATGTCGCGCTGGAGAGCGTTCCCCTGAAGTACCCCGGCATGGCGCCCTGGGAAACATGGATTTCCGAGTCGCAGGAGCGGATGACGCTGGCCGTCCCGCCCGAGCATACGGACGCGCTGATCGCGTTTCTGGCCCGGCGCGGCGTTGAGGCAACAGTCATCGGGACGTATACCGATTCGGGCCGTGCGCAGGTCAGCTGGCATGGCGAGACGATAATGGACCTTTCCATGGACTTCCTGCATGACGGGATTCCCGAAACACCCTTGAAAACTACTTTCACACGCGGGGGAACAACTGAGCCAAAACTTGAAGAGAAGAGCGATTACGGGCCGGACCTGCTGGCGATGATGGGACGGCTGAATATCTGTTCCAAGGAATTTATCGCCACACAGTACGACCATGAGGTTCAGGCCGGATCTGTTCTTAAACCCCTGCAAGGTCCGGGGCGGGTTTACGCGGAAACCAGCATTACCAAGCCTGTTCTGAGTTCACCCAAGGGCGTTATTCTTTCGCAGGCTTTGTTCCCCCGTTACAGCGACATCGACTCGGCGGCGATGGCGGCGGCGGGTCTTGATCTGGCGGTGCGGAATATTATTGCTGCCGGGGGCGACATCAAGCATACAGCCTTGCTGGATAATTTCTGCTGGTGTTCTTCGGACGAACCGGAGCGTCTGGGGCAGCTCAAGCGCGCGGTTACGGCGATCTACGATCTTGCCGTCAAGTACGAAACGCCGTTTATTTCCGGCAAAGACAGCATGTTCAACGATTTCAAGGGCTATGACGCTTCGGGCAAGGCGATTAAAGTTTCCGCGCCCCCTACCCTGCTGGTTTCCAGTATCGGGGTGATCGACGACGTCCGCAAATCCGTGTCGCTTGCGCCGAAGGCTCCGGGCGACCTTGTTTACTTGCTTGGTACCACGAAGGATGAGCTAGGCGGCTCGGAATATTACGATCACCTGAAGCATCTGGGCTCGAATGTCCCGGAGACGGACGGGCATCAGAATTTACGCCTTTACAAGCTTCTGGGCCGGGCTACGCGCGACCGTTTGATCGCTTCGGCGCTTTCCGTGGGTCTGGGCGGCTTAGGTGTTGCCTTGGCCAAGAAAGCGATCGCCGGGCAAATGGGACTGGATATCACGCTTCCGGATACCGGACTCTCGAAGGCGGCCCTGTTGTTCTCGGAGAGTACCGGGCGGGTTGTCGTTACGGTCGCGCCCCAGAACCGAAAGGCGTTTGAGCGTAACTTCAAGGGCTACGAGCATTGCCACATGATCGGCAGCGTCGCATTTAGCGAAAACCTTACGATCCGGAATTTTGCAAAAGTAAAAACCAGCATGTTAGACAGTGCCTATAAGTTACCCCTAAAAGGATACTGATATGACTAATGATATGAAAAAAATATCCGGAAATACTTTTTTATATAAAAAAGCTTATCCTGCGATTTTTATTATCGCTGCTGCAGGTATTGTATACATAGGCTTAAAGGATATGAATGTTAGCCCTTTCGTTATTGTCGGGGCCATGGTTTTAAATGCGATAGTTTTTTTTACTCTTTACCGCCAGTTTTTCCTGCCTATGGTTGATACGGTTTATGACTGCGGGGATTCTTTGCTTGTAAAGAATTCGGGGCAGGACGTCAGAGTTCCCTTGTCTGATGTTGTTAACCTGAGTTTCCAACACAGTGTGATTGTGCTGGATGTGCGGACTGATACCCCTTTTGGAAAAAAGATAAAATTTGCCGCTCCAAATCAGCACATCGTTTCAACCGAACACCCCGTCATTGTGGAACTCCTCCCCCGAATTGACCAAGCCAGAGGGTCCAAATGACCGCAAGCGTCCTAATCTTAAGCGGGTACGGTCTTAATTGTGAAGAGGAGACGCTTTACGCGTTTGAGTATGCCGGGCTGAAGGGGCGGATCCGGCATATCAATGATCTCATTGAAAACCCTAAAGAGCTTGACGATGTGCAGGTTCTGGCCGTGCCCGGCGGATTTTCTTATGGAGATGACACCGGATCAGGCAATGCGTTTGCGCAGAAAATGAAGCTGGCGCTGTGGGAGCCGGTTCGCCGGTTTGTCGAGCGCGATACGCTGACCATCGGAATCTGTAACGGATGCCAGATTGTCGCGAATCTGGGGCTTGTTCCGGGAATCAACAAAAAGTACGGGGAGCGGCTGGTGGCTGTGACCTATAATATGACCGCGCGGTACCAGTGCCGCTGGATTGATCTTTCCATCAACGACAACTCAGACTCCCCCTGGCTTCAGGGAGGGGGCACGATGCATATCCCCGTCGCTCATGGGGAGGGGCGGTTTATGATGGACGAGACCACCCTGAAAAGCCTGAAGGATAGCAACCAAGTCGCAATAAGCTACATTAAACCTGACGGATCGACTGCCGGAGGAGAATTTCCCTACAATCCGAACGGCTCTACGGCTGATATAGCGGGCATTACAGACGAATCAGGACGTGTTCTGGCGCTTATGCCCCACCCCGAACGCGGTATGTTTACATGGCAGCGGGACGACTATCATGAGCTTAAAGACCAAGCGGCCCGCGAGGGCAAAGAGCTTCCCGAGGAAAGTGACGGGATGCGTCTTTTTCGCAATGCCGCACGTTATTTTGCCTCTTGATCCTGTCTAAACGTAGCTTTCCGGGGGGTTCTATCCCTTTTGAACTATAAGATTATCGCAAAAAAAACTGGTATTTCTTGACCGGATTGGATATAGTCAGGTTAACTATAAGTATTATAAAAATGAAAAAAGCGGTGAAATACGGGGTGAGTACGGATGTCAGGCTCCATTAGATATTTAGACGATTTCATGCGGTTTCTTAAGAATGCCGATGAAATTGCTGCTTTTCGCGGTGTACTTACCCACATGGCGGACGATATCGATTCTGCCGTTAAAGCCGCTGATAACAGCGCTCTAGACGACCTGATTCGACGCGGGGCCGAGTCCGGGGATGCACAAGTCGCGCGTGTTTTCGGTAACGATGCATTCCAAGCCACATTGAGGCGCACACGCAGTCGGCATCTTTTTGATAACGAGTTCACGACCGCCGCAGCGGGAACCGGAAAAATTGACCTTCAGGCCCTTATCGCCAAACACGGGCTGGATGAAAACGACGAAATCGTCAAAGTCGCAAGAGAGTATCTGGACGCCCACCCTGCCCGGAGGGCTGTGAGTCTTGAGGACGAAGTCCGGGCCATGCGCGAACAACTTGCCGAGCAAAGCAGACGCACGGATCAGCTCAATTCACTGAACTGGAAAGGACGTTTTAACCGTATGGTTCATAACGTTGCGGACCGGGCCGGGCCGTTCAAAGGCGTTGTTCTGGTCGGCGGAAAAGGCCTTTTATACAGTACAGCGGTTATCGGGCTCGGCGGTACGGCGCTTACGGTGGCAGGCGTCTCTCACCTTGCAACAGGCGGCGAGTCTACAAGGGCGCTGACGAGGCTTGCCGACGATACGGCCACAGGCCTATACCATACCTTGAAGGATAGTTATCCCGAGTTTGCCGAACTCCTGAAAGAAAAGAGCCCTGAGATAACCCGGTTTATGTTCACAGCCGCAACTCTGGATACGCAGATGATTACGGCGTCCTTGCGCGAACTGAACTCCCGCCACAATACCGGCGTTAGCGACGATGATCTTAGCGCTCTTGCCCACGTTATCGAAGGCGATATCGTGATGGGCGCTTTCCGCAAAGTCACCGGCGTCGAAGTCCAAGGAGCCGACGTCGAGCGGATCATGCGCGGGGCGATGAACGAGCCGGATAAAAAAGCCTATATCGCCCGTGAATTCGCACGCTTGTCCGGGCGCGCTGAAAGCGAGTTTACCGCAGCTCTGGCCAGCCCGGAAATGTTTGACATTACCGGCATGACTCCTGAACAAATCGCCGAGCGGTTCGGGCAAACCAATGAGATCAGCACTGGCGGCGACACTTCGATGAACACGGCACGCTCTGCTCTTGAACGCGGGCAGGATGCGCTCAGACGCCGAACAGAACAAGCCAGGGAGTTTACCCAGCGTAGTATCGACCAGGCCGCGGAAGCCGTTCGTATCGGCCGTCTTTCCGGTGAAGGGCTTTCCTCGGAGTTCAACAGGGTTGTCGATGAGAAGAAGCTCAGCTGGTTCAGTTCTCCGACCATGTTCATGATCAAGCTTATGGATTTTATCGGGTTCGATTTCTTCGGCCTGAACGACATGCTTAAAAAGCAGGTTCTTATTGATAACGTCAAAACGCAATTCGGCGACCGGTTCGGCGTTCTTAACCGTGGCGGCGCGAATCTTGACCTCGACCACGCCCCGGCGGCTCCCGCGAGTTGAGTATAACGCGCGGTTTACCCTAGTCGATCCGGCCTGTCCTCTGATATCCTGAAGGCATGTTTGACGTTTTCAAAAAGCTCAACGAGCGCGGCTCGGTTACGGATGAACTGCTGATCGACATCTATGCCAGCCCGGAGCTGCGCGGTCTGGCTATCCTGATTGACCGGCCCTTTCGGAAAACCCTGCAGAAACTTGAGCTTGACCTGAATGACGGACACCTGATCTTCGTCTTTGAAGGGGAGAAGAAAGACCTCGGCACCCCCTTGAAGGAGGACCTTGTGCCGTTTTTTCTGGAGCGCGACCGCGTGAAGTTCAACGTTATGGATATGGAAACGCTGACTCCTGTCGAGAGCTTCATCGTTCCGCTTTCCGTCAGAGAAAAACGCTCCTGAGAAGTCGGCTTTTGCGATTTCGGTGGTTGTTACAGATAGATTTCTTAGAGACGTTAAACAGCTGATCCCTGCACGAACTGAGGGGTTTTAGTAAATTTTGATACGGAATTTCAAGAGTAGAAACAGGATCGACAGGATACTTCTTTAATGCAACGTTTTGCCTTTTTCATAGTAACGGTCTTGACTGTCGCTTTGTCAATCTCGCCTGTTTTAGCAACGGCCCCTCCTCCATTCTCAGAAACGCAGAAAAATGCTGAACAGGGAGATGTAAACGCGCAAGTTAACCTTGGTAGTTTGTATTTTGAAGGTCAGGGAGTGGAACAGGATTATGCTCAGGCACGGGAGTGGTATGAGAAAGCCGCACTACAAGGACATAGTGGTGCACAATTTTACCTCGGCGCGATGTATGAGTTTGGGCAGGGAGTGGAACAGGATTATGTTCAGGCCCGAGAGTGGTATGAGAAAGCTGCAATTCAAGGGTTTGATGAAGCACAGTTCAGCCTTGGCATAATGTATGACAATGGCAACGGAATTGCACAAGACTTTGGCAAGGCCAAAGACTGGTATCTCAGGGCAGCTAAGCAGGGGCACACAGGAGCTCAGCTTTATCTTGGCTTGATGTATGCAAACGGCGAAGGCGTAGAGCAAGATCTTGGTAAAGCCAAGGAATGGTTTGAAAAGGCTGCAATACAAGGCGATATGGAGTCGCAATTCTTTGTTGGGAAAATGTACCACTTTGGAGAAGGCGTTGATCAAGACTTTGTAAAAGCTCGAGAATGGTACGAGAAGGCTGCTGCACAAGGACATTCTGAAGCTCAATTTAACCTAGGCACTCTTTTTGATTCTGGGTACGGAGTAACTAAGAACAAAACTACGGCACGAGAATGGTTCGAGAAGGCAGCATCACAAGGAAATGCCGACGCACAATTCGCACTTAGTGCCGCATATTTTCTCGGTTTGCAAGTAAAGCAAGACTATGCTGAATCTTACAAGTGGGCGATATTAGCTGCGGAGCACGGGCACAAAGAGGCAAAAGAGCATAGCGAACAACTAAGAATGATAATGACCGCTGCACAAATTGCAGAAGCTGAGAGACGTGCTCGTGAGTGGAAGCCGGCCAGCGAGAATTAAAAAAATTACGCCGCGCGTTTGCGGTATTCCATGATCCGGCGTTCCATTTCCGGACGGAAATGTTTAATCAGGCCCTGCACGGGCCAGGCGGCGGCGTCGCCCAGAGCGCAGATCGTGTGGCCTTCGATTTCCTTGGTAATCTCGTAGAGCTGGTCGATTTCCTCGACGCTGGCGCGGCCCTCGACCATGCGGGTCATCACACGCCAGAGCCAGCCCGTCCCTTCGCGGCAGGGCGTACACTGGCCGCAGCTTTCGTGCATGTAAAAACGCGAAAGGCGGGCGATGGCCTTGATCACGTCGGTGCTTTTATCCATGACGATGACGCCGGCCGTGCCGAGGCCCGTTCCGACCTCGCGCAGGGAGTCGAAATCCATCTTTATCGTGGCGCAAATCTCTTTGGGAATCATCGGGGTGGAAGAGCCGCCGGGGATGACGGCCAGCAAGTTGTCCCAGCCGCCGCGTACGCCGCCGCAATGTTTTTCGATCAACTCCTGCAGCGGGATTCCCATTTCCTCCTCCACGTTGCAGGGCTGGTTGACGTGGCCGGAGATGCAGAAAAGCTTCGTGCCCGCGTTTTTTTCGTTCAGGCCTAGGCCGGCGAACCAGCCAGCGCCGCGCCGCAGGATTGTCGGGACGACGGCGATCGTTTCCACGTTGTTCACGGTTGTCGGGCAGGAATAAAGGCCCGCCATGGCCGGGAAAGGCGGCTTGTTTCGCGGCTGGCCTTTCTTGCCCTCAATGCTTTCGATCAGGGCGGTTTCTTCGCCGCAGATATAGGCCCCGGCGCCGCGATGGACGACGACATCGAAGTCCCAGCCCGAATTGGCGGCGTTCTTGCCGAGAAGCCCGGCGTCGTACGCTTCCTCAACGGCTTTGAGCAATTCTGAGCTTTCATGGAAGAATTCCCCGCGGACGTAGATAAAGGCCGTGTGCGCGCCCATGGCGAAGCCTGCGATCAGAGCCCCTTCGAGAAGCTTGTGCGGATCGTGGCGGAGGATTTCGCGGTCCTTGCAGGTGCCGGGTTCGGACTCATCCGCGTTGATGACCAGATAAGACGGGCGGCCATCGGGTGATTCCTTGGGCATGAAGGACCACTTCAGGCCCGTCGGGAAGCCCGCCCCGCCGCGGCCACGCAGACCGGAGGCTTTGATCTCGGCGATGATCCCGTCACGACCCTTGGCGATCAGGTCCTTTGTCTTGTCCCAGTCGCCGCGTTTCTGCGCGGCCTTCAGGGAGAAGGATTCCCAGCCGTAGATATTCGTGAAAATTCTGTCCTTGTCGTCGAGCATTTGTTTTTCTCTACTTTACGAAAAAGTTGGTCCCGCGTTCGGATCGGTTCCGCCCTGCGCTTCTATTCCCCGGCGTCGCATCATTTCCATGCCTGCCACTTCCTGGACAAAAAGACCCTGCATCCTGTCCGCGTAGCTGCGGTCTCCGGACACAAACCTGTATGAACCCAGAACTTTAGCCGCGCCGTTGTAATCCACGCCGGGATTGAACAGACCTACCATAAAGGCCGGAACGGCCTGTACGCCCTTTTCCACTTCAATTTCTACCCTAACATCTTCCCCGTCATGAAGGCGGCGGTCGATTGCATCCAGATCCCAAGCCTGACGGTACTGGTCCCCGTTTGTGCTGTTCAGGAGAGGGAGAGTTTGCGGCAAACTGAACTTTATTACTTCCGTCATGTCAGGCCACTCCCGCTTTCTTGGCGCGGTCCTTAAGGCTGGTCGGGCCGGAAAGCGCCATCGAGCCTTTACGCCCCTTTTGCGAGCCGACCTTGGGCTTCATGCCGTTGGCCAGCGTTTCAAGGATTTCCGTCATCGTCTCGGAGGTCAGGTCTTCATAAAAGTCATCGTTGATCTGGATCATCGGGGCATTGACGCACGCGCCGAGACATTCGACCTCCATGATGGTGAACAGGCCGTCTTCGGTGGTTTCATCCAGACCGATGCCAAGCTGGTCCTTGCAGGTCTTGACAATGTTATCGCTGCCACAGAGCCAGCAGGGCGTCGTCGTGCACAGCTGGATGAGGTTCTTGCCGACGGGGGCGAGGTTGTACATGGAATAGAAGGTCGCGACTTCGTAAACTTTGATCGGTGCCATGCTGAGCATATCGGCGATATGATCCATCGCGGCGCGGGGAATCCAGCCTCCATAGGGCGGGTTGGCCTTCGCACCCTCCTCCCCGACCTGACGCTGCGCGAGATCGAGCAGCGGCATGACGGCCGATTGCTGCCTGCCCTTGGGGTAGAGGTTAATCGCCTCCTGCGCCTTCTTCTTATACTTCGCGTTAAAGGCGAAGCTTTCGGGCTGGTAGTCCGCGTTGATTTCGAATTTCTTTTTCATTTAACGATCAATCTCTCCAAAAACGACGTCGAGGGAGCCGATGATGGCCACGGTGTCGGCGAGCTGGTGGCCCCGGCTCATGAAATCGAGCGCCTGCAGATGGGCAAAGCCCGGAGCGCGAATGCGGCAGCGATACGGCTTGTTCGTGCCATCCGAGACAAGGTATACGCCGAACTCGCCCTTGGGCGCCTCCACACAGGTGTAGGTTTCGCCTTCGGGGACGTGATAGCCCTCCGTATAGAGCTTGAAGTGGTGGATCAGCGCTTCCATCGAATTTTTCATCTCCGCGCGCGGGGGCGGCGAAACCTTGTAGTCGTTCATCTTGATGTTGCCTTCGGGCATTTTTTCAAGACATTGCTTCATGATCTTGATGGATTCATACATCTCGGCCATCCGCACAAGGTAACGCGCGTAGCAGTCGCCCGTCTTGCCGATGGGGATATCGAAGTCCATTTCCGCATAGACATCGTAGGGTTGCGATTTACGCAGATCCCACGGCGTATTCGAAGCCCGCAGCATCGGCCCGGAGAAGCCCCAGTCCTGCGCCTGTTCAGGGGTGATGATCCCGATATCGACGGTGCGCTGCTTAAATATACGGTTATCGGTGAGGAGGGATTCCAGATCGGCAAGGAATTTCGGGAAGGATTCACACCACTCCATCATGTCTTCCGCGAGGCCCGCGGGCATATCCTGATGCACGCCGCCGGCGCGGAAATAGTTGGCGTGCAGGCGGGCGCCGCAGACGCGCTCGTAAAATTCCATGGCTTTCTCACGTTCCTCGAACCCCCAGAGGGCGGGGGTGATCGCGCCGACGTCCAGCGCGTAGGTCGTGATGTTCAGGATATGGTTCAGGATGCGCCCGAGTTCGGCGAACAGCACGCGAATATATTGCGCACGCGGGGGCGGAGTGATGCCGAGCAGCTTTTCAATCGCCAGAGCAAACGCGTGTTCCTGATTCATCGGGGCGACATAATCAAGGCGGTCGAAGTACGGCAAAGCCTGAACGTAGGTTTTATATTCGATCAGCTTTTCCGTGCCGCGATGCAGGAGGCCGATATGCGGGTCGGCGCGTTCCACGATTTCCCCGTCCAGTTCTAGAACAAGGCGCAGAACGCCGTGCGCGGCCGGATGCTGCGGGCCGAAATTCATGGTGTATGGACGGATCTGCGTTTCCTGCGCAAGGATTACGTCGGGGGTTTCCACTTTTTCGTCAAGGTTCATCTTCTTAACAGTACCAATCCATGCTTTTAATTCTTGGTCATTTATCCTGTTCCGCGTTCACCGTGCGCTCTACCGGGTGCCAACCGTGCGGCGGGCAGACAGCCTTTTCATCGCCGGGCAGCTGAACGTCCGTGATCCCTTCCCACGGGCTGAGAAAATCAAAGCGCCGGAAATCCTGAGGCAGAGAAACGGGCTCGTAAACGACGCGGCGCAATTCGGGATCGTAACGCACCTCCACATAGCCGCTCAGAGGAAAGTCCTTGCGCAGGGGGTGCCCCTCGAAACCGTAGTCCGTCAATATCCGCCGCAAGTCCGGATTCCCGTCGAAAGGGATGCCGAACATATCCCAAACTTCACGTTCAAACCAGCAGGCCGTGCTAAACAGGCTTACAGCGCTGGGAACGACTTCGTTTTCGTTTACGCTGACCTTAATCCGTGCGCGGTTATTCTGTCTTACCGAGAGCAAGTTATATATGACCTCAAAACGGCCGGCCCTTTCAGGGAAGTCAACGGCGGTTATGTCAATCAGAATCTGGAACTGGCACTCGCGGTTGTCGCGCATGAACTGAAGTACGTGCAAGAGGGCCTTGGGGTCCGTATGGATGACCAGTTCGTCCTTGGCAAAAGAATAGCCCGCAGCATCTCCGTCGAGCTTCTCGACAATGTAATCCGCAAGGTCTTTTAGGGCTTCACCGGGCAATTCGGGTGTCCTCCCTCTGAATTTTCTTCTGGAGCTGCAAGAGCGCGTAGACCATGGCTTCTGCTGTCGGCGGGCAACCGGGAATGTATATGTCGACGGGGACGATCCGATCGCAGCCTCGGACAACGGAATAGGAATAATGATAGTAGCCACCGCCGTTGGCGCAGGATCCCATCGAGATCACCCAGCGCGGCTCCGGCATCTGGTCGTAGACCCGACGGAGAGCAGGCGCCATCTTGTTAGTCAGGGTTCCCGCCACGATCATAACGTCCGACTGGCGGGGACTTGGGCGTGGAAACATACCGAAACGATCAAGGTCGTAGCGGCTCATATAGGCATGAATCATCTCCACGGCGCAGCATGCTAAGCCGAAAGTCATCGGCCATATCGACCCCGTGCGCGCCCAGTCAAAAAGGCGGTCGGCCTGCGTGAGCAGGAAGCCTTTTTCCTGAAGGGTTTTCGAGACAGCAGCAGGGACAACGTCCTGCTCACTTGCCGGAGGCAAAGGCTGCCTTGTCAGTATTTCGTATTCAGGAGCCTGTATATAGCGTTTATCGTGTGACATAACCGAAATCCTACCGCGCCGTTTGGATCATCAGGGCCCTAGTGCCTGCCCTACTCCCATTCGAGCGCACCTTTTTTCCATTCGTAGATAAATCCAATAGTCAAAACCGCAAGGAAGGCCACCATGGACCAAAACCCGAACATTCCGATCTTTCCCAAGGACACTGCCCATGGAAACAGGAACGCAATTTCAAGGTCAAATATGATGAAGAGGAGCGTCACAAGGTAAAAACGGACATCAAACCGCGTTCGCGCATCAGAGAACGCATCAAACCCGCACTCGTACGCGGAGACTTTCTCCGGATCAGGATTCTGGCGCCCCACGATCAGCGATCCGACAATCATCGCAACGGAAATCGCAAAGGCAATGACCAGAAACACAAGGATCGGCAGGTAGTTCAACAGAAATTCTTCGGGTGCCATGATTACCCCTTGGGCCTTAATTTTCGTACTGTTTTAGCATCATGTCCGGCGAAAGAAAACACCCATTCGCACAATAATGCTTGTTCATTGCCTTTCCCTTCCGGGCATGTAATTATATCTTTTGATTCAAGGGTTTTGGTCAGGATTTCAACCCTTGTGTGGTTTTTGGTCAAGGAGTCTTTCATGTCAGGCAACCAGAGTACGGCAGCAGGAATCGTTTTTCTTATTCTCGGGGTTCTGGCCATAGGACTTTACCAAGCTCAGGTGGTCAGCAACCCGATGGTTATGGGCGGCGGCTCCATTTCCCTTGCTCTGGGAGGATTTTTGCTGATTTTTGGGCGCTTCGGTGCTGCGTTTAAGGAGTATGCGCCCCCTTCCGGAATTCACCGCGGGGACACGGCTATTTTTTCGCATACGCTTATACGCTGCATGATTGCGATTACCGTAGCAGACGATGTTCTCGAAGATGACGAGATCAAGGCGGTCCGAAGCATTTACAAACGGGTTACAGGCTCTGATATCAGCGCGAAACTGGTTACCGATACCGCACAGGGCATGATGGACAGCGGTGTGGACATTATGACCGAACTTCGAAACACGCAGGCGAGCCTTGACAAGGAATCCAAGGACAAGATCATTATCGCGTCCCTTTACATCTTGGCTGCAGACGGCGTCATGGATGAAGGAGAGGAACTGTTTCTGGAAGATATCCGCGATGGACTTAAGGTTCCCCTGGCGCGCTTTAACAAGATCAAGAAAAGTTTTCTGGCTTCACGCTCTCTGAAAAAACGGTCAGCGAGTTGACCTTCAGCCTTTATATTGCGATGCACAATTTGTTTGCGTTTTGTCAATAAGCGGCGTAGCATCAGGATTGCTTACGTATTTATCTGATTTCTCTGTTTCTTTCTTTTTTGGTACGAGAAGGCATTTATTGACATGGCCAGAAAAATTTATGATTTGAAACAAGCTCTGGAGGGTCTCGCCGAAACATTCAGCGACCCAAAGAGCGACAAAGCTTTTAAGAACAACGCATTTTCCTATCTGGTCGCGCGGGTAGACAGGCCGGAAAGCGGCGTTCATGACTCCGATACGCTCGTCCTGCTGGGCAAGCCGGAGGATGTTGTGCATGCGATCGTTGTACGGGGGTCCGAGATCATTGCCGACAGGCAGGTCGACAAGCTTGGAATTGCCTCGGAATACAGACCTAAAGAAGGACACTACATTACCAAGCTGGCATCGGGATTGAAGGAAAGCTATATACTGACCGCCGTTCATAAGACATCGCTTCTGGACTTTTATCGTGATCATGGTTTACACGGGCGGTCCCGGCACGCTTTTCATGATGATGATAACAACATCGTCCCGTCCATATAGTACTGAATAGCTCCAGAGGCTTTGTCTTGATTTTTACGAACTCTTGTAAAGCCTGCCGACTGCTAATTGCGCGATACATCTGTGGCAGGGTGCGTTTTGTTCCAACGAAATGGCGCGAGTGACGGGACTTGAACCCGCGGCCTCCGCCGTGACAGGGCGGCGCTCTAACCAGCTGAGCTACACCCGCGCAATCCGTTAGACCTCAGTTAATTAGTCTTTCGCCTTCAAAAAATCAAGCGAAAGAATAAAAAAAGCCCCTTTTCCTTACTAAGCGGCCAAGGAGACCGGCTCCTCTACATATTCGAGGTCCAGAGCCTGCGCTACGGCCTTGTGGGTAATCTGCCCCTTGCAGACGTTGAGGCCGCGGCGGAAATTGGCATCCGTTTTAAGGGCTTCCTTCCATCCCTGCTCGGCCAGCCGGATCGCGTAGGGCAGAACGGAGTGATTGAGCGCCAGAGCCGAAGTGAGGGGCACGGCTCCGGGCATATTCGCCACGCAATAATGCACCACGTTGTCGATGATATAGGTCGGCTCATCATGGGTTGTCGGCTTGCTGGTTTCCGCGCATCCGCCCTGGTCAATCGCGATATCGACAAATACAGTGCCGGGAATCATGGATGAGAGCATATCCTTGCGGATCAGTTTCGGGGCCGATGCGCCCGGAATCAGGACCGCGCCAATAATCAGGTCAGATCTCTTAGCATAGCGTTCCAGAACATCAATGTTCGAGTAGACGATGTTTGCGCGTCCGTGGAAATATTCGTCCAAAAAGCGCATGCGCGGATTCGAGCGTTCCAGAATGGTGACGTTCGCCCCGAGACCTGTCGCCATCTGCGCCGCGTGGAAACCCGATACGCCGCCGCCTATGATTAAAACTTCCGCAGGCTTGACTCCGGGGACACCACCGATCAAACGTCCAGTACCGCCGAGATGCTTTTGCAGGTAGGTCGCGCCTACCTGCACGGAAAGGCGTCCGGCGATTTCGCTCATTGGTTCAAGAAGCGGAAGGCCGTGGCCGTGAGGGCCTGTTACCGTCTCGTAAGCGATTGCCACGCAACCGGATTCCATCAGCCCCTTGGCCTGCTCCGGATCGGCGGCCAGATGCAGATACGTGAAGAGGATCTGGTCCTCGCGCAGCATTTTACATTCCTGCGGCTGGGGTTCCTTCACCTTGATGATCATTTCCGACTTTTCAAAAACCTGCTTGGCATCGGACGCTATTTTTGCGCCGGCCTCCTCGTAATCACGGTCGGAAAAATTGATCGCTTTTCCTGCCCCGGTTTCGATCAATACCTCGTGTCCGCGGCTGGTCAGCTCCTTTACGGAAGACGGGACCAATCCTACCCGGTGTTCGAGCGTCTTTATTTCCTTGGGTACGCCTATGCGCATTTATGCCTCTCCCTGCTCAAGTCTTTGATTTCTGGGCGTATACTAGAGAGATCATGCCTCCTTCGCAACGGTAACGCGCATAAAAGGGCAAAAAACTAGTCTATCTTAACCGTGCCCCACTTGATATGCGCCCAGCCGCGCTCGTGGAAAAAGTAGAGAACAATCTTCGTTAAGGCCTCGGTTCCCGCTATGAAAGCGCCGAATTTCATTTCTCCCGTAATCAGGTAGGCTAGGACAAAGGTATCTATGGAGCCCAGGATGCGCCAGGAACGGCCTTTACGAACGAACGCTGGCGTGTGGTATGCGCTGGCTGCATGATATGGGTCCTTTCAAAGCGCCAGAGACTATCACAAAAACTGAAAACAGCGTCACAAGATTTACTCAATCACCTTCGGCCGTATCGATGCAGGACATAGGTCTCAACGATATCCTGAAAGTCCTGTGCGATGTTATCTCCGCGCAAGGTCTGGGCCTTTTTGCCGTCGATGAAGACGGGCGCTACGGGCTGTTCGCCCGTTCCGGGCAGGCTGATGCCGATATCGGCGTGCTTGCTCTCGCCGGGGCCGTTCACGATGCAGCCCATGACGGCGACCTTCATGGTTTCCACGCCGGGATACCGGGATGCCCAGAGCGGCATTTTCACATCCAGATAACGCTGGATATCCTGTGCGAGTTCCTGAAAAAACGTGCTTGTGGTGCGCCCGCAGCCGGGGCAGGCGCTGACTTCCGGGGCAAAAGAACACAGGCCCAAAGATTGCAGGATTTCCTGACAGACCTTGACCTCCAGCGTGCGGTCGCCGTTCGGTTCGGGGGTCAGGGAGGCGCGGATCGTGTCCCCAATACCTTGCTGAAGCAGTATCCCCTCCCCCAGCGCTGTGGCCACTATTCCCTTCGAGCCCATGCCAGCCTCCGTGAGACCAAGATGCAGTGCGTAATTGCTGCGCTCCGCAAGGGCCATGTAGACGGCAATCAGATCCTGAACGCGGCTGACCTTGGCGGAGAGGATGATTTTATCCGCAGGCAGGCCGATATCCTCCGCCTTTTTCGCGCTGATGAGGGCAGACTGGACGAGGGTTTCGCGCATAACCTCATCGGCGCTGACCGGGTTGGCTTTCAGCGCGTTTTCGTCCATCAGTTTGGTCGAGAGGTCCTGATCGAGCGAACCCCAGTTCACGCCGATGCGGATGGGCTTATCGTATTCTATGGCCTTTTCGACCATGATTTCATACTGGCGGTCGCGTTTCTGGCCGAAGCCGACATTGCCGGGGTTGATGCGGTATTTATCGAGCGCGCGGGCCAGCCCGTCAACCTTGCTCAGCAACGAGTGTCCGTTGTAGTGGAAGCAGCCGACCAGTGGGACGTCCAGCCCGGCGTGATCCAGTTTTTCGCGGAGCTTTATAACTCCCCTGGCGGCGTCTTCGTTATTGACCGTGACGCGGACGATTTCGGACCCGGCGCGGAAAAGCTTTTTAACCTGCTCGAAAGTCGCGTTCACATCCGCGGTGTCGGTGTTGGTCATGGACTGTACGATGATGGGCGCATCGCCCCCCACGGTCACGTTGCGGACACGGACCGGGATTGTTTTGTGGCGCTTGATCTTCGGCAGGGTGACCATGGCCCTGTGATAGCGTGAAACGGGTTTTCCGTCAAACAAACTCGCCCGGGGAAACGGGGGATCTGCTTAAACGCGCACTCAAAAAGGCTGTCAGTCAACCAAAAGAGGTTCCGGCGCCGTACTTTTACTTTTAAAAAAGAAGTGAAAACCGTTTGAGAGCCTTTAGTTCCCAGTATCATAAAATCCGGCCCCGGTCGGATTTGTACCCTCGATAATCAGTTTGTAAGATTGGGTATTTCTGGCCCATGTGAAGTAGGATTCGTTACGGGAGGGAGTCAGCAATGAAATGAAATAGAAATATCCGCCGGATACCATCACCGTTACCCAAAGCTCGTATTCCATGGAGTCATTCGTGCTGTCTATTCCCTCATATACTTCTGTTAAGGAAAAGCTGAAATTACTGCTGTATTTGTAATCCTCTAAGTTTTCAATTTTTTTTCCGATCAGCATCCCCGTCCCTTCAAGGGTTTTTTTGTACTCGTTGATCTCTTTTATTAAGGAAGGTGAAATTTGAGAGGATACCAAACTGGCGTCAACCTGCCCTTCAACAGACTCCTCCACAGCGCTTCCAATAATACTTTTAGTTTCCCTAATATTTAAAAACTTGACGTTCATTCTTTCTACAGTGGTCAAGGGTTTCGATCTAACTCTCCAACTCTCGGGATACTTAACTACCGCAACATCGAGGAACTGAAAATCCAGCATTTCCTCGATCATCGATTCCGTGGGATAAGTCGCCGAGAAAGTATCCAAGCACTGCGCCTGCATAGCCTTTTCCTCGTTCCAGAAAAACATAGGGACAAAATACTGAGCCTGAATAACTCTTTTTCCGTTGATTATGGTCATGGTCCGGACATAATAGGAAATGTCTTCTTCCATGACAATCATCAGAGCCTCAACCTTATTCAGACTGTGAACGGTAAACCCTTCAAGCGTCTGCCCACTTTCCAGAACATTTTGCAAGAACCATTGTTCGGCGGTCAGCTGAAATTCAAGGTCAACGGCTTTTACTTCAATACGGCTCCTCCCTCCCATGCGCGGGGGGCTATACCAGATATTAATGCTCGTAAAAAGCTTGGTATTGAGTTCGAAGTTGCTGGATCCTTTATCTTCCCCTGCAACCCAGCCTTTTGGCCATCGCAAGGAATAGCCAAGACTTTTATCGCCATAGGGGATTGTCTTGTACTCTTCCGACAAGGACAGAAACTGGTCTTTTGGCATCAAATCAATAGGCGGCATCGGCTTTTTCAAGCGGCTTATCGCATCGGTCCTGACACCTGAGGACCACGCAGGGTAAGCGCTCCCAAAAAGCACAACAGCCAGAACAAGCGTAAAGAGAGCCCTAAACTTCAAAACATGTCCTTTGGCGATCACGAATTACCCCCGTTTACGATTACATTCTATATCATAACGTATTTACGTTCTTACCTCAACTCGTCAGAATGGCATAGACAGGAAAACACCAGTAAAAACAGTTGATTTCGTGTGGCGGGACATATAAGGATTCCCTACAATGCTGACAGTATGGGCGCGTTCACTACATGGCTAAGGAAAAATCTGACACTACAGGTTACACGGCTTCGGATATCGAGGTTCTTGAGGGTCTTGAGCCTGTTCGCAAGCGGCCGGGCATGTATATTGGAGGAACAGATGAGCGGGCCATGCACCATCTGGCCGGGGAAATTCTTGACAACTCCATGGATGAAGCGGTGGCCGGGCATGCGGACTGGATCGAGATCAGGCTGGAACCCGGCAATGTTTTGACGATTACCGATAACGGGCGGGGTATCCCCGTGGACAAACATCCCAAATTCAAGAAGAAATCCGGGCTAGAGGTTGCTCTGACCACCCTGCACTCCGGCGGTAAATTCAGCAATAAGGCTTATGCCACGTCCGGTGGCTTGCACGGGGTCGGAATTTCGGTCGTGAACGCGCTTTCCGACTTCATGAGCGTAGAAGTGGCCATAGACCGGACCCTTTATAAGCAGACGTACAGCCGGGGCATACCGCAGACCAAGCTTAAGAATATGGGGTCCGTCCATAACCGGAGAGGGACGAGCGTGACCTTTCACCCCGATCCCGAGATATTCGGCGAGAAAATGAAATTCAAACCCGCATGGCTGTATTCCATGGCACGGTCCAAGGCCTATCTCTTTTCCGGAGTCGAGGTGCGATGGAAATGCGATCCATCGCTGCTGGCGCCTGACAGCAAGATCAAGGCCGAGGATGTCTTCAGATTTCCCAACGGGTTGCTTGATTTTCTTGATATTTCGATCAGGGACAAACAAACTGTCACGTCCAAGCCTTTTTACGGCAAAGTCGACCTGCCGGAGAAGGCGGGCAAAGTCGAATTCGCTATCGCGTGGACAGAGGATCTTGAGGGCTTTACCCACTCATACTGTAATACCATCCCGACTTCGCTCGGGGGAACGCACGAGACGGGACTTCGTTCCGCGCTGATGAAGGGGGTCCGCAATTACGCGGATATGACCGGGATCAAGAAAGCGTCGATCATTACCGCAGACGATATTATTGCCGGGGCAGCTGTCCTCTTATCCGTCTTTATCAGGGATCCCCAGTTTCAGGGGCAGACAAAAGAAAAACTTTCTACGCCGGGCGTTACCCGGCTTGTCGATGCGGCGGTGCGCGATTATTTTGATCACTGGTTGAGCAACGATCCCTCTTCCAGCACGAAACTCGTGGAATCCTTCATAAACCGCGCCGACGAGCGTCAAAGGCTAAAAAACGACCGGGTTATGGCCCGCAAAACGGCAACGCAGAGACTCCGTCTGCCCGGAAAACTGGCCGATTGCAGCCGGAACAATTCGGACGATACCGAGATTTTTATCGTCGAGGGGGACAGTGCCGGCGGAACCGCGAAAATGGCCCGTAACCGGGAAACGCAGGCTGTTATGCCTCTTCGCGGAAAAATCCTGAACGTGGTCAGCGCTACACGGGATAAAATACAGGCCAACCAGCAGATTCAGGACCTAGTCCAGGCTTTGGGCTGCGGATCGGGAAAAGACTTTAATTATGAAAAACTTCGCTACGAGCGGATCATCGTCATGACCGATGCGGATGTTGACGGAGCGCATATTGCCTCTCTGCTGATTACGTTTTTCTACGACCAGATGAAGCCGCTGATCGAGCGGGGGCATGTTTTTCTTGCGCGGCCGCCCCTCTATATGATCACGAGCGGAAAGCAGTGCGTTTACACGCATGACGACCTGCATAAGGATGAGCTGCTTGGCACCGTCTTTAAGGATAAAAAGACCGAAATTCAACGCTTTAAGGGGCTTGGAGAGATGATGGCCGCTCAACTCAAGGAGACGACCATGAACCCAGGTAACCGGGTTCTTCTGCGGGTTACGTTGCCCGATGCGATGGCGGCCCTTGATCTTGCCGGCGGTCCCGTTGAGGACGAGGATATGCGCGATCCGATGGCCGAGGTGGACGACCTCGTTAAACGTCTTATGGGCAATAACGCGGAGGCCCGTTTCGATTTTATTCAGAATAACTCTAAATTTGTTGAAGAAATAGATATTTAGAGTTTTTTCCTTCTGCGTTTGTTTAAGTATTTAACAAATGCTCTAAACCTTGTATCTTCTATTTGGGATGCGAAAACTCTTAGGCTTCGTACTGGTATTTCTTATTGCGCTCGGGTGTGCATATTTTTATGCGCTGTATTTTTATATACCCGAGCGTATCAAGTCTGGCTTCACGGACGCCATCGCCCGTGCCGGTTTTGAACGCTTTTCCTACGAAGAATCGCAGTCGACAGCGGGACTTATCATCTTTCGCGGCATTACCCTGGACGAAAAGGGTTTTACCAAGGTTGAACAGGTCGATGTTCGCTATTCTCCCTTTACTTACCTTTTTCAAGGTGGCGTTGCAGATTTTATCCGGGTTCACCGTTTGCGTCTGACAGGCGAAGTCTCTAATGACTTTGACTTTTCCTTTGCCGGATGGACGCTCGAAAACGGCGTTTTCGTTAAGCTTGCCGCGCTTTCCTCTAAAACGCTTATCTTCGAAGGAGCGGCCATTGACCTTTATTCGCCAAACCTTGGCGGATTGAAGGTCCTGTTTGACGGACAGGTTAAAAAAAACGAGGCCAGGGACGGAGAACTAGCGTTCCTCGGGCGCGTAAAAAGCCAACAAAAAAAATTCAGCTTTGATGCTTCGATTATGGGAACCTTTTCCGAAAAGGGGGTGCTTGATCTCAAGGCCACGGCGGACGAGTTGCAGTTCGACCTTGATGATTTCAAGCTGCACCGCGCTTCGGCAGAGATCACCTTACTCAAGTATCCGGATTCCCTGCCCACGATTGCCATGCGCGGTCCTGCTACCTCTCTTAAATGGCGCTCCCTTCCCTTTGGTGACATGAATTTTGTCTTTGAGCGCAAGGACGGAGAAATGAATCTTTTTGCCGAGGGAAAAACGCTCGGACCTGAAAAGATCGACTTTTCAATCGGGATTAAATCCGGGGCGGATGGGACGAATTACGATATCGTCGCTAATCCTAGGGATCTGCCCTTGCTTATGACTTTCCTTCAACGCAACGCGCTTTTTAAGGACAAACTGCCTATCCCCCCTCTTCTGGCGAACCTCAAGGCTCCTACGCTTTCCCTCTCCTTTGATGATACACTTGGAAAGTCTCCAGATTTTGTCGGGACATGGACCCTTGAATCCGAGGAACAGGGCCTGTCCATCGAGGGGGAATTCAGGCGCGATGAAAATAACGAGGAGGCATGGCTGGGGAATTGCACGAAGGCCTCCTTTACGGAAGAGGTCGAGGAAGGGAGTCTTGCGCCTCCCTTTTATACCGATATTCCGCTGGATTGCAGCCTGAGTTGGGACGGAAAAACGACTCCGCCGGGATTAACGTGGACGATCAAAGCCGTAATAGAAAATGAAGAACTGCTGTTCGGACCGTTGAGGCTTCTTAACATCAGGGGGCAGGTCGGCGAGAAATACCTGGGCAACGGCAAGGCTGAGCGGCGTTCGGTTCTGGCTTTTAATTTGCCTATTAAAAAAGGTATTTCTCATAAAGGCCGTATCGTTCTCAATCTCGATGCTGACGGTTCGGGGCTGATCAAAAGTCTGGTTCTCTATATCTACGGCGGACAGGTGCGGGTCGATAATTTTGACCTGAAGGGGTTGTCCTTTCCTTCAAAAATGGTCTTCAAGATTACGGATATAAATTTGACCGACTACCTTGGGGGACTTAACATCTCCGGTCTTACCGTTTACGGGCATCTGGGCGGGGTTATCCCGCTGACCCGTACCAAAGGGAAACTCTCGATCAAGGACGGCCTTCTACAGAGCCAGGCGCCGGGCATTATCAAGCTGCCGGAAACACTTTCGAATACTCTTTTTCCCGGGTCCGACCCGCAGATGCAGACTATTCGGGAAGCCCTTAACAATTACCATTACGAATTTTTCGAGCTTCGCTTCGACGGGACAGTTTCTGGCGGGGTGATGGTCAGCCTCTACTCCCGGGGGACAAACCCGGATATGGTCGATAAAAGGCCGATTGAAATGAATTTCCAGATTGAAACGGAAATCAGTGTTCTGGTTGAACATATGCTGGCCCAGAGCAGCAAAAAGCAGCCTTAGTCGTTTTCTTATTACCCGACTATGGGTAATCGCACACATCGTAAACGATTTTTGCGAAGGACTGTTCCCCTTGAGAAATCGTAAACCTGAACTCCTTGTCTCCGATAATGATCGAATGGTATAGCGGCAAGTGTCCCGTTTTTTCCTCCGAAACCCCCTCGCCGTGCATGAAAACAACCGTTATGGCCTTTGAGGGGTCAAACCAGGCTTCACTTTTACCCTGCGAGCTTTTGGCGGAGTCGCCGCTACCGCTGATCGTCACTTCTTTTCCTGCCGTGGTGATCCGGCTTTCCGGGCCCTTGTACGCCGGGGTTTTTACGACAAAGCGCCTCGTCTGCGGTTTTGAGCAATTCTGAGGAGGACGGACGGACCGGATCACGGCCTCCATTCGCTTGGGATCGACACCACCGTCAAGTTGCTGCTTGAGAAGCTGAACCAATTCTTGTGCTTCGCCGGAAGGGAGAACCTCATTGTAACTGGCCTGAAGCTGGTGAAGCTTGATGTTGGCCGTTCTGGCTTCGGCGCGCATACGCGTGAGTTCTTCTTCCATCTGGTTGATCTGCTCGTCAACCTGCTGTTTCTGCTGACTTAGAATCCTATTGTCCTGCTCCGCCTGCATGCGACCCAGATGGAACGTTCCCACCCCGACGAGTCCTAAAACGATCAAGACCTTTATAACGGACAACGTGCGCCTCGCCGATCTCCTGCGGTACCTTTCGTGCGGGTTGTACTGGCTGAACTCCATTTCGTGTTATTCCCGAAGAATGCGGTCAGGCCGAACCTTCAGGTCAGGCCGAAATAATGGCTGGCTATGAAGATATAAGTGATCCAGAGTAAAATCACAAGCGGCACTCCGGCCTTCACGAAATCCCTGAACCTGTATTCTCCCGGCCCCATTACCAGAAGGTTTGTCTGGTATCCGATCGGCGAAGCAAAAGAGCAGTTTGCCGCGAAAATGACAGTTATTGCAAATGTTGAGGCTAACTGCGTGTGCATTTCCGGCGTCGTCGCGAACTTTTCTGCAAGGCTCATCGCGATCGGTGTGAAAAGAATAGCGCACGCGTTGTTGGTCAGGATGTTTGTTGCGATCGCTACAATTATAAACAGCAAGGACGCCGTCATAAGGGGCGATGAGGCGAAGGGCGAAGAAAGGATCAGATCGGCGATATACTGAACACCGCCTGTCACCTGCAAGGCATGCCCCAAAGCCAGCATGGAACCAACCAGAAGAAAGATTTTCCGGTCAATTGAACGGGTGGCCTGCTGGATATTCAGACATCCTGTCCCGACCATCATCGCGGCGCCAGCGAATGCCGCTACGGGAATAGGCAGAAGGCTCATCGCCGCGAGCGCGACCGTCGCGACAAAAACTCCTATCGCCACCGGCGCCTTACCGGGGACGGGCAAATCCCGCTTTGAACCGGAGAGCACGATAAAATCCGGACTGTCGCGCAGGCTGTTAACGACACTGTTCTTCCCCGCAATCAAAAGCACATCCCCGGCTTCGAGCCGTATGCGGCCTAGACGCCTGCGAACAACGCGCGCACGCCTTTGAATGCCAAGGATAATCGCGCCAAACTGCCTGTGAAAATTCACATGGTCCAAAGACATATCAATGAAACGTGAAGCCGGAGTAATCATGATTTTTGCAAGAACACGCGTTTCAGCCGATCGCAGCGCGGTTTCGGCCTGTTCGTCCAACCCTCCGGAATCCATAATCTCCTCTTCTTCTTCAGACAGGAGAAAGCCGGGATACTGGGAGAGAAGGCGCCCCAGAGACTCCCTTGTCGCCGAGACAATGATAATGTCTCCTGCGTTGATCGCGTACCCTTCAAAAGGCGGCAAGATCAAGTGTCCGCCGCGCTGGATCAACTTAATGTTCATGTTCCCAAGCTGGGAAAATTTTCCATCAATGCATTCACTTCCTACAAGCCGGCTGTCGGGCGCGATATCCAGTTCCGCCACGAATTCCTTTTGATCGCCGACGATCTGTTCCTTAATCGACTCCCTTTTTGGAAGGATGTTCGGGACAATCAGCAGGACATAGGCAAAACCCGCCACCACCATAATGATTGCGGGCTGCGTAAAATCAAAAAACCCGATTGGGTCATACCCCATCTCAACCATAGTGCTGGAGACAAGAAGGTTTGTGGAAGACCCGATCAGGGTCGTCATGCCGCCTAAAATCGCCACAAAACTCAGCGGCATCATGATCCGCCCGGGGTCCATTCGGCTGTTTTGCATCAGGTTCTGTAAAATGGGAATGGCAATGATGACCAGGGGCGTATTGTTCATAAACCCGCTGAGCACCGTTACAAAGATCAGGACAAGCAGGATCGAGAGCAAAGCCATGCTCTTTTTTGTCGACACAAAGAGGTTCGTTACAAAACGCAAGGAATCTGTCTGGATCAAGCTCTGACCGATCACGAGCAGAGCCAGAACCGCTATGAGAGAAGGATTCGCAAAACCGGCCAGCAGGAATTTGGCGTCCATGCGATTAAATCCGGTCTCGTCCTTAAAGACGAAAATCTGGCCGTAGAGAAGCAATGTGCTTAAGAGCAAAATGCTGGTGACCTCCAGGCTCAGCCTTTCGCGCATGAAGGAATATACCGCCATGAAAGTCAGGGCCAGCATAAACCACATGTGAAATTCCGGAGGTATGTGTACGCCCGCTAGGGAATCCATTAAGACCTGCTGCACCTTGCCTGTTGCGTCCGAATTAACGTACCCAATACCGTGTCCTAGACTAGTCTTCTTCCGATGAACTCTCGCGACCGGAGGACAAGGTTAACCCCGAAGCCTCAAACTCACCAAGATTTTTCAGACCGATCTTGAAAAGGATTTCAGTACCGTTATCTCCCGATGAGTCATCCGTCAGATTCCGGCGGCCCGTTACCGACCACGAAAAACACTGACCGAGATAGTCTACCCCCAAATTCGCTTCGCGCAACCCCGGGGCTTCTCCAAGGTCGTGCCGCGCCGATCCGCGGATGCGCCAGCGGTCGTTTATCAAATAACTGGCGCTGTTTTCAATCTGCTCTCGGGTTTCTTCAATTTCCGTTCCTTCAAGCGATTTGGCGTAGAGATAGCGTGTCGATATCGAGAACGCATTGAATGAAGCACTGGCATCCACCTCGTGACGCTGAGGCGAGAGGTCGTCGTTGGCCAACTGAAAGCGATAGTCCAGCGCGTAATCCTGCTGGTAACGTCCGGATATCTGCCCCACGAAATCAGACTGATCCTCATTCAGGCCCGATCCCTCCACAAACGGGTTGTCGCCATCATGAAAACGCTGGCTTTGCCCGAAGAAGACGTTTCCGTAACTTCCGTCATGAGCGTAAATTCCCGTTCGGAGACCGTATGTCACATGCGAACGATCCTCGACGCGATCGAGACCGGGAAAACGGTCCGGCGTAAACAGGTTGAGGGCGTCAATCTGAACGTCCTGACTGTCTTCGTTCGGGATACCATCGTCCTGATCGACGTTCGGGGCGAGAGTCAGGGAGGCCAGAGGTTCGATCATAAGCTGGAACTTCTCGAAATTACGGGCAAGGGGGTAGCTGGTCCTGGCGTCAAAAAAGGCGAAAGCCCTCGATTCGCTCCCGTCGCTTCGCCCGTCGTCCCGGTCCTGAACGTGATAGGTTTCGCCCTGCAGATGAGCGTTGAAAGTCGAAAGAAGACCAAAATCGGTGACAAGGCGACGTTGCCAGCCGGCGTCCAAGCCCAGCCTGTTGACGTCCTGCCCGCTATCGGATTCGCGGCGGATGCCTAAAACCGATCCTTCAAGGCTCCAGCGCCCGCCTATCAGGGGCACACTCCCCGGCTCTCCTATAAAGCTTGCGTAAACCTCCGGAAGGACGTCAGGTTGATCCACCCCTTCGTCCACGCGCAAATCCTGAAACGCCAGAAAGCGGCCGACAGCGTAATCCCTGCCGGAGAACCGTTCGAGATAAATCTGGTTGGAGAGAACATCCTCATCCCTTGAACTCGAATCGTCTATCTTGAAATCATACTGCCTGAGATACTGGTCGTCGGAGGACAGGTTTACTTCTGACCCTGCGCGCCATTTCTCGTTGATATCCCACAGCGCATCGGCGAAGATATGCCCCCTGACTTCCTTGTTCTGCCGACGGCTCTGGTTGTTTTCCCTGTCTTTATAGTCAGAATAGGTCAGGCTGCCTTCAGCCTTCAGCAATGCATCCGCCCAGCGCTGACGCCACTGCGCGGTCGCGACCGGGAGTTGTTTCGTCATGGCCATCAGCCCGAAGGTCGCATCTCTTTCAGGGGCCAGCGACCAGTAGTAGCGCCCTTCCACAAACGCGCCCAGATCGCTCTTATAGCCCGCAGACGGGGTCAGAAAACCGCTTTTACGCTTTTCGGTTCCGTCCGGATGTTCAAAATACGGGAAATAAGCCAGCGGCACACCCATCCATTCAAACCGGGCATTTTCGTAGGCGATGGTCTTGTCTTCCTTATCGTGCGTAACCTCGGACGCCCGAATCTGCCATAACGGGGGCTTGGAGGGGTCCTCCTTGCACGGTTCGCACGGCGTGTAGGCCGCATCTTTCATTCTGGTGGTTATTCCCCCTTCATGCGTGCCTTTTTTTGCTGTAAAGCGCGAGCCGTCCGCCAAAAAGGTTTGAAGACCTTCCACGAAGCCGTTTTTCATCGCATCGTTAAACTTGACCTTCTCAGCTTTATGACGGTCCCCGTTTACATCCGTAAACTCGACGTTACCCTGTGCCACGACTGTGTCGGTCTCCAGGTTATAGGTAATTCTATCGGCCTTGAGGGTTCTGCCGTCCTGAATCATGACCACGTTTCCGGATGCGGTTACCGTCTGCGCCTCCTCGTCGTGCGCCAGGTTGTCGGCCTGAAGATCGACCGGGGAGTCACTTACCCCTTCATAGGCCTGAACAGGACCGTTACCAAAGCACGCTGGAAAAAGCGCCAGCGCAAAGATGAATCTCAGGTAGGCACGCAAACAGCGGCTGCTGTCCTTCTCTTTCATCTTTTCTGCTGAGATTTTCATATATCCGGAGGGCACTTAGTGATTCATACTTCTTTTATAGTGAAACACTCTGGCGTAAAGTCAAGGCAGATAAAGCGTTCGGCGCACAGAAAGCTAGTTTTTCGGGCGTAAAAAGGCCGGGATATCGTCCCCAAAACCTGCGGCTCCTGACGAATCCTCGTCGTCGTCCTTCTTCCGTGGGTCCGGTTCGCGCCTTTCCTTTTGAGGTTCGCGGCTTTCTTCCCTGTGTTTTCTATCGCTGCGGGACTTTTCCCTTCCTCGGCCCTGTCTGTCGTTCCCGCGCTTTTCTTTGGGCCTGTTATCCTTGGTTTCCTCTTTGTTTTCGCCCTGCTCGGCTTCTCCTATTTCCGATACGGTGATTTTATTCTTTATGTTTTTTTCAATCGCCTGAACAAGTTTTTCATCCTCGCGGGTCGCTATCGTCCAGGCCCGGCCGGTCAGCCCGGCTCTTCCCGTGCGTCCGATCCGGTGCACAAAATCGTCGGGATTGTTGGGAACATCATAGTTGAAGACATGGGACACGCCTACAACATCCAGACCGCGCGCCGCAACGTCACTGCACACCAGAATGGGGATGGTTCCGTCCTTGAACTTTGACAGCGTTTCCATTCGATGCGATTGCGCCATATCGCCATGCAGTGCCAGCGCATCATAGCCCTTACCTTTCAGCCATGAGGCCAGCATATCCACATCGCGCTTGCGGTTACAGAAAATGTACGCGTTGCGGATTTTTTCATGCTCAAGGATTTTATGGAGCAGTTCTTTTTTCCTTCGCGGCGGCGCGTAGGCGAGAAATAATTCAACCGTCGAGGCCGTGGTTGCAGGGGGCGCGACCGCTACCTCTTTGGGTGACGAAAGAAATTTTGCCGTGAGGCGCCGGATTTCAGGCGGCATGGTTGCCGAAAACAAAAGGGTCTGGCGGATGGGGGGCAGAAGGCTGCATATTTTTTCGATATCGGGGATAAAGCCCATATCCAACATCCGGTCGGCCTCGTCTATCACCAGAATGCGGATATCGGTGAGGAGAATATTTCCGCGCCCGAAGAGATCCAACAGGCGCCCCGGCGTTGCAATCAGAACATCCACGCCGCGTTCGAGTATTCTGATCTGTTCCTCCATCGAGGACCCTCCGATCAGCAGGGCCTTTGAGAGCTTGGAGTATTTACCGTATGTCTCAAAACTTTCAGCAATCTGCGCCGCCAGTTCGCGCGTAGGAGAGAGGATGAGGGAGCGCGGCATGCGGGCCTTGGCGCGACCACCGGCCAGCATTTCGATCATTGGCAGAGTGAATCCGGCCGTTTTTCCCGTTCCCGTCTGTGCAAGACCGACAACGTCGCGTTTCATCAAAATATAGGGAATGGCCTGTTCCTGTATGGGAGTCGGCGTGTCGTATCCGCAATCCCTGATTGCCTTCATTACATCGGGGCTTAGCCCCAAATCTTCAAATTTCATGCCTCATGCGGCCTTTTCGTTGTTGTACATTATTTTCTTTCGCCCCAAGAGCTAGTATAAAAATGCAGGAAAATCAACAAACGGATGATTTCATGACACTTCGCATCGCCGTGCAAATGGACGCCTTGTCCAGTATCGAACCCGCTTTCGACAGCACGTTCCAGTTTATCCTCGAAGCGCAAAAACGCGGGTATTCCGTCCATATTTTCCAGCCCAGCGGACTTTCGTACCTCGACGGGGAGGTTCTGGCTCGTGCAAAACCCGTAACTGTCCGGATGACGGAGGGCGATTATTACTCGGAAGGCGAAGAAACCGTTCTCGACCTTCGCATGGACGCCGATCTTGTTCTTATGCGCCAGGACCCGCCTTTTAACATGGAATACATCACAGCGGCCCATATCCTTGAGCATCTCGAACGGGATACGCTGGTGCTGAACAACCCGCGCGAAGTCCGGAACGCGCCTGAAAAGCTTCTGGTCACGCATTTCCGGGCGTTTGCCCCGCCGACCCTTATCAGCGCCGATCCTCACGCGATCCGGGCCTTTTACGATGAGCACGAGGATATCATCCTCAAGCCATTGTACGATTACGGCGGTTCGCTGGTCTTTCATATCGACCGGGCGAGCGATAATTTTTCCTCCCTGCTCGATATGTTCGGGCGGTTTTACAAGGAAGCCATCATCGCCCAGAAATACATTCCGGAAGTCAAGGTGACGGGAGACAAGCGTATCCTTCTGACCGAGGGAAAGGCCATAGCCGCTTTCTCGCGGATACCGCAGGAAAGGGATGTCAGGGCGGGACTTTATCTGGGCGGGAGAGCCGAAAAGTGCGAGATGGACGAGCGCGACCAGAAGATCTGCGAGGCTATCGGGCCGGAACTGGTAAGGCGCGGACTGGTTTTCGCCGGGATTGACGTTATCGGCGGGTATCTGACAGAAATCAACGTCACCTGTCCTTCCGGGATCAGGGACGTTCAGCTGCTTTACGGCCTCAATCCCGAGGCGCAGATCTGGGATGCCTTCGAACAGAGGCTTAAGGACTTTAAGAAAAGATGACGGATAAAAAACAACTGGAAGAAGGGTTTGCCTTTACCCCGAGTTTCGACGAGAAGGGGCTGATCCCCTGCATTACCGTCTGCGCGCAAAGCGGACGCGTCCTGATGATGGCGTATATGAACGCGCAGGCGCTCGAAAAGACGCTTGAAACGCACGAGGCGCATTACTGGTCACGCAGCCGCGGGGCGCTTTGGCATAAAGGAGCGACCAGCGGGTTCGTGCAAAAAGTCATTGAACTCCGTACGGATTGCGATCAGGACTGCCTGCTGTTGAGGGTACAGGTCGTCAAGCCCGCGGATGCGAAGAGCGTTGAGGGAACCTGTCATACCGGGCGTGAACGCTGTTTTTACCGCGCGGTCGATCTTTCCGGCGATCAGAAGACGCTTGTTTTCAAAGACGATTAGCGGTCGTGACCATCGTGGCTTTGCTCAACTTGCTGCCCTTCGAGCGCAAGGCCAAGACGATCCAGTCCCTTATGGAAGATCAGAAAAACCGAAATATTCAGGATAAACAGAAGGGTGGCAATCTTCAGGATCACAGCCGAATTCTTTTTCTTCGGCTCGCAAGGCGGATGGTGACAACCCGTATCATGGCAGTCCATCCGCTCGCTGATATTATGGACAATCCAACCGAAAGCGAGGACCACGCCGGACATCGCGATAACCGGGATTTCCCAGCCATGGATTATCTCGTGCAGGCCGCTTAACCACAGAGGCATGCCCCCTGCAACGCCCAGACCGACCAGCATACCCATCACGCTGAAGATCGTCGGCAGAACACAGCAGAAAACGTGGCTGATCTCGGAAAGGATCACCATACTGTTAAGGACAGTGCGCGCGTTTTTCGTCGGCATCGTATCGACAGGCCTTTCCCGCCATATTTTTAGGCCGAAACAAGCGGTTACATCCCCCTTTGTCCGGCCCTGTATTTTATAAACAGCTGAAATAATGTTACGCCCATTATCCACAATATCTCCCAGACGACAAGAATAAACATTTCACGGGCCGGAAAATAAAGCGCTGCAAGGCTTATGGCGAGGGCGATATTGTTGTTTCCGCCCATCAGGGCGTAGCTGATCCGGGTCTTGAGGTCCCTTTTTGCAAAGAGAAACCAGCCTAGAGCGTAGTATATAAAATACGCCACCGCCCCCACCGATAGCGCCGCAAAGAAGAAGAGCGGCTCGGTGAAGAAACGGTCCTTCTGGTAGGCGACGACGATCATGATGACCCCGAAAATGAATATGATCGCCATCATCGAGGCGTTGGAGCGCATTGAGAGCTTGAGAGGTTCGAAGCGCCTGAGTACCCCGAAATAAACGATCACCGGACAGAAGATTACGAAGAACAGGGTCTGGAACATGCCCCAGAGATCGAGTTGCAGTTCAAGCGTACTGAAAACCGCGAACATGGCAAAAACCACAAAGGGAGAAAGCAGGCCGGACACGCTGGTCGCCGTCAGGCCCAGCGCGGGGTTACCGCCCATGATGCTCATCATCGCAGGCAGGGTCGCACCGCAAGGCATGAGGCCGAGCAGCAGGAGCGCATATTTGTACTCGGGCACGGTCCAAGCCGAGATAAAAAACATGACAACCGGCAAGGCAATAAAACGCAAAATGTAAAAGCCCGCGATTTCTTTTGGTTTGAAATCCTTGAAGTCATCCAGCTTGATCTTCGAGCAGGCGAACAGAATGATCAACGCCTGAAGGATCAGTATTACGATTTTGGGCGTTTCTTTCAGGCCGGGAACGGTCAGGCCCAATACGAAGGCGGCCATTAAAAACAGGCCGAAATGGCCCTCGATTACCGGGCGGATTTTCGCGATCATGGATTGATGCCTCCTCCCCGCCTGACTTAAGCCGTTTGGGAGACCCGTTCAAGCGCGGATTTCGCGCCGTCGGGGAGCGCGGCGTCCTGAATAATCGCCTCGGGGGTCTGGCGGCCCTGCCATTCGTTGATTTTTAGAGTCACTGCAAGGTCTATAACCTGTGTCCTGCTGCTGAGCAATATTTCGCCAAGAGCGGTTCCGACGGCGCGGAAGGCCATCGCCTTGAGGCGCGGACCGCCTTCGGGTTCGCCGACCATCACACGGATGTGCTTGCCGCCCAGTATGTCGGCCTTGTGGATGCGCAGGTTGGTGAGGGCGAAGACCGGCTCCGGGTATTCCTGCCCGAAGGGGCCGAGGGAGTCCTGCAAAAGGCTGATAAGGCTTAAGGTCGCGCCGCGCACGGTGAGCAGTCCGTCAATACGGGTTTCGATATTGATATTCCCGGATTCCTGTTGCCTGCGGACGTGAGATTCCAGAAAGCTTCTCAGTTCGGGGATTTTTTCAGGCCGGACCGTAAAGCCTCCCGCCATGGCATGGCCGCCGCCCTTTTCCAGCAGCCCTACCGTTCGGGCGTCGATGAAGGCTTGCGCGATGTGGATGCCGGGAATGGAGCGGCCCGAACCGCGGCCCTCTTTTACGCCTTCCATCGAACTTGCGTATGTCACGACGCAGGCCGGACGGCCGTATATTTCCTTCAGGTTTCCGGCGACAAGGCCGCTCAAGCCCGGATGCCAGCCTTCCTTTTCAACCAGAATGACAGGGGCGGTTTGCAGGCCCTGATCCTCCACCTGACGCAGAGCTTCCTTTTCCATCTGCGCCTGCATGTCCTTGCGCTTGCTGTTGCAGTCTTCGAGCGTCCACGCGATGTTAAGCGCTTCCTGCCCGTCATCCGTACACAGGAGCCTTGCGCCCAGATCGGCCTTATGCACGCGGCTGCCAGCGTTGATGCGCGGACCGAGGATGAACCCCGCATCGTAGGTGCTCAGCGGCGGGTTGATTTTCGCGACCCTTATTATTGCGCGGATTCCGGTATTCAGGCGTTCTTCGGGGATTGCGAACCCCGCCTTCACGAACAGGCGGTTAGGGCCCGTGAGCGGCACCATATCGCAAACCGTGCCCAGCGCGAGGATGTCCACCAGGGATTTCAGGTCGGGCTCTTTGATTTGTCTCTCTTCATAATAGCCGCGCGTACGCAGGCGGCTGTTGACCGCCACGCAGGAGAGGAACGTCACGCCGCAGGCCGCGAGCATGGTGAGGCCGGACGTATCATCCTTGCGCTTGGGATTGATGACGTGCCACGCGTCGGGCAGTGCTTCTTCGGCTTCGTGATGGTCGAGGATGATGATCTTGAGCCCCATCTCCGTTCCGGCCCTGATGATATCAAAGGCCGTGGTTCCGCAATCGAGCATCAGGAGAATGTCCGTGCCCTGCTCTTTAAGCGTTTTGAGCGCTTCAGTATTGGGGCCGTATCCCTCCT
Organism: Rhodospirillales bacterium; assembly: GCA_020638365.1. Lineage (GTDB taxonomy): Bacteria > Pseudomonadota > Alphaproteobacteria > Micavibrionales > Micavibrionaceae > JAGNKE01. The sequence continues at coordinate 88,831 of JACKIQ010000004.1, read as the reverse complement.
CCACCCGGTCGGGGATATAGATGGCCGGATCGAAACCCAGATGCCTGAGAAAGCGATAGAGGATCGCCGAGGAAGTCGCGCCGTCCACGTCGAAATCGCCGAAAATCGCGATCTGCTTTTTTTCTTCGATCGCCTGCGCGAGATCGTCGGCCATGGCGCTCATCCCGGCGAGGGCGAAGGGGTCGGGAAAATGATCCTTCAGGGTCGGGTTGAGGAAACCGGGAACGTCCTCCGCCGCTATGCCGCGGGAAGCGAGAAGGCGCGCGATAATCTCCGGCAGGCCGTGGGCGCGGGCCAGTTTTTCGACATCATCGAGGGGAACGTCTTCAAGGACCCAGCTTGCCTGCTGGAGCGAGCGTTCAGTCAGTACGGCTTTTGTCATCGGTCCAGAATAGAAAGGTTAAGCCCGGCGCAACAGGCTGGCCGGGCTTTCAAATGATTTTATCCACAGGCACAGAGCAGCGTCAGATCGACTTGATCCATGTCTTGCGGCGGAAATTGTGGGTTGCCTCGACGCGGCGGATCGTGCCGGACTTCGAGCGCATGACGATGGAGGAGGTTTTCGCCCCGCCCGCCGAGCGGCGCACGCCGCGCAACATCGCACCGTCCGTGACGCCGGTGGCCGCGAACATCACGTTTTCGCCCTTAGCCAGATCGTCGGTCGTGTAGATTTTGTTCAGGTCCTTGATGCCCCAGCGTTCGGCGCGTCCGATCTCGTCATCGTTTCGGAAAACGAGGCGTCCGAGGATCGCGCCGCCCGTGCATTGCAGGGCCGCGGCCGCCAGAACGCCCTCGGGCGCTCCCCCGGAACCGACATAAAGGTCGATGCCGGTGCTTTCGGCGTCGGTTGTCGCGATGACCGCGCTGACGTCGCCGTCGCCGATGAGGATGATGCGGGCACCGGATGCGCGGACGTCCTTGATCAGCTTTTCGTGGCGCGGGCGGTCAAGAATACAGACCGTCAGGTCGTTGACGTCCGAGTCCTTTTCCTTGGACAGGCGTTTAAGAACGTCGCCGATCGGGTCGTCCAGGCTCAGGATTTTCGGATCGACGCCCGGGCCGACCGCGATTTTTTCCATGTAGACGTCGGGCGCGTTGAGGAAACCGCCCTCGTCCGTCATCGCGATGACGGCCAGCGCGTTCGGCCCTCCGCTGGCGGTGATGTCCGTGCCTTCGAGCGGGTCGAGAGCGATATCCACCTTCGGGCCGGAACCGGAGCCGACCTCTTCGCCGATATAGAGCATCGGAGCTTCGTCGCGCTCGCCTTCGCCGATGACGACCTTGCCGCGGATGTTAAGCGTGTTCAGGGCGCTGCGCATCGCATCGACCGCCACCTGATCGGCGGCTACTTTATCACCACGTCCGACCAGCTTCGAGGCTGCGAGGGCCGCGGCCTCGGTGACACGCACGACTTCGAGCGCGAGGTTGCGGTCCATGTTGTCGTCGAGTTCGGGGTTGTTGTTTTTCTTCGCTTCGGCCTGCATGTTTCTCTTCCTTACAGTTCTTCAATACACATTACGCGGGGTTTCTCGACACAGCAGTCGAGTTTTTCGATCAAGTCGCACGCCTCCATCATATCGGCATGGCGGGTTTCGTGCGTCGTGATAATGACGGGAACGGGCTGTCCGGGGGCGCGTCCTCTTTGGACCAGTCCCTCGATCGAAATGTTTTTATCACGCAGGATGGCGGAGACGTCGGCGATCACGCCCGCCTTGTCGATTACCATCAGGCGCAGGTAATAGCTGTTCATCGTTTCGCCGGGGTCGGCCCAGACCGCGTCCTTGAGATCCCTTGCCGGTATACCGAAGGCCGGGAGCCTGTGTCCGCGCGCGAGGTCGATGATATCCGCGACCACGGAGGAGGCCGTCGGCCCCTGCCCCGCTCCCTTGCCGGTCAGAAGCGGCGTTTCGACGAAATCTCCTTCTACGTAAACAGCGTTGTAGACATCGTCGATGATCCCCATCGGGCTTTCGATCGGCACGAGGCACGGCTCCATGACCTGCAAAATCTTGCCGTTTTCGCGTCGGGCGATCCCCAGAAGCTTGATGCGGTAGCCGAATTCAGTGGCATACGCAATATCCGTGCTGTTGATATGGCGGATACCCTCGATGTTGAGCGCGTCAAAATCCGGCTTTACGCCAAAACCTATGGCGGCCAAGATACAGAGCTTGTGGGCCGCGTCGATGCCGTCGATATCGAAGGCGGGATCGGCTTCGGCGTAGCCTGCCGCCTGCGCCTCCTTAAGTACGTCATCGAAATTGCGCCCCGTCTGGCGCATGGTGGTCAGGATGTAATTACAGGTGCCGTTAAGGATGCCGTAAATACTTTTGATCTCATTGGCGGCCAGACCTTCGCGCAGAGCCTTAATGATCGGCACGCCCCCGGCGACGGCCGCTTCGTACATCAGGCACACGCCTTTCTCGTCGGCCAGCTGCGCGAGTTCATAGCCGTGATGGGCCAGAAGCGCCTTGTTCGCGGTGACAACATGCTTGCCGTTTTCAAGGGAGGCGCGCACGAGATCGGCCGCGACGCCCTCGGAACCGCCGATGACCTCGATGACGGCATCAATATCCTTGCGGGTCGCCATATCGCCCGCTTTCTCAACCCAATCGAATCCGGACAGGTCCACACCACGGTCACGCTTGCGGTCCTTGGCCGCTACAGCCACTATTTCGATTGGCCGTCCGGCCCGCTTTTCCAGTAATTCGGCATTTTTACGGATAATCCTGACGACCCCCGCTCCGACGGTTCCCAGTCCTGCTATCCCGATCCGAAAGGGTGTACTCATGTCACACATACCCCTTAAATGTTTCTTGTCCGGCATTGTTCTACTCCGGTTGCCCCATTGTTTCAAGAAAAGGATCGGTTCTGGCCAATTATTCTTCCCGGCTTTGTAAAGTCTTGCCTTGCTTTTTTGCGAGCGTTGTCCCAAACTCCTTATATCTTTTCTTATTAAAATCTTTTAACGTCCTATAAAATATGAAAAAAGCCATGGCAAAGAAGACGCCGAAAGATGCGCAGACGACCGATGCGCCTTACAAGATGCCGGATATGCTGGCTCTTAACCGTGCGCTGATCGACGCATACGCCAAGGCCCTTCCGGTCATGGAAAAATTTATTGAAAATCATACTAATTCAAAGGGGTTACAGGATTTTCTTAACCGTGATTTCGATCCGCTGAACATCCGGGAGAGCTATCTGGCCTTTCTGGACAGTATCGTGGCCGACCCGCCCCGGTTTTTTGAGCTTCAGGCCAAGTTCGTGACCGACTGGGCCCATCTCTGGCAGGACAGCGCCCGAAAATTCATGGGACAGGGGGAAGGCAAGCCTCTCTTCGAGCCTGAGGCCGGGGACAGGCGGTTCCGCGCACCGGAGTGGCAGCACAGCGCCCTGTTCGATTTCATCAAGCAATCCTACCTCATGACCTGCCGGTGGATGGACGATGCCGTTCACAACACGGAGGGGATGGACCCCGTGCAAAAAGAAAAACTGGCTTTCGCCACGAAGCTGTTCGCCAACGCGATCTCCCCGACTAATTTCGTGCTGACCAACCCCGAAGTTCTTAACGAGACGATGAAGTCCGGCGGCGCGAACCTCGTGCGGGGGCTGGAGAACCTGATCGAGGATATGGAGCGCGGCGAGGGCGAACTCAAGATCAGCACGACGGATTACGATACGTTCAAACTCGGAGAAAACATTGCCGTCACTCCCGGGCGCGTGGTTTTTCAAAACGAGTTGATGCAGCTTCTGCAATACGCTCCTACGACCAAAAAGGTTTTCGAAACACCCCTCCTCATTATTCCGCCGTGGATCAACAAATATTACATCCTCGACCTGAAGACCGAGAATTCCTTCATCGCGTGGGCGGTGGAACAGGGACATACGGTTTTCACGATTTCGTGGGTTAATCCTTCACGTAAGCTCGCGCAAAAACGGTTCGAGGATTACATGGACGAAGGGATCCTCGAAGCGCTTACGCAGATCGAAAAAATCTGCGGCACGGATCAAACAAACATCATCGGTTACTGCCTCGGCGGGACGCTTCTGTCCACGACCCTGTGCTACCTTCAGGCCAAGAAGAAGGCCGGGCGGGCGGCCTCCGTGACGTTCCTGACCACATTGCTGGATTTCGAGAAGGCCGGGGATCTCAAGCTTTTCCTGGATGAAGAGCAGATCGAACTGCTTGAAAAAAAGATGTTCGAAAAGGGGATCCTCGAAGGCCGGGAAATGAAACAAACCTTCAGCCTGCTGCGGGCGAACGACCTGATCTGGTCCTTTGTCGTCAATAATTACCTTCTGGGGAAGGAGCCGTTTCCGTTCGATCTTCTGTACTGGAACGACGACTGCACGAACATGCCGGCGGCGATGCACAGTTTTTACCTGCGGAAGTTCTATCTTCACAACGAACTGGTGAAACCCGGCGGGATCACAATGAACGGCGTGGCCATTGATATTTCCAAGATCAAGACGCCCGCCTATTTCCTGTCGACGCGCGAGGATCATATCGCGCCATGGATCGCGACCTACGCAGGGATGAAGCGGCTGGGCGGCAAGAAGACGTTTACGCTGGCGGCGTCGGGGCATATCGCCGGGGTCATTAACCCGCCCGCGAAGAAGAAGTACTGCTACTGGACCAACGAGGCGATACCGGAAACCCCGGAAAGCTGGTTTAAGGACGCCGCGCAGCACGAGGGGTCGTGGTGGACGCACTGGCAGGACTGGATCAAGGGGTTCGCCGGGAAAAAGGTCGAGGCGCGTACGCCCGCGAAGGGCGTAGAAGCCGCGCCGGGGAGTTATGTTCGGATGAAGGTTTAGGGTTATTTTATTTCAGATCACTGATGGGGGAAAATCCTTTATATGCTTGTCGATCAGGAAGTCACTTTTGATCAACTCCGAGCGGCCTATATCAAGGGTCAGCGTGTCTTCACAAAAATCGAAATCGCAGCAAAAGAAGATCATCTTGTCATTTCAGGAACTAACCTTTCCTCTTCAGAGTTTATCGGGTGTTTTTTGCACTCTGTGAAGTTTAGGGACGTTGATTTTATCGGCGCCAGCTTTCATGAATGTAATCTAAAATGTACTGTTTTCGAGAATTGCTGCTTAACAGGTTCTAGCTGGAAGGACTCCGCCGTCTGTTCGATTGTGTGGCGGGACTGCGTGACCGAAAATGTCCGAGCCACAGGTTTGGAGGCTTATGGCGTTGCTATTGAAGACAGTGAATCTTTAATCAGTTATGCGACGGACAAACGAAAGTCGTTTTAATCTTCAGAGCTACAAACATTCTCTTTATGCTCCTGCCCGAGCTTTCGGTAATGCTCGGCGGACCAGAGGACATATTTCGTTTCTTCGTCTGTCATGTCGCGCATGAATTTCGCGGGGCGACCGGACCAGAGCTGGCCGGGCGGCACGCGCTTACCGGGGGTCAGGAGCGCCCCGGCGGCGAGCATGCCTTTGCTTTCCACTACCGCGCCATCCATGACGCAGGCCTGCATCCCGACAAAGCCGTAATCCTCCACCGTGCAGGCATGGAGGATCGCCGTATGGCCGACGGTTACATTGTCGCCCACGGTGGTGCCCTGAAAATCGCTGGTGGTGTGGATAACCGTGCCGTCCTGAATGTTCGTGTTTCTGCCGATGCGTATGGGGTTTACGTCGCCGCGCAGGACGCAGTTGTACCAGATATTGCTGCCCTCCCCGATCTCCACATCGCCGATGATGCTGGCCGAGGGCGCGATGAAGGCGGTTGGATGGATTTTGGGCATGATGCCGCGATATGGGTAGATGAACTTGCTCATGCGGTTTCCTGTTTTTGTTTCAGTCTACCATAACTTTGAAATTGAGAGGGCACAACGATCACAAAACCGGTTCTTCCGTCATTGCGAGGAGGCTCACTTGACGACGAAGTCATCTGCGAACAACCTGCGAGCCTATAGATTGCTTCACCCGCACACGCGGGTTCCAAATGACCGGATAGAACCAAAAAACAAACACCCCCGGATGGCGGGGGTGTCCGATAATTCCTTTGTGTGGGGTGTGTGGAAAGCGATTAACGCTTTGCCCACTGCTTGGTCCGGCGAGCCTTGTGCTTGCCGACCTTTTTACGCTCAACGATCCGCGGGTCACGCGTGATCATGCCGGCATTTTTCAGCGGCGGGCGCAGGGCGGGATCGAAGTTTTCCAGCGCACGGGCGATCCCGTGACGGACCGCACCGGCCTGACCGGACAAGCCGCCACCGGCAACCGTCGCGTAAACATCGAAACGACCGACGCGATCGGCAATCAGGAAAGGCTGGTTGAGGATCAGGAGATGGGTCTGGCGCGAGAAGTAATCGGACTGGTCCTTGCCGTTCACGATGACCTTGCCGGAGCCGGGTTTCAGCCAGACGCGGGCGACCGCATCCTTGCGGCGGCCGGTTGCGTAAGAGCGCCCCAGCTTGTCGACCTTGGGTTCCTTTTTCACGGCGCCCGGCTGGGCTTTTCCCTTGTCTTCGCCTTTTTCGGCAGGAGCGGCTTTCTTTTCAGCCACGACGCTGCCCAGAGCGCTGAGATCTTTTACGGCCTCTTCCTTCTTGGTTTTCGTAGTTTCTTTTTTAGTGTCTGTCTTTTTCGTCATGATTTACGTCCCAATTAAGCGGTGCGTTTGTTTTTGGCATTAAGAGCGGCAACATCCAGAACTTCCGGATTTTGCGCGGCGTGCGGGTGTTCGGCGCCTGCGTATACGCGCAGGTTCTTAAACACGGTGCGACCGAGAGGACCCTTTGGCAGCATACGCTCGACCGCGTTTTCGATCACCCGCTCGGGGAACTTACCGTCCAGCATCTGCGCCTTGGTGCGCTGCTTGATACCACCGGGATGGCCGGTATGCCAGTAGTAGACATCATCCTCGCGCTTGTTTCCGGTCAGCCTGACCTTTTCGGCGTTGATGATGATGACGTTGTCGCCGCAGTCCATATGGGGGGTGAAGGTGGGCTTGTGCTTACCGCGCAGGCGCATGGCCACGACGGTGGCCAGACGGCCCAGAACCAGATTTTCCGCGTCGATGAGAATCCATTTCTTCTCAATATCCGCGGGTTTTGCAGAATATGTCTTCATGTGACGTTCTTCCCAGTTTTAAACTTGTTCTTTTCGAAGTGCGGTGTTTATGCGGGAATGGACGTCCTTTGTCAATAGATTTTTGCTGTAAAAACAGTTTATTAGATGCATGGTATTATGATACCGTCTCTTTGGCGATCCAGTCCAGATAGGGTTTATGCCCCTCCTCTATTTCCCATGCGACGATGCAGGGGCACTCGTAGCTGTGCAGTTCGGCGATGCGGGTTTTCAAGGCTTCAAAGCTCTTTTCCGTAGTTTTGAAGAGGGCCGCGCATTCGGTGGCGCTCTGGACTTCCCCATCCCACCAATAGATTGAGGCGTGGGGCTGGAAGATGTTGGCGCAGGCGGCGAGGCGCTCCCCGACCACGGTTTTGGAGATGGCGCGGGCCTGTTCTGGGTTTTCGAAGGTGGCGTAGACCGTTAAGAGTTCCAATGTTTTTATTCCTTCCGTTTCGTTTAACCGCCCAGTTTACCCTAATAAAATTGACTATTTCCGAGAAAATTACCAGAATAGATGCAATTATAAGCGGGTGCCCAAGCATGGATAATGATCGTCTCAGTTCTGGTTTCGCTTCTGCAGATGCAAAAGGCTTTGGGCTGTCCGGGTCCGTGGACGAGGTTACTGTCATGCTGCGCGAGAATATGGATTTGGCTCAGGATTTGGCTCAGGCTTCGGCGTTTCATCTCCGACACTGGGGGCTGACGAAGGAGTTCGATCTTGAACATGACATCGGTCACATCCTCATGGCGCTGAGCAAGGCGCTGCCCGGTGTCCCTTCCGATTATCCCTATCAGGCCGATTACGAGGCCGAAATCTATACCGTTGCCCTCCAGATGACCTTACTCGACAGTATGAGCGGAAAACCTGCCGCCGATGCCGATGAGATAAAAACGCGATTTCTCCAGCGGGTGCAGGATAATTACGATATTTATGGGCCGTCGGGTAATCTCAACCGGGTCGTGATTTGGGCACTCAGGCGGGTTGCGGATATCGACGGCGAGCAGCCGCACCGCGCTGGCGCCTACAAGGATGCAGCCCTTTACCAGTTTGCCGAGAATCACGGCGTTGAAATCACACAGGATCATGAGACCTGGGGCGTCGACATTCCGGCACTGGATGAGCGGTTCTGGTATGTGGATGACCGCAAGCATTACCTGCCCGACGATATTGAGGAGGTGACCGATTTCAACCGCTTTGCCCGGCCCAGTGCCGAGCAGGCGGGCGCGATGTATGAGCGGCTGCGGCCCGGACTAACCTTTCTTACGGATTTTCTGGACGAAGCGTTTCCCCGTCATCGTGACTCAGAAAGTACTGAGCAGATGAGGAGGGAGGCTCTCGGCGGGGTCAAGGTTCGCGATCTGAACGCGGCGATGTTGTCGGGTTTCACTCCCCCCGCCCCTGAACAGGATGCGGGCGGGGCAGAGTTGAGGGCATGACCCGAAGCATCAAAGATATCCTAGGGAAACTGGTCCGCGGCCTTCTAGAGGAAGCGGATGGGTCCCTGACAGGCGGGCGTGACGGGGAGTTGCAGGTCATGCTGGATCGCGACATGACTCTGGCGGAGGCCGTACACTACCATGTTAAGACCGTCTGGGCCTATCAAAGCGTCGAGGGGTTTGACCACGAGGCGGGCCATGTTCTTCTTGGGCTGGCATTCAACGCGCCGCCGCATGAGGGGCTTGAGGGCACGCCTTATCAGGGGAGCTATGATTCGGAAATCTATAATTTCGAGATCGAGAAGGTTTTGCTGGGTACCATAACGGGGCGAATTAAAGAGTCCTATGCCGACCGGCAGGGATTCATCATGGGCGTCCTTGAGCATTACCGTCGCACGGCGCCGCAGGAGAATTTGAGCCGGACGCTGGGTTGGCTGATGGCGCAGGAGACGGGCAAGAGCTACGATGCGCTTAGGCAGGAGGCACAATACGAGTACGAGGAATTCCAGATACAGGCGGAAGAGATGGGGATACACGTTCACCGCGACCCAGTCACGCAGGCGTGGTCCGTCACCAAGCCGGGACTGGGGGAGGATTTTTTCTATATCGGCCCGGACGAATGCATTTTGCCCGATGCCTTGGAGGGAGGAGCGGATTTCCGAAGGTTCGAGCGACCGCGTGTGCAAGAGATCATCGAGGTTTACGATCGGCTGCTGCCCGCTCTGCATCTGCTTCAGGCCAAAATACTTGCGCTTGAACCAGAGCGTGCCCTTTTACAATCATCTGGCATTTTCGGTGATGAGGCTGAGAGGGCGATGGGCGAAGTTAAGGTTCGCGATATCCATCAGGCCATTCTGACGCGGAAGGCCACGCCGGACCCGGAGGCCGAACCTGATGCCGTTCCGGCTTAGTTTTTCGCGTCCTCGTTCTCTTTGTCTAGCCCGTCTTTATGTAGCAAAGTCACAAGAACAAAGCTGATAATCATCAGCAGGAACCACGCGCCCATTTTGTGGGGGGAGACGAGCGCCCATTCGTGGTTCTGGTCCGGGTAGCGCCAGGCGGCGGCGAAGGTGCCGGCGTTTTCCGCGATCCAGATAAAGAACGAGACCAGAAAGAAACCGAGAAGCAGCGGCATTTTCTGATCCGTTTCATGCGGCGTGTAGTATACCCATGTCCGCCCGTAGAGAATGATCGTGAACGCGAACAGGAAAAGCCGGATGTCCGCGGTGAAATGATGGGTGAAAAAATTCACGTAAATCAGAACGCAGAGCAAGACCGTGAGATCCTTGCGCGGGTAGCGAGTGAATTTGAATTCGAAAATACGCCAGACGCGCGCGATATAACTTCCCACGGCCGAGTACATAAAGCCGGAGAAAAGCGGCACGCCGCCGATGCGGATCAGATTTTCCTCCGGGTAAACCCACGAGCCCATATATGTTTTGAAAATCTCCATGACCGTGCCGACGATATGGAAGATGAATATGACGCGGATTTCCTTTGCGGTTTCGAGCCGCAAGCGGATGAAGGCCAACTGGATCAGGATTGCGTAGACAAACATGAAATCGTAACGTGAGAGCGGCCAGTCTGGATTCCAGGTCAGCTTGGTCAGCACCAATCCCGCCAGCAGTAAGCCGCCAAACAGGCAGGCCCATGCTTGTTTGAAACCGAAATACAGAAATTCGGAGAGGAAAAAGCTGAATTTTGGGCGTTTGGCGATCCAGCCGACCGCAGTGATGCGGTTCACAATCCATGTAAAGAGGGCGTTTGGATCGAGGGCGGGATCAGTCTTCAATGCTGGCCGTATATTGCAAAATGTAAAAATGGTCGGAACGACAGGATTTGAACCTGCGACCCCTTGCACCCCATGCAAGTGCGCTACCAGGCTGCGCCACGTTCCGGGACCAAAATAATGATAGGTTAGTAGCTTATTTTACCGGCGGAATCAAATAACAAAGAGACTCCCGCCATGTAAAACCGAGCGGTTGCGTCATTCCTTGGGCTTGATCAGGCTGCGAAGCTCGCGCAGTTCGTCAAGCATCGTTTCCAGAATAGCCCGTTGACGATCGGTCAGGCGTGCGTTCACCGGGCCTTCAGGAACCTGTGCGCTGTGGGCTTGCGCGGCCTGCGCCGTGACCACCGGTCCGCTCGACCTTTCATTTTCCTGAGGCGTTTCGGGAACAGGATTCTGTATGAGCGCCTGCGAGGTGCCCGCCCCTTTAAGAACCTGATTCTTCCCGACGTCCTTGAGAAGTTTCTGCACGCCCTTGATCGTGTAGCCTTCAATATACAGAAGGTGGTGGATACGCTTGAGAAGATCCACGTCCTCAGGGCGGTAGTACCGGCGCCCTCCTCCGCGTTTCAACGGGCGGACATGAGAAAACTTGGTTTCCCAGAAACGAAGGACGTGCTGCTGCACACCGAGTTCATCGGCCACTTCGCTGATCGTACGGAACGCTCCGGAAGCCTTATTGTTCCCGGAACGCGAAACCTGCGTTTTCCGCGCGGCCTGCTTGGCCTGATCGCGTGCCTTTTCGCCCTGAAGCAATGCGGTCTGGTTCTCCGTCGTGGAGTTCTTGCTGTCCTGAACATTCTGTCCGGAATTTTTTGTCGTCGCGGCGGTCATTTGTCTTTCACACTCTCAATTCTTTTATGTATGAACTCTCACAAATCGAAAAAACTCTTACGCACCATCGTTAATCTTGTCTTTCAAGACATGCGAGGCCCGGAACACGAGAACTTTACGCGGCGATATAGGCACTTCAACACCTGTTTTCGGGTTTCTTCCGATCCGTTCGCCCTTTTCGCGGATCGTGAAGCTGCCGAAGGAGGAAATCTTAACATTGTCTCCGGAAATCAGGGTTTTGGAAATCTCGTTTAAGAGAAGCTCGACCAGATCCGCAGATTCGTTCCGGGACAACCCGACCTGTTGGTATACAGCCTCAGCCAGATCCGCCCTTGTAACAGTGCGTGCACTCATTCCACTCTCCCTTTGATCTATGTAGCATAGAGTAACGCGATGACCCTGAAGCGTCAATCTTGCCCTTAAGGATAACCACAAAAAAATGATTCAATTCAATAGGTAAAGTCGTCTTCCTTAGTTTTTGGCCAAAAAATGCTTAAAGTATTGGTTTAAGTTCCAAAACGCGGATCATTTTCTTATGGTTATGTAAATTATATTCTTACCAGAGAGGCCGCCCAAGTGAGGCCACCGCCCATCGCCTCGAAGAGAACCGTCTGGCCGGGCTTGATTCGGCCATCCCTGACCGCCTCATCGAAAGCCAGAGGGATCGAGGCTGCGGAGGTGTTTCCGTGACGTTCGACAGTCACGATGACCTTGTCCATAGGCAGTTTCAGTTTTTTGGCCGTGGCCTCGATAATGCGGATATTGGCCTGATGGGGGACCAGCCATTCTACATCCGCTGCCGTTAATCCGTTTGTTTCAAGCGCTTCTTCAACGACCTGCGCCATCAGGTTGACGGCGTGTTTGAAGACTTCGCGCCCGTGCATGACGATGTGTCCGCTTTGCCCGGTCGTCCCGGGGCCGCCGTCAGTGTAGAGCAGGTCCTTCAGACGTCCGTCGGCGTAGAGATGAGAAGAGATAATTCCGCTTGTCCCTTCGCCTGTCTGCGCTTCGAGGATCAGGGCTCCCGCCCCGTCACCGAACAGGACGCAGGTCGTGCGGTCCTCCCAGTTCAGGATCGCGCTCATTTTTTCGGCGCCGATGACAAGAATGCGCTTTAACTGCCCGGCTTTAATGAAATTATCGGCGATACTTAAAGCATAAACAAAGCCGCTGCACACAGCCTGCACGTCGAAGGCTGTACATACCGGGATATCCAGCGTTTTCTGAACGCTGACCGCAACGGATGGAAAGGTCTGGTCCGGTGTGGTCGTGGCGACGATAATTCCGTCTATTTCGCTCGCTTTCATGCCCGCCCTGTCCAGCGCAGCACGGGCGGCGTTTACAGCAAGATCGGAGGTTTTTTCGTTTTCGCCAGCGATCCGGCGTTCCTTTATGCCGGAGCGCTGCCGTATCCATTCGTCCGAAGTGTCCACGACGTTTTCCAGATCGGCGTTTGTCATGATTCTTTCGGGCAAATAGCTGCCGGTTGCTCTAATAACAGACCTGATCTTCATTCCTGCTCCCCGCTTAACCGGCCGCTTGCGGGTTCAGGAACGTTTCCTGCCCGGCAACATGATTTATGTCTTCTATGACCTGCTGGATGTACCCGTGCCGCGCAAGGCGTACGGCCAGCATAACAGCCTGAGAAAAAGCCAAGGAATCCGCACCGCCATGGCTTTTGATGCACAGACCGTTCAGGCCCAGAAAAACGCCGCCATTATACAGACGCGGATCCATCTGATGTTTGAATTTGCGAAGGGATCCGTACGCTATAAGCCCGCCGAGCTTGGCAAGCGGCGAGTTAAAAGACTGGGTGAAGTAGTGCTTGACGAGCTTGCCTACCCCTTCGGCGGTCTTCAGGGCAATGTTCCCTGCATAGCCGTCGGCTACGATCACATCGACCTCGCCCTTCATAATGTCATCTCCTTCCACGAAACCGTGATAAGTTCCGGGAAATTCGATCCTTTTGAGAATTTCTCCTGCGGCGCGAATATGTTCGGGGCCTTTTATATCCTCCGAGCCGATGTTCAGCAGCCCGACGCGGGGTTTGTCTATTTTCTTCTGTTTCTTAGCAAAAACGGCCCCAAGAACGGCAAACTGGACCAGCGTTTCCGCATCGACAAGAACATTCGCGCCGAGGTCGAGCATTATGCTCTCCTCCTTTATTCCGGGCATGACCGAGGCAATGGCAGGGCGGTGGATTCCCGGCAGGGTTTTGTAAACGATGCGGGCCAACGCCATCAGTGCGCCTGTATTCCCTGCGGAAACTGCCGCACTGGCCTCTCCTTCCTTGACGGATTCCAGGGCCATACGCATGCTTGTCCCCTTGCTGGCTCGCAGGGCTTCGGAGGGCTTATCCTCTGAGCCAATGGTTTTTTCCGTGTGGATGATTGTGACCGCCCTAGCCAAAGCGGGGTCTTTTGAAAGCTGCTGCGCGATCAAGTCCTTATGACCGAAAACCCGGAACGCCACATCAGGGCGCTGCGCCAACACCGAAGAGAGCGCCGGAATGATTTCCGGCGGGCCATGGTCGCCGCCCATGGCGTCGATCGCTATGACAATTTTTCCCTCAGGCAGTATGCCGGACAAGAACCGTCCCCTTTAGATGGAGTGAACCCAACACTTCAATGATGGCTTATAACAAGAGAATAAATGAGGCAAGAGCGTTTCTCTGCCTCATTCAAACAAAAACATTCAAAATGCAAACCAAACCGATCGCCGGATCAGTCTTTTTCCTCGATTACCTGACGGCCCCGGTACATGCCGGTCTTAAGGTCGATATGGTGGCGGCGTACGGGTTCGCCCGACTCCGCATCCTCGACCCAGTTTTCGGTTTTCAGGGCATGGTGGGAACGGCGCATGTTGCGCTTGGACGGTGAGGTTTTTCTCTTTGGTACAGCCATTGTTCCGATCCTTTTCTTTTCAGAGTGTGGTTTCTAAACAAAAAGGGGGACGGTTGCAAGGAATATTTCTGGATTTCCCGACCCTCTTAGACTAAACAGGGCTGGCCTTAACAGTAGGAGAAGTCCAATTTTCAGACCTTTTTCCAGAGGCTTAACGCGCAGAGCTTTGCATGAAGACCCGTGATCCGCTTGAAAAATACAGGTTTATGGATTCCCTTGAAGGAGTCCCGGAGGACCGAGGGCCTTTAAAAGAGACACCCCTTGCCCTGCTTCGCTCCGTAGCGCCGGGGCTGATGGTCTGCGGACTTATCACGCTGGCATCCATCCTGATTTCCGAGCATTATTCGACGCCTGTCATGCTGATGTGCCTGCTCATCGGCATGGCGTTTCACTTTCTTTACGAAGATCCAAAAACGCGGCGCGGGATACAGTTTACTTCGCAGCACGTTCTGAAAATCGGGGTGGCGCTCATCGGGGCGCGGATTATGCTTTCGCAGTTTACGGCCCTCGGATTTTATGCGCTGGCCGGTATTTCCCTCATTACCCTGTTTATTCTTTTCATCGGCCCGGTTCTTGGACGCCTGCTGGGGATGGACCGAGAACAGGGGCTTCTCATCGGCGGAGCGACTGCAATCTGCGGCGCTTCGGCGGCTCTGGCGATTTCCTCTGTCCTGCCCCCGTCCAAAAATCTTGAACGCCAGACCCTGACCGCAGTGATCGGCGTCACGGCGATGGGGACGGCGGCGATGATCGCCTATCCGGTCATTCTGGGGGTTACGGGGTTTGATTCCTACCATTCGGGGGTGATTATCGGGGGCACTATTCACGACGTTTCGCAGGTGGTCGGCGCCGGGTACAGCATCTCACCGGAAGCCGGGAACGCGGCCGTCCTTATAAAACTGATCCGCGTCTTCATGCTTCTGCCGATTCTGATCGGTCTGGCCTGGCTTTACAAAACCCATCCGTCAGCGACCACGAAGCGCCGCTTCTTTTCCGTTCCGCCGTTTCTCATAGGATTTCTTGTGCTGGCCGGACTGAATTCCGCCGGGGCTTTGCCCGGAGACGCCGCGCATATGCTGGAAACCGTCAGCAAGTGGATGCTCGTTATGGCGATCGCCGCGGTGGGGCTGAAGACCTCCATGAAGGAAGTCGTGACTCTGGGATACGGCCCTGTCCTTCTTGTCGTCACGGAAACTTTGATCCTGCTTGCCTTCTATTGCGCGTTGAGCGCCTTCGGTATGATCTGAAGCCGCGTCAGGATTTGTTTTCCTTATCCCTCCATTCCTTGAGCGCCTCGAAGGGGTTGCTGTACGCATCGCCTTTTTTGAGGGGGGTAGCGGCCGCATCGTCACCCGGTTCGTAAGACGCGCCGATCGCCTTGGGATACGGGTCTATATTCAGCGACAGGTGCTGAACGACGAGTTCACCCAGATCAATGTGGCCGTTTACGATGGGCTCGGGGTCTTCGGATTCATCAAGGACCGGTTGTTCTGTATTTTCCTTTTCAAGCTCGCGCTCGCGCTTGGCCTTGGTGAAAGACAAGGTCTGCGAGGAATCCGCGTACCACGCCTCAAACGGCGCTTTGATATCCATTTCGAGAGGCGCAAGCGTTACCACACATTTCTGGTAGGCCCTTGCTGTAATCAGCCCCTCGATATGAATAACCATGTTGCCGGGGTTGCGTCTTAAGGTTATGGAAGCCTTGAGATTATCGAGACCGTCCAGCCCCAGACGCTTGATAACGGATTCAGCCTGCTGCCTGTCCGGTTCTATCGTCAATGTCACCGGCTTGTTTCCGAGGCTCTCCGTATCAAAAAGAAACGACCATTCGGGTTGCAGGACCGCTTTTTCTGTTTTCCGGCTACTCATCGTCTTTTCCCTTCAGTCTCATACTTTTTTCTTCTCGCCAGCGTCCGGCGCAAAAGCTAAAAACCTTACGTTCCCAAGCGCGATTTCTTCCAAGTCCTGACTTACTAGGTCGAACATCGACGCACGCATGTATTTTACCATATCGGCAATCGTGGATTCCTCTGGCTTTTCAAGCGTACCATACAGGTTGCGGCGAAGGGCATCAAAAAGCGGGTGGCCTGGGGCTATGGGGACTTTTGGATCCTCCTGCTCGTATTCGGACGCCTGCTTGTATACGTTCATGCGCCCATTAAACGCCTCCATCATTTTTTTCATGTATTTGGGAACACTGACATCCCCTACTCCGGCTTCTCGTAAGCTTTTGTCGATTTCACGGAACGCCGTATCGAACAGGCACTGCGAAATATCCTTGTAACGCTTGTGGTTTCTAAGCCGGAAAAAAATCATGTATACATGTATCAGGAAAAGGTCAAAGCGGCCGTCCACCGTGTCGGGTACGCCGAAGCGCAGGAAAAACTCTTCCCTACGGGATTGACGCAGAGCCGCCCGGTATAAATCCTGCGCGGCGAGCGCGTCTCTCCTGTCGTAGCGGGATAACCCTTTTTTAAAGAATCCGAACATTGATTTTTACGGCAGGTTTCTCTAAACAGAGAGACACTATAGATACCTGTAATGAATGTCGCAATCGGGCTTTGCATGGTTCACTCCGGAAAATTTCTGATCTTCCTGCTAATCTGCGTTGCGGGTCTTGGTGCCTGCGCTCCGGTCAAGGCCAAGCGCGGAAACATGCTGGAAAATCACCAACTTCAACAAGTAGTCGAGGGGCAGAGCACCCGTTCAGACGTGCTCCGGGCCATGGGATCGCCGACGACCGTTTCCACTTTTAACCAGAATGTCTGGTATTATATCGGTCAGGATACTGAAAAACGCGGCATTCTGGATGCCGAGGTCGTCAATGAGCGGATTGTCGCCGTTGTTTTTAACGGGGATGGTATCGTCGAAAGGCTTGAGGATATAGAACCCGGACGCGAGGATGTTCCCATCGCCCGTGCCAAGACCCCTACGCACGGAAACGACCTGACCTTTACCCAGCAGTTACTAGGGAATCTTGGCCGGTTTAACCCGCCTTCCGATAAGTAGTTTTTTTCTGGGATTTTATATCGGGCGCTGCTGGACGACCTGCAAGAGCACGTCTTTGACGGTATCTTCGCCCATGATGTTCTGCGTGATTTCATTCAGGCGCTCCTTGATGATCGCAACCTGAACCACGCCCCCCTTTATGGCGGCATGTTCGTTGAGCATACCGTACATATCCTGAATATAGGCGTCCTTGAGCTTAGGGGACATCAGCTTGACCTTGTCCTTGGCCGCGGGACCGGGAACCTCGATGGCTACGACCAGACTTACGACCTGGTTCACGCCACTGTTATCCACAATCGGGAGAATCAGAGGGTCGAGTTCCACAAACTCCGTTCCTTTTCCCCCGTGGCCGTCGTCCCCGGATTCCTCATGATCCTCCGTCTTGGCGGTATCATGCCCTTCCTCGCCTTCCGGGGCGGATGCCTGGGCCGGCTGCATCACGAGGAAATAGTAGGCGCCACCGCCACCGCCGCCCAAGACAAGCAAAGCTATTACTATAATCAGTATTTTCTTCATCGGGCGTAGTCCCACAAAAAGCCTTAATTCATCCCAAAATTGTACCAGTTCATGGTTAACAGGGGCTTAGGATGGCTGAAGAGCCATAAAAGTAAGTTTTTTGTCGATATGACAATGAGTTAATGTGAGGTCAGGGCCGAAGGATGCGGGCCACCGAGTCCAGCACGCCGTTTACCAACGATACTTCGCCCTTTTCGTAAAAGGCGCGCGTGACCTCTATATAATCGTTGATAACAAGCGGGGCGTCAATGTCTGAATGCTGAAGGAGTTCGCCTATCCCGCACAGGAGGACCGCATTGAGCAAGGGTTCCACCTCTTTTCGCGGCTGGTCCTGACTTGACTGCTTAGCGGGGATATTTGCCTCTATTAACCGCCCTATCTCCGTGCGGCGCGACTGAACCGTGCGCGCAACAGACAGGAAGAGTTCGCGGTCCGGCTCCCCGATCTTCTGCCCCGCGATTTCCATACCAACGCGGTTGTCCAGATAATCCCTGAGCACATTCTCAAACGGCTCACCGTTATGAACCGCCTCGTAAACAGCCTGCACAGCCATAAGGCGGGCGCACATTTTCTTCCGGTTCGAAGATGCGATTTTAGAGGGCTTCTGCGCGTCGGTCTTTTGCATTACCGGATTCCCAAACCGTTTTTGAGTTCAAACATGGCCATCGCCGCGCGCGCGGCCTCTCCACCTTTATCCAGCTTTTCCGGGTCCGAACGCTCAAGGGCCTGCCGCTCATTTTCGCAGGTCAGGATGCCGTTCCCTATCGGAAGGTTGTGTTCCAGTGCGAGCACAGAAAGGCCGCGGGCGCTTTCTTTACAGACGATATCATAGTGTGTCGTTTCCCCGCGCAGAACACAGCCGAGCGCAATAAAGCCGTCAAAACGCCTCCCGCTAGCGCCGCGCCCCTCCGGGCGCATGTGGCCGAGCTTAATGGCCAAAGGGATTTCCAGCGCCCCGGGGACCTGAAAGACCTCATAGCTGCAGCGTTTTTCCTCCAGCGCGGCTATGGCACCCTTCAGCTGGAGGCCGGCGATATCCTCATAATAGCGCGCCTGAACAATCATGTAATGGGGCATGGTTTATCCTTGTGTGCTTTCAGGTGACCGGCCTTCGGCCGCTGATCTGCAATCCGTAGCCTTCCAGACCTATAACATGTTTATCGCTGTTTGAAAGCAGGATCATGTTCCGGACGCCCAGATCAAGCAGGATCTGCGCCCCGATTCCGTAATCCCTCAGTATGTTGCCGGGCCTGTCCGGGCTTTTATCCGCAGTGAGCTTTTCAGACAGGCTTTTCGGGTTGGGTTCGCGGATCAGAACGACAACGCCCTGCCCCTCCCGCGCGATATGCTCCATCGCCTTATGCAGGATCGATTCACTGCCTGCACCCAGAATATCCCCCATGATATCCACAGCATGCATGCGTACCGGGACGGGTTTTTCATTTTCTTTTATACTGCCTTTAATCAGGGCGATATGCTCCGCATATTCAAGGGTATTGGCGTAGATAATCATCCTGAATTCGCCCCCGAAACGGCTGTTGATCGTTCTTTCGTGGATGCGTTTTACGAGGCTTTCGCTGCGGCGGCGGTGGGCGATCAGGTCGGCGATGGTGCCGATACGCAGATTGTGCCGCTGGGCGAAAGCGACCAGGTCGGGCAGTCTTGCCATCGTGCCGTCATCGTTCATGATTTCGCATATAACTCCGGCGGGCGGCATTCCGGCCATGCGGGACAGGTCAACCGCGGCCTCGGTATGACCCGCACGTACAAGGACCCCGCCCTCGCGGGCGACCAGCGGGAAGACGTGGCCGGGGGTGGCTATATCGTTCGGTCCGCTTTGCGGGTCGATCGCGGTCAGAATTGTCCGGGAACGGTCGGCAGCTGAAATGCCCGTGGTCACGCCCTCCTTAGCTTCAATGGAAACCGTAAAGGCCGTGCGGTGACGCGAATTGTTTCCCCGGCCCATGAGCTGCAGACCGAGGCGGTCAACGATGGCTTCCTCCATCGGCAGACAGATCAGACCGCGCCCCTCACGGGCCATGAAGTTAATGTTTTCCGCCGTGGCCATCGAGGCGGCTATCACCAGATCGCCCTCGTTCTCCCGGTCCTCGTCATCGACGATAATTACAGGCTTGCCGTTGCGTACATCTTCGAGGATTTCCTCTATCGAGGACAGGACCGCCTGATCCTCCTGCACGAGGCGGGCGTCCCTGATCTGCTGTTTTGAAACCGTGCTTTCGCTCATGCGCTTTTGACCTCCAGAGCGCGGGTCACGTAACGGGCGAGCATGTCGATTTCCATGTTCAGTTTTTCATCGGGCTGTCTGCCGCCAAGTGTTGTTTGCTCCCATGTGTGGGGAATGATGTTTACGCCGAAATAATCGCCTTCAACTTCATTGACTGTCAGCGAAATCCCGTCGAGCGCGACCGAACCTTTTTTTGCAAGATAATGTCTGAACGCGGCGGGAAGTTCAATTTTCAGGCGGCGAGAGTCGCCTTCGGGTCTGATTTCAAGAATCCTCACGACCGCATCGACATGCCCGAAGACAAAGTGTCCGCCGAGTTCGTCGCCCATTTTCAAGGACGGTTCGAGATTTACGGCCGTTCCCTCCTTCCATTCTCCCAGGGATGTCTTGCCCAGAGTTTCGGCGGAGACGTCCACTGAAAAACTGTCTGCGGTCTTTTCCACGACGGTCAGGCAGCAGCCGGAACAACAGATCGAGGCGCCCGGGGGGATGGCTTGGAGATTCAGATTTGTCTGGATTTCAAAACGCAGATCGCCCCGCGTCCGGTCGACGCGGCGCACGGTTCCCATATCCTGCACGATGCCTGTAAACATGGCGGCGAGACTAGACCTTACGGCGGTATATTTCCAGAGAATCTTGTTCTATCTCGCGAGTTTTTAATGGGACCAGTCCCTGCGCGGCCACCCTTTTACGTAAATTTTCAGTTGAAAAAACGGGCTCACCTTGCCCGCTCTCAATTTTTCTGGAGCGGTACAGGCTGATATCGTCGTACAATCCAGCATCCATAAAGGCTTTATGTATTGTCGGACCGCCCTCTACCATCAGGCGGGTTATGCCCTCACGGGCCAGTAGTTTAAGAGCTGCGCCAAGGTCATGGCGCGGCGATTTCAAAAGTCGCGCTCCGACTTTTTCCAGTTCCTTCGCGTTTTCTTGCCGATCGTGGGCGTAAATGACCCAGAGCGGAATAATTCCTGCGCTGCGGGCCAGATTGCTTGTCGCAGGAAGGCGCAGATCGCTATCGAGAACGATGCGTACGGGAGCATCGTTAAAACCCGGCAGACGCGGGGTTAGCATCGGATCGTCTTCCAGCGCGGTTCCTATTCCGATGAGAATGGCGTCGTATTTTCTTCGGCGCAGGTGAACATCGCCCAGAGCCGTCTGCCCGGATATCCAGCGTCCCTCAGGGGGCGTTAAATACCCCTCTCCCGTGCAGGCGGCCTTCAGGCAGATCAGGGGGCGGCTTTTTATGATGCGCATGATAAACCCCGCGTTGATCGCTTTGCATTCGGGTTCCAAAACACCTGTGACGACCTCTATACCCGCATTCTTAAGCTCTTCGATTCCTTTTCCGGCCGTTCTCGGATCCGGGTCGATCGTGCCGATGACGGCTTTTTTGATCTTCGCGTGAATCAGGGCCTTTGCGCATGAGGGGGTTTCGCCTTCGTGGGCGCAGGGTTCGAGAGTGACATATGCGGTCGCTCCTTCCGCTTCCGCTCCGGCCTGTTCGAGCGCTGCGGTCTCTGCATGCGGGCGGCCGCCGTCGGCGGTACGGGCTCGGGCGATTACCCGGTTATCCTTTACGATGAAGCAGCCGACAGCCGGGTTCGGCCAGACCCGCCCCAATCCACGCCCGGCCATGTGGAGGGCTGCGTGCATAAAGCGTTCGTCAGCGTTCATTTTCAGGACGCCTTCTTCTTGGCCGAGCCGGTTTTAATTTCCAGGCTGTTCAACTCATCCAGAAAGGCCTTGAAATCCTCGGGCTTGCGGAAATCCTTATAAACGGAAGCAAAGCGGATATAGCCGACGACATCCAGCTCTATGAGGGCCTTCATGACCTGCTCGCCGATCGTTTCAGAACTGACCTCGGCCTCGCCCTGCGATTCGAGATAACGGACGATCTTGTTCGCGGCGCGCTCAATATCCTCGATCTCAACGGGGCGCTTGCGCAGGGCGACCTGCATGGAGCGGATCAGCTTGTCCCGGTCGAAGGGCTGTCTGCGGTTTCCGGCCTTTACGACCGTCATTTCGCGGAGCTGAACGCGCTCAAACGTCGTGAAGCGCTGGTCGCAGCCCGGACAGAAGCGACGGCGGCGTATGGCCGCGCTATCCTCGCTGGGCCGCGAGTCCTTTACCTGCGTTTCTTCATTTCCGCAAAACGGGCAGCGCATTCAGCCTCCCCTTTCCTGCCCGCTCCTTATTCCTTCGGATAAACCGGAAATTTGGAGCAGAGCGCTTCCACTTTTTTCTTCACGGTCTTTTCTACCGTTCCGTTCCCTTCTGGGCCGTTTTCTTTCAGGCCGTTGAGAACCTCCGTGATCATCTCTCCGACCTGTTTCCATTCGGCCGGGCCGAAACCGCGGCTTGTCGCCGCCGGGGTTCCCAGACGCACGCCGGACGTGACCATCGGCGGCTCGGGGTCGTAGGGAACGGCATTCTTGTTACAGGTCATCCCGGCCTGTTCGAGTGCATGTTCAACCACCTTACCCGTCAGACCTTTGGGGCGCAAATCGACCAGCACGATATGGCTGTCGGTTCCGCCGGAGACAATATCAACCCCCCCGGTTTTCAACGTGTCTGCCAGAATACGCGCATTATCGAGAACGGCCTTCGCGTAGAGCTTGAAATCGGGCTTCAAAGCTTCGCCGTAGCAGACGGCCTTACCCGCGATGACATGCATCAGGGGGCCGCCCTGAATGCCGGGGAAGATCGCGGAGTTGAGTTTCTTGAAAATCTCCAGATCGTCGGTCAGGATCATTCCGCCGCGCGGACCGCGCAGGGTCTTGTGCGTCGTCGTCGTCGTGACGTGGGCGTGCGGGACGGGACTATCGTATACGCCGCCGGCGATCAGGCCCGCATAGTGGGCCATATCCACGAACAGATAGGCGCCGATCGAGTCCGCGATTTTGCGGAAGCGCTTGAAGTCGATCTGGCGCGGGTAGGCCGAGGCTCCCGCGATAATCATCTTGGGCTTGTGTTCTTTGGCCAGCGACTCGACCTCATCATAGTCGAGCAGCGCATTGTCTTTTCTAACGCCGTATTGGATGGCGTTGAACCATTTCCCGGACTGGTTGGGGGCCGCACCATGGGTCAGGTGACCACCGGAGGCCAGCGACATTCCCAGGATCGTGTCGCCGGGCTGGAGCAGCGCCATCATGACGCCCTGATTGGCCTGCGATCCGGAGTTGGGCTGGACGTTGGCGTATTTCGCGCCGAAGAGCTGCTTGGCGCGATCGCGGGCTATATCCTCCACTACATCCACAAATTCGCAGCCGCCGTAATAGCGGCGGCCCGGATAGCCTTCTGCGTATTTATTGGTGAGGACGGATCCCTGCGCCTGAAGAACCGCGCGGGAGACAATATTTTCCGAGGCAATCAATTCGATCTGGTTCTGCTGGCGTTTGAGTTCGAGTTGAATGGCGTCGAAAACATCCTTGTCCGCCGTCTCAAGATCTTCGGTGAAAAATCCGCCGAAGTCGCCTGATGGTTTTACTGCCGCTTTTGCCATGTTATGCCTCTTCCTTTCAATCCGGTTTACTCAACATAGTTGCGATAACTTTTTGACGCGCTTATCGTGGCGTCCCCCTTCATAGGACGTTTTCATAAAGGTTTCAACAACGTCGAAGGCCGTTTCCGTTCCCGTGAGACGTTCGCCGAGGGCGAGGACATTCGCATCGTTATGCTGGCGGGCCAGCCGCGCCATGGTCGAATCCATGCACAGGGCGGCCCGTATTTGCGGGAAACGGTTAGCAGCTATTGAAATTCCAATCCCCGAACCGCAGATCACAATCCCTTTCGAAGCTTGTCCATCTATCAACGCCTTCGCGACCGCCGTACCGAAATCGGGATAATCAACCGAATCGGTCGAGTGCGTTCCTACGTCAAGCCAATCAAAATCGTTGGGGAATTTTGCTTTTATGGCTTCCTTGAGATGGAAGCCCGCATGATCGGAGCCTATGGCTATCTTCGTTTTCATGCCTCTTTATAGGGGGCGGAAGGGCTTTAAATCAATCCCTTCTTTTTCATGACGTACTCTAGACGCTTGAGGGCGTTTCTCCTGAGAATTTCCTCGCCGGCTGATGCGGGCCCCTGAATCGAGATTTCGGTCAGGCTTTCCGTGTCCATTGCGGAGACTTTTACAAGAGAACCAACGGAGCGGAACTCGATTATAATTTCGCGTCCCTGAAAAATATCCTCTGACATCCGGAGATCGACGTTTTTACAGCCCGCCGGAGAAGTTCGTCTGGTGTGCCCAGAAACGTTCGAGCATCTTGAGGGTCTTGTTCAGATCGACAAGATTCTGCGCGGTAATTTCCGTTCCGCTCAGGGTCTGTTCATGACGCTTGAACATATCGGAGATCATGTTGCGCAGGTCTGTTCCCTTATCGGAGAGCCGGACACGGATCGAGCGCTTATCATGAACGGAACGCTCCTGAATCAGATATCCGTTTTCGACCATCTTCTTGACGTTGTAAGAGACGTTCGATCCGAGATAATAGCCGCGGATGGTCAGTTCCCCGACGGTCATCTCCTCATCGCCGACGTTGTAGAGGATCATACTCTGCACGTTGTTGATGTCCTGTATTCCACGTTTGTCCAGTTCGACCTTCAGCACGTCAAGGAAATGACGGTGCAGGCGTTCAATGAGCTGGATCGCTTCGTAATATGGTGTTACCGTCACGTTACTATCTCTAACCTGTTACAATTTTAAATGCTCTTTTAATGACCGGCATGATTATTCCTAGATAATCCGGTTATTTTAAGTGCGGAGATCATAATCAACATTTGACCAATCCACAAAGATATTTTTTAATCATTTTTATTTAAAAAAATGTAAAAGACATGACAAAAATCAAGCATTTCTCTTGTTTTCCTGCGCTCAGGCCCCGCCGTTTGCGCTCCGCATCCTGGATTCGCGACCTCGTACAGGAACATTCATTTTCCGTAACCGATCTTATCTGGCCCCTTTTTATCATTGACGGGCGGGATGTGCGTGAAGACGTGCCGTCCATGCCGGGCGTCGAAAGGCTTAGCATTGACCTTGCGACCGAGGCGGTCAAAGAGGCACGGGGGCTGGGCATTCCCGCTGTCGCCCTTTTCCCGATCACGCCTCAGGCAAAAAAAACCGAGGACGGGCGCGAGGCGTGCAATTCAGAGAACCTTATCTGCCGGGCTGTTTTCGCCATAAAGAGAGCTGTCCCGGATATCGGGATCATCACCGATGTCGCGCTCGATCCCTACACCAGTCACGGGCATGACGGACTTTTGAAAGACGGCGTCATCCTTAACGACGAGACAGTCGAGATTCTATGCCGTCAGGCTCTGGTGCAGGCTGAGGCAGGGGCGGATATCATCGCGCCTTCGGACATGATGGACGGGCGGGTCGGCGCTATCCGCGACGCTCTGGAGCGCGGCGGATGCAAGGATACGCTGATCCTGTCCTATGCCGCCAAGTACGCTTCTGCTTTTTACGGGCCGTTCCGCGATGCTGTGCAGTCCAAAGGCTGCCTAAGCGGAGACAAGAAAACCTACCAGATGAACCCGGCCAATTCGGACGAGGCGCTGCGGGAGGTTGCGCTCGACCTGTCCGAAGGAGCGGATATGGTCATGGTCAAACCCGGCCTTCCCTATCTGGATATCGTACGCCGCGTAAAGGAAAGCTTCGGCGTTCCGACCTTCGCTTACCATGTCAGCGGCGAGTACGCGATGCTGCGCGCGGCCGGAGCGCAAGGTTGGCTGGATTACGAATCGTGCCTGATGGAAACGCTGATGTCATTCAAGCGGGCCGGGGCGGACGGCATCTTGTCGTATGGCGCACTTGACGCTGCGCGTGTTCTGGCCGGAAAATAACTGCCTAAAACTTTGGTTTTGTTTCCAGCGTCCCTTGCGTGTCTTACATAAAGATTCGAAAATATTTCCGTTCCTGCTGTGTCCGGCCGGTAGTACTTGCCGTTGTTTCTCTGCGTAATCCCTGTTTTTTATTTGCTTTTGACGATCGGGCTCCGGTTTTGCTGTCATGAAGTTACTTGGCCTTCTTCTTGTTTTAGGTTCTACATTCGGCGGTCTTGTCCTTACCGCCGGGTTCGAGAAGGCCATGCATCTGGTGACGGGGGCGATCCTGCCCGCCGCGCCGGGGGAGATCGTTATCATCATGGGATGCGCGGTCAGCGCGTTCCTGATCGCAAACTCAATGGACGTCATCAAAGGGTCAGCGCGGTATATGAGCGCCCTGACCAAGCCATCCGCCTATTCAAAGGACGATTACACGGAGTTGCTCTGCATGATGTTCGCCGTGTTCAAACTGGCGCGTTCGAAAGGCTGGCTGGCGATCGAGCAGCATATCGAGAACCCGGAGGAAAGCGAACTGTTCAAGACTTTTCCTACGTTCCAGCATAATCACAACGCAATCGTTTTTTTCTGCGATTACCTTCGGATTATTTCCCTTGGGAACGAGAACCCGTTCCAGCTCGAAGCCCTGATGGACGCCGAGATCGAGGTTATATCACACCATGAGGGGCATCCGGGACACGCGGTGCAGGCGATGGCGGACGGGATTCCCGCTTTGGGGATCGTTGCTGCGGTTCTCGGGGTTATCAAGACGATGGCATCCATTTCCGAGCCGCCTGAGGTTCTGGGTAAACTTATCGGCGGGGCGCTGGTGGGAACGTTCCTCGGGGTGTGGCTGTCTTATGCTTTCGTTGCGCCGATCGCCGGGGCGATGACCGCAAAGGCGGAGACGGAAGTCACCTATTACAAATGCCTTAAAACCGGGATCATTGCGTTCCTGAACGGCGCGGCGCCCCAAGTTGCGGTCGAGTTTCCGCGCAAGCTGCTTCCCCATGACGTGCAGCCGACCTTTCAGGAGCTTGAAGAAAAACTGAACGAAACGCCTGCCTTCTAAACGGCGTTTGAGCAGGAGCGGAGGTTAAGCTGTGGCCGAGGCCGCCAAAAAAGAAAACGAGCAACCGATTATCGTCAAGAAGATCGTTCAGGGGGGCGGTCATCACGGAGGGGCGTGGAAGGTCGCCTATGCCGACTTCGTGACGGCTATGATGGCGTTCTTTCTTCTGCTGTGGCTTTTGAACGTCGCCACGGACGAGCAGAAGAACGCCATTTCCAACTATTTCGATCCCACGCATCCCAAGGTTTCGCAGGATACCAGCGGCGCGGGCGGGGTTATGGGCGGGCTGACCATGTCGCCGCAGGGGGCTATGGCTTCGACGCAGAATCCGCTGACACCCATGCAGGTCAACAAGGAGAGGCTGCGGGGGACGGACAGCCAATCGAAAGTCAATCTGAAAAAATCGGCCAAAGAAATTGCGCGTGAGAAAGAGGAAAAGAAGCGCTTCAAGGAGGCCGAGCAAAAACTCAAGCAGGCGATCCAGAAAAATCCCGAACTGGCGAAACTTGCCAAGAACCTGATTATCGACATGACGCCGGAGGGGTTGCGGATCCAGATCGTCGATCAGGAAGGCGAGCCGATGTTCCCCTCGGGCAGCGCTAAGATGTTCCCCAAGACCGAGGCGCTGCTCAAGCAGATCACCGAGGTTATTCTGGGTATGCCCAACGAGCTTTCGGTGCGCGGGCATACGGACAGCGTGAAGTTCGGCGCGGGCGCCAGCTATACCAACTGGGAGCTTTCGGCGGACCGGGCGAATGCAAGCCGCCGGGTGATCCTCGATACCGGGATGCCCGCCGACCGGCTGAATAACGTTATGGGCAAGGCCGATACCGAGCCTTTGATCGCCGAAGATCCTTCGGATGCCCGAAACAGGCGGATTACGATCATCCTGTTAAAAGAGGAACTGACCAATCCCCTGCCCCCGGAAGAGGATGAGGGAGAGGATGGAGCCGAAGGAACCGTGGACGGTGAAGGTGGCGCAGGGGCGGAAGACGAAAACCCGTTCGGCGAGGGTTTCAATGAGGACGGTACAGAAGATACAGGGGAACCGGGCGAGAGACCGCCGATGCGCCCGATCGGGACATTCCGCAAAACGCCGGGCGCGGTCGATTTTCCCTGATCTTTCCGCGCGGTTTTGCCGCCTTCTCGGGAAAGACAGGGAATTTTTTTTAATCAAACTTATTGGTTTTGGGGAAGCCGTTGGGGGGCATGCGGCCTGCCGTTGCGCGTTGGCCGACCCACGGGTTGAGGTCGCCGACCAGTGTTTCGCCCGCGCCGTATTTAAAGGACAGGCCTTTGGCCCAGTTGAAGGTCTTGGCATCGGATAGACCGCCATCCTTGAATTTCTGGAGACGGACGCCCTTACCGCGGCTCATGACCGGAAGCTCGGTCATTTCGAAAACCAGCATCTTTCGGTTCCGGCCGATGACCGCGATGTGGTCGTCGCCCTCCTCCACGTAACGGCAGACCGCGGCCTCGACCTTGCCGGAGACGTTGAGAATCTGTTTCCCGTTCTTGGTCTGGGCCAGAACGTCGTCGGCGGGGACGATAAAGCCGCGTCCGTCCGTTGCGGCCACAAGAATTTTTGTTCCGGGGCGGAAGACCATGATGTTAGTGATATCGGCATCATTCGGGATATCGACCATCAGACGCACCGGCTCGCCGAAACCGCGCGCCGAGGGCAGCTTGTCGCAGCCCAGCGTATAGAATCGCCCGTTGGTTGAGAAGATCACGATCTTGTCCGTGGTCTGAGCCTCCAGCGTAAAACGCCCGCGGTCGCCATCCTTATACTTAAAGTCCTTGGGATTATGGCCGTGGCCCTTCATGCCCCGTATCCAGCCCTTATCGGAGCATATCACCGTGACAGGCTCCTTTTCGATCATGGCTTCGTTCAGGTCGACGGTGATCGGCGCGGGCGGCTTGCCGATTTTCGTGCGGCGTTTTCCAAGCTTCGTGTCCGCCCCGAACGTCTTTTTCAGTTCGCCGATCTGCTTTTTGATATGCGTCCACTGGCGCGCTTCGGACTTGATGAGTTTATCAAGGCGGTCGCGTTCCTTTTCCTTGTCTTCAAGTTCCTTCCTGATTTCGATTTCCTGCAGCTTGTTCAGGCGGCGCAGGCGCATGTTGAGAATTTCCTCGGCCTGATATTCGCTCAGCTTGAAGGTCTTGATAAGTTTTTCCTTCGGGTGATCGTCGAAGCGGATGATCTTGATGACCTTGTCGACGTTCAGGTAAATCAGCATGAAACCCTGAAGGCGTTCGATATCCTTGAGCAGTTTTTCGAGCTGGAACTGTGAGCGGCGTACGAGTACGTCCTGCTGGTGGTCCAGCCAGTTCTGCAGGGCTTCCTTCAGGCTCATGACCTTCGGGATGCGGCCGCCTTCAAGCACGTTGAGGTTCAGACTGAAACGCGTTTCCAGATCGCAGGCTCGGAAAAGCGCCTCCATTAAGAGTTCCGGTTCAACGTTCCGGCTTTTGGGTACGAGAACGAGGCGAATATCCTCAGCGCTCTCGTCGCGTACGTCGTCGAGCATCGGGATTTTTTTTGTTTCGATCAACTCGCCGAGACGCTGGACCATCTTGTCTTTCTGGACCAGATAGGGAATTTCGGTTACCACGATCTGATAGGCGCCCTGCTTGAGCTCCTCCTTGTGCCACTTGGCGCGCGTGCGGAAGGCTCCCTTTCCGGTTTCGTAAGCTTTGAGAATCTCTTCCTTGCTTTCAACCAGAATCCCGCCGGTCGGAAAATCAGGTCCCTTGACGATTTTGACGAGGTCTTTGACGCTCGGGTCGGTTTCAAGCATCAATTCCATCGCTTCGCAGAGTTCGGCGACGTTGTGCGGGGGGATGTTGGTGGCCATGCCGACCGCAATCCCGCTTGAGCCGTTAGCCAGAAGGTTCGGGAATCCGCCGGGAAGGACCACAGGTTCGACGTTCTGATTGTCGTAAGTCGGGCGGAAGTCCACCGCGTTTTCCTCTATGCCTTCGAGCAGAAGGAGCGCGACTTCGGTCAGGCGGGCTTCCGTGTAACGCATGGCGGCGGCGTTATCGCCGTCAATGCTACCGAAGTTTCCCTGCCCGTCCACCAGCGGATAACGCTGCGCGAAGTCCTGCGCAACGCGGACCATCGTGTCGTAGATCGCCGTGTCGCCGTGCGGGTGAAATTTACCCATGACGTCGCCGACGACGCGGGCCGATTTGACGTGTTTCTGATCCGGGCGGAGCCGAAGCAGATGCATGGCATAGAGAATCCGGCGGTGCACGGGTTTCAAGCCGTCGCGCACATCGGGCAAAGAGCGGCCTACGATCGTCGACAGCGCATAGGAGAGGTACTTTTCGGAGAGGATATCTCCGAACTGCTGATCAATAATTTCCGAAGCGGGGGCAGTGTTCTTATTTCTGGCCATATCAGTCAATACTTTTCAATACGCATAAAGAGCGTTCTAGCCTGCATCTTTCAAAGGCGGCAAGTGTTCTGTTTTCTCAGAACGCTCGGCAAAACGCAAGTGCAACCTGCGTCTGGCCTCGGGAATTCCATGATTGTGGTGGGCAAAGGCCCAGTGTTCCAGAAAATAGCCCGTGAGTTTCAAACCCGTGATTATGTCTTCCTCTTCCGCCGGACCGCCATTGGGTTTCAGGAAGGATGGGAGGTCCAGAAGCCTTGATTTATAAGCTTCTCCTGCGGCGTAGCAGACCGCCCTGCCCGTCTTTGGGCTGACATAGGCCAGCGTTCTTGAATCGCCGCCTGCCGCGCAGCGCGTCAGATCCAGCGAAAAGCCGAGTTCCTTGAGCAGAGCAATTTCCCATATCACGTACGCTGCCGCCCATATATCCTCTCTGAAGGTTTCGAGCAGCGCCACGAAGCCACGGTAGAGGCCGGGATGCCCTTCGCGCTCGGGCAGGCTCTGATCACACAGGGCACAGGCTGACTGGAGAGCGGCCAGCTTCAGGGGATCGCTCAAAAATCCGGCGGCTCCGCATTTTTGGAGTTCGAATTTAAACGTGCCGAGATTTTCGTCGGTTCGCGCTTTCCATTCAATATCGACGGTATTTCCGATTTCAATCGCGCCTCGGTTGCGGGACGAGTATGCGCCGTGAAGAAAACCGGCGCGGCGGCCGTACTGTTCCGTGAGTACGGAGACAATCGCGCCGTTTTCCGCGTAACGGCGGGCGGCGAGTACTATTCCTTGATCTTGCCACTGTTCCATGCTTATTGAGTATCGTGATTTTCGGGTTAAAAGGCCAGAGTCTTTACGGATGCGTTCTTCAGACACTCTCCTAAAACTTAAAGTTGGCGTTGCCGGGGTCGGGGCGATCGGGCGGGCGGTCTGCCGCGCGTTGCTTTCCGACGAAGGGATTGAGGGGCTGATCCTTCATCGGATTTCGGACCTGAAGGGGCACGGGGATATGAGCATCCAGAATGCCGATTTCAAAACGCTGGCGCGGGAGTGTGACCTGATCGTGGAATGCCTGCCGGCTACACAGGTTCCTGCACTGGCCGATGCGGCGTTTGAATACGGGCGACCGCTGACCCTGATTAGCAGCGCCGCTCTATTGCTTTATCCGGATATCCTTGAAAAACAAAAGGGTACAGGCAGCAGAATTTACGTTCCCTCCGGCGCGCTCGCCGGGCTGGACGGTGTGAAGGCGATGAAGGAGATGGGGATCGAGCGGTCCCTGATCGCCTCGACCAAGCCGCCCAAAGGTTTCGAGGGTGCGCCCTACGTCGTAGAAAAGGCCCTCGATCTGGCCGGGATTACCGAAAAAACCCTCATCTTTTCGGGGAACGCGCTGGACGCGTCGAGAGCGTTTCCGGCAAACGTAAACGTTGCCGCTACGCTCAGCCTTGCCGGGATCGGGCCGGAGAAAACCCGGGTCGAGGTCTGGGCCGATCCGGCGGCGAAAGGTAACACGCACGAGATTTCCGTTTCGACCGCGTTCAGCACGCTGAACGTGCGGATCGAGAACATGCCCGATCCCGCCAATCCCAAAAGCTCGGTTCTGGCCGCGCAGAGCATCGTTACCTGCCTGCGCGACATGAGCCGGGCCATCGTCATCGGATAGGAGAATTTCAGGATGCTGCCTTCACGACAATTCTACATGATCAGGCACGGAGAGACGGAAGCCAACGCGTCCAAAATTATGGCAGGGAGCCTTGATTCCCCTTTAAACCATACGGGACTAAAGCAGGCGCACGAGGCCAAGGAAATTCTTGAGCAGCTTGATATCCGTCCGCGCACCGTCGTGCACAGTCACCTTTCGCGGGCGCGGGATACGGCACAAATCCTGAACGAGGTTCTGAACGCGCCAATCCATGAAGATCCGGGGCTTGCCGAACTCCATGCGGGGGACTGGGAGGGGCAGCCTTACGAGATTTGCAGCCCGTTGCTGCGCGGGTGGGAAGACCCGCCGAACGGCGAAACGTTCGCAGCGTTCGCCAAGCGGCTTAAGCGCGCGAAGAGCCATGCGCTGAACACCCACGAAGGGCCGGTCATGATCGTTAGTCACGGCGGGGTGTTCCGTGGGCTGGGCATGATTTACGGTCTCAAGATTCCCGGCGTGTTCAAGAATTGCGAGCTTTACGAATTTGTGCCCGAACCCGCGAAAAAGATTTTTCCATGGGCGGTATGGAATTACCGGATGGAGAACGGCGCGTGCGTGCGCGAGCGCAGCGATGTTTACGATTCCGGCGAGTTTGTCACGACGCTTTCAAATGCGGGCTAAGTCCGCGGACCTTTGTTTCATAACAGAGGATTTTTTGTAGCGGTCATTTAAAAACAAATGTTTAGGATGTTCGCACTTAGTCCACTTTCCGGCTTTTTTCCTAAATGAACTTAGTCCTGTTAGTCCGGTCTGAGCGGACAGAGCTTTGTTTAGACACGCATTTTAAAATTTTTCGCTGTTTTTGGCAAATTTGGCGGCAGTCCGGTTTCCCGCCTGCGCGGGAATGACAAGAGGGCGCGGGAATGACAGTAGGGTGAGGGAATGACTGAGAGCTTAAGTTGATTGTATGGCCGACCAGATTTTCAGAGCCTGCACCGTTTCACGGACATCGTGGACACGAAAAATTTTTACCCCCGCTTCGGCTCCCCTTATGACGGCTGCGATGGAACCGCCGACTCTTTGGTCCGCCGATGAGCCGTCGGCACAGATTTTTTCGATAAAGCTTTTACGCGATGCGCCGAGCAGAACAGGGAAGCCTGTTTTTGTAAACGCTTCGAGGTTTTGCAGAAGCCGGATGTTATGCGCGGGCGTCTTTCCGAATCCGATGCCCGGATCAAGAATGATGTTTTCTTTTTTTATTCCAGACTTCATGCCCTCCGCGGCGCGACCCAGAAGATAGTTTTTCACCTCATCCACCACGTTTTCATATTCGGGCGCGGCTTGCATGGTTTGCGGCGTGCCTTTCATATGCATCAGGCAGACGGGAACGTCTGCACTAATCGCGACATCCATGCTGCGCGGATCGTGCGTGAGGGCGGTAACATCGTTGATGATGTGTGCGCCCGCATCGAGAGCCGCGCGCATGGTCCGGGCGTTGCGGGTGTCGATGGAAAGGAGAGCGCCGCCGTCCTTTAACGCTTCTATGACCGGAACGGTGCGGCGAATTTCTTCCTCGACGCTCACAGTTTGAGCGCCGGGGCGCGTGGATTCACCACCGATGTCGATGATATGTGCGCCCTGCTCCATCATCCGCCGCGCTCTCTGCACGGCTGTTTTTTTATCGTTGTGAAGGCCGCCGTCGGAAAAGCTGTCGGGCGTGACGTTCAAGATTCCCATGACGACCGGGCCGGAGGTTATCAGGCGTTTGAGTTTTTGTGTGGCGGACTGATCGCTGTTCATATCAATGTCTGTATCATCAGCTTTTCGCCGCGCCGTATTTCCTGATCCTGCGGCAGCGCTTCAATCAGTTCAGGCAGAGGACATTCGAGGGCAGGATGAACCCAATCGGGCGCTATTTCCTTTAAAGGGAGGAGTACGAACGCGCGTTCGTGCATACGGGGATGCGGCAGCACAGGCGGTTCCATTGAAATGACGTTATTGTAAGCGAGGATGTCGAGATCGAGAACGCGGGCGGCGTTGCGCTCCCTGACTTCCCTGCCAGCGCCGGCTTCCATTTTTTTGAGGCGGGCGAGCAATTCTCCTGGTGGCAGGTTTGTGCTTACCGTGCATACGGCGTTCGCGTACCAAGGCTGATCCGACGCAGGTACGGGGGCGCTATGCCAGATCGAGGACACGCTTAAAACAT
This sequence comes from Rhodospirillales bacterium, assembly GCA_020638365.1. Lineage (GTDB taxonomy): Bacteria > Pseudomonadota > Alphaproteobacteria > Micavibrionales > Micavibrionaceae > JAGNKE01. The sequence goes on along the minus strand of JACKIQ010000004.1, from coordinate 54,859 downwards.
CTATATCCGGGTCTTCATTCAGACCATCAAGAGCAGCCTGCACCGCCAGTTCGGGCGTGCCGTATTTTCCGGGCAAGTTTGCTCCCAACCCAATGATTATCACTTCTTTACTCTCCCGCCACGCGTTATGAAAAAAGGGCCGTGTGGCCCCGTTTTCCTATCATCTTTGTTGAAAGATTACCAGCTTCGAACCTTGCCGGTGTCAACATGGACAAAATTGCTGCGCGGGTAATAACCGACGCCGCCCGCGCGAAGGTCAAGAGCGGTGTTCCGGACTGTCTTCGTATTCTGACCGGGGATGCGGATGTCAATAGCCTGCCCGTACATGTGGAAGGAGTTCCGCGCGACGCCGGATGAACCCGAGCGCAGCATGGCATTTGTTTTCGGGCTGCGGTAGCCGGAGAGAACCTGATAGGATTCCGTCGCATCGACGCGATCGTACAAGAGCGAGAGGATGTCAATCACGCGCGGGTCCATCGGAAAGACTTCGGCCGTGCGGAAGTCGCGGAGGACATAATTCATTCTTTCAAACGCTTCCGGCAAATATTTATCACCGACGCGATAGACACCGGAAAAGCTCTCGCCCGTGTGAGCGTGGCGGAAGGAAATTTTCCAGGATTTATACTTGTCGTAACCATATGCAAAAGCCGAACGCACAGGAAATAAAGGCAAAACGGAAGCCACCAAAGTGCCCAACCCCATCTTGACGATATCCCGCCTGTCGAGATTGAGCCTTTGCCCGGGTTCTTCTGTTTCGATAATACTGCTCAGCATGAAATCCCTCGCATTTTCTATATTTCTTCAAGGTAAAGAACAACGCATTATGCTACGCCGGCCGGGAAGCAATAGTCGTAACCGAATTTCTGTTCAGAGTAAAGTGTAAAACGAATCAGTTTTACATCTTTTCGGGCCTAATACGTTAAATAAACGATACGTATCCCTTATTTACTGCGGACTTATCCACCATTTATACTGATTTACAGTCTTTTTCCCGGAAGAAATATGCCTTTCAACTTGACAAGGGAGGAGAATAGCTTTTTGTCGTACCCGTATAAATCCTCTCCAAAAACCACCTGTCCCTGGGGTCCGATCCATGCCGTGTTGTATAGAAGGTAGACAGGAATGTTATCAGGGATCATGACATCGCGTGTCTTTTTTTCCTTCAGGTATTTATTCAGCCCGTCATCCGTCCAACCCTTTCTTGTGGACAGGATGAAGGATGCCAGTTTCTCAGGCTCCTGAAGACGGATGCAGCCCGAAGACTGCGCCCGGTCGGAGCGGGAAAAAAGTTTCCGGTCGTTGGTATCGTGGAGATAGATGTTGTGGCGGTTAGGCATCAATATCCGGATACGTCCGAGGGGGTTGTTCGCTCCGGGGACCTGAACAATCCGCACCGCCTTATACTCCGCGGGGGTCATAGCGGCCCAGTCCACGCTTTTCGGGTCAAGTGTCTGCGCATCCGCGCCGTAGCCGCTGTAGAGTTCCATGCCGCGATCAACAAGCACGCCGGGATCCTCGATCAGCTTGGGGAGGATGTCCTCTTTCTGGATCGTCGGCGGGACCGTCCATGCCGGGTTAAAGCGTACGCCGACGATGTTGGTGCGGAAGGACGGGGTCGCGCGCTTGGGGCGGCCCACGATGACCGGCATTTCCAACACTGGTTTCCCTTCCTCCAGCGCCCAGAGCGTGGCGGAGGGCAAGTTTACCATGATTACGCGGCGGGCGGTTTCCGGGGGCATCCAGCGCAGGCGTTCGAGATTGAGCGCCAGTTGAATAACGCGATCAGCGAGGCCCTGGTTGAGGGCATAAAGGGTTTTCGTGCCGATGACACCATCAGGGCTGAGGCCTTTTTTGGCCTGAAAATCCTTCACAGCCTCCATCAATTTCACATCGTAGACGTAGTTCGTTTCTTCGCCCGCTGGCGCCCCTATGCCGAAGCGCCGGCGTAATTTCGGCACTTCCTTATGCGAGCGGCCGGGGAAGAGCGGATGATTGAGACTGACCTGCTCGATAATCAACTCCGGTTCTTTTTGAAGCTGTTCGGCCAAGCGGATCAGCTCCGCCTGAAGAGCCAAATAGGTCGCGCCTTTCGGGGCGACATAATCAAGGGCATAGCGAAGTTTTTCCTCATCCCCCCTTTCGCCTTCCAATAGAACCAGAGCTTCGGCCGGTCGCAAAGCCTGACGCCAATGGCCGGCCTCCAGATCCACACCGGCCGCACTTACGCGCATTCCCGATAAGTCCCGCACATAACGCATATAAGCATCGGTCAACATCAATTCAAAGGTCATGACGGCTTCGGGCTTTAAGGGAAGGCGCTGGCGGTTGCGGGCCTTACCGTGCGTGATTTCGTTTATTACAGAGAGATGGTAGGTTTCCGGATTGAGGCCGTGCGTCCAGGATTCATCCAGCGCCTTGATCAGAGTTTCCGCATTCCTGTTCAGGCGGACACCTTTTATCCAGAACGGCTCCCCGTTCCTTCCGGAATAAAAATCCTCAATCGAACCGCGATCTATCAGGGTTATTTCGTGCGGCTGATCCTTCGCAGCGCCGTATTCTCCGAGATAGCCCCGGTTTTCCGCCCGTACGGGCTCCACGGCAACAGAGGTGCCGAGCACGCACACACAAAAAAATAACCAGAAACCCTTGCGGAATCCCAACCCGTTCATGATGAGGCCAAAAGCTGTTAGTGTCGTTTTCGGAGAAACTGACTCCCGTTAATAAGGCTTCGCACGGGTGGCTGGTTTGTGCAACGAAAACACTCTTTCCTCCCTAGGCTATCCCCAAAAGGTTCAGGTCCTACCGTATTTTAACGCTTTTTTACGGGCGATTACAAATCGACGAAAACATGCGTTTCGTCCTTTGCGCCGGGATGGGTGACTGCGCCTTCGTGGGCCGGGCCGACGAGCTGGGCGTATTTCCAGAGCGCGCCGGAATTATAGTTATTGGCGCGGGGCTTCCAGTCCTTGCGGCGCTTTTCCAGTTCTTCGTCGCTCAGGGCCACATCCAGCGTGCCCTTTTCGGCGTCGATGCGGATCATATCGCCGTCTTTAATCAGCGCGATGGGGCCGCCGACCGCCGCTTCCGGGCCGACATGCCCGATGCAGAAACCGCGCGTGCCGCCGGAGAAGCGCCCGTCCGTTATGAGGGCGACCTTGCCGCCCGTCCCCTGCCCGTACAGAGCCGCGGTGGTGGAGAGCATTTCGCGCATACCGGGGCCTCCTTTCGGCCCTTCGTAGCGGATGACAAGGACATCGCCATCCTTGTATTCTTTTTTCTGGACCGCGTTAAAGCAGGCTTCCTCGCCGTCGAAGACGCGGGCGGGTCCTTCGAAAACCAGATCCTTCATGCCCGCGATTTTCACGATCGCGCCGTCGGGAGCGAGGTTGCCCTTCAGGCCAACAACGCCGCCCGTGGGGTAGATCGGTTTTTTGACCGGGTAGACGACATCCTGATTTTCCGGGAATTGTACGTCCTTCAGGTTTTCGGCAATCGTCTTGCCAGTCACCGTGATGCAGTCGCCATGGATGAAGCCGTGATCGAGGAGTTCCTTGAGCACCACGCCGACCCCGCCGACATCGAAGAGGTCCTTGGCGACGTATTTGCCGCCGGGGCGGAGGTTGCCGATATAGGGAGTCTTTTTGAAAATCTCGGCGACGTGGAAGAGATTGAATTCAATCCCTGCTTCGTGCGCCAATGCAGGCAGGTGCAGCGCCGCGTTGGTCGAGCCGCCTGTCGCCGCGACGATGGCGGCCGCGTTTTCCAGCGCCTTACGGGTGACGATATCGCGGGGGCGCGGGCCGCCACTGCGGATGAGTTCGACGACCGCCTGCCCGGAGGCCTGCGCGTATTCATCGCGGCTTTCGTAGGGCGCGGGGGCGCCGGCGGAATTGGGAAGGGCGAGGCCTATGGCTTCGGAGACGCAGGCCATCGTGTTGGCGGTAAACTGCCCCCCACACGCTCCTGCGGACGGGCAGGCCACACATTCCAATTCGTGCAGGTCTTCGTCCGACATGGTTCCGGCGGCGTGCTGGCCAACGGCTTCGAAGACGTTGACGACATCAACATCCTTGCCGCGGAACTTTCCCGGCAGGATGGTGCCGCCATACATGAAGACGCTGGGCACGTTCAGGCGGATCATCACCATCATCATGCCCGGCAGGGATTTATCGCATCCGGCGAGGGCCGACGAGCGCGTCATAACAGTGGCCGCGCATGGTGAGTTCGACAGAATCCGCGATCACGTCACGGGATACGAGCGAGGAGCGCATGCCCTCGTGCCCCATCGCAATGCCGTCTGTTACGGTGATGGTCGTGAATTCGCGGGGGGTGGCGCCGGATTCGGAGACGCCTTTTTTCACCGACTGGGCCTGACGGTTCAGGGCGATGTTACAGGGCGCGGCCTCGTTCCAGCAGGTCGCCACGCCGACCAGAGGCTGGTGGATTTCCTGCTCGGTCATGCCCATCGCGTAATAATAAGAGCGGTGGGGAGCCGATTTCGGGCCTTCGGTGACGTAGCGGCTGACTAATCTGTCCTTGTTCCACTGCGTGCCTTGGGCGGTCTTTTTATGCGATTTTTTTTCGTCGAACATGCGTTAGGGAATAGCGGCTTTTGCCAAGCCTGACAAGAGAGAAACAGAACGGGCGGGGGTTATTTGCCGCGGCGCGGGGCCTTGTTCCTTTTGTCCGGCGCACCAGAGGAGCCCGCGGGCAGATCTTCGATTTCATCCTCATGGATGCCTTCGCCGGACAGGGTGATCTCGTTATGGTAACGGCGGAAGGCTTCGGCGTTGGCGATAAAGGGAATGCGGATGAAGCGCTGGCCGGTTCCCATGACCACAACGGTGGCGTAGCCCAGAAGATGGCCGGGGAGCATGCGTTCGAGGTCAATGCTTTCGATCTTGCTGAAGCGGATATCGACGACGTCCATCTGCAAAAGGCCGTAGCGGGCGAGAACGCGCTTGTTCGTAATCGCCAGAAGAAGGTAATGCTTTGTGATCATGGCGGTGAGGAACATGATGACGCTGACGACCAGCAAGAGAACGCCCAGCGGCACAGCCACCATCACGAAAAACAACAGGCCGAGAATAAGAACGGCCGCCGATTTCCAGTATATAGCGTTGTGGAGTTCGGCCCGGAGGACGACTTCCTCCCCCGTGACGAGCATCCTTTTGATTTCCTGATCCTGGAAGGTTTCAAATTCCGCGGATACGGGTTTGGATTTGGGTTTTTCGGCCGGTTTTTTTTCAGTATCAGTGGTCATAACGCTTTCGCCTTCTCGATGGCTCTTCTGAACGCAATCGGATCCTCGATCGGAGGCAAGATCACCTCCCCCACGCCCATACCGCGCACCATGATACGGCCGTAGTTGAAAATCCTTCCCATAATGGTCTGCAACACGTTCACCCCTTCGATCCGGTCGATGTTGATTTCACCAACCTGCCGCGCTACGAGCCCCCGCTTGAAAATCAGGCGGTTGTTCGTGATCGCGATTTCCGTGGTCGCCTTGACGACCATCATGTGCGCAAATTTAAGAAGTCCGAAAATAAAGACAAAGAATGCCAAGAGCTTAATGCCCGGATGCAGAATCTGGATGGATTCGAGGACGGTGGCGTTTTTCATCTCCTGTACGCCCCAAAAAGTGTAGCCTTTAATCGCAATAATGATGATTGCGATGCCGAAAAACAGGCTCCAGATGATCGAGAAGAAGGCGCCGACGGTGTACATCCAGTGAAACTGCCCGATGTGAACGAGTTCTTCGTCAGGCGCCAGCGATTGTTGTACGTAGAGCATAGGCGGGCTTTCCCTTTCATCCCGGCGGGGGGTTAAAATCCTGTAATTCCGGTGAAAGTTTAGCTTTACTCACGACATGCTGCAAGACACAAAACTCTCAAAATACGCAATAAACCTGTACACATCAGATAACCCCTCCGGACGGGCCGGATCGAAATATGGTAACAGAAAATTCCGGGGATTGCTATGTATCACCAAAAGAAATGCCCAAGGCGCGGGCAGTGCGGACCAGTACGCTATCGGTCGATACGGTCCGGCATTCGCTGATCGCGTGGTCAATGGGCACGTCGATCACCTCCATGTTATGCCAGGCCACCATGCGGGCGAATTTGCCCTGCCTTAGCAGATCCACGGCCTTGACCCCCAGAGCGGAGGCCAGGAGGCGGTCGTTGAAGGTGGGGCTGGCGCCCCTTTGCACGTGGCCGAGGATGGTGACGCGGGTTTCGGAGTTGGTGGCCTGCGCGATCTGGACGCCCAGATACTCCCCTATTCCACCGTAACGGGTCTCCCCGCCGTGGTAGACAACCTCGAATTTCCGGCCATCGGGGGTTTTGACGGCTTCTGAGACCATGACGAGGGCGAAATTGCGGCCGCTGACCTGCACCTTGTTGATTTTTTTTGCAATGTTTTCAACCGTGTAGGGGATTTCCGGGATCAGAATTACGTCCGCACCGCCTGCGATTCCCGCGGTCAGGGCGATATGACCGGCGTCGCGGCCCATAACTTCGAGCACCATCACGCGGTCATGGCTGGCCGCTGTGGGCTGGAGCCTGTCCATCGCCTCGGTCGCTACGGACACGGCGGTATCGAAGCCCACGGAATAGTCCGTCATATTCAGGTCGTTATCAATGGTCTTCGGGATGCCGATGAAATTCAGACCGCCCTTGTTCATCAGTTTGTTGAGGATGCGAAAACTGCCGTCACCGCCGATTCCGATGATGTAGTCGATTTCGAGCGCCCGGAACGCGGCGATCAGTTCGTCCGAGCGGTCCCGCACACTTCCATCGGGCATTTTGTATTCGAAGGGGTTGCGGGAGTTGGTCGTGCCGAGAATCGTCCCGCCCTGCCGCATGATGGTGGTATCGAAAATTTCAGGGGTGAGGGTACGGCATTCCGGTGGGTTTTCAAGCAGCCCTGCTGTGCCGTTTTCAATTCCCAGAACCTCCCATCCGAGCCCGGATGCCGAAAGAACGACAGCGCGCATTACGGCATTCAGGCCCGCGCAATCGCCGCCGCTGGTAAAAATGGCTATCTTCTTTTTCATGATTTTATTCCCATTCTTTATTTTTGTTTTCAGGGCTTTGAAGCCTGAAAGCGAGTTTCCGCCCCCGCTTTCCCGCTGTGTTAACTATCATTTTTTTGTGCGATGCGGCGATTTGTGTTAATAAATACGGGAATTTATGTTAAGCTTATTTTTTTAGAAATTATACCCGATGTACGACTTTACACACATGGAAGATCAAATCGACATACGCGAGCGGCTTGCCGAGTACCAGAGCGAGCATCAGGCGCTCGACGAGGTTATTTCGCGTGCCAGCGAGGGCGACAAGCCTGTTAACCTCCTTCATCTGCAACAGCTTAAAAAGAAAAAGCTGTGGCTCAAGGATATGATTCAGAAGCTTCAGAGCGACCTTATCGACGATATTATCGCCTGATCTTGTCTTTCAAGGCGAAATGCTGAGCGTTCAAGTTGATTTTTCCTCCCTCTTTGCTATAAACGGCTGGTGATTAAGCCAGATGAAAACCCTATTGTCGGTGTCATCATGGGGTCCCAGAGCGACTGGGACACGCTTTCGTGCGCCCATGACCTTCTCAAGCAGCTTTCTATCCCGCACGAGTGCCGAATCGTTTCGGCGCACAGGACCCCCGATCGCATGGCGGAGTACGCAAAAAGCGCCCACAGGCGGGGAATCAAGGTTATTATCGCCGGGGCCGGGGGAGCCGCGCACCTGCCTGGCATGGTGGCCAGCCTGACGCACCTTCCGGTGCTTGGCGTTCCCGTGAAAAGCAAGGCGCTCAAGGGTATGGACAGCCTGCTTTCGATCGTCCAGATGCCCGGCGGCGTTCCCGTGGGGACACTGGCTATCGGAGAGGCAGGAGCCAAAAACGCCGCGTTGCTTGCCGCTTCCATCCTGTCGCTCAGCGATCCAGCGATCGAGGCCCGGTTGATCGCCCTGCGCAAGGAACAAACCGAGGCAGTCGCCGAATTTCCCGAATGATGCCCGTATCCCCCGCACTTTTCCCGATAATACAGAGTTTCTGCCGATGAGCGTACGCACCCTTGGAATTCTTGGCGGCGGGCAACTCGGACGCATGAGTATTATGGCCGCGGCCCGTCTTGGGATCCGTTGCGTCGTGTTGACACCCGAAGCGGATTCCCCCGGTTCTCAGGTCGCCTGGAAGACGCTTTACGCCGCTTACGAGGATCAGTCCGCGCTCAAGGAACTGGCTCAACTGTGCGATGCGGTTTCGTATGAGTTCGAGAATATACCGCTCGGTACAGTCGACTTCCTTGAGACCCTGAAGCCGGGGCTTGTCCGTCCAACGCGCAAGCTGCTGGAAGTTTCGCAAAACCGCGTTGCCGAGAAAGAATTTTTGAACGGTCTGGGCATCGAGACAGCCCGCTGGTCGCCTGTCCAGAGTGTCGGTGACATTGAAAAGGCTCTCTCGGGCTGGAAGAGTACGTCCTTTGTGCTGAAAACAGCGCGTTACGGCTATGACGGAAAAGGGCAAATCTTCTGCAAGGCGGCGGGAATACGCGAGAATGCCGGTCTTGCCGCTTTTCTTGAACAGCACCAAGGTCACGAGCTTATCGTTGAGGACGCCATTGATTTCACGGACGAAATTTCGGTGATCGTCGCGCGGGATATTCACAAGAAGACAGCCGTTTACGGACCGATGGTCAACGAACACCGTAATCATATCCTTTACATAACAAAAGTCCCTGCGCCGCATAATCTGGAAATCTGCGCCAAGGCGGTTCAGGTTACCAAAACTCTTGCGGACGCAGTCGATCTTCAGGGCGTTCTGACGCTGGAGATGTTCGTTACGCGGGGCGGGCGGCTGCTGGCGAACGAGATCGCGCCGCGCACGCATAATTCCGGGCACTGGACGATCGACGCGTGCGCGGTTTCGCAGTTCGAGCAGCATGTGCGGACGGTCTGCGGGCTTTCAGTCGGTCCAGCAGAATCGCATTCGGATGCCGAGATGATGAATTTGATCGGGCCGGACGTTCTGCGCTCCGATCAGTACCTGACGCAACAAAACGCTTGTCTTCATCTGTACGGCAAGCAAGATGTGCGGGAGGGCCGAAAAATGGGACATGTGACATTTCTTAAGGAGAAGAAGACATGAGCAAGACCGCCGAAAAAATCAAGGGCGCGGACACAACCCGGACGGAGAGCGATTCCTTCGGGCCGATCGAAGTTCCCTCCAACCGTTACTGGGGTGCGCAGACTCAGCGCTCGCTGGGTAATTTCAAAATAGGCGGCGAGCGCATGCCGGTTCCGCTGATCCGCGCACTGGGGATTCAAAAGAAGGCGGCGGCCCTGACCAACATGCAGCTTGGGGTGCTGGATCAGAAGCTGGGAGATGCTATGGTTTCCGCGGCGGACGAAGTGATCGACGGTGCGCTGACCGACGAGTTTCCGCTTGTCGTGTGGCAGACGGGTTCGGGCACGCAGACGAACATGAACGCAAACGAGGTGATTTCCAACCGGGCGATCGAGATTCTCGGCGGGGAGATGGGGAGCAAGAAGCCCGTGCATCCCAACGACCATGTGAATATGGGGCAGTCCTCCAACGACACATTTCCGACGGTGATGCATATCGCGGCGGTGGAGGAGATTCATCACGAACTGGTCCCCGCCTTGCAGCACCTGCACAAGGCGCTGGATGCGAAAGCCAAAGAGTATAAAGACATCGTGAAGATCGGGCGCACGCATTTGCAGGACGCTACGCCGCTGACCCTCGGGCAGGAATTTTCAGGGTACGCGAAGCAGATCGATTACGGGATCGTGCGCGTTCAGGCGACTTTGCCACGCTTGCTCCAACTCGCCCAAGGGGGTACGGCGGTCGGCACGGGGATTAACTGCAAGGCCGGGTTCGCGGAAAAATTCGCTGAGAATGTCGCCAAGATTACAGACCTTCCCTTTGTCACTGCGGAAAACAAGTTCGAGGCGCTGGCGGCGCATGACGCACTGGTGGAGGCTTCGGGGGCGCTCAACGTATTGGCGGCCTCGCTGATGAAGATCGCCAACGATATCCGGCTTCTCGGGTCCGGGCCACGCTGCGGGTTTGGCGAACTCAGCCTTCCGGAGAACGAGCCGGGATCGTCGATCATGCCGGGCAAGGTGAACCCGACGCAGTGCGAGGCGCTGACCATGGTGTGCGCGCAAGTGATGGGGAACCATGTCGCCGTCACGGTGGCGGGATCGAACGGGCATTTCGAACTGAACGTGTTCAAGCCGGTGATGATCTATAACGTGCTGCAATCCATCCGGCTGATCGCGGACGGATGCAACAGCTTCACCGATAACTGCGTGGTCGGGATCGAGGCGAACACGGCGCGGATCGACAAGCTGATGAATGAAAGCCTGATGCTGGTGACCGCGCTGAACCCGCATATCGGGTACGATAACGCCGCAAAGATCGCCAAAAAAGCCCATGCAGAGGGAACTTCGCTTAAGGATGCGGCGGTGGCGCTTGGCCTGCTGACCGAGGAGCAGTTCAAGGAGTGGGTCAGGCCGCTGGATATGATCAAACCGCGGGATTGAGATTTCTTGCGTTGCGGACGTGAGCGGCCTTATCATTATCCCGGTTATTTGTGAGGCGACGAGATGGACGAAGGAAACGCGCGCACAATGCAGGATCGTATCCTCGGGATTCTTTCCGATGCCGGGTTAAGGCAGGAAGTCAGGGCCGACTACGTACGGACCTTCCAGATGCTGGGTCTTGCGGAGGCACAGGCCGCACTCGTTTCCGACGATATTCTTGAAAAGCTTTCGAGGGCGGATGTTGCACTTTCCGATACCGAGCGTGAGGTCTTCGCGGGGTTCCGGGATACGCAAACGCGCTCCAAATATATCGGGCAGACGAATATTGCGGAGGCGTTCGACGATGCGCTCAAGCGCCGGGCGCGGGCGTTTTCCGGGCAGATCATGGTGCAGATCGACGATCTGGATGCAGGCGGAACGGTCGCCAACGTGTCCACGCATCACGAACCGCTTGTCCAGCGGGGCGATAAATTCGCGATCACGGAAACGGACGACCCGGACGATCTGGGCGGCTCCTTTCATGCCGCGGTTCTCAATAACGTCCTGCACCATGAAACGCCGGAACGGGCGGCGGAGATATTGAGCGGACTGAGCGGGAAGGTCACGGACCGGCTTGTGGTCGTTGAGAACACGACGCTGGGAGCCACCGAAGACGAACAGGCGCGGGATACTGCGCTGCAATTCATGCACGAGTACCTGTTTCACCGCCTGTTACAGGACCCGGCGGCGCACGATACCGCCCTGCCCGGAAATTACGACACGGCGGAGGGCTGGGCCGAACGGATCGAGGCGCTGGGCTGGCGGCTGACGCACCGGGACAGCTTCGCTCTGGAACCGCATCACACGGTTCTCGTTTTTGAAAAAGACGCACCGGGATGAAGAAGCGGTCGGTCACCATCGCGGGGCATGCGACGAGCGTGACGCTGGAGGATGAATTCTGGGAGGCGTTAGGGGAGATCGCGCAAGCGCGCGGGCAGAGCCTGAACCAGATCATCACGGAAATCGACGCGGAGCGGAGCGGCGGAAACCTGTCGAGCGTGATCCGGGTTTTTGTTTTGCGGGCGGTGCGAGAGTCTACGCCATGACATCTGAGAGAGGCTTTAGCTTCCAGAGCGTTTTTAAGTATTGTGGCTTTATCCTTTTTCTCTGGTTCTTATACTCCACGCTTTTGGCTGTTTTTCTTATTCTTCATATCGAGCTGGGTTTTGAGAGTGTCGGTTCTTTTTTCTCTTTTCTTACAAGCGACGTGGTTGGCCCTTATCTGCTTTTTTTTCTTATTCTTCTTTGTATACAATGGGTTCGATGGCTTTACGCGCTGTACTGCAAACAGGATGTTGCAGATACGTTTGTGGAGCGTTATTTCCTGCCCCTATTTTATGGCAGTCTCTGGACTTTCTTGATTATATTTCCGGCTTTTGGTTTTACTTTTGCTTTCTATTCTGGAAATAGTTTTTCAGACGCACTTGTAACTGCATTGTTATATGTTCTGCTATTTTTGCCGTTCTTATTGCTTCTTTTATTGATTGTTGTTCCAGCCGTCCGTTCCTATGAAAATATTACCGATACTTACCTCGCCTGGTGTGCTTTGCTTGCCGTTTTTTTTACGGCGCTGCTAGATTTTATTGCACAAATTTTTCAGCTTACCGGCAGCACTATTCTGTGTGCGGTCAGTGATAGGTATTTTTGGTCGATTTTATTTCTTTCGATTGTTTTTTTTAAAGGGACGGAGTTGATTATCCGTCCATACTTGGCGGACGGTTATAAACCCCATCATACTGTCTTTGGCTTCCCGGTATGCGTCGTGATGTTCGCCCTGTTTTATGTCATCGTTTTGAGCGGAACAGATGCGATATGCTATTCTTGGGCGTATTAGCGCAGCAGGCCCTTTAGCACATCCTTGACCACGTCTTCGGGATCGACGTCTTTTTTCTCTTCTTTCTTGGGGGGTTGCTGGGCCTGCTGGTCGGCGGGCGGCTGCTCGGTTTGCTGCGCGGGTTCCTCGGATTGCTGCTGCGATTGCGGCTGGAGGATCTGCTGGATCAGATCCTCGGGCGATTTTTCCGCCGGGGGCTGGGTGTTTTTCTGCTCCTCGCCGCCGCTGGGCACGACCTGTTCGGGGGTGCCCTGTTTTTCATCCGCTCCGGGCAGGCCAAGCTTTTTATTAATCAGCCCCTCGATCTTGCGGCTGACCTTACGGTTCAGGTAATCCTGCAATACGCCCTGCCCGAAGGTCTGGGCGGGGTTGTCAAGGGAGCCGCTGAAGCTCATCTCGAAGGGCGGTACGTCGGAGGGCACGTCGCCCTGCGGCTTGACCGTGATTTTATGCCTGGTCGCCAGAGTCCATTTGGGGAGATTTATGTTCCCGGTCGTTGCTATGTTCGCCTTCGGACCGTCGAGGTCGAGCTTTCGGATATCCACCACGCCTTCGGCGATGACGTAGTTGCCGTCAAGGGTATCGAATTGCGTGCTACCGCCCTTGACCGAGCCTTTCCATAGCCCGAGCAGAGAGTCGCCGGGTTTGGTCTCGTCGGAGAGGGCCCTGGCGAAGCGCGTGACGTCCACGCCGTTCAGGATAATGTCGGAGCCGTTCACCGTGCCCTGCCCGCCCAGATCATAGACGAGCGCGGCGGCGCTAGTGCCCGAGGTGGTGATGTCCAGATCGCCGCTGACTTTTCCGGTGGCGTCGATCATCTGGGAGCCCGCGAGGGCGCGGATCAGTTGTTTGACAGAGACATCCTTCAGAGAAGCGTTCGATTTGATACGCACGGGCTGGCGCGGTTTATCGGAGGATTCCACGGTCGCGTTCATGGCCAGCGCGCCTTCGAAGAGGCCTGCCTTCATTTCGCTGACGTCCAGAACGCCGTCCTTGAGGGCGATTTTCATCTGCGGAGCGATCAGGGGCCACGGGCCGTAGGTTATGGAAGAGGCAGACAAGGCAACGTCCGCATTGAAGGCGTTTAAGCCCTGCACGTTGATCGGTTCTCTGGACCAGCGTTCGCTGCCGTCCGCGCCAGGTTTAGAGGCGGCCTGCGTGGTGACGGCGGAGGCCATCGTTATTTTTCCGAATTTCAACTCTCCGCCGATGTAGGGCTTGGCGCCGGAGGTGTCGATCTTCGCATCGCCCTGTACGGTGTATCCCGCGAGGTCTCCCTTCAGGCCCGAGAGCGTGTAGGTCTTGCCGCTTTGCACGATCTTGGCGTAAATATCCATCGGCCGGGCAAAGTTGGGATCGGGCTTGGGCGTTCCCTGCAGTTTTTGCATCAGGTCAGCCATGTTCTTGTGCTTAACCTGCAGGGTCAGGTCATCAAGGGTCGCGGTTTTAAAGGGGTGTCCGATCTTGCCCTGCGCGATAAAGTCGCCGCCGAGCGCACCGATGTTGGCCGTCATGTCCATGGCCTTTGCGGACCCAGTCAGCCGAGTCTTGACCTCTGCGGTTTTGAGGGCAGGCGGAAACGCGGATGCGTCTATGTTCAGAGCCTTGGAGAAGGCCGGGACGTCGCGCGTATTGACGGCAAGGTCCAGCGTTATACCGGCAGCGTTTTTGATGTCCCTGATTTCCCCGCTCGCGGAGATGTCGGCGGAAGCGAAAATATTGCGGATCGAGATGCCGGAAAAACTGACCGCATTTTCGCGGAATTTCAGCTTGGCCCCAACCTTGTCGAGCGTCTTTCCTTCGTATTTGAGTTTTGAAACATTCAAGTCAAGATCCATATCCAGAGGAAGGGCCAGCGCCTGCAACGAGGATTCGATATCGCCGGAGGACCGGCTTTTTTGCTCGGGCATCTTTTTTGCCAATGCATCATAGTCAAGGGCAGCCGCAGAAAAAACGATATCCGCCTTCGGGCGGCCAACCTTTTTCGGCACTGCATAGTTTCCAGACAACTTGAACTCCTGAGAATCCAGTTTAACTGTGCTGCTGTGAATTTTTGCTGAGGCGGCGTCGCCTTCCATCCTGATGTCAAAAATCGCATGCCGGAACATCGGAAGGTCGGCCAGCCTTGCAACTTCGACCCCTTTGTGCGCCTTGATTTCCAGAGCATATTTCATAGGGTCAAAAAGCATTCCGAACGTGCCGGAGATTTGATCCTCGCCAAGCGCCAACTCGAAATTACGGAAGTCCAGCTTTCCAGAATCCGCTGTCAGGACTCCCTTGAGCTTCAGGGATGAATCCCTGGCCGCGAAGGGGCCGAGCTTGAACTGGTCCATAACCTTTTTCAGGCTCGGAGCGCCCGCCGTCAGCACGCCCTGACCGCCGAAAGGCTCCTTCGTGGAAAGCGTTCCCGAAAAGGCCAATTCAAGATCGGCAGGGCGCAGAGTTAGCCTGATTTTCGGCTCGATCTGGCCGGTATCGGACTTCAGGCGCGCAGCCGAAACCTCGAACTCGGCGGAATGGCCTTCGTAAAAAAGCGAGCCGGACGCCTCGTAAGGGCCTTGCAGGGATTTGGCCATCAGGTCCGCGTTGATATTGCGGACTGTGGTCTGGGTCTGAGTGGCATGGTCGTAATAGGAAAAAGTACCGTTATCTATGACCACCTTATCCAGAGCGATATCCGGGCCTGCGGCCTTCGCCGCTTTATTATCCGCCGGGGACTGAAGCGCCTCTATCTCCGGGGTCATCGCGTTAAGCTTTCCGGATTCAAGCATTTCAAGGTTGATTGCCGGCTTTACGAGCGTGACGTATTTAACGGAGACCTGCCCGGAGAGCAGCGGGAAAAGGTCCACGTTGACATCCAAACGGTCGAGCGAGGCCAGAATCGGCTCCTTCGAGCCTTCGGGAGCCTTGACCGTGACGTTTTCGGCCATAATGCGCGGGGCCGGCAGAATGGTGAACCCGATATCTCCGGCAAGTTCCATCTCCAGCCCGGTCATGGTCTTGACCTGCTCTTGCGCCTGCGTCTTGTACTGGTTCCAGTCGATAAAGCCGGGAGCTATGAGGGCCACGGCCAACAGCACAACAAGAATTGAGGGGACGATCACGAGGGCGCGCTTCATTGGCCTGCTCCTTTTTTTCACGTTTTTCAGTGTGCGTTTATTTTATAGCGAATTGAACGCTGTCCGGGCAAGGGGCGGTTCCGCTTTTACCCCTGCTTTTCCTTTCTATATGACTCCGCCCTTGCGACAAATCTATCGAACAGCGGCAGGACTTCGGCCTTGAAATTTTCGCTTTCGTCTTCGTCGAGCGTCACGGCGATATTTTCGTATATAATCCCTGCCAGTTCAATCATATCCTCAACCGTCGGGGTCCTGTTGTTTCCTGTAACCAACATATTTCCTGCGCCAAGGCGTTTTATAAGCATGTTGACGACGGCTTTTATTGTCGGATCTGAGTTTTCGAGCTTTTCCTTCAGAGCCGCCTTGGAAATAATTATGAGATTGGCGTCTTCCGTGACCCTGACGCTGGCGCTGCGCCTTTTTTCATTAAAGAGCGCCATTTCTCCGCATATTTCACCGACACCAAGACGGGCAAGCTCAACTTCCTTCCCCTCGCCTGTTTTTGTGAACACGGAAACCGAGCCAGACTGAATCAGGTAGGCGTTGTGCGCCTCGTCCCCTTCGCTTATCAGAATCGAGCCAGCAGACACGAAACGGCGTTCGAGAATAACAGTGTTTTTGCGCATTTACGCTCCCCTCCACACAATGACGATACTATAGGTGATCCCGGTGCGGGGAGCAAACAGGCGTTTCGGATCAGGCCATATACTGCCCGCCATTTGCAGCGACGGTCGCGCCCGTGATAAAAGCCGCGTTGGGTGAGGCCAGAAAACAGACAAGGTCGGCGATTTCCTCCGGCTGGCCCATGCGGGTAACGGGGATCTGGCGGATGATCGAATCCAGAACCTCCTGCTTCATATTCGTGGTCATGTCGGTTTCGATATACCCGGGGCAGATCGCGTTAACGGTTACGCCCTTGGCCGCGACCTCCATCGCCAGAGCCTTGGTGAAGCCCAGCATGCCGGCCTTGGCAGCGGAATAATTCGTCTGGCCGAACTGCCCCTTCTGACCGTTGATCGAACTGATGTTCACGATGCGCCCATAATTGCGCTCACGCATTCCGGGAACGATGAGACGACACATGTTAAAACAGGAGGTCAGGTTGGTTTCGATAACGGCGTGCCAGTTTTCCTCCGGCATCTTGTGCAACATGCCGTCCTTGGTGATGCCCGCATTGTTTACGAGAACTTCGACAGGGCCGTGCGCGGATTCAATCTGCTGCACTGCTTTTTCGCATTCCTGATAGTTTGCGACATCAAACTTTACTGCATCACAGCCGGTCTCATCGCGAAACTTCTGCGCTGCCTCCTCGTTTCCGTGATAGGTGGCGACGACCTCATATCCATCCTTACGCAGCCCCAAAGAGATAGCGTGCCCGATCCCCCGGGTTCCGCCAGTTACTAGCGCGATTTTTTTCATGATGCTTGCCTATTGCTGTTGTGGCTTTCTGCTTTTTTAGAAAAATTTGCTCAGGCGACCTTTTTCCAATCCTGACCTTTCGTGCGTTCCACGGCCATTGCAATTCCCATGCCCCCGCCTATGCACAACGTCGCCAGTCCTTTTTCGGCGTCCCTGCGGGCCATTTCGTGCAGCAGGGTTACGAGGATGCGCGTACCGGATGCGCCGATCGGATGACCCAGCGCTATGGCGCCCCCGTTGACGTTGGTCTTTTCGGGATCGAATCCTGTTTCCTGCAAAACGCTCAGGGCCTGCGCCGCGAACGCCTCGTTCGATTCCACGAGATCGAGATCCTTCACGCTCCATCCCGCCTTTTCAAGGGCTTTGGCGGTTGCAGGGATCGGGCCCGTGCCCATGATCGAGGGATCGACGCCTGCGGTCGCCCATGACTTTATCGCGGCCAACGGAGCCAGCCCCCGTTTTTTCGCTTCGCTTGCACGCATGAGAATAACAGCGGCGGCGCCGTCATTTATGCCTGAAGCGTTTCCAGCGGTGACGGTTCCCTCTTTCTTAAAGGCGGGGCGAAGCTTGCCCAGCGCTTCCGCCGTCACGCCAGCGCGGGGGAACTCATCCTGCTCGACCGCTATCGTTTCCTTCCTGAGGGTGACATTTACGGGAACGATTTCCGCCCTGAACTTCCCGGCCTTGATCGCTGCCTCGGCCCTGTTCTGGGACGCCGCGGCAAAAGAGTCCTGCTGTTCGCGCGTGATCTGATATTTTTCGGCGATGTTTTCTGCCGTGATGCCCATGTGGTAGTCGTTGAATATGTCCCACAGGCCATCGACGATCATCGTGTCCTTAAATTCCACATTTCCGAATTTCACACCTTCGCGCATCATGGCGGCATGAGGGGAACGGCTCATGCTTTCCTGTCCCCCCGCGAGGACAATGTCGCTGTCCCCGCACTCAATCGACTGCATCCCGAGCGCAATCGTACGAAGGCCGGAGCCGCAAACCTGATTGATGGTCATGGCGGTTTTTTCGTGCGGGATACCCGCCTTTACCGCGGCCTGCCGCGCCGGGTTCTGACCGCAAGCGGCGGTGAGGACCTGCCCCAGGAGAACCTGATCGACGTCTTCGGACTTCAAGCCTTTCGCGTCCCCGATTACGGCCTTTATGATTTCGGCCCCCAGCGCGTCAGCCGACAGGGAGGACAGCGCCCCACCCAGATTTCCGATCGCGGTTCTTTTTGCTGCGACGATTACTACGGGATCGTGGGCGGTCATAATTCTCTCCTAAGAATAAAAAGTGATTATCAAAATTCAATGCGGCCAAAATATCAGCCAAGCAAAAGTTTTCAAGTCCTAAGTGGCGTCGAACGCACGACCAGAAGGGTTATCGTTGATCTTGCGTGTCCGCGATCCACTTGATTATGGGCGACCAGATCGTTTCAACCGCGCCGCGCCCTGCAATAAGACCGATATGACCTGCCGTTAAACGCAATGTCTTTACCGGCTGCGGGGGGAGCGCTTTTGCGACGGCCTCAGCTGATTCCCAAGGGACCAGACGGTCGCCGCTCGAAGCAACGATCATGACCGGCTTTTCTAAGCGTGCCACATCCACATCCCGTCCGCCTATTTTCCATTGCCCTCTGGCGGGGGCGTTGAGAGCAAACCATTGTTGCAGTATTTCACGCGTGAGCGCAGGCGCCAGGTCGACGCCTTCGTTCAGCCAGTCCTCGACCGCGACAAAAATCCGCGCTTCCGCAGAGTCCTGATTCATACGAGAGAAACGCGCGAATTTTTTTGCGGAACCTTCGGGGTCGAGCGTGGCGAAGAGGGTTTGTGTCCAGTCGGAGGGCATGTAGCCTTTATACTCCAATCTTGGCATAACCATGGGCGCCCATTCCCTGACCCTTTCGGACAGGCGGTTACGTCCTGCACGGAAATCCCATGGTGCAGCAAGCAGGATCAGCTTTTCGAATTCATCCGGCTCAAGAGCCGCCGCAGCCAGCGACAATGTCCCGCCCATACAATAACCGAGAACGGATACCCTTTTTTGTGCATGCTCAGCGGAGGCGGCTATCGCCGGCAGGAGGCGTTCTACTATTACAGAGGATAAATCCAGATCCCTGTCGTCCTGTGCTGTGTTCCCCCAGTCCAGCATGTAGACCGCGTTACCCTGCTCCGCCAGATAACGGGCGAGCGAACGCTCCGCACAGAGATCGAATATTGCCGAGGTGTTGATCAGAGAAGGAACGAGAAGAACCGGGTTTCCTTTCGCGGGCGATGCCAAATCAGCATAGAGAAGGGATACGGTGGCGCTCCCGCTTTTCCATACCTGCCGTCCCTTTTCGTGCTGCGCACTGTAGGGATGATCCATGTACATTTTTATACCCCGGATTACGTCTTCGAGTTCAAGCGCCTTGAGAGGAGAGAAGTAAGGGGCGGCATATTCGTGTATGTTGCTGTTCCAGTCCAGCGCAGATGCCACGACCATACCGAGGTGAGCGAGCAACGGAGCCGGACCTTTTCTCTTAACTGTCATAGCGACGATTTTTCCATGTGTTGATGCAGCATGGCAAAGTTTTTGCACTTGCCGAGTCGTATTTTATATTTAAAGAGCGCTTTCTTTTGCAGCATTTTTGTGCATAGTATAAAATATCTCTTGAAAAAAACAGAAAGTGGATCGTGAAGGTGCAGCATGACCAGAACACGTAACGGCAAAGATGGGCCGACTATCATCAAGAAGTACGCTAATCGCAGACTTTATGACACAGGGCGCAGCAGCTACGTCACGCTTAACGATTTGTGCGAAATGGTCAAGGAAGGTCACGACTTCGTCGTGCAGGACGCAAAGTCGGGAAAGGATATCACGCGCTCCGTTCTTACACAGATTATCGTGGATCAGGAATCGCAGGGCGAAAATCTTTTGCCGACAAACTTCCTGCGGACACTTATCGGGTTTTACGGCGACAACGTGCAGAACTTCATCCCAGGCTATCTTGAGCAGACGCTTGATATTTTTGTAAAGAATCAGGAGCGCGTGCGCGAACAGATCAACAAGTCCTTCGAAGGAATGCGCACCATGGAGGGGATGTTCCCCGGCATTCCTTCACTTGAAGATATGAGGCGCCAGAACATGGAGATGTTCGAAAAAACCATGAAGATGATGTCTCCGTTCGGGACGAGCTACGGCGAATCCCAGAAAGACGATTCGAAAAAGGGAAAGTAACCTTTCCGACCTCTTCTTAATCTTTTAAAAAACCGGCTTGCCTCCGCCGGTTTTTTGTTCCTCTTTCACGAGTGCGCCAAGACGATCAGCCGTTCGTGCGAATTTTTTTCTTCGATTTCTTTTCTGTTTTTTTCGGAGCGGGGGACGCTTTAAAGCTTTTTTCTTTCAGTACGGGCTGCCCCTTTCCTTGCGCTGTGTTCGCGCTTTCGGAAGCGCCCGCAGCCGGAGCCAGATTGTAAACCGAAGGAAGCCCGTTTCCGTTCATGTTCCCCGTCACAGATTCAGACTGGTCTTCGGGCAAGGGTTCTCCTGTAATATCCGTGGCGCGCGGCATTTCCGGCAGGACCTTGTAGTTTTTGCGGATAAGCTGAATGTTTTTTGTCTCCGGCTCCGTTTCCAGCAACTGGCTTGCCGTCGGGTACGCGCCGCCGCTCCTGAGGGCTGAGGGGTTGTCCGCGCTCTCCATGGCACTCTGCCTGCCCATGTCATCCGCCACGTTTTTAGCAGCCCCGTCAGTTGGCCCCTCCCCCCTTTGCAGCAATTCAAGGCGGGCCCGCAGTTCTTGATTTTCCATCATCAGGGCGCGAATTTCAGGGCTGTACTGTCCCTGCCCGGCGGCGCTTCCCTGATCAGGTGCGCCTACGCTATCCTGATACTGCTTGATCATTTTCCTGTATTCGGACGTCGCAGCGCGTTCCTTTTCCAGCCTTGATTCCAGATCTTCAATCTTCGCCAGCAGCGCCTTGCCGCCCATGCCCTGCGCCTGATTGCCCGCGCCGGTTTTAGAAATTCCCGCCGACGCCTGACGGAGTTGTTCGTTTTCCACCTTCAGATTTTGCACGGTCTGTTTTAACCCCTGCAAACTTGCCGCGCTTATATCCGTATCCTTTACCTGTCTCTTCAGGGCCGCGATTTCGGTGCGCAAGGATGCGATTGTCTCTTCGGATTCCCTGTCGGCCGTGCCATTTCGTTTAACGGCCAGTTTCAGGTCCGCGTTTTCCTGCTGGAGGCGCGCGTTGAGCTTGATGGAGTCGTCGCTGGCAAGAAGGGCCTCGTTCTGGGCCGAAATCGTCTGGCGCAGGCTTTCATTCTGTTTCTTCAGCTTTTCCAGCTCGCCGGCGTCTACATTCGATTGACTGCTTCCTTTTTTCAGCGCCAGATTTTCGGATTTAAGCGCTTCATATTCCGTCTGGAGGGAGGCCAGTTCCCTTTTCGCCTGCGCTCCGGCGTTCGAGGACAAGACCAGATCGGCCCGGTTTTTTTCGGCTTCGAGGGCCTGCGTACTCATTTCCGCGAGCGCTTGAGCAAGCTTACGGTTTTCCTCCTGCAATTCGGCCAGCGTGCTTTCCATTTTCGCATAACCTTCCGGGTTGGCAGCTTTGAGGCTTACCTGCAATCCCTCTTTTTCAGCTTCCAATTGCGCTATTTTCTGCTTGAGGTCGTTATTTTCCCTAGCAAGCTGCGCGAGAATTTTCTGTTCTTCTCCGGCATTCGCGGCCGCTTCCTTAAGGGACTTGTTTTCTTCCTGAGCCAGAGCAAGAGCCTGCGCCACCTTGCGGTTGTCAGCCTGCATCTCCGCCATGGTGTTGAGCATTTCCGAAATTCGTTCGGGGTTTGCGGCGTTGAGCTTTTCTAGCGCCAGAGCGGTTTGCGCTTCCTGATCCTTTAGTTTTTCGGTCAGCTCCGCTTTTTCTTTCATCAGGCTCTGCACTTCCCTGCTTGCTCCGTCCAGACGGGAGAGGGATTGCGTGAGGGCGGCGTTCTCCTGCTCGACTTTGGCAAGCGCCTGTCTATTCTCGTTCAATTCTGCCGATGTTTTCGCCAGAGACTCTTCCAAATCCCCGATCTTGTCGTCCAGATCGTCTTTTTGCTTTTCGAGCAGGCGGATTTCCTTCCTGTATTCCAGCGCCTTGTTCCGGCTTGACGATTTCTTGCCCGTTGCAGAAGACTGCGCAAGAATTTCCTCAATTTCGTTACGAAGTTCCTCGTTTTCCTTTTGCAGTTTTTCGATTTTGTTCTGAAGCTGAGAGGTCGAAGGCTTGCTTGAGGCGCCTGCCTGTGCGGGCATTAACACGATCGCCGACGTCGCGATAAACGCCACCAAAACCATTTTTTTTCCACAGCGGGACAAGTAACGCTGCGAACTGCTTCGAGCCAATGACTCTACCGTGCCGCCAAGCATGCTCAGTAACCGTTCCAATTCTTCGAAAGACGGGTTAAATCATACACTTTTATCCATAATTCTCAAAGAATATTTCAATAAACCGTGTAATGCACTGTTATATATATTTTTTTAGGATTTAGACTCTGAATCGGCTCTATGCGCCAGACTGGCTTCCAGAAACCGGTCAAGATCCCCGTCGAGTACGCCCTGCGCGTTCGAAGTTTCCACACCGGTGCGCAGGTCCTTGATCATCTGGTAGGGTTGCAGAACATAGGACCGGATCTGGTGACCCCAGCCGATATCCGTCTTTTCCCCATGCTCGCGGGCGGCTTCCTCCTCCCTTTTCATGAGTTCGGCCTCATAAAGTCTGGCCTTGAGGAGCCGCAGCGCTTCCGCCTTGTTCTGATGCTGGGAGCGTCCGGCCTGACACGCTACCGCTATCCCCGTCGGGAGGTGGGTCAAGCGCACCGCGCTATCGGTCGTGTTCACGTGCTGCCCGCCTTTTCCGCTCGACCTGTAGGTGTCGACCCGCAGGTCCTTTTCCTCGACTTCGATATTGATATCGTCATCGACCACGGGCGAAACAGCCACGGACGCGAAGCTGGTATGACGGCGGGCGTTGGAATCGAAGGGCGATATGCGCACCAGCCTGTGGACGCCGGTTTCGGTCTTTAGCCAGCCGTAGGCCTGCGGCCCCTCGATCTTCAGAGTACAGGATTTAAGGCCCGCCTCCTCCCCGTCGCTGCGCTCTATAATCTCGACCGTGTACTCATGCTGCTCGGCCCAGCGGGTATACATGCGCGCGAGAATCTCGCCCCAGTCCTGCGCTTCGGTCCCTCCTGCCCCTGCATTGACCTGCAGATAAGCATCATTATTGTCCGCCTCACCGCTCAGCAGGCTTTCCAGCCTGCGGCGCTGCGCGTTCTCCATAAGTTCATTGAGCGCAGCTTCGGATTCCGCGATCATTTCCGTGTCGCCTTCGGATTCGGCGAGTTCGAGCAATTCGACATTGTCGCGGACACCTGCCTCGATCCGGCGGACTGCTTCCACAGCCTGAGACACTTGCGTGCGTTCACGCATGAGTTTCTGCGCCTTATCAGGGTCAGACCAGAGATCGGGATTTTCGGCGAGGCTGTTCAGTTCTTCGAGGCGGAGGACGGCGGCGTCCCAGTCAAAGATTCCTCCTCAGCAATGCGAGCGATTCCTCTATATCGCTTACAACTGCTTGAATTTCGGCGCGCATGTCGTGTTTTCCCTCGAAACGTTTTCCTGTCGCCCTTTACTTAGGCTAAAGGGCGGGGCGAAATCAAGCGGCTTTATCGCGACTTGCTCCCCGGACCGGCAATTCCGGCCCCTTGATCGTTTCATGAACCGACATCTTGTTCAGGAACGTCCGGATTTCTTTTGAGAAAGAAGGTTTTTCGGCACAGACCGTCAATAGGTCTCCGCTGGCGGAGACCGGGGCCTCACTCCATGTCGCCCCTTCCTCAAGAATGACGGGCGCAAGAATTGCCGGGGCCGATAGGTTCTTCGCCTTTACGATCCCGGTCCCGTCCAAGAGCAGGGAAACCGCATCGTTATAGAAAACCGCAGGCCGCCTTGAGACCAGAAACCCGGCGATAGCACCCCGCGTTTCCCGGCAGATCCCCAGTTTATCAATACTTCTGCGCCCGCCGGGTACAACCAGAAGGCTATACTCCCCCGCGCATACATCCCTTAACCCGCCGGAAACCGCATAAACGGCGCCCCAATCCGAACCACTCCAGCCCCTGATACTCTGTCCCCCGGTGCTGATGACACGGACATGCCACCCCTCTTTTTCCACAGCCGCAGCCGCGTCAACGAAATCCGCTTCCGAAAAGCCATTTTCAACGAGGAATGCCGCTTTCCTTACTTCTGCTCCTTGCGATACCATGTTTGTCTCCCCATTTCCGTTGGTTATACTTCTAGTCCCAAGTATAAGCCGCCTCTGTTTTTGTGCAATGCAAAAAAGTTAATATTCCACAGGCTTTCACCCAGAAAAAAACTTAAAAATCATAAACTAAGCTTTACTTTGCGCCGTTTCGCATATAAAAACTGTAATGGAATGTTTTCAACGGTGAATAAGTCCGTGGAAATGTTTTTCAGGACTATTCTCGAGCTTTGCTTTTATTTGAGGGGGCAATAATTATGAAATCCTTGCGTAACGTTTTTCTGGCAGCCTTCGGTATGATCGCGCTGAGCGGCTGTACCGTCTTTGACACTTACAGCGAAGTTGACGCTCTAAACGAAGCCAAAGCCGTGGGCAGCCCCTTCACGCAGGCCTTGGCCGCGGAGTATAAAACCTTTGCAAACCGTGAACTTAAGGACATGTTCGATTACCCCGACGCGCTGCATTTCGCACGCAAGGGGCTAGCCGCCGCTTCGGGCGAGACCGTAATGCCCGAGCCGGTTAACGACTGGAACCTGAGCGAAGCTCATATCAAGGAACTCGGCGCTGCACGCGGACGCCTTATCGTTGCTTTTGACCTTGGCGCACGCGAAATCGCCCCGGCGACCGCCGCGAAAGCCCAGGTCAATTACGACTGCTGGATTGAGCAGCAGGAAGAAAACTGGCAGACGCACGATATCCTGACCTGCAAGAAAGCGTTCGAAGATTCGATTAACGAACTTGAAGGGCTCCTTCATCAGGCCCCGCAACCTGTCGCCGCGGACGAGCCGCCGCCGATGATCCCCGAAGAAGCCATGTACCTTGTCTTTTTCAACTGGGATAAGTACGACATCAGCAACAGCGCACTTAACGTTCTGGAAGCCGTCGCCAAGGAAGTGGCCAAGAATCCGCCCTCGCAGGTCAATATTCAAGGACACGCGGATACGTCCGGACCGTCCGACTATAACCAGCGTCTGGCATTCAAGCGTGCTTCGGCCGTGCGTGACGCGCTCGTGAAGCTGGGCGTTCCCGAGAACATCATCAATATCGAGAGCCGCGGTGAGGACGATCTTCTTGTCCCCACGCCCGACAACGTCCGGGAGCCGGCCAACCGCCGCGCCAACATCTCCTTCCAATAAGGGCTGTCGTTTAAAGAACAACAGAAGCGCAAGATCATCTTGCGCTTCTTTTTTTTGGGTTTATCCTGATTTCCTGTTTTTACCGAGCCGTTTCTTATTTTTTGTACGGCTCATGGCGGGGGTGGAAGACGTGCGCGTTCGACCAATTCTTTTTATAAACGGGGTTCTCCTGATCATTCTCTCGCTGAGCATGGTTTTGCCCATGCTTTCGGATTTCTATTTCGGGTACGACGACTGGAAAGTGTTTTTCGCATGCATCATCGTAACCGCCTTCTTCGGAGGAGCGCTCGTCCTCAGCAGCGCCGGGCAGGATTTTTCTCTTTCCATCCGCGAGGCTTTCCTGCTGGCCGTGTCTTCATGGATTTTACTTGCAGGATTCGCGGCGCTGCCGTTCTGGTTTTCATCCCTGAAGCTTACAGTCGCCGATTCCTTTTTCGAGGCCATGTCCGGACTTTCGACGACCGGAGCGACCATTCTTTCCTCACCGCAAGACGCGCCGGCAGGAATCCTTCTCTGGCGCGCCATGCTGCAATGGCTGGGCGGAATCGGGGTGATCGTGCTTTCCGTATCACTTCTGCCGTTCCTGAATATCGGGGGTATGCAGATTTTCCGCTCTGAATACTCCGACAGCGAAAAGGTTTTCCCGCGCACCATGCAGCTCGTGTCAAATCTATTTACCCTTTATCTGGGGCTGACGGTCCTGTGCGCACTCAGTTACATGGCTTCAGGGTTTGAAATCTTCGACGCCGTAGCGCACAGCATGACGACGATCTCCACGGGCGGTTTTTCGACCTTCAACCATGCTTTCAGCGACCTGCACAACCCCGGAGCAGAGTTTACAGCAATTCTTTTCATGGTTCTGGGCAGCCTCCCTTTCGTGCTTTACCTCAAGGCCCTGCGCGGACGCCCCGCCCCGCTGTTTCGCGACGGGCAGGTCCACTGGTTTCTTTTTTTCATCTTGGCCTGCAGCATCGTCGTGGCCGTACAGCTTTACCGCGTGGACGGCCTTCAGGGTTCCGAAGCGCTACGCGTCTCGCTGTTTCATACGGTTTCAATCATCACAGGCACGGGATATTACACGACAAATTTCAGCGCATGGGGGGGAGTGAGCCTCGCCGTTCTTTTCTTTCTGATGGCATTGGGCGGCTGTTCGGGATCATCGGCCAGCGGGATCAAGATCTTCCGGTTCCAGATCCTGTATGCAGTCGCAAAAACCCAGATGGGCAAGCTTATGTATCCACACGGCGTCTTTATCCCTTATTATGCGCGAAAGCCTGTTCCGCCCAGCGTTCCGGCATCGGTGATGAGTTTTTTCTTCCTGTTCGCCCTGTCCTTCTCCGTGATCGCGATCCTGCTTTCCCTGACCGGGCTTGACCTTGTGACTTCTCTTTCGGCATCGGCCGCCTGTCTTTCGAATGTCGGGCCGGGTTTCGGCCCTATCGTCGGCCCTTATGGAAGCTACGCTCCCTTGAGCGACGGTGCCAAATGGGTTCTATCCTTTGCCATGCTGCTCGGGCGGCTGGAGATTTTTACCGTCCTGATCCTGCTTACGCCCTATTTCTGGAAGCATTAGGCTCCAGTCATCAGTAGGGGCGCAGGATGCGAAAATCCTCCCTGAGGACCTGCTGGATCGAGCCATCGAGATTGTCCAGGAGACTGTCGAGAGCCTGCATCTGCAACGTTTCCCGTTCAGCGAGCGTGACATGCTCGGGGATCGTGACCATCTGGTTGGCAATAACGTCGACTCCTCTCTTTTCATAGTTTTCCAGCCCGAAAACGGCCATGTGAACGACGACCTTAAGATCATAACGGTCGCGATTATCCACGTTCATCCATGCGCCGATCCTGTTGTCCGAAGGAATTTGCTTTTGTGTCAGGGTCGCCTCCTTGAGGACCGCCAGAAATTTCCCGTTCGTCCCGACCGCCGAAAAACGGTGGCGGAGGTAATCGTCGACAGTCTGGCTGACGGATGCGATGAAGCCCTGCTCCACATTATCAGGCGCAAAGCCCAGCATATCCAAAGTCTGATTTTTGATTTCGTAGGAGGCGACATACAGCGGAAAGGGCTCCAACTGGTCGAACGTCATTTTTTGGAGCGGCGGAGCGGATGTCGTGGCGCATCCGGCCAGACCCACCAGCACCGACAAAAACAAGCCATGACGTATCCATTTTTTACATCCTTTCATTCTCTCCTGATCCTTTTTTATGGTAGTAACGTTCATCCCTTTATCTTGTATCCTGTTTCAAACATCCTGTATGCCAGCAGCGTTATGCCCGTATTGATTACGAGCAATAACGTCATGCCCAGAAGAATACTTCCATCGGCGTGCCCGATAAAGCCGTAGCGAAATCCGTCAATCATATGGAAGAAAGGATTATAGTGCGCCAGAGTCTGCCACGGTTCGGGCAGGATGCCGATGCGGTAAAACGTGCCGGAGAGGAACGTCAGTGGGGTGACGATGAAATTTGTAAAGGCCGCGATGTGATCGAACCTGTCGGACCATATCCCGGCCACTATGCCGAGCGCCCCCATCATCCAGGTGCCGAGAACTGCGAATAAAAGGATCGCCGCGATCGAGTGGTAAGGAAGTGTCACGAACAGGGAGAGGGTCAGGAGCGTCGCGGCCCCGACGACCAGACCGCGAAAGACGGAGCCGAAAAGATACCCGATCAGGATTTCAAGGGAGGATAGAGGCGGCATAAGAAGATCGACTATGTTGCCTTGAATCTTTGATATGACAATTGAGGACGAGGTGTTGGAGAAGGCGTTCTGGGCCATAGCCATCATTACAAGGCCGGGCGCCAGAAAGGAGAGGTAGGACAACCCATCTTCCATCTTTCTTTCCAGACCGCCAAAGGCCAGCGCAAAAACCGTATAAAAAAGCAGCGTTGTGACCGCCGGGGCGATGAGCGTCTGGGTATAGACCTTGAGGAAACGCTCTATCTCCTTGCGGATCAGAGTCATGAGCCCAATCCTGTTTATCCCGACTATGCGGCGCTCGCCCTGTTCTGGTATGGCCATTTTCATCCGGGTCAACCTGCTGTAGTTTAGTGCCATGGGACAATCAAAGCATAAAGAAGAGCAGACCCCGGTCAATAGGCAAAGACGCGAAAGTCGAAAAAGCGAAACAGGAAAAAAACGTCTGCCGCGCCGTATTACCGAGAGCTACCTTCATAATTCCGGACTGTTTTATCTCCAGCGGTTTTCGGCCAGCAAAGCGCATTTCAAGCGCGTCATGATGCGCAAGGTCAAACGATCCTGCGCCGCGCATACCGATCAGGATTTTGAGACCTGCCGGGCGTTGGTCGAGAAACTGGCCGAGCGATTCGAAGGTTCCGGGCTTTTAAACGACGCGCTCTTCGCGCGGGGGCTTGCACTTTCACTGCGGCGGCAGGGACGCTCGCGCAAAGCTATCTTCGCTAAAATGACCGAGCGCGGCTTGAAGGCGGAACAGATCGAAGTTGCCCTTGAGAGGCTGAGCGAAGAATACGGTACGGATGACAGGGAGGAAGAGCGGGAGGCAGCGCTGCGCTTTGCGCGGAAAAGACGCCTAGGGCCTTATCGCCGCGGGGGTGCCGGGGCAAGTGACCCTTCGGTTCTTAAGAAAGAGCTGGGCGCCTTTGCCAGAGCGGGGTTTTCCTATGAGACCGCACGCGGAATTCTTCTGGCCGAGAATGACGAGGACGCCCTCTTCTAGGCTTGTTCGCCCGTGTTGTGCGCATCTATGGCCGATTTTTCTACAATGTCGGCGGGGGGCGCCGGTTTTTTCTCGCGCCACGATACCCGTTCCTGCGGGAAGATCAGGCTGACCGTCGTGCCGATACCCTTTTCGGAAAGAATTTCCAAGTCGCCGCCATGCAAATTCATCATGGACTTGGAGAGCGTCAGGCCCAGCCCCGCGCCTGTGCCAGCGCGGTCGAGGGCGTTGTCGATTTGCCCGAAGGGTGAGAGCGCTTTCTGAATTTCGTCCTTGCTCAGACCCACGCCTGTGTCGGAAATGGAGAAACGCAACGATCCGTCATGGTCATATGTACACATCAGGGTTATGCGTCCGCCTTCGGGGGTAAATTTAACCGCGTTGGAATAGATGTTCGCAATGATCTGCTTGACGGCAACCTCTTCCCCTATAATGTAAGGCAGATCCGAGGTGTTGTTCGCGATGACGATCCCCTTGTTTTCGACCTTGTTTCTGTGAAGATCCAGACATGTCTGAATGACACTTTCGAAGGAAAATTCACTTTCGTTCAGTTCGCGGTCTCCGGATTCAATCTTCGAAATGTCCAGAATTTCGTTGATGATCTTCAGAAGGCCCTTGCCGCTTTTGAAAATATCGCGGACATAGTCCCTGTACATGTCCGCACCCAGAGGCCCCATAACCTCGTTTTTCATGATTTCAGAGAAGCCGATAATCGCGTTCAGTGGCGTGCGCAGTTCATGGCTCATATTGGCGATAAATTCTGTTTTCGCCCGGTTGGCCATATCGGACTGGACCTTCGCTTCACGCAGGGCAATCTCGGCCTCCTTGCGCTTAGTAATATCTTCCATGCTGCCTTCAAAATACAGGATGTGCCCGCTTTCATCCTTCACGCAGCGAATGT
The DNA here is from genome assembly GCA_020638365.1 of Rhodospirillales bacterium. Lineage (GTDB taxonomy): Bacteria > Pseudomonadota > Alphaproteobacteria > Micavibrionales > Micavibrionaceae > JAGNKE01. Next base: position 24,856 of record JACKIQ010000004.1, on the reverse strand, counting down.
TTTCACTGACCCAGATTTTTGTGCCGCCTTTCTTGAAGACCTGAGTTTCGTAGCCGTTGATCTGTCCGGCGCGCATCAGGGCGTTGACGAAGGCTTCGCGTTCTTCCTTGTCGATATAGACCGTACCATTGGCGTTCTTTACATCGCGCAGCAACTCCTCCACGCTCTGATACCCCAAAATCCGGGCCATAGAGGGGTTGGCGCTGAGATAAATCCCTTCAGGGGTGAGCTGATAGAGACCGCCAGCAGCGTTTTCAACGATCGTCCGGTATTTCTTTTCCGCTTCGGCCAAGGCGCGCTCGGCACGGCGGCGTTCCTCGACATCGGTTATCGTGCCGGCAACGCGGAGATTCTTGTTTTCATCCTGGCGGATCATCGAGATCGCCAGTTCGATCGAACGGAAAGTTCCCTCCTGAGTCCTGATTCTCGTGAACGTGCGGTAGGCCTGCTTCTGGCCGCGCACCATCATATCAAATTCTTTCTTCTGCTTGGCCTGATCTTCCGGGTTTAGCATTGAGAACAGGTTATTACCTTTCGAACGCTCCTGATCAAAGCCGGTGATCTTACGCCATGCAGCGCTTAGAAACAGGAGGTTTCCTTCCGTATCCGTCTCAAAGATAATATCGCTGACCGAGTCGATAACCGCGCGGTTTTCGCGGTCGGCTTTCTGCAGGGCGCTGTTGAGGCGCTCGCGTTCTCCGATTTCCGTTTCAAGTTCCAGATTTTTCTGCTCCAGCGCCATGTTCATTGCGGCCACGCGTTTGGACTGCATATGGTTGTTGCGAACGAACAGCGTTCCAATAACCGTCAGGACCACGCCGAGAAGAAGAACGACGTATGGCATTTGTTCCATGTAGGCGAGGCTTTTCTTCTTGGAGAACTGGATCATGATCTGCCATTCATTGTCGCCGACGGAGAAATTGTAATTTTGCGTGTATGCGACTGCCTGCTGTCCTTCGCTGTCGTTTTCCATGCTGTAGATATTACGCCCCGTATTGGTCTCCCGGATATTCAGGTTGTATACGGAGCTTTGTTTTTCCAGCCATCCTTCCTTGAGAAGCTTGTCGGGGCGGCCAATACCGAAAACAACCCCGTCCCGAGAACTGTTTTTCCTGACTACCTTCAGCAGGGCGAACGGGCGTTCCATGGTCGGGGGGGACGTATTTGTTTCTGTGTAGTTCATTCCGGGCAGATCGCTGACAACCCTCAAGCGGTCGTCCTCAAAATATTTTTCGTTCACGATCTGGGTAATCAATTTCTGGCTTGGGACTAGCTGGTAGTCCATTTCTCTTTTTACCAGACGCGACGATTCAAATATGGTTTTGTACTGCCACGCTCCCGGAGACGACTCGTATATCCACAACACCTGCTCAAAATCACTCAAGCCCGGCACATTCCGCCTGATCTGCTCGGCCAGTTCGGTTTTGTTCGAGTTTTCCGTCAGCATGAGAACGCTTGAAACCAGACGCATCGTGTTTTCCTGGCCGGATATTCCTTCGATAAACACTCGGCCGGCATCCTCGGCGACGGTGCGGAACTCTTCGTTGGACATGCCCTTGACAAAAATACTCAGAATGTAAAATGCCGTGATCGTCAGGATCACGCCATTGAGCATCACCATGGTCTGCGCCATTCCCGACGTCAGCCACAGACTCGGACGGATGCCCTTCCCTTTTCTAACTGGCTTGCGCAGTTTTTTCATCTTTGCCCCGAAAAAATCATACAGACGCAAACACCTTATTCCGGTGCACGTTTTTGCTCTTTTCTCCTGTACAATGACGGAAAGGCGTTAAAAGATCGCTAAAATCCCAGGTCTATCCGTAGAAAAGCCCATGTAAAAAACCTTCAATTATTTTCATAAAACTTTTATTCTCAGCATTCATCTCATAGTTTTCCCCTGTTTTCAGTTATGTTCAACACCCTAAGTTCTTGACTTGTATTTTTTAAAAAACTACGGTTATTGTTCAAAACAATTTCATTATTTTATCCTGTATTTATAGGGGCTATTCATGGCGCAGGACTTTAAATTTAAAGCGTTTTTTCCTAATCCTGAACTGTTTAAGATGGGCGAACTCCCGAAGGTTCCTTATGGTTTTTCCTGCCTTCTTGAAATGCAGCGCCGAAATCTTCAAACATTGGCCGAAACGCAGCAGATCGCTTTTCGCAGTTTCCAGACAGTCATGAACCGTCAAGCCGAGCTTTTTTCCCAAATCCTGAGCGAGCAGAACTGCCGGACCAGCGAAATCCTTAAGGATTCCAAGCCTGAAGAGGCACTTGCACGCAACGCCGAGCTTTTTAAAGAAAGCTGCAAGAAGACCATGGAAGGCATGAACGAGATCGGGGAGATCGTGCGCCAGTCTAACAGCGAGACTTCCGGGGTTCTTAACCGCCGCCTCAAAGACAGCCTCAATGAGATCAAGTCCGCTATCGAATCGGATGAGAGCGACGAGGGACAGCGCGCGGCCTGATAGAGCGTTTTTTTCGCGTGTTTTTCGGTTCCCATGTCCGAAGATTATTGCAGTTTTGATGATTTTCTGAAGGTTGAAATCCGTGTCGGCACGGTTGTCGATGTTCAGGATTTTCCCGAAGCCCGAAAACCTGCTTTCAAGCTGTTTATTGATTTCGGCCCCGATATCGGCATCAAGAAGAGTTCTGCCCAGATTACCGCCCATTATTCGCGTGACGCCCTTATGGGGCGCCAGGTTCTCGGCGTCGTCAATTTTCCGCCGCGGCAGATCGGCCCGTTTATGTCCGAGGTCCTGACCCTGGGTTTTGCCGACGAAGCCGGCGATATTGTGCTGGCGGACTGCGAGCGGCAGGTGCCCAACGGGGCGCGCCTTATTTAAAACAAGCAGGTGCAGCTAACTTTTTGGGCTCAAAAAAGCACTTTATGAGCACAATCATTTTCCTTTATTTGGGATCTCGCGCCCAAATTCCGAAATGATAATTTTGACTTTTTATAAGGCTTCGACTACATTTGGGGATTAGTTTTCATATAACAATAAAGCTTATGGGGTTGATATGGCTGATTCTTTTTTTGATAGTTCCGGGGCTGAGCTGGCAAAGGCAGAACGAGAAAGAAGACAGGCTGAACAGGCGGAGTTGGAGGCCGCTCATCCGGGTATCGGGGAGTTGCTGTCCAGAAAGGTACGAAGGCTGGGCTCCGATGTATCTGACGCTATCAGGGATGCTTCGGGAGCAATACAGGACGCGGGGTATGGAATATTAGTCGATACGTTCAAAAAATCCGCTGATGTCGATACCCTCGCACAATACGATATCGTTACTCCCTTACGCTCCTACGAGCGTACGCCTTACGATGCCGAATCCCTAGGCAAACATGTTTATGCCGGGAAATGGGAAAGGGACAATTTTGCCAATCAGGGAACCGGGATTTCCGGCGAGGTTCTGTATGTGTCCAACGAAGATCTTCAAGCGGCAAAAGAGAGTTCCCTTGTCAATACGATCGATACGAACTATATGACCGACTCGTTTGTAAACGGCCTTCAGAGGACTGTTCTGCGGCAGGCGCATGAGCTTTTCCCGGATCAGGTTCCTGACAGCCGCCCGCCGGCTTATGGTATTTCCGCCGTTGATTCCGCAAGAAATACGGAAACGGTGCTTCGAGACGTCCTTGACCATATTATTCCAAACGCCGAGCAAACGCCCGAAACGGAAGAGCTTGCCCTAAAAGTGCAAATAGCCCTGTCTTTGCCTGCTTTTCGTCAGAACCTCCTTGAAACTGTTGCCGACAGTGACCAGATTGATGATCCCAACCTGGCTTCGCAATACGAAAATGATTTTACCGATGAGACTGTCAGCAGTTTTCCGCAAGCCGATCCGCGTGGAATCGAAATGATGATCGGTGGTACGTCCCGCTAAATCAGCGCAAGTGTTACTATCTGTTTTTGGCTCTTGTTTGTGAAAATTCCAGGCCGTTGGCTTGTCGTGCGCCTTGAGGAAGACGTACCGGTTCTTTTTTCACCCGCATCATTGAGGGAGGGTTATTTTTACGGCCAGTCCCCCGCGGGCGCTTTTTTCCAGATTTATCGTCCCGCCGTGCGCGTTCACGATATCCATGGCAATGGGCAGGCCCAGCCCTACCCCGCCCGTATCCACATTCCGTGATTCATCCACGCGGTAGAACGGTTTGAATACGTCTTCGTACTTTTCCTCCTTGATGCCCGGGCCGTTATCCTCGATCGTTATCAGGACGGTTTTCTTTTCGGGTTTTTCAAGCTTCACCCATACATGGTGCGCGTATTTGACGGCGTTTCCGATCACATTCGTCAGGCAACGGCGCATGGCCAGCGGGCGCACCGTCATGGACAGGTTTTCGAGATCTTCATGGGTAAAGTCAATATCGCGGCCCTGCCTGCGGGCCAAATTAATGACACCCTCTATCAGGGGGACCATATCGGTTATTACCGGCTGTTCGTTCCCCTCGCCGCGGACAAAATTCAGGTAGCCCTCGATCATTTTTTCCATTTCCTCGATGTCCCCTTTCAGGGCTTCGGCATCCGGGCTGTCGCCTATCAGGGCCGCCTGAAGGCGCATCCGGGTCAGAGGCGTGCGCAGATCATGGGAAACGCCGGCGAGCATCGTCGTTCTCTGCTCAATCTGCCTTAAGATACGGGTGCGCATATCCATAAAGGCCTGACCTGCCTGACGTACTTCTCTGGCCCCCTCAATCTTAAACCGCTCCACATCCCGGCCTTTTCCAAACCGTTCGGCGGCTATGGCCAGTTTGCGTATGGGACGAATCTGGTTACGCATAAAAAGGACCGCGATTAGCAGCAGGACCGTCGAAGAACCGTATACCCAGAGCAGGAAAATATAGGTCGTGGACGCGAAAAGACGGCGTTGGGGCAGAGAGATGTTGAGCACTCCTCCCTCAAGTTGCAGGCCAACCTCTACCCATTTTTCCTGAAAATCCACATCGACCGTAAAAGGATTTTGAGTCTGCTGACCGAGTTCCTTCGCGAATATTCTGGCAATATATGACGCCCAATACCCTTCCTGCGGTCCTGACGATGTTTTTTGAATGGTTTCGCCGGGACGGTAGCTTATTATCAGGTCAAGCTTATCCCCGGCCAGGGCCGTTATTTTCTCTACCGCGGCCGGGTCGGGGCTGGTCTCAACCAGCCTCCCTATCAGCACGATCTCTCCGGCGACTGCATATGACAGGCGCCCGGCCATCTTATTCCAGTGACGGTCAAAAAAAACGTAGGTCGAGATCAGCTGTATAAGAATGACGGGTATGATCAAGATCAGCAAGGAACGCCCGAACAGGGTTTTAGGAAGAAACGTCTTGATCCATTTTTTATTGATTGTCTTCGGCCGGATCATGCGCTTTTTAACCCAGTTTTTCCGCATGCAGCATGTATCCTTTTCCCCTGACAGTCACAAGAGAACGAGGATTTTTTGTATCTTCCTCGATCTTGCGGCGAAGGCGCGTGACCTGCACGTCAAACGTTCTTTCTCCAGCATCGTCCATACCACAACGCTCCGCGAGTTCATGGCGACTCAAAGGATTCCCAGCGCTTTCACACAAAGCCCGCAAGAGATTCACTTCGACCGTCGTCAACCGTTGAGGTGCGATTTCATTGGCGGCGTCTTCCAGTTCTGCCCTGTTGACCCGGAAAATCCATCTTCCTATGGAAAATCCGGCATCGGCGTTCTGAGCAGACGGTGCCGGAGCGCGCCTGAGTATCGCATTCAGCCGCAGAACCAGCTCACGGGGTTCAAAGGGTTTGGGCAAGTAGTCATCAGCCCCGGTTTCAAGACCCGCAATACGATCTTCCACTTCTCCAAGGGCGGTTAAGAGAAGTACCGGAATATTATTTGTTTTTCTCAATTCCTTTGTAAATTCGAGTCCGGTCTGTCCGGGCATCATGACATCCACAATCAGAGCATCGAAAACGAACCTTTTCATCATTTCCCGAGCTTCGTGCGCGTTCGGGGCGGTCTGTACCACGAATTGCTGAGCCATCAGGAAGCGCGAAACAAGCTGGCAGATTCTCCTGTCGTCATCGACCACTAGAATATGCGGCTGCTTGCCCAGTGCGCCCGCGATGTCCTGAAATGGCTGCATGATCTTCTTTACAAAATAAATATGCCCGTATAGCTTGTTTTCTCACGGTTTTTAACAGCCTAGACCGAAACAGGTCAGGGGTAAACGTAAAAGATGAGGACTTCAGGCATGGCTTTCACGCCCTTTGACGACAGGGACGGATTTATCTGGATCAACGGGAAAATGCATCCCTGGCGCGAGGCAAAAATCCACGTCCTGAGCCATGGCCTGCATTACGCCAGCTCCGTGTTCGAGGGCGAGCGGATGTATGACGGCGTGATTTTCAAGAGCCGGGCGCATTCAGAGCGTTTCAGGCGTTCGGCGGAAATCCTCGGGATGGAGATTCCGTTGAGCGTCGATGAAATCGAGGCGATCAAGTACGAGGTTATGGAGGCGAACGGCCTTAAAGACGGATATGTGCGGCCTGTCGCGTGGCGCGGGGGCGAGCAGATGGGCGTTTCGGCGCGCAGGACGAAAACGCATGTCGCGGTGGCCGGGTGGGCCTGGGGGACGTATTACCCCGAGGACAAGCTGGTGAACGGCATTCGCCTTAAAACCGGGCCGTGGCGACGCCCCGCAGCGGATACAGCGCCGACGCAGAGCAAGGCCGCCGGGCTGTACATGATCTGCACCATGTCCAAGCATGCGATCGAGGACGAGGGTTACGACGATGCGCTGATGCTGGATTACCGAGGCTATATCGCCGAGGCTTCGGCGGCGAATTTCTTCGCGGTCAAGGACGGGGTGCTGCTGACCCCTACCCCGGATTGCTTCCTGAACGGGATTACGCGACAGACGGTGATCGCTCTGGCCAAGGAGATGGGCATTCCCGTCGAGGAGCGGCATATCAAACCCGAAGAACTTAAGGGTTTTCAGGAGATATTCCTGACCGGAACGGCGGCGGAGCTGACCCCGGTCGGCGAAATCGACGGGATCACGTTCAAGCCGGCGGCGGTGACAAAGCGCCTTCAGGATGCGTACAGCACGCTGGTGCGGCAGAAGGATCACGATAAACTGGTAAAAACCGGCTGAGAGCGCTGTAATTCTGCGTTTGAGCGGCTAAAAGCCCCTTGTTTACGATTATTTGACAAAGCCCCCGTCAAAACCGTATAATTTGTGCAAATATAAGAATTACAATCCCGTCAGTATATCAGCGGGGTGAGGGTATATGCCGGACAGTCCACTCGTAGAGCTCAAGAGAGCGCTCAATACAGTCGTTCCCCAGATTATTGACCGGGGCCATACGGCTTTGGCTCTTGATGAAAACGCTTCCGATACAGCTTTTATCGATTCCTACAGCAAGACAATCGAGTCGGTGCAGGTCTTCCTGAGTTCTGGCTCTTCGGGGCTGGCGGCCCTTGCGGGAAGCAACGCTTCCCTGCTCTCGTCGGTCAAAGTTACAGGCGAGCTTGACGAGGCGACGCTTGCGGCTCTCGACATGCTGGCCACGGCCAGCGCCGCAGACACGTCGAACAGCGGGGCCAAGCAGACGGTCGATCTTATCAACCAAGTGGTTGCCAAGGCACGGGCCCTGCCGGAAGCGCAGCGCAGCGCCCTGAATACGGAATCGGCCCGGCGCACGGGTGTCCGCAACCCGGAAGCTGTGAACGGCTCCCCCGAAGCGCAGGCGCGCGAGTTGATGGCGATCAGCGATTCCTATCTCGGGGTTACGGGCAACCCGGCCTCGAATACCGACGTGCTGGAGAATACAGGGCGGGCGCTCAAGGATTATCTCAAGGAACAGCAGGCCGCCAACCCGGATATCGAGATCGACTTTACGCCGCAAACCGTGGACGGGCGGACCGCCGCCTTCATGCAGGAGTTGCTTAAGAAAAAGATGGAGGCCGCCGGCGTTCGGCCGGAGGCTCTGCGCGATACACTTTTCCAGATCTGGCTTATGCAGAAAAACGGTCAGACCATATCCAATCCGGCGATGGCCGAACTCGGACGCACAGGCGCGATGGTCGGACTTGTCGATTACATCGTTACGGGCCGGGTGCCGAGCGGTTCTTTCATGGCAAACAGGCCGCGGACGGATTCCCCATGGGAAAACCCGGTTCAGGACCGTTTTTTCAACCGCGCGGTCTATGTCGACCTTCTGAACGGCGACCGTGTCAGCAACAAAGCCCTGCTGCGTCCTGACGGAGCAGATCCGGGGCAACAGCAGCTGATCCGCGAGGTGATGGGGCAACTCGGCATCACAACCGACAAGCAGACCTATTCGCGCGACGAGGTGGCCAAGATCGCCACAGAGATCATGGTGCATCAGGCCAAGCAGTTGTGCATTGATGAGAAGGATATTTCCTCGGCCATGCTGGAGGGACGGTTCAATCCGGACCTTGACGACGTCATGCTCGCCCATGAAGGAATGGGCAAACCGCCGCGCGATCAGGCCCGGATGGAACAATTGTCGCGCATCGGTATCGGGCCGGGAGAACAGCATGACGTGTTTTTCAGCGCGCAGTTCCAGCGCTACCGCGACCAGCTCTGGGCCGACCGGTTCGGCGGGGTCAACGACGAAAGCCTTTTCCGGCTTGCACAGCGCCTGCGCCCGGATATCGTGCCGCAGGACATGTCCCTGACCTATGACAAGATGAAGGGGCATCAAGAGACAGAGGCGCTGATGGCGGATTTGCGCAGCCGCAAGATCACACCCGCGAGCCTGTTCATGTGGGGCAGCGGGGGGCATGCGGACCCGTTCAATCTGCGCGACGCCTATGCGCGGCTGCGGAGCGAAAAGTACCTGCCCGCCCTGCGCGAAGCGGCCAACGAAGGCGGGCTGAACCTGTGCGCGACGGACGGCAGCGGGAGGCTCAGGCCCGGCGGTCCGGAAACGGCGCCGGGAGCGGACGATACGACCTGTTTCGCGGACGAGATGGACGGACCCTGCGAAAAGCCGGCAGGGGGGCAAGGCGGTGATACGGTCTGTTATGCCGACGATACCGAAGGCCCATGCGCCACCGGAGAAACTGCCGGTGGGAGGGCGCCGAGCGCCGCTGATGACGGGAAATGCTACGCGGACGATTTCGGTTCGGCGTGCGGCAAGCCGGAGGGCGGGGCTGACGAGACGATCCGCCGCAACGCGGGCGACGCGACCGGGCAAAGGGTCGAGGATAGCGGGCAATGCTACGCGGACGATATGGCCGGGCCGGATTGCACCAAGGGCGTTCAGGCCGTTCCTGCGCGGTAACTTCTACGAAGATGAAGCCGCGCTGAGATCATCTCGCTCATTTTGTAACAGGGATGCCTCGCGAAAAGTATCTATTTACCTCATAAAAAAGACAAAATAGTAGATACGCCAATAAAGCGCGTAAAACGAACCAAGGGCCTTCATAGACAAGATATTCATGAGTGCTCGCAAGCGTTGCCGCGAACATAATCTTCAAGACGATATTACTTTTGGATGTCAGGAAAAAACATGCGATTCCTACAAATAAAGAAAAGTTGTTTATATAATATGCAAAAGTTTCACCACTCTCAAAAATTCTAGAATGCTCAAAATCCAAAATATAGGCCGCAATATGAAACACAAGCACAACAAAAAGTGGAGAAAATAGACTTATGGCGATGGCGTTAAACATTCGCCTTTCCTGAAACTCTATTCTTATTTCTTGTATGGCGTCCTGAACAAAATGCCGACTAGCAGCAAGAACTGCATAAATGATAAACCCCGAAAGCCAGATCAGCAAAAAAACAGATTGCTGTAAAAAGTACTTCCAGAATATTGAGCCTGGTAATCTGATATCAGCAACAGACCATTTTGGGTTCAAGGGAAAATAGTATGCTGTCTGTCCTACTGTACAAGGTTCCTCATATAGATAAGTACTGTGCCGTAGTGTGTACGTTAAGCCATTCACTGTATATGTCTGCTCTGGATAGTCTTGGCCGCAGGTAGCACTATTTCTGAAATAAGGCCACCCCCATGGCTCTGTCAGGCATGCACCACCAGAGTTGCAATACTGACTACCAGCTTCATTAAGGTGGTTAACTGCGGTGGGAACGTAAGAATAATGAGCGATAATTTGCCCGAAAAATGAAAGATTGAAGTTCAAGTAGAACAAAACAAAAAGTACCGTAAAACAACAGTATATGAAGAACGTATGCTTTCTCTTTAGTTCCTGTTGATTTTCCATTAAACGACAAACTATTGTGGCTTTTTGCTTAACTACGGCGATAGGTGTCCGGGTTTAAGTTTTTGTCAGCACCATTATTGAGACAAAAAGAAAGCCAATGATGCATAGAGGTAAAATACACGCCTTAACTTTATAAGCGTTTTAAGACTTTTTGAAACGATATGATTTCGCCTGAAGTCAGCAGTTTGGTTCAGACGTTAAAACTGAATACAGAACCTAACCATTTAATTTCATGCAATATATTAATTGGTACATTTATTTTGTACCCGGTTTTGTACCCGGTTTAATTTTTGCAGAAAGAGGTGAAGACTAATCCACTCTCATACAAAATTCATAGCGGCCCCAAAAACCTTGTCGAGTTTTTTTAGGGTCCGAGAGGCAGGAAAGCTTTATCGTTGTGCTCTTGATTTATGGGGTAATTACTCTGCAAAAAAACGGTACAGGAGTTGCGCGGATACATATAATATGAGGATCGCTGTAGCTATTTTAACATACTTTGTCTTTATCAAAGATGCGCCCAGTATCGAACCAACTTGCCCACCCAAAAAAACAGATGGAAATAAAGCCCAATGCGATGAGAGCGCCTGTAAAAACAAACTTTCACCTCCAAGCTTCATTCCCTGCCCTATCAGGCCGGCGACGGAGTTGACAAGTATAAACAGGCTGCAAATTCCGGCTATTTCCTTCGCATTTCCCCATCTCAGGAAATGAAGAATAGGGGCGAGAAATATACCTCCCCCAATCCCTGTTACCCCTGCCAGCAACCCAAGAGCAGCTCCTATGGCGGGTGGAACATAGATAGACTGAGCCAAATCAGCCGGTTTTTCGCCTTGATCTGAAGCCGCAGGTTTTTCAAACAAGAGCATCCTGATTCCGGAAATAAACAGCGCACTTCCCAGAAGACCTACAAACACCTTTTCAGAAATAGCGATATAGCCGCCCAACCATGCCATAGGGACTGACAGAGTTACCCACGGAAGTATTCTTGATATCCTGATGTGACCCGATCTTGAAAAGTGCCATACGCCACCAGTGACAACAATTATGTTGCATATCAGGGAAACCAACGGGATGAAGCGGTAATCCGTATTATTCAATACGAGCAAGGCATTGTATGTTGAACCGCCTCCAAAACCTGCACATGCATACAGCAAAGCCGTGGCGAAAAAAAGGAACGCCAGCAGCATCAATCATCCTTTCCGAAGCGGTCTTTGATCCGATCTCAAATCCACCTGCAAAATAATTTGAAGTCCCTCAATACACGTGGAAATGCCTCCTTTACTGCGCCCCATATCTACCAGCTTTTCAATCTGATCCTTGCTCGTGAAAAGCATGAGGCACGATTCTTTCCTGTCCAGAATTAGCTTCAAAGGCTTTTCTTCATGATCATCGAAAAACTCAGATGAGTTCGAGTCAATGACCATTGCCAAGTCGTTTCCCCCTACAGATATCTTGTTTTCCAATGTCCCTCCTGCAGCCAGCACGTTCATTTCACCTTCGGTTATTTTGAATGTTACGGAGTGTTCCGTAATTTTTACTTTCATCTTGAGGTCAGATCCTTCCACTCTTCTGGTGTATTAAAACTTTTCATTTTTTCCCTGTATTGTTCAGGCAGCTCAACGGGGGCTATACCGAAATCTTCAATCATTTCGCGCACGGAGGAGGCTGTACTCTCCCGGTAAGGGGGGACAAAAAAAACCGGCAGCCGGTGCCCTTGGAAATACCCTCCATTCTTACACTTTAAAAGGATATCCAGAATTTCCGGGGTCAGCAGGGGCATATCAACAGGCATACATAAAAAACCCGCGCTACCCGGACAACGGTTCATTACGGACATTATCGCTGCTGCCGGCCCGGAAAACGGCTTATAATCTTCTACACACTCATAGCCTTCAACCTGCCCGCTGATGAGTACCGCCCTGATTCCGGAGTTCTTTAAAAGATCATGCATATACTCGACCAGAGGGCGCCCCTGATATTCCAGCAGAGCCTTGTTACGCCCCATCCGGCTGGAGCGCCCGCCTGCCAGAATTACTCCTGTAATGTCCGACCTGTTATCCACACCGACTGCCCTAGCTGTTATCGCTTCCTGCCAGCGTTTCCGCTCGAGAATAAAGCGAATGGCCTGGCAGCCACTCGCTCATCCCATCAAGGTAATGCTCCTGCTTCCAGATTGGGACCCGTTTCTTGATTTCCTCAATCACATACCGGCATGCCGCAAAACTTTCCGCCCGGTGCGCTGAACTGACGGCTATGACAATGCTGATGCCTCCAATATCCAGAGTGCCATGATGATGCGCCACATAATAGCGTGTACCCGGCCACTTTCCCTGCCCTTCCAAGCAAATGTCGTGAAAGGCTCTTTTGGCCAAATCCTCATGAACATCATACGTAATGCCGGTCACGCTTTTGCCTTCATGCGTGTTTCGGACCGTGCCGATAAAGGTGTCAGTCGCCCCATGCGCAGGGTCAGATACGCTTTTTACCGCCGCTTCAAGACTAAGGGCGCTTGAACTAATCAGAACCCTAATGGATGTCATCCTATCCTCCACAAACGGGCGGCAAAATGGATAAATCCTCAACATCGTGAAAGACGTATGTTTTGGGAAGTATGGATTTATCATTTGCCAGAGCTGACGCATCAATCAGCGACCTGTGCGATTCTCCCAGTTGCCTAGCTAACGCCTCCTTCACCTGGAGAAGGGAGGTTCCGGGCTCAATACTTACGCTTAACTTGTCGCCAAAAGTTCTGAAGACTCCAAAACATCGAATTGTGAGGGTAAAACTGCCCATATCAGCCTCCATATCCCTGCTTTTTAATTTTGTGCAACGCATCCCCTATAAATGGCTCTATAATGTCCCAGCATTCCTCTACGGCCTTCGGAGAGCCGGGAAAAGCTATCACCAGAGTTGCGCCCACCATTCCTGCGGTCATACGTGAAAGCCAAGCCGTGTCTGTGTGGTGCAGGCTTTCCGCACGCAGCACATCTCCCAAACCGTCCAGCATCCGCTCGCTTATGCCTGCCAGAACTTCCGGAGTAACATCCCGCGGTCCCGGCCCTGTTCCTCCAGAAGCAATCAAGAGTGCGGGGCTGTACTGGTCGCATATTTCCCGAATGGACTGTGAGATTTCTTCTTTTTCGTCTGGCACAAGTCTGTGCGAGACAAGCTCCGCCCCCATATGTTCCAACTTCCTCTTCAAAAGTGGACCGGATTGATCCTCATATTCTCCCTTTGAAGCGCGATCACTCATCACAAGAAGCGCGACCTTCTGTCCTTTCAAGGGTTGTTTATCCGGTAATTGTGCTTCCAACCAATCAGGAATCCCCAAAGGATTGGTCCATATACCGCTTTTTCCGCCTGTCTTAACAAGCAGCCTAATCCCTTCTATAGATAAATCCGGATCCACACCCTTGGTTAAATCCCATATGGTCAGCAGCGCGGCATTCGCCCCGGTCAGGGCTTCCATTTCTACACCTGTTTTAGCGAACGCCACCGCCTGCACGTAAACAGTAACGCTGTTCTCCTGTTCGTCCAGAACGCTGTGAACCGTTACCTGATCCAGCGGCAAGGTGTGACACATCGGGATAATATCCGGCGTTTTCTTTGCGCCTGTTATCCCTGCCGCTTCAGCCAAAGCCAGAACATTTCCCTTGGGCAGGGACCCGTCACGAACGGATTCGAAGGCTTCCCGGCTCATGCGGATCGTGCCGCACGCTACTGCACGTCGCCGCGTGGGCCGCTTCCGACCAACATTAATCATTTTGAAATCAGGGGTTTTAGCTGTCGGAAAAACAAGGACATCTTTGGCTTTTGACATGTCTATCCTCCAATACTCGCCAGATGGTTGCGGGTGCCGCTATTATTGTCATGAAGGAAGTGTGCAGATTTTTTTAAATTAAGAAGAGAGAGTATCTTATCCTCCAATTCCTGCTGCTGATTATCCTCTTGCAATAAATTCCTCAGAGAGTATCCCCCTTCTCCGAACAAGCACAAATGTAGATCTCCCTTTACCGACACTCGCAAGCGGTTACATGATGCACAAAAATCCTTGGAATACGGGGCTATCAGCCCTATCGTGCCCCGGCTGCGCGGATGTTCGAATTCCTGCGCCGGGCCGCCACCCTCCTCGCGAAGCTTCGAACGCCAGCCGTGTACCAGTAGCCTCTCGGTTACCTTTGTGCCCGGCAAATGATGAGCGCCGAAATACTCCTGATTCTCACCTGTGCGCATCAGTTCGATAAAGCGCAAGGAAACGGGCTTGTCACGAACGAAAATGATAAAATCATCCAACTCGTCTTCATTGAGGCCCTTAAGAAGAACGGTGTTGATTTTTACTTGCTTGAACCCGGCCGAAAAACAGGCATCCACCCCCTCAAGCACCTCATCCAGACGATCGTGCCCCGTAATCGCCCTGAATTGCCCCGCTCTGAGGGAGTCGATGCTGATATTCACCGCTCTCAATCCCGCATCGTAGTAACTCTGCGCCCGTTCCGGCAGTTTATAGCCGTTTGTCGTAAAAGCGAGTTTCCGAAGGCCGGGCATCGACGCTATGTTCTCAACAATCTTCAGAAAGTCAGGGCGGATCGTCGGCTCTCCGCCGGTCAGCCTGATTTTCCAGACACCCAGCGCGACAAAAGCCCGCACAAGCCTGAGTATTTCCTCCTGGCTCAAAAAATTATCTCGGCTTGTTTTTTTGTAGCCGTCAGGCAGACAATATGAGCACCTGAAGTTGCATACATCCGTCAATGACAGGCGCAAATAAGGAAAGCGCCTCCCAAAACCGTCTACTATCCGCGGGCTTGCGGTCATGCTATAACTCCTTTCCTAGCGCGGGAGGCTATGGCGTTTCCCCCATAACCCCGGCCTAGAAGCCATATCCTGTAAAGGACTTAGGCTATATAGGCTTCAGAGCTGCCATGCAAAAAGCACGGCTATTCCAATTGACATTAATATGATTAAAGAGCCTTGAATAGCACTTGATTTGGATCAAATTATCGACACAATGAAGGCATACGTATTTTTTGCTTTGCCTCAGTTATTGGACATTTTCAGGCTCTGGAAAGCGGGTTGGTTAAAAATTTTAAGGCATTGTGCCTCTTTAGTCTCAGTTTGGAGAATGAAGACAGTAACCTTTTTGCGCGACACCGTCATGACTGTTAACATAGCTGAGATCATTAAGAAGACACCCCTGTTTCAGGGTATCCCACTAAATACTGTCGAGTCGCTTGCTCAGAGAAGCCAAAAAAAAACCTTTGCCAAGGGCCGCAATATTTTTGCCTTAGGCGATAAAGCGGATGCTTTTTTTATAATTCTTAGCGGCTGGGTTAAACTGTACCGCGTTTCCAAGGATGGTGAAGAAATGATCATTCATGTTTTCGGACCGGGCGAATCTTTTGCTGAAGCCGCTGTGTTCAGCGATACAAAAGAATATCCAGTAAATGCCCAGGCACTGGAGGAGACTGTGTTGATTGAGGTTCCGCGCAGTTTTTTTATCAGGAAGATAGAGGAAGACAGCAGATTTGCGCTGAGGATGCTGGGTGCGATCGCCGCACGACAGCATTATCTAGTTCAGCAACTTGAACAGGTTACGACCCGCACAGCTCCCCAGAGGATTGGCGCCTTTCTTTTAAGATTTTGTCAAAAAAGGAAGCAGGAACAAGGCGTCTGGGTTGTTGACTTGCCCTACGACAAGTCCGTGATCTCTACACGAATGAACATCAAGCCTGAAACCTTTTCCAGAGCGCTGGCAAAACTGGAACCTTACGGCGTGCACGTTAACAATAAGGACATTATCATTTCGGACATCCAGTTGCTCGCCGAGTATTGCGATCTTTCCGTTCATGAGAAGCATTGTTAAAAAAAACAAAATGATTTTTTATACCTTATTTTTTGATGCATTAAAATATTTTTTTGCTCTTATTGTTTTTTTATGATAGATTTTGTACAGATGCCTGATTTGCGTCTGGCCAGAAGCAAGGC
This sequence comes from Rhodospirillales bacterium, assembly GCA_020638365.1. Lineage (GTDB taxonomy): Bacteria > Pseudomonadota > Alphaproteobacteria > Micavibrionales > Micavibrionaceae > JAGNKE01. The sequence continues at coordinate 8,668 of JACKIQ010000004.1, read as the reverse complement.
AGAGCCTTTGAAATAAAGGGGGTTCGCCATGCAAGAAGTAGTGTCCCATGATTCGTATTATGATTTTAATGACGGGAACGGGGTCGTTCCTGCGCATAGACATGTTAATGGCGGTGGATGGGTGGCCGATACCGCTGCCGTCGATGATACCGCTTATGTAGGGTTGGGGGCCCGCGTTTTCGGTAATGCCTCCGTTTCGGGGTATGCTGTCGTTGACGAGCATGCGGAGGTTTCCGGCTATGCGACGATAAAGGACAGGGCGCGCATCAAAGGAAGGGCCGTCATACGAGGGCTTTGCATCATTAAAGACGACGCTGAAGTTTCCGGAAAAGCTTTTCTGGCCGGGACTTTAGAAATCGGCGGACACTGTGTACTCGATCATAACGAGAATTTCTTTAATTATGAAGGCTGTCTGGAGTGTCCTGCGCTTCTCGATGAAAATTATTCTGCAGGGCACTTTAATCCTTGCATGTATTGTCTTGAAAAACAGAAAGGGCAGATGCGGAAAAACGAGAAATCAGGCAGTTCTTCCATCTGGTCTTAGGTGCCAAAGAACCGGCGCATAGACCATAATAAAGATAAGAAAGCCAAAAGCCCAAAGAATCGCGGAGAAGGCCATAAGCTCGACATTAAGACCAGGCACGATCAAGGGGCCGATGATTCTTGTCAGTCCTGAAGCGATGATAAGGGCGAACGCGACCACGGTTGGTCTTGAAGCCTGCAAATCCCGCCCGGTATGCCCCAAAGAAACGCGGCACATCATACCCAGTGTCATGGTGCCGATTGCTCCGGCGGTCAGGGCATGAATCGCTGTCGGAAGATCCAGCACGGCGACACCTGAAAGTGCCAGAAGAAGCAAACCTGCAACTACCCAAAGATACCCTGCCTGCAATATCCAGAGCATAGGGTCTTGAAAAGTTTTAAGTGTGTGATAGTAGCGCATACGCATAAGGTGGACGATAGCGGAAGCGAGGGCACAAAAAGCCATAAATCCGCTTTCAGGCAAAGAAACAAGACAAACGGTTACAAGAACAAGGGATGCGAGCGCAGCAATATCCATCCCTGCTTGCGGGGTTTGTAAGGCCTTTATTCCTTTCCTGTGTAATGCCGCAACCGTAAATGAAGGGATAATGCGACCGCCAATCAAGGAAATCATCATTACTATCACCATAATCGCGATGAAAAGCGGGGATTTATCGTGCGTGAACATGAACCACATATCGCACACGAACAGAACGCTTAATAAAGTAAGGAATATGAAATTCCGCTTGCTCCAACTCCGGAGCAAGGGAACTGACAAGGAAGCCGTCAGGGCCGGAATAAATGCTCCTTCCGTGATGACCAGTGCCCAGAAAGGCAGATTCAAATCAAAATTCAGTGTTATCCGCCCTATAACCCACAAAATGCAAAGTCCAAGCAAATGATACTGACGCACCGGTGCGCCGGCTGTCCAATTCGCTACTGCCGTCAATAAAAACCCGGCAACAATGGCCATCGTATAGCCGTATATCATCTCGTGAGCGTGCCAGGATACCGGGTCAAGGAAGAAAAAGTCCTGAGGAATGACAAACCCGCTATAAACTCCCACCCACTGCAACATGCACAAGACGCTATACGCCGATCCCAGAATGAAAAAAGGACGAAACCCGCGTGCGAGGACGGGATGATCCAAGAGCCTAGCCATATTTTGATCTCCTGCTCTACAGCAGCATATAAGAAGACTTATGCTATTTTAATCTGCTCTTACTCCTCACATAAGAGCATTAACAATTCTTATTCTCGTTTTCTGGATGCATTCTTTCCTATCTGAAAAATTTTCAATCACGGGAAAAGGCTACTGGACCAGTGGGACCTGGGCCCCTTCAAAAAGAAACCCGCTGATCTTCGCGTTTCCAGCCAAAATCCGGATATACTGCTGAAAAGCCTTATTCCAGCTTTGCTCCTCCAAATACGCCCTGATGCCCTGTTCCACGTTTTCAAAAGGCAGCTCCCGACCATCCGCACGCTTATGCACCTTGATAATATGATAGCCAACTTGAGTTGCAACAGGCTCAGTACTTAGTTCTCCCTCACGCATTCTGAACAGGGCCTTCTCGAAGTCAGGCATGGTCTGCCCCCTGCCAATTTGCCCAAGCCGGCCCCCATCTCTGGAAGATGGGCAGGCCGATTCAGCACGAGCGATGCTTTCAAACCGTTCCGGAGCCTTGTTAATCGCGGCCAAGGCGGTTTCTGCCTTAAGCCTTGCCGATTCACGCTCGCACTCATCCTCCGGTGGAGCCAGATAAAGAATATGAGACACCTCAAACAGTGGAGACGTCCGAAACTTATCCCTGTTCCTGTTGAAATAACGCCGACATGTTTCTTTATCCGCCTGCGGTACGGATATCTCTTTCTCCAAGAGCAAATCAATTGTCTCGTCCAGATTTTTTTGAGCTTGTTCCCTCTTACACAGTTCCAACTCAACGGCTCGCTGGATCAAAATTTCCCGTATGACAAGCGCCTGCATCGCTTCATATTTCGCATCAAACAGGCTTGCCGCAGGGTGATATTGCATCTCTCCATTGATTTCATCGGGCGAAATAAGAACGCCGTTAACGGTTATGCCCGGCGCTTGAGATTGCATCAGGTCGCCCTCTTCCGTACGATCTGGTAAGGGCGGGCTAAATACCCAAGCGGTGCGCTTAAAGCATGAACAAGACGTGTGAAAGGAAAGACCAGTAGCAAAAACAGCCCTAGAGTAATATGAGCCTTAAAGACAAGGGCCACATCTGCAATGAGTTCGTGCGCGCCCCCTCGGAACGTCACAATATGCTGTGCCCATCCCATGAACTTGACCATTTCGTGCCCGTCAAGATGCTGCATGGAAAACGGGATCGTCAGCAGGCCCAGAGAAAGCTGCGCCAAGAGCAGGACCAGAACGGCTATGTCTGCAAACGAACTGTTCGCCCGGATACGGGGATCCGTCAGGCGGCGATGGAGCAGCATAACCAGTCCGATAAAGCAGATTATTCCAGCCCCGCCTCCGGCCACTATTGCCAGTATTTGTTTTGCGCCATGCGAGATGCCCAGAGCATCGAAAACAGCTATAGGCGTCAGCAAACCTACAGCATGGCCTACAAGAATCAACAAGATCCCGAGATGAAAGAGGATGCTTCCAACAACAAGTTGCCGCCGGCGTAAAAGCTGGCTTGACTTGCTTCGCCATGAATAAGGATCGCGGTCAAACCTTAAAATACTGCCCAGCAAGAAGACAGATATCGCAATGTAGGGAAAGATCTGAAACAGAAAATAATCCATGGAGCCACTCATTTTTTACCTCTTTCCTTGTCATTATAATCCCTAATTCGCGCCAGCATTTCACCTGCTTTCGGACATCCGCCGTCCTGACCTGCTCCGGTTGTCTGGGCCGTGTTTTCAAAGGCGAACTGCTCTTCCCATTCCTGATCCATCTGTTCCGGGCTTCTTGCTATCCCGGTATCTTCGCTTAAAGCTTTCTTGATGGCCTTCGGATCAGGTTTTTTTGAAGCCACTTCAACCAGTGCCGTAAAGACGGCTTCGTAGTGTGTAGTCCTGTTTTTGAGGCGTTCGCCAAGTGAAGAAAGGATGTTTACAACACTGCCCAGATTTTCCTGCGCCTCCTCAGTAGACAGGCCGGATATGTATTCGAGAAACAGGGGCAGGTAATCGGGTGTCTCCCCGGTCTTAATAACCAGCCCCCCCTCTTCGTAGACTCTGGTCAGATCCACCAAAGCCTGTCCTCGTTCCCGGGAATCGCCATAGACATGCTCAAAGAGATGCAAAGAAAGTGAGGGCGTCCGGTCGAATAAGGCCACGTAACCCTCTTGTAAATCCAGGATGTCACGTTTTACAAAATCGTTCATCAACGCTTCAAGGGCCTGCAAAGAGTCTTTTGAAAGCCATTTTTCCTCGCGCAGGAGCATTCGGCACTCCTCCATCACTTCACAATGGTCAGGTGATGGATAGGTCAATAGAAACCCTAGTATTTTAAGTGTTCTCATTCCGACCTCCTAACCACAGCCACCGCTTCCGCATCCACCACCGCCGCATCCTCCTCCAGATTGTTTTAGGGGATGGTCCTGATAGTGATCCCGTTCAAAGATCGTGTTCACACGGTTACTTTTTGTGCTGCCTGATTGCCCTCTCGAATGCTTTGGGTTTTCAAAAAGATCCACGGAACTGTTGCTGTGGCCTGAGCATCCATTGCCAAAACTGAAGCCGCATGCACCACTTTCGCCAAAAGCATCCAATGTCTCCTCACGGTGGCCGGTCGGTATGACATAACGGTCCTCGTAATTTGCGATAGCCATGATCTTGTACATATCCTCAACCAATTCGACCGTGAGACCAACCTCATCAAGTGCAGCCGTTTTATCCACGCCCTCTATCAGCTTGCCTCGCATGTAGTGGCGCATCGCCATCATACGTTTCAGGCCCAAGCGAACAGGCTGCTCTTTTCCTCCGGTCAGCATATTGGCCAGGTATTTGACGGGGATGCGCATGTCATCCAGGTCGGGAATTATTCCGTCTTTTGTGGGTATTTTCCCTTCCTGCGCAGCGGCCTGAACGGGAGAGAGCGGCGGGATATACCAGACCATGGGAAGGGTACGGTATTCAGGATGGAGCGGAAAGGCGACTTTCCAGTCCATCGCCATCTTCCATACGGGTGAATTTTGAGCGCCCTCTATCCAGTTCTCAGGTATCCCCTGTTTGCGCGCTTCCGCAACGATTTCCGGGTCATGGGGATCAAGGAATATCTTGCACTGCGCCTCGTAAAGGTCCTCTTCCTTGACGACACTGGCTGCTTCCTCTATCCGATCGGCATCGTAAAGCATAACACCGAGATAACGAATTCGGCCTACGCACGTTTCCGAGCAGACCGTAGGCTCCCCGTTTTCAAGACGCGGGTAGCATAGCGTGCATTTTTCGGCCTTGCCGCTTTTCCAATTATAATAAATTTTTTTGTACGGGCAGCCTGACATACACATGCGCCAGCCCCGGCATTTATCCTGATCGACAAGGACCACACCATCTTCCTCACGCTTGTAGATTGAACCAGAGGGACAGGAGGCTACACATGTCGGATTAAGACAATGTTCGCATAGACGCGGAAGATACATCATAAAGGTGTTCTCGAACTTACCGTAGATTTCCTTTTCGATGTTCTTGAAATTATAATCTTTCTTGCGGCGATCGAATTCAGTCCCCAAAATTTCTTCCCAGTTCGGACCCCACTCTATCTTTTCCATCCTCTCGCCCGTTACCAGAGAACGCGGACGAGCCGTCGGCATGGACTTCATCTCCGGCGCTTTTTGCAAGTGATCGTAGTCAAAAGTAAATGGCTCATAGTAATCGTCAATTTCCGGCATGTTCGGATTGCCGAATATATTCGCAAGAATCCGCCAACGCCCGCCCTGTCTGGGATGAATCTTTCCGTTCGCGTGGCGTTTCCACCCGCCTTTCCATTTATCCTGGTTTTCCCATTCCTTGGGATAACCTATGCCCGGCTTCGTTTCGACGTTATTGAACCAGACATATTCAACCCCTTCGCGGGAGGTCCAGACGTTCTTGCATGTGACTGAACATGTGTGACAGCCGATACATTTATCGAGATTCAGAACCATTCCGATTTGTGCACGTATTTTCATTCTGCGGCTCCCATTTGTACAGGCTCATCCATCCAGTCCACCTTGTCCATCTTTCGGACGATGACAAACTCGTCCCTGTTCGAACCAACAGTCCCATAGTAGTTGAACCCATAAGAAAGCTGGGCATACCCGCCGATCATATGGGTTGGCTTTACCGTAGCACGCGTTACGGAGTTATGAATTCCTCCGCGCGCGTTGGTAATCCTGCTGCCGGGTGTGTTTACGATTTTCTCCTGCGCGTGGTACATGAGCATCATCCCCTCATTCACACGCTGGGAAACAACCGCGCGGGCAACTATGGCCCCGTTGGAGTTAAACACTTCCAACCAGTCATTGTCTTTGACACCGATCTTTTTCGCATCGACCTCACTGACCCAGACTATCGGCCCGCCGCGGCTGAGCGTCAGCAAGTGAAGATTGTCAGAATATGTCGAGTGAATACCCCATTTCTGGTGCGGCGTAATAAAATTAAGAAGGATTGTCGGCGATTCCTTGCCATGCTTGTCCAGCATCCCCTGCACAGTCCTAGTGTTGATTGGCGGTCTGTAGGATACGAGGCTTTCGCCAAAATCCATCATCCATGTGTGATCTTGATAGAGTTGCTGCCGGCCAGTCAACGTACGCCAAGGGATGTATTCGTGAACATTCGTGTATCCGGCATTATAGCATACATGCTCTGACTCCAGCCCGCTCCATGTCGGAGAACTGATAATCTTACGCGGCTGAGCCTGAATGTCCCGGAATCGGATTTTTTCCTCTTCCTTTGGCAATGCAAGATGCGCATGCTCGCGACCCGTGATTTTGCTTAAAGCCTTCCAGGCCTTTACCGCAACTTCTCCGTTTGTTTCAGGTGCGAGAGACAAGACAACTTCGCATGCATCAATATCCGTCTCTATTTTTGCACGGCCAGCCTTTTCGCCATTAAGTTTTTTTAGAAAATCGACTTCGTGATCGGTATTCCAGCCAATCCCTTTCCCGCCGTTGCCCAGCTTTTCCATGAGCGGACCAAGGGTCGTAAACCTTTCATACGTCGCCGGATAATCGCGTTCTATAACCTTCATTGCAGGTGCTGTTTTACCCGGAACCAGATCGCATTCCTTCTTACGCCACTCCCTGACCTCAGGTTGCGCGAGCTCGCCCGGTGTGTCATGCTGAATGGGAGTTAGTACTATCTCCTTTTCGACGCCCAGGTGCCCTTTACAAATCTCGGAGAATTTGCGCGCTATACCCTTGTATATCTCCCAATCGGACCGGCTTTGCCAAACCGGGTCGATGGCCTTGGATAGCGGGTGTATGAAAGGATGCATGTCCGAGGTGTTCAGATCGTTCTTTTCGTACCAGCTTGCAGTCGGCAAGACGATGTCGGAATACATGCAGGTCGTTGACATCCGGAAATCAAGCGTAACCACTAGGTCAAGCTTGCCCTCAGGAGCCTCGTCCTGCCAGACGACCTCGGCGGAACGGCGCTTGCCTTCCTCACCCAGATCCTTACCCTGCACACCGTGCTGTGTGCCCAGCAGGTGCTTGAGGAAATATTCATGTCCCTTACCCGAAGATCCGAGAAGATTAGACCTCCACACAAACAAGTTACGCGGCCAGTTTGCAGGATTGTCCGGATCTTCGCAGGACATTCTTAATTCGCCAGACGTTAACTTTCCGACAACATATTCTATCGGGTCCTTTTTGTTTTTGTCTGCTTCCTTTACCAGTTTGATCGGATTCTCTCCCAACTGCGGGGCTGAGGGGAGCCATCCCATGCGCTCAGAACGGATATTGCAGTCGATCAGCGAGCCTTTCCATTTCTCCTTGTCAGCCAACGGGGAGAGAATCTCAGAAAGCTCTAAGGTCTCATAACGCCATTGGTCCGTATGGGCATAGAAGAACGAGGTAGAATTCTGCTGCCTTGGCGGGCGGTTCCAGTCCAGAGCAAAAGCCAGGGGAAGCCATCCTGTCTGCGGGCGAAGTTTCTCCTGCCCCACATAGTGTGACCACCCCCCGCCCGACTGCCCTACGCAGCCGCAGAATATCAGCATATTGATACAGGCACGATAGTTCATGTCCATGTGGTACCAGTGATTCATGGCAGCGCCGATAATGATCATCGACTTGCCCTTGGTCACGTCTGCGTTCTTTGCAAAAGCACGTGCAACCTGAACGACCTTATCAGCCTTTACTCCCGTTATTTTCTCCTGCCACTTTGGGGTATAGGGGATTTCTTCATCATAACCCGAGGCGACATGCTCTCCGTCCAGACCTTTGCGAGCCAAGCCGTAATTCGCACATAACAGGTCGAAGACGCTGGCTACAGGGGTTTTTTTTCCGTTCAGTTCAAGGTAACGTACGGGAATGTTTCGATCGAGGATGTCTTCCCGTGCGCTGTTCTGAAAATAGCCGTGTTCATGCTCTGCTCCAGCAAAATACGGGAAGCCAACCTTGAGGATATCATCTTGCACTCCTAGAAGAGTCTTGCGCGGACGAATGTCTTTACCGGATTTCGCATCGGCAGGCATGATGTTCCACTTGCCCTCCTCTCCCCAGCGGAATCCGATTGAACCCGCAGGAACGGTGATATTGTCTGTATTTTCGTCAAAGCAGACGGTTTTCCACTCCGGATTGTTCTTTTCATCAAGATTTCCTGAAAAATCCGATGCGCGAACCATACGGCCAGGAACATATCGTCCGTCACGCTTTTCTAGCTTCACGAGGAAAGGCATGTCTGTATAGGTACGGCAATACTCGTCGAAGTATTCGGATGTGTTGTCCAGATGAAATTCACGCAGAATTACGTGCCCCATCGCCATGCCCAGAGCAGCATCCGTTCCCTGTCTGGGATTAAGCCAGATATCCCCAAACTTAGAGGCTTCGGAATAGTCAGGGGTTATTGTGACAATCTGCGTTCCCTTGTACCTCGCCTCTGTCATGAAGTGTGCGTCAGGCGTTCGCGTCTGAGGGACATTCGACCCCCACATGATAATGAATCCTGAATTATACCAGTCGGCGCT
>JACKIQ010000003.1 GCA_020638365.1 Rhodospirillales bacterium | reverse complement strand
ATGCTTAATGTCGGGCTGTTAGCAATAGCCTGAACGACCTCCTCCTCGACATCAGCGGACAAATGATCGAACGGAATCTGCGGAAATTCGAGATCTGCCGGTGGATCGCCGACTTCCTGACGATAACGGGCCTCCGCGTTTCTCAGAGCCTGACGCGTGCCAGACTCCACTGTCCGGGCCGAAGCCAGACGGGCCTTGGCCTGCTCAAGATCGGCCTGTGTAGAGCGCCCGGCGTTCACGCCATCCTGAATCTGATCGAGAATCCCGACGTGATCGGCTACGTTCTGCCGTGCGATCACCAGAAGCTGCCGTTGCCGCATAACCTCAAGATAGGATTCGACGATGTTAAGACCGACCAGTTCAGCCGTCTCGCGCACGCGGTTTGCCGAGGATACAACACGAGCTTCCTGCCGCTTGACTTCATAATGAGCCGCAAACCCGTCAAAAAGCATCTGCGTAAGGGTAATTCCGGCCTGACGGCGCAACAGTTCCTCGGTATCGTCTCCTGAACCGGCGCGCGTACCGACATCGTCGGTATACTCGTAACCGGCATCCGCGTTCAGATCAAGCGAGGGAAGAAAAAGCGCCTTGCCCTGATTCAACTCCTCGTCCGTCGCTCTGCGACTGGCCGCAACGACCCCGTACTGGGGATTGGTGGCAATTCCCACGGCAACGGCCTCACGCAAGCTGATAACCCTGTGCTCAACGTCGCTGCTTTTGTCTTCGGCCAAGGAAGGAAACGCCCCTGCCGCAAGGACGGCGGAAACGGCACTTGCAAGGAAAAACCTGCGGAACCTGATACTCATATTCACAGCACTACCTCATTCTTAACAATACTTTAGCCCTAAAACACCCATAACAACAACGCCACCACGCTCTATTTATGCATTTTTTTGAACCGCTTAGCAAGGGTGCCTTCACAAATTTCTCAGGCACTTAGCAAAGCAGGCAATTAAAACGGATCGTCCTTCCCGAACCCAGAAACGAAAAAGGACGATCCGTGTCCCTGTATAATCCTTCCGGCCGCCTAGACGGTCGTTGTCGTAGCCTTGATCGCCTGATCAAGGTCCAGACCCGTAACGCCGGTCAGCACGGCCAGAGCAATAGAGCCACCGGCACCCCCGCTTCCCGTCAAATCAACCGCCAGATGCGTGTCCCCTGCAACTTCAGTCTTGATAATATAATCTGAAATCAGGTCGGAAGACGGATCGAACCCGGCCAAAATCGCTGTCAAATCAATAACGTCGCCCTCGGTCGTGTCGAAATCGGTAATCTGGTCGACACCTTCGTCAACACTGTTAAAGACGAACGTATCCGCTCCGGAGCCTCCGGAAAGAACATCATCGCCCATGCCGCCGGTAAGAACATCATCGCCTTCCTGCCCGAAAATCAGGTCGTTTCCTGCACCGCCGTCAATGACGTCATGGCCTCCCGTACGCCCGTCCCCATGGCTGTCGACGCTTTCCTGAGCCAGCGCCTCTGCATGGCCGCGAATGAAAGCGATTGTGTCGTCGCGGGTCCAGCTTGGCGCAATCGCGCTCTCTCCGGCCTCCAGCCGCTCAAAAACTTCCCACCCCGAACCGGGCTCGGTCGTCAAGCCATGCATGAACGCGACCTCGTCGGTGAACAGAACATCCCCGAAGATGATATCCTGACCGCCATTTCCGTTAATGACGTCATCACCGGCAGGATCAAGTTCCAGAACCGGGTTCAGGTCGGCCAGAATCGCGCTGAGGTCATGCGGGTCGGTAACATTGATCGCCGAACCGTCGGAGTCGATGATGTTCAGGCGGGCGATCTCGCTGCCGATATTGATTCCCACGCCGATGACCTCGTCGCTCAGGCTCTGAAGCGTACCGACCTCATCCGAATCGTCGCTCACGCCCGTAATTTCCTCGATCACCTTGGCGACGCTGCCGGATGTCGGGACACCCGAATCGTTGACGTATCGGTTTGGCTCACCGTCCGAGATGAAGTAGCTCGTGGTGATTGCATCGACGCCAAGCGCATCTCCGCTCTCCAGCCATGTAATCGCATGCTGAAGCGGGTCTTCGTAGTTCGTGTAGCCGTTGGCGTGCAGACCTTCGAGATACGCAACCGCATCGGCCAGCCCCGAAGCATCCGTGACGATGAAAGTTCCCTCGGAACGCACATCCGTGCTGAACGCGATCATATGCACCTTGATGACGCCGTCGTCGTATGCGCCAAGATCGGTCATCAGGCTTTCCATGGCTTCAACGAGTTGGGAAAGCCGGGGATCATCCTTCGGGTACGCCATGGAGCCGCTGACATCCAGCATGAAGACCATATTATAGTCCTGTGTGCTTTGCTCCAGAATGGAACCGCCAATATCGCCGATCAGGATATCCGCGCCAGCCGCGCCGATAATCGCGCCCTCATCAAGACCAACATGATGCGGAACCGTCGAACCGTCCTGATCTCCGACATTTTCGCCGACAATAAGCACGCCATCAACGCATCTCAGGGTCAGAACCGCCGTATCGCTGTCGCCATCGACATCGCTCAGCGTGTAAGTAAAGGCATCCTCGAAACAACCGCAATCATCAGACGGATACGTCACCTGGACATTATTCAGCAACATGGACGCGGCCTGATACTGACCCGCATTGGTAGAAGAGAGTTCAATGCTCTCGATCAACTTTCCGCCGAAATCAGCGGCGTTCAATGTAAACATGAATTGCCCGTTTACGATATCGTCCGGCGTGAACTGCTGCTCTCCGGCATAGGTCGAACCGTCGGCAAAATGGATAATGTATTCGGCGCCGTGATTCCCGTCATCGTTGTTATCGCCAAGCTCGGCTATGGTAAGGGTAACGCTTTGTGCGTCATGCTCGAAACCGATACCCAGCGTCTCGCCCGACGGCCAGATTTTCTTGGAATCGCTGGTCTTGAGATTGTCGATCCCGATCCCGTTCCCGTCGGGCGAGTTGACCCATGAAAGATCAAAATCACCGTCATTGAGAACCGAAATCGTAATCCCGTTTTTGGTCAGGCTCTCTTGGATACCGGCAACGTCATCGGAAACCGGGTCAAGAGAGGCGCTTCCGCCTGCTGCTCCGCCATCGGGCGGGCAATCGGTACGGGTGTAGATATAGGAACCGTCCGCAAAAATCTGCAACTGCCCGTGATCGCCGTCGATAATCGCGCCCGTTAAGGGATCGACATCAACCTCATGCCCCCCGAACGCAATCTTGGTAACCGTATTCGGCTCGTCCTGACTCAGAATGTCGTTCGGAAGGACGTTACCGTCAATGACATGCTGCGTGTGATCGACCTCGACCAGATCGTCGATCGCATCTGGTGCATCGTCGTTATCAAAGGTCTTGATCGTCAGTACAGCAGGGTCGGTGTCCATATCTCCGTCTTGCAGGATATAACCGAACTCGTCCTGAACGCATTCCGGCACTTCGCAGGTCGTTCCCTGATAGGACGTATCGAACCAGCCCTGCCCCGAGGAACTCCACTGCGTCAAAAAGCCGTCAGCGTCATAACCGGTGGTCAGTCCCGAAACCGGGTGCAGCCACATACCAATCTGATCGCCGAACGCCAGCCCCGTCCATTCGCCGTCCGGTCCGTAGAGCGGATCATGGTTCTGGATCAGTGTCGCGTCCAGTGCGAATTTAAATATCTTGTTTCCGTCCGCGTCGGTCGTAACGGTAATAAAATCGAACAGCTCCGGGTTGGCAAGGGAACTCAGAATCGCGTCCGGCGCCTGCGTGCCGGGTGCGCCCGATCCGTCCTTCCAACTCGTCTGCGTGTTCAAACCGTTATAGCTGTATATCGTGATAACCGGCTCCGGCCCGCTTGCATCGAAATAGACCAGCGCCATCTCGGCCTCGTGCCCTTTGGGGTTCGGTCCGCCGTTCAAAGCCAGCGTAAAGCCCTGAGAACCGGGAGAAACCGTCATGCAGAAAGAAAAATCATCCGTGGCGCCGTTATAGCTGGCCGTCACATTCTTGATATCGCCGCCGCCATCGCTGCCCGGAGGATTGTCGACCGTATAATTGTAGGTTTTGGCAAACGCGTTATCATGCGCGACATACGTATACTCGCCGCTCGAATTGATCGTCAGCGTACCGTAATCGCCCTCTATCGTCGCATCGCTGCCGTCTGCCAGCACATCCACGACAGTGCCGTTAAACGATATCTGAGTGACCGTGTTGTCGTCGTCCTGGCTGAAATCGTCGTTATCCGTCACATTGTCAGTAATAGAGCCGTCGGAAAGGAAGAACTCCACATGGTCGTCCTCGGCGATCGGCGCATCGTCCTTAACGTTGACAGTAATAACGCCGTTCGAACTGTCACCTTCGCTGTCCGTGGCGGTCACGCCGAACTGAAGCGGCAGAACGTCATCCGGGTCCGAGCCGTTCGGATGATCGAGCGTTCCGATCAGCTCGAACGTATAGCTTCCGTCGCTTTCTATCACCAGCGTGAACACAGTCTCGCTGCCGGCCAAACCGGTATACGTATTCGTAGAAGCGTCGAAATCGACGGTAACAGCCACACCGCCGGAAGTGATAGAACCGATAAAAAACGTCCCGTTTCCGGAAAAGCTTCCCGGCGTATCACCTCCGAAATCGGCTTCCACCTGGTCGCTGACCGTTGTCGTCGGCGCAAGGTCGCTCTCATCCACCGTAACTTCTTCAGGTTGCACGATGACAGGCACATCATCCGGTTTGATACACAGAACGAACTCATTAAACGCGCTGGCATGGTTGTTGTCGGGATCGAACTCGGAACCGCTGGTGTTTTGCTCAAACGCCACGGCTTCGATTGAAATCTCGAAATTGCCGTATATCCCTTCGGGAACATAAGCGCCAAGACCGCTCAGTTGATCGGGCGTCAGAACCCAGCCGCCAAGCGCAGAATCAAAGACTCCGGCCGTGAGCGTTACGCCGTCGGGCAGACCGCGCACGATCACCATCTCGATGACTTCAGACCCGTCCGTATCGTTTACCGAAGCGTCTATTGAGAAGGGAATCGTCGTGCCTTCTTCGCCACAGACGTCTTCGCCGCTGACATTCGGAACATCGGCAACCGCATCGACAAGAATGTCGAACGTGCCGCTATCGGAACCCGTCAGGCCGGTATCTGTATCCGTTTCGGTTACGCTGAAAACAAGGTCCAGAGCGTCGACATCGCTGTCCGCGGGCGGATAAAATTTTGGATTATCCGAGGATCCGAACACGGAACCCGGCGCTGTAGTAAACGTATAGGTCCCGGCAACAGGATCGAAAACACCCGGCCCTGTGACGGTCCAGCCGTCCGGAATACCCGAAATAACGATCTCAAGAACACCGTTCGAACTGCCGGGAGCGGCATAAAGACTCGTCGTAACGCACCCGTCTTCATAAACGGTCGAATCGCCGATTTCGATCACCGGAACAGGCGGTTGCGGCTGAATCGCAGCAGGCTCTTCTCTTGCCGCTCCAAGATCATCCTGAATTTCCGGCAAATCGTAGACGAGGGCAGTGGGATTGATCGGCCCGACATCGTCAATGGGCAAAATACCTTGGGGATCAAAGCTGCTGTTAAAACCATACCCGCTGTTCGATGCGCGCCCGACCGCTCCGGCAGCTCCTGCCGCCGGCTCGATATTAGCGACGCTCTCGGCGGACAAGTCGGCGCTTTTCTCCGCAGCTTCTTCTCCAGCCGCAGGCTCGGTTGCGGAAACGTCAGCTTTTGTATCGTCAGCCCGCTGATCGCCATTCGTCACAGCATCCTGCGCCTGGGCGACGTCGCTAGATTCGGAAGCGCTGGGCTCAATCTCGGACCCGCGCACCCCTGTCTGCGGTTCTTCCGAAGCGGCCAGATCATCCTGCGAGGGCACTTCGACGGCGGCCTTGATAATGTTGGAAACCTCACCCTGATCCAGCGCAGATGCGAACTTGAGAACCGCAGGATCCCCAGAGCCCACGGCCGCAGCAAAATTCTTGAGAATAACGGACGACCCGTCGCCGAAAAGCATGGTCATATCCGCGCCGCTTTTTTCAAAACTCTTGACATCGCCCTCTGCAAAATCAAACACATACTTGCGCCCCGCCTCCATTTCCACGGTATAGGACTGGCCGGAAACAGGCCGCTCCAGCAGGACAGGCCCTGTTCCGGGCGGCACGACACAATGATCGGCTGCATCTTGGATGGCGTGTGCGGAAGAAGACGTAGTGTTGACCGTGTTCGCAGCGGCACTCTGTGCGCTGACTGCGGATTCTGGGTTAGTCATCAGCATATACTCCTTGAACTACTACAGATACTCAACGTGAGTTGTTATCACCCTGCCCGAAGGCACTCTTAATTATTTGTTAACCATGCCCTTTTCTATACAGAAAGTCGCCCCGCAAGTCAATGATTATGAAAAAAGAGCGTCAATCCGACTATTTACATAACATAAAGGCACTTGGAAAACAAAAAAAGACTCTAACTTAGATCTATTTAATATCCAAAAATACGGTGAAACTGGATGGAAATACAACAAACACCAGCAGTTTTCCAGAGCTTTTGTAAAGGCTACGCGCTAATCTCGAAGAGGGGGAACCATCGCCCTTTGCCTAAAAAACTAAATACCGTAATTAGCAGTGCGTTTTCGCACCAGCTAAGCCTCAATCCCCGAATCGATTCGGGCTGGCGAATGAAACAATCCTTATCCTGAACAAGCAAAAACACCCTTAATGCCTTGCGGTAAAAAATTATTTCCCTTTGGATATCCTGTGGACAACCTGTGGATTTTATCCTAAAAACCGCAGATTCACTTGCACTTTTTAAAATTTTATTTCTCCAGCTCGAATAAGGATAAAATTATCTTTCAAAAAAGGGCTGGACTCAAAAAAAAAACCGGGGCAAGATCAGAACATCTCCAGACGGACTGAACGCAAGAAATTGCCTCAACTGGACTGGAGTGTCGGACGGGTGGCACCGTCCAGGGTTTCCGGAGCTGCTTCATGAAGGCTTAAGGCTTGCGTGATGCCGGGGGCTCAAGAGGAAACGCAAATGTTTCAGCCAGTTGGAGGCAACCAGCCTGTGGTCGCGCACATAAAAACGTATGTATGGTGGCCCCTTTTTCGAGCTGAGGCGTGTTTGAGCGTATCTTCGAAGTATCGTCGTTTCGCGATTTAACGGCGGTGAGTGCGTGATCAGCACGATAAACAGGCGAATGATGGGTCATTCGCAGAAGCTGGGAAAGCTGCGGAAAGCTGCCGCAAACGGCCCGGTTCTCTGGATCTGGCGAACCTGCCCCCTTTACTGTGAGTAAAGCAGGTGCAGGATTATGCTCCCGAAAAGACCTCGGCGTTCCAGACTTCCTGCCAGCTTAACGTTGGCTAGAAGAAGGGGACACCGAGGCGCTTTTCGTTTGGGCTATTTTTTCTGAAATCGGTCTTTTCCCTCTTGAAATCCTCCCGCGTAATGGGGTATCCAGTTCTCGCTCCACTTTTTCTGCACTTCTCGGCACTTTTTTATAAACCTGACAAAAAGATTTATTGATCTATCCCAAAGGATGCATGTAGAATTGTGGCATAATTAAGGTATTTTTATAGCTAATTTATAACGCGGGTAATTTGCGATGGCCATGCGCCTGGACTTACTAAGTATCCTTATCGTTGAGGACGTTGCGCCAATGCGCCAGCTACTCATGGCCATCTTGTCGGCCTTGGGCGTCGGAACAATACTGAGCGCCGCCAGCGGAGACGAGGGCTTTGATATTTTCTGTAACGAAACCCCTGATATCGTTATTACCGACTGGCACATGGAACCGGGGGACGGAATAGAACTGACGCAAAAAATCCGCACATCCCCCCTCTCGCCAAACAAAACCGCCCCGGTCATCATGCTCACCGGCTTCAGCGCACTCAAGAAAATCGAACAATCCAGAGATGCGGGCGTAACGGAATACCTGTCAAAACCGTTCACGGCCGAAAAACTGATAAAGCGAATCACTCATGTTATTGAAAATCCAAGAGATTTTATCTTAACGGCGAGCTATTTCGGCCCGGATAGGCGACGCCGGGAATTAACCGGGTATTCCGGCCCCTATCGCCGCGCGGCAGATACGAGTGTCGATATGAATGATGTTGTGCTTGTAGGATAACGTAAAAAGATAACCGGCTGATAAAATGACAAAAAATATGGACGCCAATCAGGTTGTAATCTTAAAGGCCAACTTTGCCCTGCGAATGAAAATTGGTGAGGGTGGCGTAGCCCCCAGGCTCCTTCTCAAATGTCGTCAGGTAATGGAAGAAAACGCCTACGATTTCATCCCTATGGGCAGACAAACTTTAAAAACCATACGAACAGTATTAAAAAAATGCAGGACAAGCACAATCACGAAAACGGAGGCCCTTGAACAACTGCGCATCCATCTGATGCTTTTCAAGGCTAATGCCGCAATATTTCACCATCCTCTCCTCTCTGACATTGCACAAAAAAACCTCGACTTTCTGGAAAAACTTGAAGAACTGGATGAACTGTCCCTGACTATCGTGCAGGGTTTTCACGACACGGCGGAAAAGCTCTTGGCCCAAAGAGACGAAAAACTCAGAAAAGCCAGCGCACACGCGATTCCTGAAGAGTTCGAGCGCGCATTCGAACGCTACTGGCAGCGGAAAAAGACATCCTGAGAACTGCACGCCCAGACAAAATCCCAACTTTGGCGGGTATAAACATCCCTGATTTTATCCCGGCGCTGTTTATGCATCCCCATGCATGCTAATATGCATAAGTCTTTATATTTTAAAGGCTTGAACTACGAATGCCTCTCAACTTGGAACGCCTGAGTACTCTTGTCGTTGAAGATACAGAACCGATGCGTGATCTTATTACCGCCGTTTTAGAACGTTTTGGGATCGGCAGGGTATTGCTCGCATCAAACGGGAACGAGGCATTCGGTGTGTTTTGCGAACACGCTCCGGACATTATCATCACGGACTGGCACATGAACTCCGGCACCGGCATCGACCTTGTAACAAAGATCCGCCGCGCAGAAGAATCTCCGAATCGCGTTGCCCCGGTCATCATGCTCACCGGCTTCAACGCGGCCTCCCGTGTAAAAAAATCCCGTGATTCTGGAATTACGGAATATCTGACAAAACCCTTTAAAGCCGAAGACCTTCTAAAGCGCATCCTGTATGTCATAAACGCCCCGCGTGATTTCATCCTGAATCCCTCCTACTTCGGTCCTGACAGGCGACGCAAAAAAAGCGATGCGTATGACGGCCCCTTAAGACGGATGAGCGATTACCCGGACTTTAACTCGAACCCCCTATGACGGCTTGATGGCGGTTAAATAACATGAAAACTTCAGGTAAAACGAAAACACGGGTTATCAGGGCCAGTTACGAACTCCGGTCGCGCGTGGGCGTCGGCCCGGTCCCGCAGGAAACGCTTGAGGCCTGCCAGAAAATCATTGACGAGAACAGGGTGGATTTTTCCCCCTTGGGCCTGGAGTTTCTGGAAAATCTTCGCCAGACCATCAGCCAAACCAAATCGCGCCAAATCTCAAAAAACGAGGCCCTGACCCAAATGACGGATATCGTCATGCAGCTTAAAGCCAACGCCGCAATCTTCCACTACCGGCTCGTCGGAAATCTGGCGCAGGTCATGCTGGGATTTCTCGAAAGCCTGACCCATATAGATGAAAACGCGGTCGAAATTGTAGAAGCGCACCATAAAACCCTGACCGCCATATTAGAAAGAAAAATGGACGGAGATGGAAAAGAATACGGAGCAAAACTGGAAGAAGAGCTTATTCACGCCTGCGAACGCTACGCACGCACTAACAAAAAGAAAATTCTTCCCCAGAAGTAAAAGATAAGCCGTGCGTGCATGAAGCACGGCTTAAATTTTGCCTGCTCAGAACTTGAGCCGCTTCACACTTTCAATCTGGGGAAGCGCAGCCACTTTCTCGAAAAGATCGTCCGGCAACGGCGCATCCAGCGATACCAGACACACGGCCGTCTCACCCTCCTTGACCCGTCCAAGACGGAAATCTGCGATATTCTGCCCCCCATCGGCCAGAATCATACCCAGTCCACCGATCAGCCCCGGCTTATCCTTGTTACGAATGAAAAGCATATGCGGGGTTAACGCAGCTTCAACCGGAACGCCCTCGATATTGACGATCCGCGGCTCTTTGCCGGTAAACAGGGTCCCGGTTATATTACGCGTTCTCTTGCTGGTCTTAACGATCAGGTTGATCATGGACCGCCAGTTCCGCCCGGTTTTATCATAACTCTGCTTGATATGGATACCGCGCGCTTCTGCAACTTTAAGCGCATTGACCATGTTCACGCTCTCGGTCTGCGCTCCAAGCATATGCGCGATAATCACCGACGTAATCGGGTCGGTGTTGATCTCCGTGACTGTCCCCTCGTATTCAATCTCGATTTCTTGGATTGCATGCGCCGTGACCTGTCCTGCGAACTCTCCCAGTTGCGCGCCCAACGCTAAATAAGGCTTCAGGCGTGGCGCATCTTCGGCTGAAATGGAAGGCATGTTCAACGCATTGGTCACCGCCCCGTTCATCAGGTAATCCGCCATTTGCTCGGCCACCTGCAAGGCGACGTTGACCTGCGCTTCGGTCGTCGATGCGCCAAGATGCGGGGTGCAGATAAGATTCGGATGATTAAAAAGGATATTGTCCTTGGCCGGCTCGACCTCGAATACATCAAGGGCGGCCCCGGCAACCTTTCCGGAATCAAGTGCTTCCTTAAGATCAGGCTCGACAATCAAGCCCCCGCGCGCGCAGTTGATGATGTAAACCCCGTCCTTCATCTGCGCGATGGTCTCTTTATTGATCATATGCGCGGTCTTGTCGTTCTTCGGAACGTGGATCGTGATAAAATCCGACCGTTTGAATATCTCTTCCAGTTCCACCTTCTCAACCCCGATATTCTGCGCCCGCTCGACCGTCAGAAACGGGTCAAATGCGATCACTTTCATCTTCAGGCCCAAAGCGCGATCAGCCACTATGGAACCGATATTGCCGCATCCGATGACCCCAAGCGTCTTATTGTAAAGCTCGCTGCCCATGAATTTGCTCTTCTCCCACTTCCCGGCATGGGTGCTGACATTCGCCTGTGGAATCTGGCGGGCAAGGGAAAACATCATGGCGATCGCGTGCTCGGCGGTCGTAATCGAGTTCCCGAACGGCGTATTCATAACCACGATCCCGGCATTGGTCGCGGCGGGAATATCGACATTATCGACCCCGATCCCGGCCCTGCCGACAACCTTCAGGTTCTTGGCCTTGGCGATCATATCCGCGGTAACTTTGGTCGCGCTGCGAATGGCCAGACCGTCATACTGGTCGATAATGGCAATCTGCTCGTCAGGCTTCAGGCCCGGCTTGAAGTCAACTTCAAGACCGGCTTTTTTAAAAATCTCGATAGCAAGGGGGTCCAGCTCGTCGCTGATAAGTACTTTGGGCATCCTATAACTCCTAGTTTTGTCTTGTTTAGGAAAACAGGCGACCAGAATTATGCGAGTTTACGAAGGAAGTAAAGAGAAATAGTAAAGCGGCTATTCTTCAAGGTAATCCAGATCGGTTCCGAACGTTTCTTTAAGGCTCGCCAGAGCGATAAAAGCCAGAGCAATCATGAGTCCGACGACGCACAATCCCGCCGTGATCACATCAAGATAAGCCTTGAGCAGACTGAAAAGCGTCGTAATCAGGATCACCGAGCCGCGCACCATGTTGGGAATACTGGTAGCTGCGGTGGCGCGGATATTGGTCCCGAACTGCTCGGCCCCCATCTGCACGAACATAGCCCAGTAACCCGTCCCGATCCCCAGAAGCAGGCACAGCCCGTAATAGGATTGCTGCGAATGATGCGGCCCCCAGACATAAACGCAGGAAAAAACGCCCGTAAGGACAAGAAAAATCGAAACCGCCTTCTTCCGGCTGCGCAACAACTGGCTCAGCAGTCCGCTGAACATATCCCCGATGACCAGCCCGACATAACAGAACAAAACCGCGCTCCCGGCCGTCGGCAGCTCCCCGGTCATTCCGAAGGCTTTCGCAAACTCCGGCGTAAATGTGATAAACAGCCCTACGACCGCCCAGATCGGCATCCCGACCACGATGACCGCAACATATTTTTTCAAGGATTTCGGGCGCAGCAGCATCAGGGGATTACCGGGCTTGAGCATCTTTCTGGCCATTTCCCCCTGCTTGCTCATGACCTCGAACATGGCGGATTCCTTGACCTGTAACCGCAGCACAAGCAGACCCAGCCCCATCACCCCGCCGATCATATACGCAACCCGCCAGTCTGCGATATCCGCGATTACTGCAGCAAAAACTGCCCCCGCTACCCCGATGGACGCAATGAAGGTCGTGCCAAGACCACGGAGATTTCGGGGCAGAAGCTCAGAGGCCAGCGTCACTCCGGCGCCAAGCTCTCCCGCAAGACCGACCCCGGCAATAAACCGCAGTAAAGCGTACTGCTCAACGCTCTGCACAAATCCGTTCAGGATATTGGCGATAGAATACATCAGGATCGAACCGAACAGGACTGAAACCCGCCCCATCCGGTCGCCCCAGACGCCCCAGATGATCCCGCCGACCAGAAGCCCGGCCATTTGGACATTCAAAAGAAAGATACCGCTCTCAAGCAGCCCATCCCCTGAAACACCGAGATCCTTGAGGCTCTGCACACGCACAATGTTGAACAAAAGTAGATCGAAAATATCGACGAAGTACCCCAATGTCGCCACTAGGATCGTCATCATGGTCGCTCGCTCGATTTCATACTTTTTCTCAAGCGAGTTCAGCATGACTTATGCGGCCTTCTGTGCTTGCGCGTCTTCTTTGGCTTTTGCAAAGGCCCACTCGATCCACGGGACCAACGCCGCGACATCCGCCTTCTCGACTGTCGCCCCGCACCAGATCCGAAGCCCCGCAGGCGCATCGCGGTATCCGGCAATGTCATAAGCGGCACCCTCTTTTTCCAGAATTTTCACCATAGCCTTGATGAACGGCTCCTTGTCAGCATCCGCCAGCCCGGCAAACCACGCATCTGTTATTTTTAAGCAAACCGATGTTTTCGAACAGATTTCAGGCTTTTCCGCAAGAAATTCGATCCAGTCCGTTTTCTTAACAAATGCCTCAAACGCAGCAAAATTATCAGCCGTGCGTTGAATGGTTCCCTGAAGTCCTCCGACACTCTTGACCCAGCGCAAAGCGTCAAGACAGTCCTCGACCGCCAGCATGGAGGGCGTATTGATGGTCGCCCCTTCGAACAGCGCCTCGTTCAGCTTGCCTTTAGCGGTCATACGGAAAATTTTCGGCAGCGGGCGGTCGGGCTTATAGCTTTCCAGCCGCGCAACAGCCCTGGGCGAAAGAACCAGCATCCCGTGCGCGGCTTCCCCGCCCAGAACCTTCTGCCAGCTCCACGTCACAACGTCCAGCTTGTCCCACGGCAAGTCGTAGGCGAAGACCGCCGAAGTCGCATCGCAGAACGAAAGCCCCTCCCGTTCCGCGTTGATCCAGGCCCCGTCAGGGACGCGGACACCCGAAGTCGTGCCGTTCCATACAAAAACCGCATCCCGCTTCGGATCGGCCTGCGAAAGATCGGCGATTCCGCCATAAGGCGCTTCAAACGTACGCACGTCAGGCAACTTGAGTTGCCCGGTCACATCCTTGAGCCAGTCGTTGGAAAAAGCCTCCCAAGCAAAGACATCGACGCCGCGCGCCCCCAGCATGGACCACAGCGCCATCTCAAACGCGCCTGTATCCGAAGCCGGTACGATCCCGACCCGGTAATCCGAAGGAATACCCAGAAGTTCCTTATGAAGGTCAATGACCTCTTTCAGCTTCGCCTTTAGCGGTCCTGCGCGGTGCGAACGGCCGAGCATCGCGCCTTTAAGCGCATCAAGGCTCCAGCCGGGGCGCTTGGCGCACGGGCCGGATGAAAAATTCGGATTATTGGGTTTGCTTTGTGGTTTTTCCACGATCTTACCTCCCGGGCGGTGCCGCCCGTATCAAATGACGGCTTACATGAACAAGGGTTTGTGATGGACAATTGTCCGCACAACCGTTAAGGAATTTCGAGTGCTCTGGCAAGTCTTTTTAAAATAGCGCCCCGTAAGGCGATCCTGTAAGTGAAGCGAAAATGACACATATTTTGACCCTCGTGGCCTCCGACAACAACCCGCCCCTGACCGAAAGGCATTTCAGGGAAGCCGCCTCAATCCTGCCGCACTACAACTTAAGTCAGACAGGAAAAACTAACTGGCTGGATAAACACAAAGCCGGTGAAATTACTATTTCAGATAGTGCGCAAACAGCTCTTATAGCGCACTTGCGGGAAACGTTCGCTGCCGACAAAATTGATTTTTTCATAACACCGGCGAAAAAACGACAGAAAAAACTGCTCCTTGCGGACATGGACTCGACGATCGCCAGCACTGAAACTCTGGATGAACTTGCCGCACACGCAGGAATAAAGGACAAAATTTCCGCAATTACCGCCAAGGCGATGGAGGGAAAACTGGATTTCAAGGCCGCCCTGCGTGAGCGTGTCGGTCTGCTCAAGGATCTTCCCGTATCTGCCCTGAACGAAACCCTGGAAAAAACGGTGCTCAACCCCGGCGCACGGACCTTCGCTCGCACGATGCGCGCACAGGGAGCGACCTGTGTTCTTGTATCTGGTGGCTTCACGTTCTTTACGCAAGCCCTGGCCGAAAAAAGCGGGTTCGAGTTCAACCACGGCAACACGCTGGTGATCGAAAACGACAAACTCACCGGATCTGTAGGCGAACCGATTCTCGACAAGTTCGCCAAGGTGCATTTTCTTGAAGAGTATATGGAAAAACTGGGCATCGGTCCCGAAGAATGCCTGACTATCGGCGACGGCGCCAACGACATCCCCATGCTCAAAAAAGCCGGTCTGGGAATAGGATACCGCCCGAAAAACGCGGTCCTTGAGGAAGTACACAACGCCATTCTTTACGGTGATTTGACCGCCGCTCTGTACGCGCAGGGCTACGGCTCTAAATATTTCAAAACTCTCTAGGAAAGGCTGTTTTCCTTGAGCCTTGCTTTTGTTAAAGTTAAATTAATCATAAATGTTTACGGTGAGCGTCGAACAGGACGCAGACGGATCGGTTAAAACTTAACGGCTGGAATAAATATGACGGAAAAATGGGACTACCTCGTTTCTGAAGAAGATCTTGAAGAACTGATCCGCAATTACTGCAACGACTTCACAGCATTAGAACGCGCAGGTCGCTATCCCCCGATTACGGGTCGAGACGGGGAAATTGATGACTGCATTCTGATTCTCCTTCAACGCGGGCGTAAGAACTGCGCCTTTCTGGCTCCTGCCGGGGTGGGTAAAACTGCTGCCGTTGTTGGATTGGCGCAGCGAGTCGTCGCTGAAACTGTTCCGGACTACCTGAAAAATGCACGCGTTCTCGAAGTCGATCTTGCACGCATGGCATCCGGAACGGCAAGCCGTGCGGAATTTCAGGCGCGCCTTATGCCCTTCTGCAAGGGAATAGCAGAACGCTACCATGATCCAAATCGCCCGCGCTATATTCTGTTTATAGACGAAATTCACCAGATGATGCCAAATTGCGTGGGAAGCTCTTACGCCGGGATGTCTGACACCATGAAGCCCTACCTGACAGCGGGAGACTTGCTGGTTCTCGGCGCCACAACGCTTGATGAATACCGTCTATACGTTGAACTTGACCCCGCACTGGATCGTCGTTTTCAAAAAGTCTTCCTTAAAGTTCCGAACATTGAAGAAACTTACCAGATCATGAAAGGTCTCCGTCCCTCGCATGAAAAGCATCACAAAGTCACGGTTTCGGACTACTTGCTGATGCTGATTGTCAGGTTAACAGATGAACACATGCGTAAAAGGAATCAGCCGGACAAATCCATCATCACAATGGACTCCGCCATGGCTTTCCATGTCCGTGAACACGGAACCGGAACCGAATTATCTGTTGAATCGGTCTATCACATGGTCGGGCGGGAAACGAAATTGAACAAAAACGCCCTGCATGATGAAAAGAAACTCGAGGAAATCTATGAAGTTGTCGACATCCTGGAAGGCAGAAAGAAAAAGTCCAGTGAAGACAGGAATACCGGCCCGTACGACCCGTCTGCGGCTCTCAGGAGTGTCGAAATGGACGAAAGCTTCCAGCGTCAGCTTGAAAAGGAGAAAGCGCAGGACCGCGATATGCTGGTCGAATCTCAGCGCGCACAGGAAGAAAAAATAGGCAAGAAACCCCAGGACGAGGACGCAAGGATTGCAGAACTCGCTAAAAAACTGGAAAAGAAACTCGAGGAAACCGTCGAGAAAAAGCTCGAGGAAAAAGAAAAGGAAGAAGAAAAAGGTGGCAGGGTATAAATGCCTTTGGGCATGATTGCTGCACCTTGAATAACCGGACCGCCGCTATCGGACTGCAAAAAAAACTTTATACCCTTCCCTTTCATGCAGCATCGTACTCTCCGTAAATAGCTCGCGCAAAAGGGTTTCATAGGGAAGATGCCTGTTGGCCACCATATAAAGATGCCCTCCACGGCGCAAGGCCTCTCGCGCAGTAGCGATAAACCCCCGACCGATTTCCGCTTCCGTATTTCGTCCTTTATGAAAGGGCGGATTCATGACGATAACATCAAGATCGTAAAGACTTTTACATTTCCGTGTCAGGTCTTCCCAGACAAACCTTTTACGGACACTGAAATTTTTAAGATTTTCCTTGCACAGATTTAGGGCGCGGTAATCGGCATCGGCGCAGACCATTTCCTGAATTCCTTGGTGCCGCTCAAGAATACGTCGGGAAAGATATCCGTAACCGCACCCGAAATCACCGCAAACGCCGATCAACTCCTCAGGTAAAAATTCGCTCAGAAGCTCTGATCCGCGATCCACCCGGTTCCATGAAAACACGCCCGGTTGGGAAAGATAACGCCCGTTCTCAATGTTCTGCACCCTTCCTGCCTCAATCGCTTCATCCACAGCACGTTCATCGACTTCATGAGAAGGTGCGTATACGGCCTTCGCATGGTTTTTTGAAATTTTTCCTCCCGGGCTCACCCCGAATTGCTGCAACATTTTTTCAAGCCTGTTCCCTCCCGCCTTGTTGTCAGCCGCGCACAAAACAATCCCCCCGTTCCGGACGTTTCTGAAAGCCTGAGCCAGAAAAAAACGGGCCTCGGTGATGTTTTTAGGCGCTAAAACCATCACCATGTCGAAACCATCGCCCCCTCCCTCAGGCATATCCGGTGTAACGGAAAAACCCTCCCGTTTGAGAAGGGATTCATAAGGCTTGAAATGCTGTTGAATTACGATTCGATTCGAATCGAAACGCCTCAGGGAAGGATGAAACCGTCCGCCGATGAAAAGAGTTCTATTTTCAGGAAACGCTCCGCCCGAAGCCTCTTCAACAGCGTAAAAAAGGGTATCAAGGACAGCATCCAAAACTCGGTCCTCACCGATAAAAAATTACCTCTGAAGCCCCCTGAAAAGGCGGTCCGGACTGCCGCTAAGATTAAACCAGAACACTGTGATCGGCAACAAGGTTGCCGTTATCAATCATCTCCTGCAGCGTCGAATCCAGCCCGCCCTCAAACCGTGCGATCGTCAGGAACCGCCCGTGCGCATCTCCGTCGGCCCGCAGTTGAAGATCGGTATGACCGCAACGGTTAGCCAGCTTGATAAAATCTGAAAGATGGTCGCTCAGCGGATCGTAGCCCTGCAGAATGTCAGTGATATTAAGGATATCGCCCCCAACGCCGGCCTCGAAATCCTGAATCGTATCAACCCCGCGGTCAAAGGTATCGAAAACGAAAGTATCGGACCCTGCGCCGCCAAACGCCTTGTCCTTGCCTTGTCCGATCACAAGAATATCGTTCCCGGCAGAGGACCAAAGAACGTCATTCCCCTCACCTCCGATCAGCATCACATCGCCGTAATCGTATCGGTTGCTCGTGAGGTCGATAATGTCATTCCCGCATCCGCCGTCGATAACTTCGATTCCCGAAATTCGTGGCCCCTCGGTCCCGTCCGGACGCGGACTGAACTTGTCGTCCAGGAACAAGGCATCATTTCCCCTTCCCAAAACAAGCGTGTCATGCCCGTCCCCGCCGTTAAACTCGTCAAAGGAGCGGCTGTAACCGCGAAGCCGGATAAACTCGTTGGTCCCCGCTTCGTCCACAGAACCGACATTTCTGGCGCCATACCAGCACCCCCATCTTGCATCAGACGAATAATGCAACGTATCGTTTCCATCACCGCCATTGAGCAGGTCTGCCCCCCTATCCCCGAAAAGAAGGTCATCCCCTTCATCACCGTTCAGGATATCGTCGTCTCGACCACCGCGAAGAACATCGTTCCCTTCGCCGCCATTAAGGGTATCTTCGCCTTTGCCGCCGAAAAGAAGGTCGTCCCCTTCATCGCCGTTCAGGATGTCATCGCCCTTGGCCCCGTATAGCGTATCGTTCCCGGCCAGACCATTGACGACATCATCGCCGCGCAGTGCGTTGATTTCATCATCTCCGGCCGTACCTTCAAGCACGTCATCACCGTTCGTTGGCTCCGAAGGGGTCGGCGGCGTCACAGTTCGTAGATTGAAGGTTGAATTGTCTGCAAAAATAAGCGTGTCGATACCGCTCCCAGTCCCGACAAACTGGTTTGAAATCGTAATAACCCCAAGACTGCCCATCGTCATGACAAGATCGTTCCCGACAAAAGCAAAGCTGAGATCCGCAAGGCTCAAACCGCTGGGGATCCGAATGGAGTTCAGTTCTGCGTCATCCGCCTCAACAACCGTGTCGTTTCCGGCGCTTGCGACATAAGTATCCGAGCCGCTGCCCCCGGTCATGACATCGTCGCCCTCACCCCCGTCGATAAGGTCGTCCCCGGCGTCACCGTTAAGAACGTCATTACCGTTTCCGCCATTGAGAACGTCGTTATCATCGCCCCCGTTTAGGATATCCGCACCATCCCCGCCATGAAGCGTATCCGTTCCCGTTCCGCCGCTCAGAACGTCGTCGCCCGCATCGCCGTTCAGGATATCGTTCCCGGCATCACCGCTCAGTGTATCGTTATCATCGCCGCCGTTTAGGGTATCCGAGCCGTCCCCGCCATGCAGCATATCTGCGCCAAGACCCCCGAACAGGTCATCGTCACCGCCTTCACCGTTCAGAATATCGCTTCCGGCATCGCCGTTCAGCACGTCGTCGCCATCCCCGCCATTGAGCATGTCATCATCGTCACCCCCGGACAGCACATCCATGCCCAAACCGCCGTTGAGCGTGTCGCTTCCCGCGTCACCATTCAGAGTATCGTTCCCGTCATCACCGTTCAGAATATCGTTGCCGTTGCCCCCATTGAGCACGTCATCGCCCAGACCGCCCGTAAGAGTGTCATGTCCGTCCAGACCGTTTACGATGTCGTTCCCGCCCAGCGCGTCGATCACGTCATCAAGAGGCGTTCCGTCCAGAACATCGTCGCCTTCAGTCGGACCCTGCGAAATGCTGCGCAGGTCGTACGTCGAACTATCGCTGAAAATCAGGGTATCAATGCCGCTCCCCGTTCCGACAAACTGGTTATGGATTGTCACCGTACCCAGTGCGCCAAGAGTCACGACTAGATCGTCTCCAACGATATCCAGCGTCAGATCGGCTAAGGTCAAAGGAGCAGGAATCCGCAGCACGTTGATTTCAGCGTCATCCGCTTCGATGATAGTATCGAATCCTTGGCCGGCAAGATAAGTATCCATGCCCGCACCGCCCGTCAGGATGTCGTCGCCATCGCCACCGTCAAGCGTATCGTCTCCCTCGCCCCCAAGAATGATATCGTTATCGGCGCCGCCGTTGATGTTGTCATGCCCGGGTCCGCCATCAATAATATCGTCCCCGTTATTGCCTTGAATGATATCGTCTCCGGCATTCGACCAGATGACATCGTCT
Organism: Rhodospirillales bacterium; assembly: GCA_020638365.1. Classification (GTDB taxonomy): domain Bacteria; phylum Pseudomonadota; class Alphaproteobacteria; order Micavibrionales; family Micavibrionaceae; genus JAGNKE01. The sequence continues at coordinate 395,061 of JACKIQ010000003.1, read as the reverse complement.
GCGCTGGCCCCGAAAATCTGCAAATTTCCAAGGGTATAAGTAGTACTGGCAAGAAAGATAACGTCGTTCCCATTGGACGCGACAATCGTTTCGATATCCCCGAAGACCTGATTTCCCAGATCGTCTTCTATTCTCAGAATCGTATTGTCGACTGTGAAAAGCAGGGTATCGGGATCGCTCGTGCCGAAATAGCTGACGAGGCTCTGATTATAATCGCCATCAACAAAAATGATATCGCCGGAATAAGGATTGACAAGGGTCGCAGTCAGAGGACCGACCGTCCCGTTGAAAATGAAAGTTGCCATATGCGCCACACACTTCTTGAGTTGTTTTTTTCAGAAGCCCGGATTATCAATGCCAGACTATTTATTTACATAATATATGCATCCTTAATTTTGCAGGTAATTGGTTATTTTTTTCTTAAAATTTGAGGCTCTTTACAAACTTTCGTATAGGTGCGTTAATATCGTTTAAAAAGAATGGGTTACACGTCGCTTACAACAAACCGCTGCAAAATAAATTGTTGAAAGAACAGCGATATTTTACGGTACGACTCGGATCATATTTAACATTCGAGGAACGGGAACAACCTTTACGAAATAACGGATTAAGGCTGTGCAAACAGACCTCAATAGGCTAAAAACTGGCATCATGGAAAATGCCGAAACCGATATTCCACGCAACCCTAAGGGCGACCTAACCAGCAACGACATCAGAAGTCATCTGATCCGCCTGTCCGTACCGATGATATGGGGCATTGCCGCCATCATCAGTTTCCAGCTCGTCGACACCTATTTCATTTCAAAACTTGGGAAAACCGAGCTTGCAGCAATCAGCTTCACGTTCCCTGTAACCTATTTTCTTTTCAGCTTTACCATGGGCTTTGGCATCGCCATGTCCTCCGTGGCGTCCCGCCTCATCGGTCAGGGCAGAATTAACGATGTCCGTCGTGTAACGACCCACGGCCTGCTTCTGGGCAGTATTGTCGCTGTGATCGTCACATTTCTGGGCATGCTTCTGCACGATTCGGTCTTTCTGTCGCTCGGAGCTTCGCCGGAGATGACGGCCATCATCCGCGAATACATGATGATCTGGTTCGCAGGGAACGCGTTTTTTACCATCCCCCTTATCGGGAACTCATCAATCCGCGCCACAGGGGATACGTTCTCCCCTGCCCTGGTGATGTGTCTGGCCGCTGGGATCAACGTAGCTCTTGACCCGCTTTTGATCTTCGGCGGCTTCGGCATACCCGCTATGGGCATGAAGGGCGCTGCCCTTTCAACCGTTTTTGGCAATGCCTGTGCCCTGATTGCCTGTATTTACATCCTGGGATCGCACAAAAAGCTGCTTCTGCCCCTCTCGGACCTTCGTCTGGAAAAGTTTAAAGACTCTCTACGCCGACTTCTCGTCATCGCCCTTCCGGTCGGGGTAACAAACGGTATTTCGCCGCTCGTGGGCAGCGCCATTGTCGCTTTTCTGGCAATGCAAGGCGAATCAGCGGTAGCCGCCTACGGGGTAGCCACGCGCGTAGAGGCATTTGCTTTCGTCATCCTTATGGCGCTGGCCATAGGCATGGCCCCGATAGTGGGTCAGAACTGGGGCGCCAACAAGCCGATGCGCGTCCTCGAAACCATAAGGCTCGTGATCTCCTTCAATATCCTGTGGTCTCTGTTTATTGCCGTCCTTCTTGCGCTTTCTTCATACAAAATCGCGTCCCTGTTCTCTACCGACCCGGAAATAATCCGTTTGACCGTCCTCTTCTTCTGGATCGTGCCGGTTTCCTACCTGTTCAGTAATCTCGTGAACGGCTGGTGTTCGGTTTTTAACGCCATAGGCAAGCCGCAGAGATCGCTGACCATGATTGTCCTCAAAATGCTGGTTCTGACCCTTCCCTGCGTCTGGCTGGGAGGGCGATTATTGGGAACTTACGGCATTTTCTTGGCCATTGCGGCAGTCAACACGGCCTCGGGCCTGGCCTTCCATTTATGGAGCTGGCATACCTTCACGCGCCGGGACTCTGCTCTGAATATGGGTGCAAAGGATACGGCCTGAATTACCTTCTGCGACTGCTTATTCCGGCACGTCCTCTGCGCTTTCTTCTCCTTCAGGAGCGTCAGGATTAAGAGAGCCGCTCATCACGTCATTGACACCCCGGCTTACATCGTCGTACAGACTGTTAAACAGCTTGTTCGCCTCTTCTAGATCATTGTTTATTTTCTTGTTGACGTTCTTTTTGAAGACATCATAGGTACTGATCCCCATGGAATTAAGCGTCTCCAGATTCATCCCCTTGAAAAGCTCTGCTTGATTCGCAATAAGGTTCATCAGCGTCACGATATTGTCAGTAACCAGGGCCAAAGCCGCCGGCACGGTAATCCCGTTTTCGGCCGTCCCGATATCCCGCACAAACTGATCCTGCGCTGCTAGCCCCCCGATTTTCGTCGGCTCCAAGGTCACGACAGGCCGCAACTGGGGCTTTTCTAACGTGACGGTGCGAACCATAACCCGGACATCCTTGAAAATATCGTTAGGCTTGATGTTTCGCACATTTTGCGCAGCCTGTCGGCGCAAATCATGAATATTGGTGCTTCCCGGGTTCATCTCAAGAAAGATAATCAGTCCCTTGACCGTGACCAGATTGAACGTCACCCTCTTGAGATCAAAAGAAGCGACATTGATTTCCGCTGAATCCGCTCTTGCAGCAAGCGGACCTCTGTACCCTGCTGGATTGGCTATCTTTATATCTTTAAGACGGACAAGATTCTTTTCGATGGAGACAGTCATTTCGCCGATAGTAACCGGAACGCCCAGTGTCTTGGAGGCGAGCTCCTCAATATAAGCCTTGTTTATGCTGTCCGCCTGCATATAGGCGCTTATGACAAACAACACGAACAGGATGACGATCCCGGCAAAAACATAACGCGCTACTTTCGCGGCTTTGACGACAGAGGACATGGGCAACTCCCTTTACGAATACCTCGGGACCTATGCTGACAGAATCTTTGAAAAAATCAAACAGCCCGCAGCAAAAAAACGGAACCGGGCTTACTCGCTCTTTTGGGCGCGAACGCTGCGCCATTTGGCGACATTGATATTATGTTCGCGAAGGGTGCGCGCAAAGACATGCCCCCCGCTTCCGTCTGCGACAAAAAACAGGTAATCGTGCTTTTCGGGATTCAGGACGGCTTCAAGGGATGCCCTCCCCGGATTCGCGATCGGACCCGGCGGTAATCCGGCGTTTTTATAGGTGTTATAGGGCGAATCGTATTCTAAATCTTTTTTAAGCAACCGCCGTCCCAAGGGTCCCTGCCCCTCGTTCTCGTGCTCTCCCAGGGTCAAGGCATAAATCACCGTCGGATCGCTCTGCAACGCGATACCTTGCTTCAAACGGTTGATGAACACACCCGCCACCCGCGCTCTCTCGTCCGGCAAGCCGGTCTCTTTCTCCACGATGGATGCGAGAACAAGCGCCTCCTCCTTGCTTTTGAAAGGCAGGTCCGGTGAGCGTTTACTCCAAAGCTCGTCCATCGCCGACTGCATGGCGATTTCCATGCGCGAAAGAATATCGGCGTTGCTCTCTTCGCGCGTATAGTTGTAGGTTTCCGGCAGATACGCCCCTTCGGGCTTCATCTCAGGTTCGACCTGCCTGAGGTCCTTCATCCCGGCCAAAAGCTGGTGAATTTCAAAATTGGTCAAACCCTCCCGGATCGTGACCGTCCTCTGCACCGTGCGGCCCGATTCAAAAAGGTTCAGAATATCCAGAATGCTCGCTCCCGGCGGAATTTCATACTCCCCGGCCTTAAGCTTCGAATCCTGCCCGGTATAACGCCCGGCCAGACGAAAGAGCATCGGCGAATCGATAGCGCCAGCATACTGAAGCTGTTCTGCAATGCCTCCGACCCCTGTTCCAGGAGCGATAATGATGTCAATCGAAGAATCGAAGGAACCCGGCTTTCTGATTTCCTTGGACGCCCAGTAAAGCCCGCCTGCCCCGGCGATCAGGCCAAGAGTAAGAAGAAACATAAACAGACCAAGAAAAAATTTTATGGCTTTCATTCTTGTCCCTTAAGTACCTGATAACCGACAGGCGGGCAAAATTAACTATACCGCCCTCAGGATAAGGCTAGCGTTCGTCCCGCCGAACCCGAAAGAATTGGACAGGGCCGTGCGAACCGTCTTTTCTTTCGACACCTTTGGAACGAGGTCGATACCCGTGCAATCTTCCGAGGGATTCTCAAGATTAAGCGTCGGCGGCAGTACGCCGGCCTCGATAGCCTTAGCTGTATAGATCGCCTCCACTGCGCCCGCCGCGCCCAGCAGATGGCCGATCGCCGACTTTGTGGACGACATGGACAAGGTTTCAAGGGAATTCCCGAACAATCTTTTGACCGCCCCGAACTCTATTCCATCGCCCACGGGCGTCGAGGTTCCGTGCGCGTTGATGTAGTCAACATCCTCAGGATTGATTCCGGCGCGTTTGAGAGCGGCTTTCATTGCACGAAAACCCCCGTTTCCGTCTTCCGGGGGAGAGGTGATGTGGTAGGCGTCGCCCGAAAGCCCGTATCCTATGACTTCACCGTAAATCTTGGCGCCGCGTTTCTTCGCATGCTCGTATTCTTCAAGAACGACGATCCCCGCCCCCTCGCCGATGACAAACCCGTCGCGATCTTTATCCCACGGTCGCGAAGCCTCGCCCGGACGGTCATTATAGCCGGTGGAAAGAGCGCGAGCCGCAGCAAACCCCGCCACACCAAGGCGGCAGACAGCGCCTTCCGCGCCGCCTGCAATCATCACGTCCGCATCATCCAGCGCGACAAGCCGCGCCGCATCGCCAATCGCATGCGTCCCCGTCGAACAGGCGGTCACAACCGAATGATTAGGCCCTCTAAACCCGTGCTTGATGGAAATATGCCCGCTCGTCAGATTAATCAGCGCCGCCGGCACAAAGAATGGGGAGATCCGCCGCGGACCTTTCTCCTGCATCAGGATGGAGGTCTTGTAGATCTCGTCCAGTCCGCCGATACCCGAACCGACTAGAACCCCGGTCCGGTTAAGATCTTCCTCCTCCGTGGGCCTCCAGCCGGAATCTTCGATGGCCTCCTGCGCTGCTGCCAGAGCGTACGTAATAAAAACGTCAATCTTGCGCTGGTCTTTAGGGGAAACGAAAAGATCGGGATTGAACGCCCCGCCCTCAGGCTTGTCACTCTCGCTGCGCGGAATAATCCCGGCGATCTGCGAAGTGATATCGGAAACGTCGAAATGTTCGATTTTTTTGATGCCGCTTTTACCCGAAGTAATGGCAGACCAGTTATGCCCCACCCCGAACCCGAGGGGAGTAACCATACCCATACCCGTTATGACAACGCGTCTCATATCTGACTGGAACTGCATCGACAAAAAAGAAAACGCGGCCCTTCAATTCACGGAAGACGCGCCGCGCTCAACTTCTTATTCGCCAACCGCGCCCTTGATAAACTTCACGGCGTCCCCGACAGTCTGGATATCCTTGCCCGCATCGTCGGGAATTTCAATGCTGAATTCCTCTTCGAAAGCCATGACCAGTTCAACCGTATCCAGCGAGTCGGCGCCAAGGTCATCAATAAAACTGGCCCCCTCAACAACCTTGTCTTCATCGACACACAGTTGTTCAACAACGATCTTCTTCACGCGATCGGCAATATCACTCATCTCGAATTCCTATGTTCTAGTTTGAAACAAAAACCCTTATAAACAACGAAGAAGGACATTTCCAGCCTCAATTTAAGGCTGAAAACCTTTAGCATATTGCCATAGAGACGAGAAGCCAAAAACCGGGCCGCCCTGCTCCCTGTGGATAATTGGCAGATTGACATAAGATAAAAGCCGTAAAAATGTTATGAGAAGGTTTAACCCTAAAAGCTGGTGCCCATGAACGAAAGTGCGAACAATCCCGAAGATTCTGAACTGAGACTTGAAAGGCTGTTAGACGACACAAGGCAGCGCGTCTTTGAAGCATGGACAGACCCGGACCAGCTTGAAATCTGGTGCAAGCCCTTTGATTTTACTATTTCCCATCAGGAGGGAGATATTATCGAGGGCGGCTCTTACCGATGCTGCTTACAGTCTTCTGATGGACGCGATCATTGGCTGAGCGGAGTTTACAGGGAGATCATCCCGAACGAGAAAATCGTTTTCACACATCAGTGGGACGATATGGGCGGAGTGAAAGGTGCAGAGACCCTTATCACCGTGACGTTCGAAGAGCATGAGGGGCAAACCAAAATGACTTTCAGGCAGGAAGGATTTTTCTCGGAAGAGTCTCTTGAGGCTCATAAAGGCGGCTGGAGCGAAGCATTCGAGAATCTCGAAGAACATCTCTTCACAGAAGCCTTCGGAATAATCTAGGCTCAAACTCCGTTTAACCGCGCACATGGTCTCCGCTTAAAAATGAGAGAATTCATCTTCCTCATGGCGTTCCTGACGTCCTTGGCCGCCCTCTCGGTCGATGCGCTTCTGCCTGCCATGTCGCAAATCGGCACGGACCTGAACGTCGTGCGCCAGAATGACGTGCAATGGATCATCGGCATCTTCTTCGCCGGAATGATGCTCGGATACGCCCTTTACGGACAGCTCGCCGATGCGCTGGGCCGCAAAATAGCGCTGAATATCGGGATCGCGCTTTTCATCACAGGCTGCCTGATCTCCTGGACCGCCCAGTCTCTGGCTGTCCTGCTCTTGGGCCGTTTTGTGCAAGGCTTCGGTGCGGCTGGACCGAGGATAACGACCTTGGCCGTCATCCGCGATAAACATCATGGCCGCGAAATGGCGAGCATCATGTCGATGGTGATGGGGATTTTTATCTTCGTGCCGGTTATCGCCCCGGCGCTGGGAAAGGCGATCATGGCGCTCGCGCATTGGCGGGAGATCTTCCTCTTTTACATCGCAGTGGCTCTTGCGGGTTTTGTCTGGACCCATTTCCGCCTTGAAGAAACCCTGAAGCCCGAACGTCGCAAACCCCTTGATATAGCTTCCTTGATCCAGGGCTTCGGCGAATGCTTGAAAACTCCGGTTACGCTAGGCTATGCAATCGCCAGCGGTACAGTCTTCGGCGCGATCATTGCCTACCTGAATTCGATCCAGCCGATTCTCGAAGACATCTATACTGTCGGCGACTGGTTCCCGCTCTATTTCGGCTTGCTCGCCGCCGCTATCGGTGCCGCCTTCTTCTCCAACTCGATGCTGGTCGGACGTTTGGGAATGCGCCGCCTCACCACCCGGGCCCTTCAAGCCATGGCGCTCCTTGCGCTGCTTTTCCTTCCCCTGTCGCTCTCGGGCTTGGCCTCCCTGCCCGTTTTCCTGATCTACGGCGGCTTGAGTTTCTTCTGCCTCGGCCTGATGTTCGGCAACATGAGCGCCCTCGCCCTCGAACCGATGGGCCACATCGCCGGAACCGCCTCCGCCTTTGTCAGCGTCCTTTCGACCGGGCTGGCGGTCGTCGCAGGCGGCATCATCGGTCAGCTATACAACGAGACCGTACTGCCTTTGAACCTCGGCTATCTGGCTCTGGCGCTGCTCGCCCTCGGCGTCCAGCACCTCACGGAAAAAACCCGTCCGCCAGAAACGGAGCAACCTCAATAAAAAATGCTGCGGCAGGAAACTCGCAGTATTAAAACCGACATTCAGCCGGATCAGGCCGCCTCGTCCTGCTGCATCATGCCGGCGACGGAAGCCTCAAGATCGCGGTAATTTTTCGACCAGAGTTCGAACATCTCGCGCCCGCCCTTGTCGGGGAAGATATCGGCTTCTCCGGCTTCCAGTGCCTTGATAATTGCCGCCGCCGTATCTTCGGTGCTGGTCTTCTCCATATCGAGCCCGCGGGCCATGTCGGTGTCGATCGGGCCGGGGCAGATGCTGTGAACAGCGATCCCCTGCCCGGCCAGTTCGATCCGCGCGCCCTGCGTGATGGAAAACAGCGCCGCCTTGGACGCGCTGTACCCGCCGAAGAAGGGGAAATTCACGAACGAAGCGATTGAGCAGACATTCGCGATCGCCGCGGGCGTGTTATTCTGCAAAACGGGCAGGAAGGCCCGCATAAAAGCCAGCGTGCCGAAATAATTGGTCTTCATGTCGCGCTCGATATCCTCCATCGGGCTGGAAACGCCGCTGCCTGACGTCGCGATGCCGGCATTGTTGATCAGCACCTGCGTGTCGGCGGCCTGTTTGACGGCGGCTTCGCGCTGCGCCTTGTCGTTGATATCCAGCTTGACCTTCACCACGCGCTGATCGCCGAAATCGTTGATCTTCGCGGCATCGCGGGCGGAGGCGTAGACTTTCTTCGCGCCATGATCCAGCGCGGCCTTAACGAGCGCCTTGCCGATGCCTCGGTTCGCGCCGGTAATAAAGATTATCCTGTCCTTAATCTGGGTCATTATCGATTCTCCTGTCTCGTTATCGAGTCAATGTACCAGAAAATGAACCTGTTTCACTTCGTTTTCTTGGATTCCCCCGCCTCGGAAAGCGTTTTCAGCGCCGCGAGAATATCCTTGTTATCCGCCCGCTTCGTGTAATCCGGGTCTTTGAACAGATAAACGATGGTTCCGTCCGAATTAATCACGAACGTCGCGGGAATCGGCAACTCGTAAGTCTCGATCCCGTTAAATTCCGCTAAATTCTTGCCGTGCTTTTCCTTCAGCTTCCCGTCCAGCCATGCCCGCTTATCGTCAGGCACCGGCCAGATCAGACCGTAGGTCCGCGCAATCGCGTTATTCTGGTCATGAAGCACGTGAAAAGTCAGCTGCTTTTTCAGCGCCATATCCATCGCGCTCTCCGGTAATTCCGGTGAAACGGCCACAAGCTTTGCGCCAAGCTTCTCAATCTCGGGAAGGACTTCCTGAAACCCGTAAAGCTGATCGTTGCAATAAGGGCACCAGCTCCCTCGATAAAAACTCAGAACCACCGGCCCTTCGGTCAAAAGCCCCGGCAGCGAAACCTCTCCGCCCCGCACATCCGGCAGAACGAAAATCGGCGCGGCGCTCCCCACCGTGACCTCGCTGTGCGCCTGCGCCGGAGCGGAATCCGGTGCAGCCGTCTCGGCCCCGTGCGCCCCCATCAAGGGCACTGCGGCAAACAAAGCGATAAGAAAAAAATTTTTGAGAAGTGTTTTGAACATGGCGGGCATTCCTGTTGAAAAATCGTCACACCCTATTCGACCGCTCCTTTAAGGGGTTACAAATGCCCCTTGGGAATTTTCGGCCTGCATCTTCACAACCTCCCCCCGCGCCCAGACGAGCAACTCCTCTGGCTTTTCGGGTTTAGGCAGATACCGCATATCAAACCCGCCTGATTTAATCGCGTTTAACAGCAGGAGTGCGGTATCGCCAACCGTAGAGGATTCGTCAAAAGGAATGAATGAAAAATAACACCAGTAAAAAACACCGGATCGCTCTTTACTTTCGGATACGCTCAGCAAGTAAGGGATATCCTCCCTCTTTGGCCAATTCTGAATCATAAAATCGCCCTGTTCGCGTGAGCATAATGTCAGGATATCCGTTTTTTTCAATTCCTCGATGATCTCACGCGCTGTCATCCTGAGAATTTCATCCTGATGGAATGAGGCGTTTCCGACAAGCGGCGAAAATGTGAGTTCCCCGGTTTTAACCACTTCCATGGCGCGCGCTATGATTTCATCTTTATCCGCCGGATACTGTTTCGTCATGTAGGGGTTAAATTCGCCTTCCGTAATCGCCCTCAACAAAATAACGGCGGTGATACCGACCGTCGATTCATAGTCCCTGACAGCGTTCAGATCGTCAAAAGTGCTGATCGTCGATCCGGCATATTGATTACTTTCGGTGAGCATCAAAAGATAAGGAATATCTTCGATTTTTGGCCAAAAAGAGATATTTGTAGGAACGGCCAGAACAGAAGTCTGCCGCATCATGCCTATATATTCCTTAGCGCTCATTTTCGTTAGTTCTTCCTTACTGATTGAGCGGGCAGGAAGAACCTGCTCAGCGAAAAGTATCTTCGCCGCTTCCGCCCGCGCCCATGCGATGATTTCATCTTTGTTTTCTGGAATAGAATAACTGTTTAGACTAACCGTGTACCCGCCGTTCATACGCGCATACAACAAGACTAAAGCCGCATCCCCTACAGTAGAAATCGTATCCTCATCGTCAGGCCAGATCGATAGGTAGCAACTGAAAAAGATCCCTGCTGGCTCCTTGCTCTCGACCACACTCAAAAGATAGGGAATATCCTCCTTTTTCGGCCAATCCACTTGCTTAGTCCCAAAACCCGAAGGAGTACAGACAGTAAAAAGGTTTGTGTGTTTCATCTCGTCGAGCACGTCCTTTGCGCTCATTACAAGAAGCTCGTCAGTCTTGACAGTTCTCCACCAGTCCCACCCGCGGCTTGGGCCAGGTTCCCCGCCATAATACGACAGTGTAAAAAACACCATCAGGACCTGAAAAAATTGCATCACTCCCCGGCCTCCCGCATCTCCTTCATCTCCGCCCGCGCCCAAGCGATAATTTCGTCTTTGTCCGGAGGATATTGGTGACCCATATAAGGATGCAGCGCACCCTCTTTAATCGCCTTAAGCAAGATAACCGCCGTAATCCCCACGGTGGATTCAAACCCGCTGCGGGGAAACTCATCCTCGGAAAGAGAAATGGTCGATCCTGCATAGTGCGACCGCTCAGTCAGGATAAAAAGATACGGTATATCTTTTTTCCGGGGCCACCCTTCGACGGTCTCGGGAATCCCCATAACCGACGTTTCCTGCATTAGCCCGATATATTCGCGAACGCTCATCCGGAGCAGTTCATCCTTGTCAAGTGTACGGCCATAAAGAACCTGAGGGTTATAGGACAGCCAGAAATATAATCCCAACGATACGCCAAACAGGGCCAGAAGGTTCGCCCCCCATTGAAGAAACTCAAGAATAGACAAGACATCCTTGATAGTTCTGTCTTCTTCCTGATCGCGCATCACTCCCCGGCCTCCCGCATATTCTCCATCTCCGCCCGCGCCCACGCGATGATTTCATCTTCGTCATATGGATAGCTCTTCCAATATCCTTCAAATTTTTTGTCTTTTATCGCTTTCAAGAGAAATAGTGCTGCAATGCTTTCAGTTGTTCCATAATCGTATCCGAACATTCTTATGGAATCTGCAAGCTCCGCAAATGATTCTGAATTTTCACATGAGGTCGCTCCAGAATAAATATAGCTATTAACCCGGCTTAGGAGATATGGAATGTCTTCCTTGTGCGGCCAGTCATACAAAACATCTGATACCGTAAGCTTGGATGTCCAGAACATCATATTCATGTATTCTTGTGCGCTCATTTGACGAAGTTCGTCAGCGGTGATTTCCCTCAAAAACAACTTTTCTCTATAAGGTGCAGAAAAAAGATAACAGGCGCAGAAAAACGCCAAGAAAATAGCGATTTCATAAACTTTGAGCTTGTCTTTCTTCGCCTCCGCCAACCTAATCCCCCACGTTAAACGCAATCCCCTGCGCCAGCGGCAGCTTGTCGGAATAATTCACGGTCGAGGTCACGCGCCGCATATAGGCCTTCCACGAATCCGACCCGCTCTCGCGTCCGCCGCCCGTTTCCTTCTCCCCGCCGAACGCACCGCCAATCTCCGCCCCGCTCGTCCCGATATTCACATTCGCAATTCCGCAATCGCTCCCCGCCTCGCAGGTAAACACTTCCGCCTCGCGCAGATCGTTCGTGAAAATCGCCGACGATAAGCCCTGCGGCACCGCATTCTGCCGCGCAATCGCGTCCTTAATATCCGTATACGAAAACACATAGAGGATCGGCGCAAACGTTTCCTCATGCACGTTATCGACCTTCCCCTTCATCTCGACCAGCGCCGGATTGACGTAGTAGCCCTTCGGGTATTGCTTCGCCAGCGCACGCCCGCCGCCTGTGACCACCCCGCCATGTTTCTTCGCGGCTTTCAGCGCCTTCTCCATATTCTCATAAGCCTGTTTATCGATCAGCGGCCCGACCAGCGTCCCCGCCTCCAGCGGGTTACCGATCGAAAGCTTGCCGTAGGCTTTCTTTAAACGTCCGACGAATTTGGCGTAGATGGATTTGTGCACAAAAACCCGCCGCGTGGTGGTGCAGCGTTGCCCTGCCGTCCCGACCGCGCCGAACACGATGCCCTGAAACGCCAGATCAAGGTCCGCAGACGGCGCAACGATAATCGCGTTATTCCCGCCCAACTCCAGAATGCTGCGCCCGAAACGCTGCGCCACACGGGGGCCGACAATGCGCCCCATCGCGCAGCTTCCCGTCGCGCTGATAACCGGAACGCGTTGATCATCCACCATGATCGCGCCGATCTCCCGATCCCCGATCAAAAGCTGCGAAAGCCCGTCCGGCGCATCGGTGCCGAACCGTTTGCACGCCTGAAGGAACAAGGCCTGACACGCCAGCGCGGTCACAGGCGTTTTCTCCGAAGGTTTCCAGATAACACTGTCCCCGCACACCAGCGCCAGCGCCGCGTTCCACGCCCACACCGCAACCGGGAAATTAAACGCGCTGATAATCCCCACCGGCCCCGCGGGATGCCAGATTTCGCGCATCTTGTGCGCGGGACGCTCGGACGTAATCGTCAACCCGTAAAGCTGACGGCTCAAACCCACAGCAAAATCGCAGATATCAATCATCTCCTGCACTTCGCCCAGCCCCTCCTGCAAAATCTTTCCGCATTCAAGGGTGACCAGCTGACCCAGCGCCTCTTTATTTTCGCGCAGAATTTCGCCGTAAATCCGCACCAGCTCGCCGCGCCGCGGGGCCGGGACGCTGCGCCACGCCTCGAACGCCTTCACCGACTTCGCGATAATCTTTTCCGCATCCTTCGCGCTATGCATTTTCACCGCTGCAATTTTCGCCCCGTCGATGGGCGAAAACACCTCAAGGTCACCCCCCGAAAGCGCCTTCCGGTCCAGCCCCAGCGCGGCAAAAATCTCCTGTTCTTGTGTCATCTTAATTCCCCCGAAAAAATTAAAATCCTGAAAAAATACTCTACCACGCTCCCGTATTTTCAAATACCCTAATTGGCTTGATGCAGAGGGCGAATCAGGACACCTCTGGAAAAACATGGATATCACGCTCAGAAAAGCAACGATCAAAGACGCAAAAGCTCTGACGGAATTGGAGCTTTCTGCATTCGACCCGGCTATATATCACCGGATATCCGGGCGCCAGTTCCGCTACCTCCTGACGAAAGCCAATGCCGAAACATGGGTCGCCCTCTGCGGAAAGGAAATATGCGGATACGGAACCCTTTTGTTCCGCAAGAACTGGGACAAGGCGCACTTTTACTCTTTGGCGGTCTCCCCGGCCTTTCAGGGAAAGGAAATCGGAAAGAAGCTTTTCGAAGAGGTGGAAGCACAAGCGCGGAAAAAATATCCGGCAATGAGCCTCGAAATCCGCGAAGACAACAAAAAGCTTCTGGAACGCTACCTGAAAAGCGGTTATAGCGAGGAAAGACTCGTGCCGGATTATTATCCTGATCGGTGCGCCTGCATAAAGATGAAAAAAATATTCTTATGAATGTAAGCCAAGTAAAATATATCCTGATCACCGACAAACCGGCCTTTTTCCAGAAAACGGATGACCTGCTTGTCATGACGACCAAGGATTTCATTAACGCGAAATTTTCCGGTTATACCTCAAAGGTACGCCCCAAAATCATCAATATTTCAAACAATTACGAGTATATGGGAAAAGGGTACTACGTCTCCTTGTTGGCGGAAGCGCGCGGCCTTCCCTGTATACCCAGCGTTTCAAACATTCTGGCTCTCGCATGGAAACGTCATTATGAATTCGCGCTTCCGGAACTCAATGCCCTGCTCCAGAAAAATTTCAAGGCGGCCTTTGAAGAACCGCTGACTCGGACCTACACCAGCTTTTTCGGACGTCACGACGATCCCGGACTGGAAGCGGTATCAAGCCGCCTGTTCGATCTGTTCCGGTTCCCGTTAATTTCTTTCGAGGTAAAATGCGCCCCGCCCGGAAAATGGGTAATTGGCAAGATAGACACGCCCTCCTTCGCCACCCTCACCGATCCGCAGGTAAAACCTTTTCATAAATCCTTGGCCAAGTTTACAGGATCTGCGTGGAGAAACGCTCGAAGCAAAAAGCCTGAGAAGTACTGGATAGCGATACTGCACGATCCGAACGAAAAACACGCGCCGTCAAACAAGGTTGCGCTGAATAAGTTTATCAGTGTTGGTAAGAAAATGGGGCTGGCTGTCGAGCTTGTTACGAAGCAGGACTTCTCGACCCTGCTTGAATTCGATGCCCTCTTCATCCGTGAAACGACCGCAATAAACAATCATACGTACCGCTTTGCTTACAAGGCCGAACAGGAAAACATTCCCTGCATAGACGATACGTCCTCGATTATCCGGTGCTGTAACAAGGTCTATCTCAAGGAGCTTCTGGAAACCCTTAAAATCCCTACGCCCAGAACCCTGATCCTTGAAAGAACAAATATAAAGGGCCTCCCCGGTGACTTGTCCTTTCCGATGGTTCTCAAAATCCCGGACAGTTCTTTTTCGCGCGGAGTAACCAAGGTCGAAAATCTGGAAGCTTTGAAGGAAAAATCCACGGAAATATTCCAGAAATCGGACCTAATCCTGTGTCAGGAGTTCGTCCCCTCTACCTACGACTGGAGAATCGGCGTTCTGGGCAATAAGCCGCTTTTCGCGTCCAAATACTACATGGCCGAAAATCACTGGCAGGTTTACAACAGCGAGGCCAAAAGCAAGAAAAAAAGGGAAGGCAAGACCGAGGCCGTTCCCCTCGAAGATGTTCCCGAAGAAATTGTCAAGCTGGCGCTGGCGGCCACGAAACCCATCGGCAACAGCCTGTATGGGGTGGACATAAAACAACTTGAAGACGGGCGTGTCGTCGTCATCGAGGTCAACGACAACCCGAACGTCGACAACGGCATAGAAGATGTAATTCTCGGTGACGCCGTTTACCGCAAGATTCTGAATCACATCGTAACCATGATTGAAACCTGAACGTTTTAACCCGCCCCTTCCCCGCAAGATTCCGGTTTGCGCGATCCCGTGCGGCCTGCTAAAACCCACGGATGTCGGACCTGATCCTTAGCATTGAAGACGCCTGCGTTATTCTGGGCGGAAAACCTTTTTTCGAGGGGCTGACCTTCCACATCCACGCCGGACGCAAAATCGCCCTCGTCGGCAAGAACGGCGCCGGCAAGACCACCCTGATGAATCTCATCACGGGGGAACGCGAACTCGACGACGGCAAACGCTGGACCCTCCCCGGCATAACCACGGGGTATATGCGCCAGCACGTCGAGCCGACCGACCAGACCGTCATGGATTTCGTGTTCGAGGGGCTGGCCGAAGAAACCGAGGAATGGGACAAAACCTATAAGGTCGAGATGGTCATCCAGCCGCTTGGTCTGGATGTCAACGACAGACTGAATACGCTTTCAGGCGGACAGTTGCGGCGGGCGGCTCTGGCGCGCGCACTGGTGGAGGAGCCGGACATCCTCCTTCTGGACGAGCCGACTAACCACATGGACCTCGAACTGATCGAATGGCTCGAACGCTACCTGCAATCCTACCGCGGGGCCGTGATGTGCATCTCCCATGACCGCGCGTTCCTCGCCAATATCACCGACCGGGTCTTCTGGCTCGACCGCGGCGCACTGAAAGTCAGCCCGCGCGGATTTAAATATTTTGCGGAATGGTCACAGGAGTTGCTCGAACAAGAAGGCCGCGCCCTGCAAAATCAGGCTAAAAAAGTCGAACTGGAAATGGAATGGGCCACACGTGGAGTCAAGGCGCGGGTCAAACGCAACATAAGGCGGCAGGAACAAGCTTTCGAAGCGCGTGATGCCCTTGAACTGGCGCAAAAACAATACCGCAGGATCGTCTCGAAAATCGAACTCCCCCCTCTTAAAGCGGAGGAATCTTCCCAGAATATCGCCGAATTCATGCAGGTCTGCAAAAGCTTCGGCTCACCCAAAACCGCAAACAAACTGGTCATTCTGCAAAAATTCAATATGCGCATCAAAAAGGGCGACCGCATCGGCCTGATGGGCAAAAACGGGTCCGGAAAAACCACGTTCCTGCGTCTCC
Source organism: Rhodospirillales bacterium (assembly GCA_020638365.1). Lineage (GTDB taxonomy): Bacteria > Pseudomonadota > Alphaproteobacteria > Micavibrionales > Micavibrionaceae > JAGNKE01. The sequence goes on along the minus strand of JACKIQ010000003.1, from coordinate 378,936 downwards.
TGACCGGAGAAGAAAAGCCGGATACCGGCAAGATGAAAATCGCAAAAAACCTCTCAATATCCTATTTCGACCAGAACCGCTCGCAGCTTCAGAACGACAAGACGCTCAAAGACAACCTCTGCGCCGCCGGAACCGATTATCTGGATGTGCGCGGCAAGATGCGCCACGTCTGCGGCTATCTGAAGGATTTCCTCTTCGACCCGGAAGATGCGTGGCGCGCGGTCAACACCCTCTCGGGCGGCCAGAAAAACCGCCTCATGCTGGCAAAAATTCTGGCCAATCCGGGCAGCCTCCTGATCCTTGACGAGCCGACCAACGACCTCGACATGGACACGCTCGATATGCTGACCAACATTCTGCGAACCTTCGAAGGCACGCTCGTCGTCGTCTCCCACGACCGGGACTTTCTGGATCGCACGGTAAACAAGATGCTCGTCTTTGAAGGCAACGGCGAGGTCGAGGGGATTATAGGAGGCTACAGCGATTATGTTGCGTTCAAAAAAGCGCAAAACGAGGAAAACCCGCCCGCCTCCTCAGAAGAAAAGCCGCAGCAAAAAAAGAAAGAAGCTTCACCCGCAGCGCCTGCAAAAAAACCGCCGGGCGGCAAAATGACCTACAAGCTCAGACACGAGCTTGAAAATCTTCCCGAAAAAATTGCTGCGCTGGAACGCGAACTCACCGCCCTGCAGCAGGCGATGGAAAACCCCCGCCTCTACATGGAAAACCCGGAGGAATTCGACCGTGTGTCCAAACGCCTCCCCCGCGCCCAGAAGGAACTGGATGCCGCCGAACTCCGCTGGCTCGAACTGGATGAAATGAGGGAAAACGCAGTGTGATTGTTCTCTCCTGTATTTCCCGTTAGGATGACCGGCAATGGCTTAAACAGAAAAAGAACCCGAAAACAAGGAAAATTGATGAGTAAAAAAATTAAAAGCGCCAATCTCGTCACACGCAACGCGACCCTCGAAGACGTCCCGGAAATCTACGCCCTTAACCAGAAAGTCTACGGCGCCCTGAGCTTTACCGACAAGATGATCCGCAGCCACATCACGACCTTCCCCGAAGGCCAGTTCATCGCGATTTACGACGGAAAAATCGTGGGCTACGCCTCCACGTGCATAGTCGATGAAAAAATCGCGCTTGAAACCCACACCTGGAAAGGAGCGACCGGCGGCGGCTACGCCACGCAGCACAATCCGGACGGCGAATATCTTTACGGTATGGATGTCAGCGTAGACCCGGACATGCGAGGCATGCGCATCGGCCAGCGCCTGTATAACATGCGCAAGAAACTCTGTCTGGAGCTTGATCTCAAGGGGATAGTCTTCGGCGGACGGATGCCAAACTACGCCAAGCACGCCCGTAAAGGGATGAGCCCCGAAGAGTACCTCAAGCAGGTCAAGGCCAAGAAACTTCGCGATCCCGTTATCGGGTTCCAGATCCGCAACGGCTTTGAGCCGATAGGCATCCTCGACGACTACATGATCTACGACAGGGAATCCGGTGGCCACGCAGTACACATGCTCTGGAAAAACGTCTTGGGCGTTGACAAGGTCAAGCAACCCCGTGGACGCCGTCAGGGATCGGTCCGGGTCGCCTGCGTGCAGTTTCAGGTCAGAAAGGTCAAGAAATTCGAGGATTTTATCACGCAGGTCGAATATTTTGTCGACATAGCCGCCGACTACCGAGCGGATTTCGTGGTCTTCCCCGAACTCTACACGCTTGCCCTGCTCTCTGCTGAAAAGGAAAAAATGAACCCCGAGCAGTCCATCCGCAAGATCACCGCCTACACCAAGCCCTACGTCAAGGCAATGAACGAGATGGCGATTTCCTACAACATCAACATTATCGGTGGCTCCCACCCGACAATGAGAGGTAAGGAACTCCTCAATATTTCCTACGTTTTCCTGCGCAACGGTGAGGTGCATGAACAGGCCAAAATTCAGCCGACTCCGAACGAACGCTACTGGTGGAACATCAAGGGCGGTCATAATCTCAACGTTATTCAGACCGATTGCGGTCCGATAGGAGTGCTGATTTGCTACGACTCGGAATTCCCCGAACTCGCCCGCCATCTGGCCGATCAGGGCGCGCTGATGCTGTTCGTCCCGTATTGCACCGACGAGCGGCAGGGGCATCTGCGGGTCAAATACTGCTCGCAGGCCCGAGCCATTGAAAATCAGTTTTACGTTGCGACAGCCGGCGTGATCGGCAACATACCGGATGTGGAGAACATGGACATCCACTACGCGCACAGCGGAATTTTCACCCCGTGCGACTTCCCGTTCGCGCGGGACGGAATTGCCGCCGAAGCGTCCCCGAATACGGAAACGATCATCTTCGCTGATCTGAATATCAATGACCTGCTTCTGGCCCGCAAATCCGGAACGGTGCAAAACTTCCGCGACCGCCGTTTCGACCTCTACGAAGTAAAGTGGCTGAAGAACTGAAAAAAGAAAAATCAATAATCGGGAAACAAGCCCTAAGCGCTACCCGCGAATCGCCACATCATCCAGAATAGGAAGATCAATCGCGAAAGTCGTGCCTTTTCCCGGTTCCGAAGACACGGAAATGCTGCCCCCGAGCTTTCGAACCTCCTTGGAGATCGCCGAAAGACCGACCCCGCGCCCCGACATGATAGAAACCCCGCGCTTGGAGGAAAAACCCGGCATAAAAATGTTTTGAATGACCTCCTCGTCTTTCATCCCGGTCGAATCCTGTTCGAGAGCGGCCATCCGCTCGCGAATATTTTGTGCATTAATGCCCGCCCCGTCATCGCGGAAAATGATTCGAAACCACGGCTCGCCCTGATTGTCAAAGGTCTCCGCCCGCACCATGATCTGCCCTTCCCGGGCTTTCCCGTTCCTCTCGCGCTCTTCCGGGCTTTCAATCCCGTGGTCAATCGCATTGCGCACAAGATGGACGAACGTTGAAAACACATCATCGTAAACACCGACCGGCAGGCTGAAAGTGTCACCCTCCAGTCGGCTGGATTTCATGGATTTACCGAGCCTTCCGGCCGTCTCCCTGATATGCTGGTCCAGTGAAAGCAGAAGGTCCTTGATTGGAACGGTCAAAAAAGTTTTGTAATAGAGGTCTTTTAGCGCCCCCACTCCTTCCTCCATGCTCAGGGCTTTGAAAAAACTGATGAGTTCATCACGCCTGACTTGAACCAAATTCGGATCGACCGCCCCGCCGTCCCCGAAAAGCGACTGTACAAAGTCTCTAGCCCCTTCGATAGTGGAAAAAATCTCGGGAATCGCCTCCTCGATATGCCCGAACGCATTACGCAGGGTCATACCCTCCTGAACGACCAGCGTTTCAAGGTTCTGGATGATCTCGGCAAAATCATCAAGGTAAAAGCTTCCCGCCAGTCCCTTGAATGTATGCAGGTCGCCCTTGAGTTCAAACAGCGAAATCTGTTCATAAAACAGGGGATTCTCAGAAAGAAAGAACTCTTCGACTTGCCCAAGAAAAGCAAGGTAATCCTTCCGGTTCTGGATCAGTCGCAATATCTTCTTGCTGTGCATTTCCCGCTGATTTGCTAGCGCTTTATAGTGGACCTCTTCCGTAATATCTTCGGCGATAAGAAGAATCCCCTGCAACGCGCCGCTTCCCCCGAAAATAGGCTTGTACTTCAATGATATGACCAAGCCCTTGGAGTGCGGATAAAATTGCGGGGCAATCTTGAAAAGATCTTCTACCGTCATCGCGGATATGTTCTTGAACGCCAGGGTCAGAAGTTTTTCCAGACTGGCGCGCGCATCATCACCGCAATTGAGAACATCCCAGATGTACGCCCCCGCAGGTTCACACTCCAGAAGATCAAGACAGGAGCGTGAAAATGTATCTGCGCACAAACCGCCCTTGTTAAAAAACAGCAAGGCAGGCCCGAGGCTTTCAAGCATCGCTTCCATGGAACGGTTTAACCGCTCAAGTTTGGAATTGGCGCTATTAAGCTCCTCGGAACTGATATCCAGGTTCCGCAAGGCCATTTTATTCTTGTCTTCGTATTCCTCGTATGTGCGGGCAACGGCCTCGAAAAATCCTGGGAGACCGTCAAAGAATGCCACGCAGTCGTCATGCCCCCCGGCCTCTGCCTGACCGCGCATCCCGGCAACAATGTTCGAAGGATCTTCAGTCCCTAGGTAGCGCTTGAACTGCCTATGTAACTTGTTGCGTATTCTGGCCATGCTCTCATGTGACCTCGAACAGCACGGTAATGGTCATGGTCTGGTTGTGAAGTTCCACGGTTTTTGTAATGTCTGAATTACAGATCTCTCCGTAGGAATAGAAGCCCGATAGCGCGGTCTCGGGTCCTAAAAAGGACTGAACCGCTTCTACTTCCTCAATCACATCATCGGACATGACTATCTTTCTCCCCACACAACTGACAAGAAACGCCGCCCGCGTCTTCTTGTCACCGTCTTTAAGCTGAGCCTCCTGCGCGGCGTTCTCTGCGCCCTCTATAAGTAAATCGACATCGGCATGCATGAGCCTGACAAATTTACCCTGGGGCATATCCCCTGCAAGCGTAAGGCTTTTTTTCTCGTAGTCTACGTCAAGAATTGTCCGGATCAGCCCCGTTTCGCTCTGGTCGTCTTCAAGGATCGAAAAAGGGTACAGTAAACCGCTGGAAGGCAACTGCTCGGCTTTATCGCCAAGATACTGGACATAAAGATCCAGCGCGGGCTTATCGTCTAGTTCGTAAAGAATATTTCCATCAGACTTGGTCACACGGCGTACCGCTCCAAACGGCGCCCATCCCCCCTTGGATCCTGTCCCGATTCGAATATGCGGACCGTAAAATCCGACCGCCACAAGCGTATTTTCGGAAACAACGCCATTCAGCAGAGTGTACGTAGTAGAAAAATTTGTTTTATCGCCCGCAAGCCCTCCCGAAACCGGCACTTCGGAACCCAGTACACTGACCAGACCTTTTGCAATGGCACTTCCGTTTACATTCAGGCCTGGAGCAAGAACGAAGACACCGGAAAGATCGTCGCTTAAGAGATTCTGTGCCAGAAGGCGGGCTTTCTCATAGCACTCATCCGCATTCTTGATCGGCTGCCCCGCGACCCGGACCGGGGTGTTTTCGAAATGAATGGCCATGACCGAAAGAGTGCCCTCCGAAACGCCGCCGTCGGAAATCTCCCCGGCTGTGGAACACCCGACTACAGGTATATCCTTGAAAGACTCGCACAACATTTTAAGAACGGAGGAACCCGCCTGTTCCGGCGAGAAAAAAACAAAAACGATATCGGGAGAAATCTCGCGAAGATCGGTGATTGTATCCTCCCCCGAACGACCCTCAATCAATTTAGAATAGACTTTCATATAAAAACCTCGTCCCCTTCAAAAATGCCTCTGTAAAATGTAATCATGTCGACCGACAACCGCTCTCCGTTGAAAACAAACTCAAGCTCCATGTGGTCATCGCTCCCTTTCTCATAGCGGGTATGAAAATCAAAATCTATTTTCGGAATACTCATGACAAAGGAATAACCATGCTCGTTAAGGTGCTTCTTAACGGCATTTCCGACTATATTGGTAATTTCACAGACCGAATCTTCATAGGTCATCTCGTGGCTTCCGATTACCGGACCGTAGATTTTCTGAAGAAGACTGGAAAGAAACATGCGCGGCACGCCGATACGCAGGATGATTTTCGTCTCGCCTTGAGAAAACGTCACCGTAGAAATCAAATCATCGTCGTTATAGGAACCGGCCAGCCGGTCCGCCCGTTCTATACGGACGTTGAACATGGTCAGGAAAACTCTCTCGACCTGCCTGGAGATAATTTCCGGCAGCTCCTTTCGAATTTTCGGCAACATGACAAACTGTCCCACGGATTACCCCTTACAAAAAATCTGCATGTTTCACCCTCTTTGCTTCTTGAGCCACTCAAGGACGTTTCTGACATTCTTCTCGAAATCTTCCTGCGAGAACGGCTTGACCAGATAAGACGTCGCCCCCGCTTCCAGCGCCTCTATAAGACGCAAATCTTCTGATTCGGCAGTAACCATGACAATCGCGGTTCTGTCGTTCTTCTTGTCTGCGCGCAGGGTTTTGAGAACTTCGATACCCGGTATATCGGGCATCCCCCAGTCCATGAGAACGAGATCGTAATCATCGGTCCGCATGGCATTCAGGGCCTGAGCCCCCCCCGAACAGGCTTTGATAGTCTTAAACCCCATGGATAGGCAATAATTCTCAACCATGCTCCGCATGAGCATGTGATCGTCTACGATCAGGACTTTTAAAGCTTCGACATTCATAGCGTTTTAAATGAAATAATGCCCGACAATACAATATTGTCGCTAAGTCAGGTTAATATGTAACTAAAAAGACAGCAGAAAAAGAACCGGACAATGAAACGAATACACATGTAACCATTCTTAATAATTAGAATTGAATATTTTTAACGTTTTATTCAGAAATAACGCTTGATTACTAAAGTAGGCCGTTTTCAGAACAACCGCCAAGACCTGTTAAGGGTTGGTTTTATCCGAGGAAAAACTGCAAGTTCTTTTCTCAACAATCGCGTTTATCCCATAAGATTCAGAAAGATCAAAAGTATGTAATTGTGGATAGAAAAGCCCCCCCTTCCTGACTTTAGCTTTAGGTGAAATAATTTCTTAGTAAAAATTCAAGGAAAAAATCATGTCTATCCCAAAACGGACTGCTCATTACTCAGTATCCCTTTTTATCTCAATGTTACTGACGATAGCTTTAGGTGTGGCAGTTTTTGCTGATGACGACGTCATGAACTACAACGAAAGCACCCTGACAGGCGACTGGGGCGGCCTGCGTACGCAATGGCATGAGGCGGGATACGATTTCGAACTGAATTATACGGCCAATGTCTGGCGCAACTTTTCCGGAGGCGTCGATGAGGGTAACCGGGTCGATGACAACCTTAATCTCATTATGGATGTTGACGCTGAGAAAGCCTTCGCCGTTGTGGCGGACGAAGTTAAAAAACTGGCAACCGAAACCGGTAAAAAAACGGAGGAAATCGAGGGGCGGATAGCGGACATTCAAAACGCGACGCAGGCTTCCGTTCAGGCTATGCAGGTGATCATCAAGAACGTCTCGGATATCGACGGGCTTCTGGGCTCAGCCGCCGGCGCTGTTGAAGAACAGAACTCAACGATCGCCGAAATAACACGGAACATTGCAGAAGTCGCTTCCGCCGCACGCGAAGTCTCCAGCGTCATCGGCAATGTCCAGCAAGGCGCGTCCGAGACGGGCCAGTCTGCAGAGATGCTCTCAGGATCTGCGGATAACATCGCATCCCTTGCAGATAATCTGGACCGCGCTGTCAGTGCTTTTCTTGGCCAGATCAGAAATGACAACAAGGAAAAACCGCATAAAGCAGCGGCTTAAACAAAATCGCTTCTTCTTCAAAACCTAATACACAACTGCGCAAGAAAAAAATGGCGGAGAAGACAGGATTCGAACCTGCGAGGGGTTGCCCCCAACACGCTTTCCAGGCGTGCGCCTTAAACCGCTCGGCCACTTCTCCATCAGAAAACCGGAAAACCCCGGTTACATGGTGGTTTAGGGGTGGACACTACCTGCGTGTGAGTAAAAATTCAACCCACCTTTTCGTTCCCGTCTCTAATTGTTAAGATCAGGGAGTCGTTAAATACTCCGGAACAAGTTAGCTATGCGTAAACTGTTGCTTCTTATCGCTTTTCTACCCCTGATCGCTGCCATCGGTCACGATGCCTATAACTATTACCAAAATCCGGAAAAAGGGTTCCATTTAGCCGACATCGGATGGATCTGGGCGAAATACGACCCCCAGTCCCATCAGCAGATCCGGGAAGAACTGAACACCCTGATCGAAGAATCCGAATCATCAAGAACCCCTGTTATGACCGCCGAACCGATTGAAGAAGAACCGGAAACGGCGACCCTGCCCCCCGCCGAGGACGGAGCCCCTTCTCCGGAAACCGAAAAAACGCCAGAAGCTCTGGATGACGGAACGGCGATGATCCGCGTCAAGGTTCAAAAAAATACCTCGGCGCTGCCGGACACCAATGAAATCGTCGGAAACGCTGCCGGATTCGTCTCTTTTCTTATGAAGCAGAAAGCTGTCGTCGTCGCAGCCTGCTTTGCCGCACTGATGCTCATTCTCATGCGGCTTTTCGGCGGTATCTCCTTCGGTGGAAAAAAGGAAATGGATGAAATCGACATGCTGGCCGGAAAGAAAAAAGGCGGGCAGTTCAAGTACAGCCGAAAATAAGCCCCTACAACGTAAGCTTGCTCACAGCCTCAACCTCTCTTGCGATCAAATCCAGATCTTCCGGGCGCGACAGGCGGTGCTCCCCGTCCTCAATATAGATGATCTGCATCCGCGACCCAACAAAACGGGTGCGGATCGCCTCCGCCACCTGCCACGGAACATCCGCGTCCAGCTTTCCGTGAACAAGGGTGATCGGAGCCCCGATTCTGTGCGTCCGGTTCAAAACCTGCTGTTTACGTCCGTCTTCGATCAACCGCTTTGTAATCACATACGGATCACCATAAGCGCTTGGAATCGCAGCAAAACCTTTCGCTTCTAAATCGTTCCGCATGGCGGTGGAAAGCTCGCCCTCGATAGAAAGAGTAAAGTCAGGCGCTGCGGCTATGCCGACAACGCCCGCAACCCGCTCTGCCCGCTCAAGCAGCAACAACAAGGCGATCCACCCCCCCATGGAAGACCCGACCAGAACAACGGGGCCTTTAACGATCATATCGAGAATATCGCGGGCATCGTCCCGCCACTGTCCGATACATCCTTCCTCGAAGCGCCCCTGTGAAAGTCCGTGCCCCGAATAGTCAAAGCGAAGATAAGCCTGTCCTCGCGCCCTGCACGAAGCCTCCAGATGCAGGGCCTTGCTGCCCGCCATATCGGAACGGAACCCGCCTAGAAACATCACACAGGGCAAATCCACACCTGCTCCGTTCCCTTCAGAATAAAAATAGGCAAGTTCGTCTTGTCCGTCCCGCTTAAGAATTTTGGGCCTCTCATCCGCTCCCATGACACCTCCGCAACATACAAAAATTGTACAAAAACAACCAGTTGACCAACTGAATCTTGCGTAAGCCTTGCATTCCCTCTATACATGAGTCAAGTTGCCTGCATAACAGGGTCGCAACAGGCCGGAATCTATGGCAGGTAAAACAGGCCTTTTAGTGTTTATTGCGCCGCAAAAGACCGTTAATGAACTGGTTCTGGATGTAATTGATGACCGCCCGCTCTTTCGAACCTGTAATCATGCAGATTATCCCCGAACTTGGCGCGGGCGGCGCCGAACAGGGTTGCATTGATATCGCCGCTGAAATCGTACGTGCAGGGGCCAGGTCGATTGTAGTTTCGAACGGCGGTTACCGTGTACCCGAACTCCTGCGTAATGGTACTACTCACATTAACCTCCCGGTTCACAGCAAGAACCCGGTCGTAATGTGGCGCAACATAGGGCGCCTGCAAAAACTCATCCGCCAGCACAAAGTGAATATCGTCCACGCCCGAAGCCGTGCCCCGGCCTGGAGCGCGTTTAAAGCCAGCAAGAACACGGATGCGCATTTCATAACCACCTGTCATGCTCCGTATAACATCGGCAACGAAGCCAAGCGAAAATACAATCAGTCCATAGCAAGAGGCGAGATCGTGATCGCAATCTCGAACTATGTGGCCCGCTATCTCACGGATAATTACAACGTCCCCTCGGAGAAAATCAGGGTCATCCCGCGCGGCGTCCCCCTGGAACGTTTTCATCCCACGGCGGTCACAGCCGAGCGGTTGATCGCCCTCTCGCAGGAATTCCGTATCCCCGAAGGCGCCAACATCATAATGCTTCCCGGCCGCCTGACGCGCTGGAAAGGCCACCATATTCTTATAGACGCCATTAAACAGCTTGAGCGCGAAGATATATTCTGCCTCCTGATCGGCTCGGATCAGGGCCGCACCGAATACCGCAAGGAGCTGGAAGATACGATCGCCGAAAAAAATCTTGGCGGTAAAATCCGCATCGTCGACCACTGCAACGACATGCCGGCCGCTTACATGCTGAGTACCGTGGTCATATCCGCGTCCACCGACCCCGAAGGCTTCGGTCGTATCCCTGTGGAAGCGCAGGCCATGGGCCGCCCGATAGTTGCGACCGATCATGGCGGAGCGCAGGAAACTATTCTGCGCGGTCAGACGGGCTGGCTCGTTCCTCCGGGAAATGCTGAGGCTCTGGCACAGGCAATCAACGAGGCGCTGTCTCTCAACCCCATGCAGCGCGCTGTTCTGGCAACCCGCTCCATGTCCCATGTAGCAGCGAACTTCACAAGGGAAAAAATGGCCGAACAGACCCTTGATGTGTACGCGGAAATCCTGAAGGAAAAGCTGACCAGCCCGCTCCGCGCAGAACCCTTTGAAAGCTTCACAGCACAACAGAAAAGCCGCGCTTTCGGTTAAAAACGAAATGAATGCGGATAACCACAGGAAAAAGATTCTGGTCATCAAACTGGGGGCTTTGGGCGACTTCATTCAGGCGCTCGGCCCCATGGCCGCCATCCGCCGCGCCCACCCGGACGCACATATGACGATCCTCACGACAAGGCCTTTCGAGGAACTTGCGCACCGCTGTGGTTATTTTGACGAAATCTGGCTGGATGATAAACCCCGTGCCCTTGATCTCACGGGCTGGCTCTCACTGCGTAAAAAATTACTGAGCGGAAATTTTACACGGGTTTATGACCTTCAGAACAGCGACCGCACGTTCTTCTATTTCCGCCTCTTCCCGGTTGCAAAGCGCCCTGAATGGGTCGGCGCCGTCAAGGGAGCCTCCCACAGCAACCGCTCTCCCGACCGCTCGCTCGGCCACGCGTTGGAGGGACATAAGCAGACTTTGGCCCTGGCGGGAATCAAGGATGTGGAAATCGACGATCTGAAATGGGTAAAGGAAGATTTATCGGGCTTCGACCTGCCGCCCTCTTATGTGCTTTTCGTACCGGGTTGCGCCCCGCAACACCCGCAAAAGCGCTGGCCCGCAGAACACTTCGCGGCCATAGGCAACCTTCTGGTTCAGAGGAATATCCGCCCCGTCCTGCTGGGGACCGGCGTGGAAAAAGACATAAACGCCAATATCCGGAATATTTGTCCGGAATCCTTAGACCTGACCGGCAAGACCACCCTGTTTCAGGTCGTCGCCCTTGCCCGAAGCGCTTCGGGCGCTCTGGGCAACGACACCGGCCCGATACACCTCATAGCGGCCACCGGCTGCCCCTGCGTAGCCCTGTTTTCAGGAACCAGCGACAAGATCAAACATGCACCGCGGGGAAAAAACGTAACAATTATTCAGGAAGGCGAACTCAGGAACCTGAACGTCAAAACGGCCTATAACGCCCTCATGAAAACCCTCGCCCAGCGAGAAGCGGCATCTGATGACATGAAACGAACTGAAAAAACAGGGTAGGAGACAGGAATTAGCCGTTTACAACTCTTTTCCGCTCCACCTCTTGGTGAATAGGCCCGCTCTCGCCCTGCGGCGTATAAATGTCGCAAAGACATTTCAGCAACTCTTTTGTCGCCTCGTTCTGCAGGGAATAATAAATGGTCTGCGCTTCGCGGCGCGTGCGAACCAGCTTGTCCTTGCGCAAGCGCGCCAGATGCTGGGACAACGCGGACTGGCTCAGCCCGACAATACGCTCAAGCTCGCCGACGCTCTTCTCGCCTTTGTAAAGCTCGCAGATAACGGTAAGCCTCTTCTCGTTGGATAATGCCTTCAGAAGACTGACGGCCAGAGAAACATTTTCTTCTATATCTTGTACGTCCATAATTTTTAAAACCCTTACTCACCCTGATTAAGAAACAAAAATACAACAATAAAATCTTTTACGTAATAAAAAGAATAATGAAAATTTATAAGTGTAAATTGTATATGTAAAACATCTAAACTACTCTCTTTGTTAGAACGATTTGAAAAAAAAATCAAGGGGTCTTGAAAAAGACAAGACTTTACCGGGGCTTGGAGGGTGTTTCCTTGACTAGAAACTGGGCAATTCCCTCCGGAAGACAGGAAAGGAGCCTGACCCCCAAAACCACGGGAAAAGGAAAGGCAATTCGGCTTTTTCCCCGCTCAATCCCGCGCGCTATAAGGCTTGCAGCCTTCTCCGCATCCATCAGGAAAGGCATGGGAAATGGATTGCGCTCCGTCATCGCGCTCTTGATAAAGCCGGGGCAGATCACATGAATACCGACCCCCTTCTTTTTCATCGTATTGACCAAGGATTCCCCGTAAACCCGAGCGGCTGCCTTGCTGGCGCAATATGCCGGAGCCCCCGGAAAACCCCTGAAACCCTGCCAGCGAACTCATAATCGCGATATGGCCGTACCCGCGCACAACCATAACGTCCCGCAAAGGCTCAACCGTATTAAGAATCCCGGTAAGGTTCACGTCGAAAACGCGCCGCACTTGCGCCGGGTCTTCAAGGGTCAGCGGCCCCGGCCCCGCGGAAATCCCCGCATTCGCAACAACAAGGTCTATCGGATAACGCGAATCAAAATCCCGCAGCCAACCCGCCATGGCGTCACGGTCCGTGACGTCGCCCTGGAAAAGATGCACCTCCGCCCCTTTTTCCCGGCATGCCGCCCCGCAATCCTCAAGCCGCGCGCCATCCCGCCCGTGAAGCCCCAGTATACGCCCCGGCCCGGCATAATGAGAGGCCAGCGCCGCCCCGATCCCTCCCGAAGCGCCGGTAATCACGATGGTTTTCAGGTTGAGTGCCCGCACGCCCATAACTTAACCCCTTGAAATTTCGATTGGACTTTACAAAACTCTGAGGCTAATTTTATACGCGAAAACACGAAGAACACCAGACAGGAGCCGCTTTTGGAGCAGATTCAGCGCAGGGGACTGATGTATGTCCTATCCTCACCCTCCGGTGCGGGCAAAACGACGATTTCCCGTGCCCTTCTGGGCAATAACCCGGACATGACGATCTCTGTCTCCGTCACGACCAGAAAAATTCGCGCTGGCGAAGTCCACGGGCAGGATTATTATTTCGTCGAACATGACGACTTCCGGGATATGGTCGATAACGGCGAAATGCTCGAACACGCAAAGGTTTTCGATAATTATTACGGCACCCCGCGCCAGCCCGTCGAAAAATCCCTCTCCGAGGGCAAGGATGTGATTTTCGATATCGACTGGCAGGGCACCCAGCAGCTCGCCGAAATCGCGCGCGACGACCTCGTGACGGTCTTCATCCTGCCGCCCAGCCGCACAGAACTGGAAAAACGCCTGCGCCACCGCTCTCGCGATACACGGGAAACGGAGGCAGAGATCCGCGGACGCATGTCCAAGGCCGCCGATGAAATCTCCCACTACTCCGAATATGACTACGTGATTATCAACGAGGATATCGACAGAGCCATAGAAAAGGCGCAGCTCATCCTCGATGCGGAACGTATCCGTCGCGAACGGATGGTCGGCCTCTCCGAATTCGTCCGCGGCCTCCGGGAAGGGCTTTAAGCACTGCGTTTATTTGTGCTCTAAGCACGAAAAAGTCATGACAAGGAAACGAGAGATCGTATCGGTTGCACTGCTGTTTTTTCTCGTCACCATGCCCGTCTGGGGCATGGTGCTTCTCATATTAGGCTATTTGCCCGGATTGATACTATTCTGCGTTTATTTGCACTCTAAACACGAAAAAGTCATGACACGGAAACTACTGATCGTATCGGGTGCACTGGCGTCTATTTCAGTCACCATGCCCGCCTTGGTCATGGTGGGCTTCTTGTTAGGCTATTTGCCCGGATTGATACTATTCTTCGCTCCCACTTTCTTTTTATATTTAGGCCTCATAACAATATGCACTAGCGCATTTAAACAATTTCGCCTCCGCTTTGCTCCGCTGTGGGGAACATTACTCGCTTTGATCATAGGGTTCGGAATACCGATCTTAATCGACGCCCCGGTATGGCGTCACTACTTTGATATTAAAAGAAATGACCTTCCGTTAAAAAACATAACGGGCAATTTTGAAGTTTTGGCAGTAACTGGCGACGACATACCCAATAAAACTGCCGCTTCTTGCAACCAAATATGCAAAAACCTTCTCTTAAGCGGTGCTGTAAAAGAAGTGCTTACGGGAAACATAGACAAGGACTCAGAAGGAATTTTTCATTCTGAAAATATGAAGGCATACCGAGTCCATAATTTTGAAAACTGTCGAACCTTAATCAAAAAAGAATATGAGAAAACTGATACCGTGGAAAATCTAGGAATTCTCCGCTTATCAAGCTCTAACTGCCTGATAGAAAAGGAAGCACAGCTATCAGAGGCACAGGCAATTCTTATAGTCGATCTTCCTGATAAGCCCAAAACATACAACAAGAACAAGTGGTCTTTAAAACCAGCAGAACCCAGAACTGTAAAAATAGAGCTTCTCAAAAAAGCGGGCAACTCCTTCACGACTATAGCGCGCTACAAAAACATTAAAGCTACAGTACTTTCTTTACCGATGACAATTGTCCCCATTTTTGGCGGGAGCGGAGGCGGAACAATAACAGTAGAGTCCGGCTGGCCTAGGAGGGGCGTAAGTTTCTGTTCGGAAACAACATGCCCGTATAGCAATCCGTTAGAACACGCTCTCACATTATTGTTAGGCGACGATTGGAAAAAAAAATCTGAATCTCTGGGGCGCTATGACTTGGAAGTAAGAAACTACACATCAAAATTATCGCCCGATGAACAGAGTTTACTGCAAACAATTTTTGAACCCGATAAACCACAAAGCGAAATGTCCAAACTGTTTGAAACGTTTTTGTACAGTATAGAGGAAAACAGAAAGATAGAACTTACCAATAATGAAGTTAAATCCATAGTGAACGCTATAAAAGACACTCGCATCCGCAGTGGTTACGAAAGCTCATACAAAATCTTAAAAAACATACCTTCAACGAAGCATAAAAAAGAAATAGCTACAGCCATTATAGATAGAATAATTGAAGAACCGCTGCAAGAGAACAGGACACTGGAACTATTTATAGAAGCGCTTATAGAAAGCGAATTGTATTTTGGACCAACGAGTATGCAGCGCCTCCTTTTGATAAGTAATAAGCCAGAACAGCTTAACCACATCAACGCTTACCTGCAATCTAAGCTTGAGAACGAACAAGACCCTGTGAAAAAGACAAAAACAGAAGCTGTTTTAATGCAATGGGAATGGCCCCCAATCCGACAGTTTCTTAAAAATAAGCATTAAAAAAATTCGCTGCTTGTCAGATTAAATCATCCGGAAAGCTGCGCCAGCCGCACATACTGCGCGACGCTGAGATTCTCCGCCCGCGCCTGCGGATCGACGCCCGCCTCTTCAAAATGCTGCATATAATCGCATAGGCTGCTGCGCACCATTTTCCGCCGTCCCTGAAAAGCCGCCGCCGTAACCCGCTCCACTGCTGCGAAATCCGGCGCGTCCGCCGGTAAGGAACGCGGGACCAACCTGACCACCGCGGACCGCACCTTCGGCGGGGGCGTAAACACGGAAGGCGGAAGCTCGACCAGTACCTTCGCTTCGCAAAGCCACTGCGAAATCACCGAAAGTCGTCCGTAAGCCTTGGTGGAGAGCTGTGCGCAGATCCGCTGCGCGACCTCCTTCTGGAACATCAGCGCCAGAAAACCGTAAGCCCCGCCATCCGTGCGCAATCCTCCAGCCACCGCAGCAAAAGCGGCGTGGCGATATTATAGGGAAGATTGGCGATAATCGCGCGCGCGGCGCGGGACACAAGGATACGGCATCAATCTCCAGCGCATCCCCCTCGATCACCCGGAGCCGCCCGCCCGATGCTTCTTTAAGATCGGACAGCGCCGCAACCGCACGCGGATCGGCCTCGACCGCCCGCACCCGCGCTGCGTGAGAGCGCAGCAAACTGCGCGTCAACCCGCCCGGCCCCGGCCCGATCTCGATCACGTTCACCCCGTCAAGGGCGCCGCACAGCCGCGCGATTTTATCGGTGATGTTTTGATCCAGAAGGAAATTCTGCCCCAGCGACTTCTTCGCCTGCAAGCCGTGCGCTGCGATCACGTCGCGTAAAGGCGCGAGCTTCGCCAGCGCCGCCCGCTCCTTCTCATGAAGATCAGGATCCGACACGGTTGTCGATAAAGGCCGAAGCCTTGAGGTCGAGCATATAGCCGCGCTGCATGCGGTCCAGACGCTCAAGTCCCAGCATTGTGGCGACCTTATCCCGGTCAGGCAGGTTCTCTGCGGTCAACTGACGCTTTTCGCGAAGAAACAAGAGGTGATATCCGTTCGGGGAACGAATAGGGTTGCTGACCTGATTGACCGAAAGCCCCTCGACGGCCGCGGCCATATCCTTGTCAAGCTGGCCGTCCTGCACCCATCCCAGATCGCCGCCCTTCGATGACCCGGCAGATTGGGAAAATTGCTGCGCCAACTTATAAAAGCTCGCGCGCCCAGCGCGAATTTCGGTCGCCATGCTAAGAGCCAACTGTTTGACCTTTGCCTCGTCTGCCTTCTTGTCGGCAGGCAGAAAAATTTCAGCCAGCAGATATTCCGAACGCCCGACATTCTTCGACAACCGAGCCAGAACGTCGTCAATATCGCGTTCGGTCACGTTAATGCGCGGCCGTATTCTTTTCTGGATAACCAGAGACCATGATAAATGAGCCGTGATCTGACGCTTCAACGTCGAAACGGCGATCCCGCCGCGTCGCAGCATCTCTTTAAAGTGATCAGCGCTCATTTTATTCTGCTGGGCAAGGCTCTCGAATCCCTTTTCGATATCTTCAGGCGAAACCTCAAGACCCAGCTTTTTGGCTTCCTGCATCATAATCTGCTCTTCGATAAGAGAATTGATAATCTGAGGTGCAAGCTTGCTTCGGATATCCTCGCGATTGGGCATCCTCGAAGAAACCATGATCAGCTTCATTCGATCATTCAGGTCCTTTTGCGTAATCGCATCCTCGTTCACGACGGCGACAATCTGCTGGTCTGCGGCCAGAACGACCCTGCAGGGCTGGCTGATAGCAAAAGCCAACAGAAACGCGAAAAAGAAGTATTTTAGTCTCATGACAAGCCTGATTCTTTCTGGAAAGACTCCCGTATATCACAAATAAACCGAAAAACAAAAACACTCGCAGCGCACAAACTGCTCTGGTTATACGCCCGTAAAACGGAAATCCTACGCCCGCGCCTTCGCCAGACGCCCGCCCGAACGAAACGTCTCCAGATAACCGGGAAGAATGGAATCAATGGAATGCACGCGAACCCCTAGTTCTTCAAATCCTTTCATGGAGGAAGAGACGACGGTATCTGTCTTCAGTGTCTCCACCTGGTCGGGGGTCAAAAGCGGGTCAGGAAAGAAACCCATGAACCACGCCTGAACCTTGGCCAGACCCCACGGAATTCTGACAAGACATCTTCTGCGCCCGGTATGATAAAAAAGCTTCTCGTAAACTTCCCGGAAAGTCAGAACCTCCGGCCCGCCCAGTTCGAAAATCTCGCCCTCAACGCAATCGCCGCCCTCGCCGACCGCATAAAGGCAGGTAAGGGCCGCCTCAGCAACATCGCCGACATAAACGGGTTGAATCTTGGTACACCCCCCGCCGATAAGCGGTAAAAAGGAAGATAACGGGAGAGCTTAGCGAACATGTTAAAAACCTGTCCTCAGTTCCGAAAACGACGCTTGGGCGTAAAATCGTGGCACGGGGAAAATTCGAAAGCACGGCCTTCTCCCTTCAAGTTTGCTTTTGGCATAGGCCGATTGAGCCTTGTCACAGCCAAGCGAAGAAATATGAACAAACCGCAAAACGCCCTCCTCGCTGCAAGCGCGGGCAATCGCTGCGGAAAGTCCACATGTGCACTCTTAAAGCGCCTTTTCCGTCCACGCTCGTAAAGTATGCCTACGCAGTTCACGACCAGATCTGACCCCTTAACGGCCTGCGCGAGGCTGTCCTGTGAATCATACCTGCACGTCACTGGAACGATCTGCCCTACACGGCCGTAAGGCTTAAGGAAATAGGCACGCTCTGGAATACGTGTAGCAACCTTGACAATAACTCCTCTCGCGGCCAGTTCGCGAACGATATGTCGTCCGATAAAACCCGTACCCCCGAAGACGGTTGCGACAGTATAATTATTAATCATGGGAACCTACTCCCTCATGGGTTACAACGCGGCAAATATGAACCATTCCGAGCGTAAAAACAACGTGCAGTTTACCCGGTTTTACTCTACCAGTAAAAAAGGTAAATTAAGAGAAACCTTCGTGTTAAACCTATCGTCTACTGTGCCCGAAGGTTAAAAACAAAATAAAACAAGCAAGGATAACATCATGAAAGCCATCCTTTTTTCCTGCCTGATCACTGTGACAGCTTTCTGTGCCTTGATAGCGGCTGCCCAGGCTCTGGAAAAGAGCGAATCGGACGATAAAACCTCGCTTGTCGTCGTTGAACTCTTCACCTCGCAGAGCTGCTCGTCATGCCCGCCGGCCGACTCCTATCTTGAAAAATTATCCAGGGAAGACAATGTAATAGCTATGGCCTGCCACGTATCGTATTTTAACCGCATGAACTGGCAGGATACCTTGTCGAACGAGTTCTGCGATATCCGCCAGCACGGTTACGCCAGCCTTGAAAAACCGCCGCGTGTATACACCCCGCAGATGATCATGAACGGCCTGAATCCTTTTGTCGGTTCCCGTCTTGAAGATGGAAAAACAGCCTTCACCCGTGCGCGCGGCCAGCGTGTAGAGCCGATAGAGATAGAACTGGACGAAAAAACTATACGCTTCATGCTTCCGCCCGTAGATTTTCCGATCAACGGCGACTTCCGCCTCTGGATGTTCGGCTTCAAGACATCGCATTCGCAGGACATCTCCGGCGGTGAGAATGCAGGAAAAAAAATTCACTATGTGAACTCGGCTATAACCTACACCAATCTTGGCGCTTGGGAAGGCGATGCCATTTCCAGATCGGCGCCCAGACCCGATGGCGACATTGACGGCGTAATTATTTTTGGGCAGGCCGGCGGTTACGGGCGCATAGTAGCCGCGGGAAAGCTGGATTTCTAATTCCCTATCTTCTCAAGAAAACTGTCCATGACGCGCTTCTGGCCGCCCTTGTCAAACAGGATATCAAGCTTATGCCCGTCAATATGAACGACACGCCCGTAGCCAAACTTTTCGTGAAAAACCCGGTCCCCGCGCACAAAAAGCGTCCCCTCCGAGGAAAGAACCCCCTTGGAAGAAAGCGGCCCTGAAAAGGTGGAAACAGGCTTGATCCCGCTGCTGTCCCAATGCGGGGACCTCCCGGCCATCTTGTAAGTTCCCGTTTCCGATACGATATCGACCGAATCTCGGGGCAGCTCGTCGACAAAGCGCGAAGGAATGGCGCTGACCCAGTTCCCGTACATCCTGCGGTTGGAGGCATGGGAAACAAAAACCCGCTTGCGCGCCCGCGTAATCCCGACATACGCCAGTCGACGTTCCTCCTCCAGACCTTTCATGCCGTTCTCGTCCATCGTACGCTGGGAAGGAAACAACCCCTCCTCCCATCCGGACAGAAAAACCGTATCGAATTCCAGTCCCTTCGCCCCGTGCAGCGTCATGATCGTCACGCCCTCGTCGCTTCCTGCTTCCCGGCTCTCAAGGACCAGCGAAACATGTTCAAGAAACTCGGCCATGGACTCGTATTCCTGCATACCGCCGATCAACTCGCGCAAATTTTCGATACGCCCGGGCGCTTCGGGTGTCTTATCCTGCTTCCACATATCCATATACCCGGATTCATCCAGAATTTGCGCGGCAAGCTCCGTATGCGACGCCGAAGAAATTAATGAACGCCAGCGCTCGAAATCATCCATAAGCTTGCCAAGCGTAGCCTTGATTTTTGGTTTTAATTCATCGGTTTGAGTCAAGTCCCTGATCGCTGCGCTCAAACAGATTCCGTGCTTTCGACCATGCTGGTACAACCTCTGGACCGTTGCATTCCCTAACCCTCTCTTGGGCGTGTTGATAATCCGCTCAAGCGCGAGATCGTCCGCCTCCTGTACAGTGACCCGGAAATAAGCCAAGGCGTCCCGGATTTCCATTCTCTCGTAAAAACGCGGCCCCCCGACCACCCGGTAAGGAAGTCCCAGTTTGATAAAGCGTTCCTCGAACTCACGTGTTTGAAACCCCGTCCGCACAAGTACGGCTATCTGCCCGAGAGACTCACCCGGTTCCCCGCCTCGCGGTCTTTGCAGCTGCTCGATCTGTTCGCCGACCCACCGCGCCTCGGCTTCGCTGTCCCACAATCCGCAAACCGTAATTTTTTCGCCTTCCCCGCGCTCGGACCATAAGCTTTTTCCCAGCCTCCCTGCATTATTCGCAATAACGGCGCCGGCAGCATTAAGAATCGTATTGGAAGAACGGTAATTCTGTTCCAGCCTGACGATTTTGGCTCCCGGAAAATCGCGCTCGAACCGCAGGATATTCCCGACTTCCGCCCCGCGCCAGCCGTAAATCGACTGGTCGTCGTCCCCGACACAGCAGATATTGCCTGTTCCCTGCGCCAGCAGGCGCAACCAGAGATACTGCGCAACATTCGTATCCTGATACTCGTCAACGAGGATATAGCGGAAACGCCTGTGATAATCCTGCAAAATTTCCGCATGTACAGGGTCGCGCAAGATCATGATGACATGCAAAAGAAGGTCGCCGAAATCGCAGGCATTGACCTCCTTCAAGCGTCTTTGGTAATCAGCATAGAGCTCAGGCAGCTTCCCGTCCGCGATCTCGCGCACCTCGTTGGCTTCAATTTGCGTCGGTCCAAGCGCCCGGTCCTTCCAGCGCTCGATAAAACTCATAACGACTTTCGGCGGCCATTTTTTTGTATCGACGCCCCGCTCTTCCATGAGAGGTTTTATCAGACGCACCTGATCGTCCGGATCAAGAATAGTGAAATTGCTGCTCAAGCCAGCCCGCTCCGCGTGCCGCCGCAGCATCCGCGCGGCCAGCGAATGAAAAGTCCCAAGCCACCACCCTTCGACGGAGTGCCCTCCGATGATCGAACTGACCCGCTCTTTCATCTCCTGCGCCGCCTTGTTGGTAAAGGTCACGGCCAGAATTTGAGAAGGATAAGCCCGTCCGGAATTTAAAATATGCGCCAATCGTGTAGTCAGAACGCGCGTCTTGCCCGTCCCTGCCCCGGCAAGGACTAGCAGCGGTCCTTCGAGGGTCTCGACCGCCAGCCTCTGCTCGGCATTTAACGCTCCGAGATAATCCGGCTCGCTTACGCCTGCTTGGTGAATCTTGTCCAGAGCTTCCGTATCACCCATATCCCGCCTCAGTGCAAATCAGGACCAAAGGTGCAGGATAAGGGGCATTGGCGCAACCATAAAACATGAACAGAAAGGAAAAAAAGAGCGCTAGCTCGCCGCTTTCTTTTTTACGGCTGTGGAAACGGGAGCCACCGCAACCTGATTCCGTCCGTTATGCTTTGCAGCATAAAGCGCCGAATCCGCGCGCGAAATAAGATTTTCGATCGGCTCGGACTTGACATACTCCGCAACGCCGACCGATATGGTAATACGCGCCAGCCGTTCCCCGCTCACTCGGTTTACGACTTCTTTCTTGGCGACGTTGACGCGCAAAAATTCTGCAACCTTCAAAGCGGATTCCATATGCGTGAAAGGCAGGATAATCGCAAACTCCTCACCGCCGTAACGCGCCGCAAAGTCACGCCCTTTGACGCCGTCTTTAAGCGTTTTTGCCACAAGCCTCAAAACCTGGTCCCCGACCTGATGGCCAAACGTGTCATTGAAGCTCTTGAAATGATCGATGTCCATAAGAAGAAGCGTAAAAATCTCCCCTTCCTTGGCGCTCGCAGCCTTCGCGATGACTTCGATCTCATGATCGAAAGCCTTCCGGTTGGAAAGCCCCGTCAAGGCATCGGTAAGCGCTTCCTTTCTCGCGATCTCAAGATCGCGGTGAAGTTTTTCCATAGTCACAGCCGACTCTTGCAGCAGTACCTCCAGATGCGTATTCTGGTCGAGCATTTCCCTAGTATCTTCCAGAACATCACCCAGAATCGCCCTGATTTCCTCTTTTGTTTTCTCGTCTTTAAGCTTTTCGCCCACATCCTCAAGGGTTTCGTGATAACCGTGGGCAAACTCTCGAACCGATCCTACGGCCGTATTGACCTCACTAATTGTCTTCTTGATTTTGTCCCCTGCGGACCTGACGCGCTCATCCTCCCGGTCGGCACGTAAAAACTGGTCAAAGATGGACTTGCAGATCTCGTTAGTCGGCTTAACCTCGTTTGCGAGGATTTGATCCAGCGCCTTGTTCATCAGCGGGTTGCTGCCCGAGCGGTAAATAAACCACAATTCATAATTCTCCGGGCTGGGCAAAAGCCCGGATTCCCGAATACGCCCAAGCGCGAACTGCGAGTACTCGTCGGCTTTATCTGGAGGATAAAAAAAGCTCAAAGCGAAAAGCCCGGTAATTTATTGACAAAAAAAACGAACACAGAAAGGGTGAAATACAAATAATACCCACCGCAAAAAAAGTCTAGCAGATCAGGATAAGCGTTGAAACATTTTTGACATGCTCCGGGATAGAGGTTCAAAAAACCAGAAAAAAAGGGGGCCGCGCCCCCTCCATTAAAAAAATCAGTAAAAAGCCTCGATTACATGGCCAGATTCATGCCCGTATCCATTTTCTGGTTGATCGCCAGAGTCAACTGAACCTCAAGGGCGTTCATATTCAGTTTTTCGTGGTCCAGAACCGTCTCGACCGACTGGGAATCCATATTCAGATCGGTAGCGACCTTTGAAAACCCGGTCAGGGTATCGCCCGTAAGACGGACATGAGCCGCATCGTATCGCGCAGCCGTACGATCGTCCTTGACGATCGTTGCATCCTCAACAAGCTTGCGAACAGCATCGTTACCGGCATCGACCTCAACCTGAGCCTTGGCCACCAGATCGCCCGTTTTTCCGTAAAACTCACGAATTTCCGCATGGTTTCCGTTGATAACGTTCTCTTCCAGTTCGTATTCCAGATCGACAAGCGCCTTGAAATCCTCTTCCTGCATCGGATCGGCGGCAATAAATTCGGCCAGATCGTCCATCTCAAAATTATGCCAGTGATTCTCGCTCTGGTCTTCTGCGCTGACCGCCGGCGCACTGCCGCTCGCAGACGCCTCTGCGCGCGTATCGGTCGGCGCGGTCGACTGCAGGCGCCGCAGAGATTCCTCAAGCAGCGCCTCCTGCTCTGCGCGGCTGAGCTTCTTGCGCTCATCCCCGACTTCGTTGGCCACAAAAGAGGCCTTGCCCATAGTTGCCAGAGTCCCGGCACCAAATGCGGCCTCCCCGGCGACATAAGCCATGGCCGTTCCCTTGTTCGATGCCGTGTCGGGAATAAGCGTATCAATAGCCACGACCGGATCCAGCCCCTGGTCAATCGCCGTACCCTTGATCACGTCCAGAGCCTCGGTTTTGGCCTGATTCCAGTCCTCCATGAAATTACCGATCTTGTCCTTGACATCGGCCAGCCCTTCATGGGCTTTTTGGGAAATCTGTGCCGCATCGGTAATCGGCTTGTCTACATCGCGTTTGAGGCTTTGCGTATCAATTTTATCTGCGCGGTACTTGCCGGCGGCCGAATCCTCGGGACGCAACATCTGCATGAAGGTCTGCTCACGGACATTCCCCTGGATAAGGGATTCGGTGAACGTCATCTGCTGATTATGTTGCATGCCGCCCATGGAAACCTGAAACTGCCGCCACTGAACGACGTCGTCATAGGCATAGCCGCTTTCCATATCAGCGCGGCTCATAATATCGCGGTCATGTCCCGACACACCGTCCGGATTACGACTGTAACCCGTCTCAAATCCTGAAAAATCAACAGTAGGTAAGGTCATTCAATCACCAGCCGTTTGAAACTCGCCAGTAAGGTTCAGCCAAAACCCGCAGCCACGAACCTCACGCCTTATTATACATATGAATTATACGCCGCTCTCACACGGGAATACAAACAATTTTATCAATTGTGGCAAAAATATGCCTTTTCCCCTGAAAACAGCAGAATCATATTTTATAATGAACTCAGCACGATACGGCGGTAACTCAGAGATTCAGCGATATGAACGCGCGATAGCGCCTCGCCCGCTCCGGAAAGATCGGCAATGGTCCGCGCCACCCGAAGAATCCGGAAATAAGCCCGCGCCGAGAGCTTTCCTTTCTCAACCGCTTGATTCATAAGGGCTTTAGCCGCAGAATCCATCGGCGCGACCGCTTCCAGCACCTTCCCCGAAGCCTCGGCGTTGGTCAGCCCCGCCATCACCCCGGTAAAACCCTCATACCGGGCTTTCTGAATATTTCGCGCCGCCGCCACACGCGCCGCGACTGTTTCCGAAGCCTCCCCGGTTCCCGGTTTTTGCAAATCCAGCGCACTCACCGCCGCTACATCGACATGCATGTCAATCCGGTCCAGCAAAGGCCCGGAAAGCCTGTTCTGGTAATCCGCCCCGCATCGCGGCGCTTTTGTGCATTCCTGCTCGGGATCGCCCAGATATCCGCACCGGCAGGGGTTCATAGCCGCAATCAGCTGGAACCGGGCCGGATAACGGATGTGCGCATTCGCCCGCGCCACCAGCGCGTCCCCGGTTTCCAGCGGCTGCCGCAAAGCCTCCAGCGTCCCCCGCGCAAACTCTGGCAGCTCGTCCAGAAACAGCACCCCGTGGTGCGCCAGCGAAATTTCCCCCGGCCTCACCCGGTACCCCCCGCCGATCAGAGCGGGCTGCGAGGCCGAATGATGCGGATTGCGAAAAGGACGGTGCCGCAGCAATCCGCCGGCGGGCAAAGCCCCGGCCAGCGAATGAATCATGGAAACTTCCAGAGCCTCGCGTGGCAAGAGCGGCGGCAATATCCCCGGCAGGCAACTCGCCAGCATCGACTTGCCCGATCCTGGCGGCCCGATCATCAGCAGATTATGCGCCCCCGCCGCCGCAATTTCCAGCGCACGCTTGGCCGTCTCCTGCCCGCGTACTTCCGAAAGGTCGGGCGCACGAAAACCCGCATCCTCCCTCAACTTCGCCTCCGGACGCGACATGACCTGCGTGCCCTTGATATGATTGACGAGTTGCAGCAAATTTTCAGGAGCCAGAATATCAATCTCCCCCGCCCATGCGGCTTCCCCTCCGCACGCGCCGGGACAGATCAAATTCCGGCTGTTCTCGTTCGCATGCATCGCGGCGGGAAGAACGCCCGATACGCTGCGGATTCCGGCATCCAGCGCCAGTTCGCCAAGAACCACGTAGTCTTCAAGATCGCTTTTAGGAATAACCCCCATCGCCGCCAAAAGGCCCAAAGCGATCGGCAGATCAAAATGACTGCCCTCTTTCATCAAATCGGCGGGCGCAAGATTGACGGTGAGTCTTTTTGGCGGAAGCGAAAGCCCTAGCGCATGTAGCGCCGCTCGCACCCGCTCCCGCGATTCCGCGACCGCTTTATCAGGCAGCCCCACAATCGTAAACCCCGGCAACCCGTTGGAAATCTGCACCTGCACGTCAACAGGCTTAACCTCAATCCCCTGAAACGAAACGGTATGTACCCGCGCGACCATTACGCAGCATCTCTCTTATCTGACGGAGGCTCAGCAGCTTTATCCGACACCACATCCTGCTCGCTCGCCGCCTCCCCGCGCTTCAGGAACGCGGGCAATTTCGTGGGAATGGACACCGCGATAAGACCGAAAATGTAATGCCAGAGAGGAACATGGCAGATCACCTTCCGCTTGACGTAATCATTAAGACCAATACCCACACTTAGGAAACTTCCGCCACCTCTGGGCTTGCTTGCGGTCACGCTCATATAGGCCACGATCATGACGATCACGCACACCAGCAGCAGCGCTCCGCCCCGCCGCAACCATGAATGATTCTGCTCCCCGACAGCCTTAAGAGCGCCGGGCCGCGAGATCAGAAACGTCAGGGGCGCATAGATGAAGAACAGGAAAAATGTATAGGGAATATCGTCCTGCCAGAGCCTGTGTGGAAAAGCGCTGCCCAGAGCCAGCGCCCCCCACGGCGCAACAGCAAAAAACGAAAGCCGCGCGAGATTGCTGTGCTTCCCGGGTCTGAGCAACCCGAAAGCGGTCCCGCCCAGAACAAGTGCGATCAGCATCGAAACCACCGGCATGCTCACTGCATTATGGGGAACTTCGAGATAGGAGCCGATTGAACTCAAATACCCGAAGATAACCGCAGCCGCCAGAAAAGCGGCATATCCGCCCGCCAGCATTAGCCCCAAAGGACGCTTAAGGTGTTGTGCTTCTTCAGTCATAAAAATTTCCCTTAAAAATGGATGTCGCACCCAGACAGGCGCGAAAAAATGTTACAAATAATCAATAGTAATGTTATGACACGCGAAAGAAAAAATGAAAAGCCGCCAGCGGCTTAAACCGGCGGCAACAACTTCCACATCTTCAGATGCGGAATCCCGTCCTCATCAAAATAATCACCCTCGCCCGCGTAACGGTTCTGCTCATAAAACGCCACTGCGCTGTCACGCGCATGAACAAAAATTTTCCCAACCCCATGCTGCACGGCATAAGCTTCGCAAAACTTCATCATCGCGCTGCCGATCCCGCGCCCCTGCACACCCGGCTCGACCGCAACGCGCTGCATTTTCATCTGCTCGCCCTCAGGCACCAAAACCGCGCACGCACACACCCGGTCTCCCTCCAGCCCGACAATCTGGATATGATCTTTTTCTGCCGCTAATTCCTCAGCCGTAAACACGAGCCCCAACGGCTCCCGCAGCACAGCTTCACGCAACCGCACAGCCTGCCCGTACAACTCACCGCCATGCGGAATCACTTCAAAAACAACCGCCATTT
Organism: Rhodospirillales bacterium; assembly: GCA_020638365.1. Classification (GTDB taxonomy): domain Bacteria; phylum Pseudomonadota; class Alphaproteobacteria; order Micavibrionales; family Micavibrionaceae; genus JAGNKE01. The sequence goes on along the minus strand of JACKIQ010000003.1, from coordinate 352,046 downwards.
CGAATCTTTCTTTACGAAAAACAGTACCACTATTCTCCGAATCAACCGTCCAAAACATTAAAAATCGTTAAAACTTGAAGATTTCAGAGCTTTGAAAAAATAAAATTTACCAAAAATAACCATTCAAAAACAACAGGTTGTAAATTTTTTAATCGATCTTAAGAACTTGTTTACCTTTACCCATTAAATGAGAGATTAAGAGATTATGAATAGGAGATTCACATATGAACGACGATGGCAGTACGAGTAGCAGATTGAGCAAAATGAATGGTCTGTTCCGCGCCGAGTATCTTCTCCCCACCATCATCAAGGGCGCCCTCAACGGTCAAATCGCCCTGAACCCTGAAGCGGAACACTCGATCCACACGGTCATCAGCGAGATGGAACCCGACATCGCCCTCCTCTGCTGCGCCCACATCGCGCAGGAAATATACAAATTTGAAAAAGCGCGCGAACTCGACCTCGCCTTTCTGGGCAAACTAAGCGAAAAAATCATCAAGGAATTCCGCCCGCTCTGCGCTCTCAGCCAGACGGCCCCGGACCTCCGCGCCGCGAAGCTGAAGGCCGCGCTCCCGCGCCTGGCCGACCAGATGGAAAAATTCATGGATAATCTGGATCTCACCCGCGTCGCGCTGGAGATTTACGACACCGAAGCCGCCGCGATCCTCGATATCCTCCGGATCCAGCTTCAGGGCCAGTTCCTGATCGTCGACCAGCTCATTGAAATACAGGAAACGGGCTATATGTACGAAGACGAGGAAAATATCGCCGAACGCGGCATGCTCTCGATCATGGCCGGCATCGGCATCGGCGAAGACAGCAACATCATCCCCTTCCCGCTCAAACCGTGAACAAATCTTCTCCTTGTATCAACTGCGTAAAAAGCAAATCTCTCCCCGGCCCAAAGCCGGGGATTTTTTATGTCTTGGAAACGGTGATTAGAGAAGCAAGAGCAAAGGGCGTTTAGATTGAATGACAAACGAGGAGCGCTGTGTACACAATGTACATAAACCACGAGTGAGGCTATTCAAGCTAAACGATCAAAGCTCTAGGCCGCCATCTTGGTCAGCATCGGCCCCAGCCGGCATCCGCCGAGAATATGAAGGTGGAAATGCGGCACTTCCTGCCCGCCATTCAGCCCCGCATTAGTAATGGTGCGGAACCCGTCCCCCGATAGCCCCTTTTCCTCCGCAATTTTCGAAACCGCGTCAAAAAACGCCTTGATCTCTTCGGCGCTGGCCTTCGCCCCAAAATCGCTGATCGAAACGTATGAACCCTTGGGAATCACAAGGATATGAACCGGCGCCTGCGGGTGAATATCGTTAAAGGCCAGCACAAAATCATCCTCGTAAACCTTGTTACAGGGAATCTCGCCGCGTAGAATCTTGGCAAAAATGTTATTCGGGTCATAGTCGCTCATGGCCGTTTTTCCTTGCATTTTTAGCTCTATAAGACCAGATTACACAGCGTTTGCAAGGAAAGTAAAGACCATGATCCTGACGATGCTTAAAGCCAAGCTCCACCGCGCGACGGTTACCCGCGCCGATCTGGATTACGAAGGCTCGATCACCATTGATCTGGATTTGCTCGAACAAGCCGGCATTCTTCCTCACGAACAGGTCGACGTGCTGGACATCACCAACGGCGCCCGCCTGACGACATACGCCATTCCCGGCCCCCGTGCATCGGGAGAAATCGGCATCAACGGCGCCGCCGCGCATCTGGTCAGCCCCGGCGATCTCGTCATCATCTGCGCCTACGCGCAGATGGACGCACAGGAAGCCCGGAATTTCGAGCCGGAAATTCTGGTTCTGGATGAAAAGAACCGGGTCAAGAACCGCCCGCTTCAGAATAACCGCGCAGCATAAAACCCGGGATCAACGGATACACTCAAACCCCTCGGGCAACACGCCCGGACAGGAATCGGGCTCGTCCGGGCCCTTTTGCTGGCGGAAAGGATCCTCGAAATGCGTCATGTCGAAAGGTCCGTTCGGCGGAAGGCTCTGCGGCTGTTCCGGCTTAGGATCAGGAGCCCGCAGCTTCCCGAAAGCCTCGTTAAGAATCTCAAGAAACGCTTCTTCGCGCTCGTCCGCGTTGTGCGCCCCGACATACGAAGCAATAACGCGCCGCTCGCCCCGTCGCGTATGCGCGGTCAGGGCATATCCGGCATCGCACGTATAGCCGGTCTTCCCGAAAATATCCTCGTCGGGAATCGAATCGTTGCGTAAAAGCGTATTGGTATTGCGAAGCGTCCGCCCCTTGACCTTGACCTCGTTCGTACCGAGCAACTCTACAAGGTCTGGATGAAAATCGTAGATATGCTTAAGCAGGATCGCCAGATCCCGGGTCGTCGTCCCCCCGTTCCGCGTCCGGATCAACGGCGTCGGAAGACCGCTCGCATTGTAAAACACTGTACTATCCATGCCCAGCTCCTTGGCCCGCAGGTTCATAAGCGCGACAAAATGCGTTTCCGTATTTCCCGCCCCGCGAGCCTTGGCCGTAAACTCGGCGATCGTAGCGGCCAGATCGTTATAAGAGCTGATTGCCGCCCCCCGCATGGCATCCGAAAGCTTGATAGAGCCGCTCCACTGCGAAAACCGCTCCAGATCGTCCCGCTCTGCTGTGCCGTTTGCGATATACAGGCGGTCGTCCATTGACATCAGACCTTCCTCGATCGCCTCATGAGCAAGAAGCAATGTCATCAGCTTGGTCATGGACGCCGGCTGAATCCTCGCATCCGCGTCCTTTTCGACAAGAGCGGCTCCGGTCCGCGCATCCATCACGAAGTAAGCCTCGCGCTCCGGCTCACACTGCGCCTCGGCCTCCTGCGCCCCCCATAGTGTGAGCAGAGCCAGCGTAGCGGACCGGAAAGTCATTCCAAGGGACCTGAACATAGTCATAACTCTTTATACTGAACTTCCTCCTTATGAAAAAGATTTTCTCGAAAAAACTTCAGGAACGGCCACAGTAACCTCTAGCCTGACTCAGGCGAACCTGCTTCAGCACAAAGTGGATAACACACAGCAATCCCCTTGACCCTGCCCTTTATTCGGCCATAGTGGAAAGGACATTGCGTAAAGAGTTAAGGAGACTCCCATGGGCCTGCAAGCCGTTACTGACAAAGACTTTAACAAGGAAGTCATCGAATCCGAGGGGGCCGTGCTGGTCGATTTCTGGGCGGAATGGTGCGGCCCGTGCCAGCGGCTTATGCCCGTCGTGGAGGAAATCGCCGGGGAAATGGCCGGAAAGTTGAAAATCGTCAAGGTAAACATCGAAGAAGCGCCCGAAGCGCCTTCAAAATACGGTGTCCGCGGAATACCCGCCCTGATGCTCTTCAAGGACGGAAAGCTCATTGATACGCGCATGGGCGGCATGCCGAAATCCCAGCTTGTGGAATGGCTGCAAACCCACGTCTGAAAAACGCTTTCCTGTACTTTCCTGTAGAGAGCACATTATTAAAAGAAAAAACCGGCTGAAACTTAACGGCCGGTTTATTTTTGGGTCAGCCGCTATTCATGACGTCATCCGGAAGAATCATCAGCCGCGTTCCGTCCGTCCAGAACAGGCCGCAAACAATTTGCCGGCCCGGGTAAACTCCGGCTATTGCGTCCCTGTATGCCCTCATCTGCCGGAGATAGGCCCGCGGCACATCCTCGGGGCGTTCTGGCGGGGGCCTGTTGGTCTTGTAATCAAGAACCCACACCCGCTCATTCTCGACGACCAGCCTGTCGATCTGCCCCGAAAGCGCCCGGTTATCCTCCAGCAGCGCCGTCAGGGGCACTTCCGACAATCCGTTTTGATCGAAAAACACGCTGGTATCGGGATGCTCGAATATGGCCAAAACTTCCCTGACAATGGATTCCCGAACCTCACAGGGCAAAGCGCCACCGTTTTTGTCCACAAACCGCATGGCCGCATTTTCTCTCGACTCAACCGCGAAGTGTGGCAAAAAATGAAGGAGTTTATGCGTGAGATTTCCGCGCAAAAACCGGAAATCCTGTCCGCCGGCCAAGGGTGAAATCGCGGCGATCTCATAATCGTCAGCTTCGTCTCCGGCCAGTTGCTTCGAAGGGATCAGGGGTCGAGGCGGTGTGGCCTCGTCCGGCGCTTCGTGGCGCAACCACGAAGGCGTTTCATGCGCTCTCACGACCGCCCCGGTCCCGTCCCACCGCTTATCCGGCTCCGCGTCTTGCTCCGTCCTGTAGCGCAAGAGCCCCACGGAGGTTTCCTCAACACCCTCAAGACCCAGCATCCCCTCACGAACGGTTCTGTACCACGAGACCTCGTAAGCTTTTTCGCTCCGCGCCCCTTTGCGCCCGCATACATAAAGCCTGTCGGCCGCCCGTGTCATAGCCACGTAAAGCAGCCGGGCATCCTCTTGCATCGCTTTTTCGGCCAGTCGTGCTTTCATCGCTTGATAGGCGTTCGGCTCATCGTCCTTTCGCGGCGCCCAGAGAGGAAACTTCAGGCCCGTCTTGTCGGGCCACAGAATACCCGACACCTTGCTCGAAGAACTCGAAGGGATCGTATCCGGCAGAATGACAATCGGCGCCTGCAGCCCCTTGGACCCGTGAACGGTCATGATCCGCACCTGCCCTCCGGCTTCCTCCATCTCGCGCTTGATCTCGGTGGTATGCGATTCGAAAGAGTCGACAAACAGCTCCAAAACGTCCGGCTGCCCTTTCCCGAAATCAAGCGCCAGCCTCAGAAATTCCTCCAAAGGGTCCAGCGCGTCTTCTCCCAGACGCCGTCTGAGAGCCTGCAAGCCGCTCTGCACGTCCCCCGGGCAAGCGGATAAAAGAACATGCGAGAAAAATCCGTAAGCCGTGCCTCTCTGTGCCTCAGCACGCAGTTCCTGCAAATAACCGGCGACCTCCTCGGCTCGTTCTTGCGTTAACCCGGAAGAGCCATCAAGGAGCCTTCGATTCGCCTGAGGTTCAAAATGAACCAGCGCCGACCACAAATCCCCGTCCCGCCCGGCAGCCACAGAGAATAATTCCTCGTCTCCCCAACCGATCAGCGGCGATTTAAGGAAGCACGCAAGCGTCAGATCGTCGGAAGGCAGTAGGCAGAATTTCGCCGCAGCCAGCAGATCCTGAACGACAATTTGCGGAGCGAGATTCATACGGTCCATCCCGCTCACGGGAACGCCGCGCAATTTCAGCGCCCGGATCATCGCATCGACAAGCCCTGTGCGCGAACGCACGAGGATCATGATATCTCCCGGCTGTACTGCCCTTCCGTAAGCGGGAAGAAGTTCGCCTGCGCGTAACCATCCCTCAATCTGATCCGCAACCCTTTCGGCCAGCACGATGACACTCTCGCGCCCTTCATGAACGCTGACAGGCGGATCCCACAGGCCGCGCTGCTCAGGTTTCTCCGTCTCGATGATAGGCCACATCTCGACCAGCCCGGCCTGCCCCTTTCGCATGGAATTGTGCGATACGATTTCCCCGCCCATAGCCAGTCGCAGATCGTTTCGATCAAAAGTCTTGTCGACGACCTTTAAAACAGCTTCCGTAGACCGGAACGACATATTGAGCGAAACGTCCTTGAACTCCTGATCGGCCAAAACGGTTTTTTGCTTGAACAGGCTCTTCATCTTTCTGAATTCTTCGGGAGCGGCGCGCTGGAAGCTGTAAATTGACTGCTTCATATCCCCGACTGCGAACACGGTGCGCACCCGCTCCTCCCGAGTCCCCATGCCGGAAAAAAAATCATCGCATAAGGCTTCGATGATCGCCCACTGCTCCGGGTTTGTGTCCTGCGCTTCATCGACCAGAACGTGGTCGATGCCCTGATCCAGCTTGTACATGATCCAGTCGGTAACGTCCGCTGTGCGGCCCTCTCCCAGTCCCTTCAGAGTCAGAGTTCTCCCGCGCAGCAATTCAAACGTCTTCAGGATAAGATCGTCATAATCCAGCCCCCCCTTCTCCGCCTTGAGAGCTTCGTATGCCCGGTTCACTGCTTCCCCGAGAATCAGAACGTCTCGCGTCAACCGTGCCGCTTTTATGGCCTTGATCGTATCGAGAATCTTTTCCAGACGCCGGCCTTCTTCATGCAAAATATCCTCGGCGTCCTGACACGCTTTTTTCACATCGTTCGTCGGAAAATTCTTGGCGAAAACCGTTCCGCCTTTCGTAAGAAAGCCGTTTCTGTATTCCTCAAAGTGTTGCAGCCTTTCCCCTTCGTTCCTCGAAAGCCAGCCCAGTATAAAATCGGCTCTTTCTATATCCGTTTTCTTTCCCTGTTGCTGCATAATTAGGGCTACTCTTTTTATACGCTCCTCGTTATCAGGATCCGGATAAATCGCATCGGCCAGATAAGCTTTCTCGTCCTGCCCCGGTCTGATACCGTAAAATTCGCAGACCGCAGCATAAATAGAATCCACGTTCTTAAAACCCCGCAGGATACCCGCCATCTGCCCGCGTTCCTTGCAGATGTCGTTCGCCAGCTTCGCGAACTGGTCCTCCGTTTGCTGCGATGTCAAATGCTCCAGAGCATTCTGTAAGGCAGAACCTGCCATCGTTTTCTCACCGGCACGCGCCAGTGCGATTTGCTGCGCCTGAGCGATCAAGTCGCTCGCCGCGCTTTCATCAAGGACGTTGAAATGCGGCTGCAAATCGGCTTCAAGGGGAAACCTGCCGAGAACCGACTGGCAGAAGGAATGGATCGTCAAAATGCGCAAGCCTGCGGGCGCGTCAAGAACACGGGCGAAAAGCTGCTGCGCCGCCTCGATTTGCTGCGCGTTGGGATCGACGCCTGTAAGTGTGCGCAATGTCTCACGCAAGTTTGGATCGCCGCTCCCCGTCGGTTCGACCGGCATTACGGCCCACCGCCCCAGCGTGGTAAACAGCCGTATCGTCATCTCGCTGGCCGCGGCCTTGGTAAAAGTCAGACATAAAATACGATGCGGTTCCGATCCCGGTGAACCGTCCGCCTGCGGCAAAAGAAGCCGCAGCAGCCGATCCGTCAGAACCTTCGTCTTCCCTGTTCCCGCCGATGCCCCTACCCAGACCGAGGCGCCCGGATCCGAAGCCTCGCGCTGCACATCGTCAGGCGAGCGCTTTTCAGCTTCCGGAGAATAGGAAATAGCGTGATCCGCCCTCATGCCGCTTCCTCCCCGCTCTCTTGCTCAAGGACCGCCCACTCCCGAACCCGTCCCAGATGCTCGTAATCGTTAAAGCGCGGAAACCGCGACGGGTCGGGCAGACAGATATACGGAGTTTTTTCATCACGAAACGCCCGCACCAGCGCAATCAGCAAATCTCCTGTTTCGCGAGCTATTCCATCTATCTTGCCCGCGCCCTCGACCTCTTGAATTCCCTCTCCGTTCTGGCTTGAGCGTAAAATCCAGTACCCCAGATAAGCAGTATCCCCGCCTTCGATACCAGCCTGAGAAAAACCGCCCTGCTTCAGGAGAAGAGCTTCCAGCGGTAACTGCGGCAACTCTCCGCTTTCAATCTTGCTCGCCTTGTAATCCCCCCCGGATTTGTAGTCGATAATCGCATACCCGTCCGGCAATCTGTCGATCCGGTCCACACGCCCGTGCAAAGTGAACGGCTCCCCATCAATATCAAATACAATTTCTCCTCTGGCCTCTGCCGCAAGAAAACGCGCCCTCTCGCGCCAGCGCCTCTCATGTCCGGCGATCCAGTCCGTTGCATGTCCGGTCCGCGTCATCCAGAACCGAATCATATCCGGATCATGCAACGCCTCTTCCACCGCTTTCTCCAGAAAGGCATGTAAAACATCTTCGGCCTTTTCCGGTAATTCCACCGGATAGGCTTTCACAAAAGACTCAACCGCTTTATGCACGATCGTCCCGCGAAACGCCGGATCGACCTTGACCCTCAGCCCCGGAAGCTTCCTCAAACCGAGGACGGAAGACGCATAATACCCGTACGGATCGCAAAGCCATGATTCGACCCTCGTGACGGAGACCCTGTTCGGCCGGTATTGCGTCGGCGGCCTAGGAACAGGACGCGCGCAAGGTTTGAACGTCTCCACATGATCCAGCAATCTTGCCCATTCTTTATGCGGCCCGTGCGTTAAAATGGCAGGATCGGTGCCGCAGGCTCGCAAAACCGTATCCATCTTCTGCAACCATCGCGCAGGAACCGTGGGTGTGCCGTCAACTTTCCGGGCACGGGTCAAAACGATCTCCTTGGCGCAAAACGCCTGTGCGAAATCATGCGCCGCCAGCCCGACAGAACGTTCAAGCCCCGGCAACCCGAAACTCTTTCTCATCTCGCGCGACATCCACGGGTCAAACGCGGCCCCCGTTGGCCACGTTCCTTCGTTTAAACCGCTCAGAATGACAAGATCGGCATCGCTCAACCGGGCCTCAAGCTGCCCGAGAATGCTCAGGCGCGGATGCACGCCGTATTGTGGCCGGGTAATCGCGTTATTTAAAACAAAATCCAGTATTGACGCATAATCCTGACAGCTGATTGGCCCGGCAGACTCCGCATGCGCCCTGAGATCGGAAAGAACCCGCGCCGCCTCCGTCCCTTCCTCCCCGCTCCAAAGGGTATCCCCGGCCGCTCCCTCCGACAGTTTTTCTGCTACGCCGATATGAGCGGAAAAATAATCGTCCAGCGGCTTCAAATCTCTGCTCTGCAATGCGACAAGCGGCTCAAGGATCGCTAGAAGCTTGGAAAGAAAACCGGCGACGCCCGTTAAACCCTTGTCCTTTGCGATCTTCAGCGCATCGCGCAGATCTCTGGGCCTTCCCATGTCTTTTCTTAGGATGCCAAGCTCGAATTGCTGCAACAACCCCGGCGAAGTCAACGGCGGCTGGCTGATCCGGCAAAGAGGATGTTTCAGCAACGCCAGCAGCGCAACCGGATCGAACGGCAGTGCAGATGCTTTAAGCAGCAGCAGCAGGAAACGCCCGATTCCTCTCTCTGAAAGTGCGGTTCCCGCAGAATCGTCGATCGCGATCCCCCAGCGCAGACACTGCGCTGACACACGCCGTGCCAGCGATCGGTCCGGAGTCACCAAGCACGCCGTGCGCCCTGGAGTTTCGAGGGCTTCGCGCAAAATAAGCGCAACTACTCCCGCTTCCTCCTGCGGCGTATCGCATTCATATATCAGAACATCTTGAAGTAAATCCTCGCACCTTACGTTATGCTGCGCCAGTTCGTTCTTGAGTGTCGCCCATCGCGCTGTCGTTCCGGCAGGCCTCATGATTTCCCGAACAAGCACACGGCGCCCCTTATGCACGGCCTTGAAATCCGGCCGCTCTTTCGGTGGCAAAAGCTCGGAAACATCAGCCCGCGGCAATTCAAACCGCATCAGAAGCTTTTTCATCTGGTATTGCGGATGGGTTTCGTCCAGAACAGCCCAACTCTCTTCATCCAGTTCCCGGTCCAGTCCCGGCAGGATGACCCGTCCATGAGGCAACTTCGAGACAACATCCAGCAGGCTGGCCGTCGCCGGTATGGATCCCGTGCTGCCTGCCGCAACGACATGACCGGCCAGATCGGGATGCGCGTTCCAGTAATCCGCCAGAGACAGCAGCAAAAGCACGCGGCGCCGGGAAGGATCGACTAGTCCGTCTTCAGCCAGAATAGAAGGCCAGTTCTCAATGATGACCGACAGGAATTTAAGCGTAATCTGCCAGTGCGCGGCAAACCCGTCTGGAACGAGCCCGGCCAGTTCGGAAAAATCCTTCCCTTCCGTCAGAGTCTGATCCACTAGGGCAGCCAGAGCCTGCGCCAGAACGATCGCCCGCTCCCCGTTCCCGGAATATCCTTCACCGGCCTTCAAAAGACGCGAGAGCAATAACAGTCGGCGTATGGGCGCTATAGGTGGAGGAATATCCCGCATGATTTCGCCCTGCCCCATAAACAGCAGGGAAAGCTCGCCCTCGTCGACATCGCCGATCGGGGTCAACCGCGGCAATAAAACCGGCTTCCCGCCGCTGATATCCAGAAAACACTCCCTCAGAACCCGGCAGGCGCGCCGTGTAGGAAGCAAAATGGTGGAGCGGGCAAGAAACTCAGGACGCCCCTGCGCCTCGTCAAGAAGATTTGCCGCCAGCGTGCGTGCAAAAGGATACCCTGCAGGAATGGTTTGAACATAGCGCCGGGATGCCTTAAGTGCGTTCATGACGCCGCCTTGCCGCGCTCTTCCTCTTCAAACGCGGCCTGAACCGCCTCCAGATCGCGCGGCGAACTGATATGATGCCAGTCCCCCTCGTGCTCAAGGGCGATCAACCGTCCCTGCTTCTGCGCTCTGTCCATCAGGGTCAGAAACGAAAACGCGCCTTCCGGGGCTTCGCGGTAGATCTCGGGTGTATTCAGCCTGATATTCGTCCACATATAGGCGCCCTGCTTGTCGTGGTTACGCTCGACCCGCCCGTTGGCGCGAAAATCGTAATCCCCCGTCCCCCCGGTCAAAGCCATCCGGGATAGGGGCTGCATAAGCGTAAGGATATCCATAGTCTTCGAATCCCACAGCCGCGCCAGCCGGGCCAGCACACGCTCGCCGCCGGCAGGATCGGTCCAGAGCGCATCCCCTGCAATAACGAAAAAAGCTTCGTCATGAAAAACCGGCAGAACCTTGCGCACGCCGCCCCCGGTATCCAGCAACGTTGGCTCATACGAATAATGCAGGATAAGCTTTTTTCCACCAGGTTGTTTTGCGCAATATTCATCCAGATGGTCTTGCAGCATTTCGCTCTTGTAATGAAGATTGACAACCGCCTCGGTTACGGATTCGGCGACCAGCTTGTCAAGAATTCTCCAGATCAGGCTGCGCCCGCCGACCTTAACCATGGGCTTGGGACAATGATCGGTGTAAGGGCGCAGCCGCGTCCCGTAACCAGCCGCCAGAATGAAAGCCCGCCGGGGTTTGAAAACCGTCTTACTCATAGTTTTTCACCGTTATCTTTCGCTTTTCAGGATCGCCTGTAACCGCCTTCAATGTGACCTCCACCCGCCGTTTCGGTAAAAGAGTAGCCAGCCTCTCAGGCCACTCAACAAGAACCAGCCCCTGCCCGAGCGCGTCTTCCCATCCAAGTTCGTAAATCTCCTCCGGGTCCTCGACACGGTAAAGATCAAAATGCCAGACCTCCTGTCCGCTCGCCGCTTCATACTGCTGCACAAGCGTAAAGGTCGGACTGGGGACCTCCAGTTCCTCATCGCCGCACAATTCCCGGATCAGAGCCCTGCAAAAGGACGTTTTACCGGCCCCCAGACCGCCATAAAGACAGATAACGTCCTGCGGCCCGGCCTTACGTGCAAAATTCTTTGCAAAAGCCGCAGTTTCCGCCTCGTTACGCAAAAGAGTCTCCTGAACAACGCCCATGTCGGCTAACATCACACTTGGTCCCTGTCCCCCAACAATGCTAAAATGAAGTATGAAAATCCAGCATTACTTTACATCTTTGGCATTCATACTAATCCTCCTTCCGGCCCCGGCGAGCGCTCAGGAAATCGTAAACGAACCCGTCTGCTTCACGGTTCGGAATACTGCGCCGCATAAGGTTTACGGAAATTTCGTAACCGACTATTACACCGCCGAGGATGGAACGCAGGCCCGCCACCGATCGAATTTCCGGCTTGAAGAGGCCGGAGCGAAAGACCCCGAAAAGGGCTACCCGCTCGATGTTGCGGAGTTCTGTTCCTACGGTCCCTTCTTTCCGGATCGAAAACTGGAACTCGTGATCCGAACACTGATCCCGGTTTTTTCCTGCAAGACCAGCGTTGAAAAAGGCGAAATCATCATTAAAAGCGAGCGCCTTGCGGACGATAGCGGCAACAAGATCTGGGCTGAGTGTCTCGAATAAACTCGCGGCTTCGTTTGTCTTTTTGCTTTATTACCCCGGAGGCATTTGTTTTACGGGAATAGTTAAGGTCACTCGGGTCCCCTTGCCGACTTCACTCTGCAACGAAAACGTCCCGCCGTGAAGCTCCACGATATTCTGAACCAGCGTCAGACCCAGCCCTACGCCGCGCCCCCCTTGCTGGCTCTCGATGCGCTCGAAAGGTTGCAGGATTCGCGGCTGATCCTCTTCCGGAATCCCTTTCCCGTCATCCTCAACGGAAATTTCAATATTCTTGCCGTCACCGACCGCGCGAACGATAATTTTTCCGCCCTCATCCGTATGCGCGATCGCATTTTGGAGAAGGTTCAAAACCGCCTGCTTCATCCGCGATTCATCCATCTCCGCTGACCCGCAATCAGCCCCGCATTCAAGATCGAGAGAAATATCCTCTTTTCGTGCCCACTCCGCCATCAGGCCGACAACAGCTTCCAGCATGGGCTTGACCTGTATCTCTTGGGTCTCAAGAACCATATACCCCGCTTCAAACGACGACAGATCAAGAATATCGTTAACCAGCGAAAGAAGCCGCTCGCTCGCTTCCTTGATATCCCGTGTATATTCCTTCTGCTTCGAGTTAAGCAGGCCGAACAGCTCTTGATCCAGAATCTCGTTGAACCCCATGATCGCGTTCAGCGGTGTACGAAGCTGGTAGGAGACATTCGCCAGAAAATCCAGCTTGAGCTTTTCGGCAGCCTCCAGCGCGGCGTTCTTTTCGCGCAAGGCATTTTCCACACGAACCGAATCGGTCACGTCCGTGAAGGTAACGAGCACTCCCCCGTCCGGCAGCGGCACCGTAACGAAATCAATCTCGGATAAATCGTTACGCTTCTGCCGCCCCTCGTGCATCGTACGTTCCAGAGCCAGTCCGATCAGCGCATCGCGCATGGACTCCCACTGAGATTCTTCAAAAAAGCCTTTCATGCGATCGACGATTCGCGTGATATGCGGTTCGCCCTCCAGATCCTCGGGATGAAGCCCCCACAATCGGGCAAAAGATGGGTTCCAGAGCTTGAGCCTCCCGTCCCCGCCGAACACGGACACCCCCTCGGCCAGATTGTCCAGCGTCTCCTTCTGCACGGCGATCAGGGTATTGTATGAAGATTCCAGTTCCAGGCGGCTGCTCACATCCTCGAAATTCATCATCAACCCGCCCGCCTTGTGCGGCACGACCAGCATCCGCACGGCATTCCCGTTCGGTAAATAAAGCATATCCTCATGCGGCTCGATCAGGTCGGTAAACCAGCTCACCCATATTCTCTTGTAAGTCCGGAAATCCGCCTGCTCGGGCAGCCTGCGCATCTCCCGGAGCTTTTCAAGAATGTCGCCGAGTTTGGGCTTGGTATTAAGCCATCCCTCCTCCAGCGTCCAGAGCTGCGCGAACGCGGAATTGTAAAATTCCAGTTTCTGCTCCGCGTTATAGATCGCGACTGCGGACCGCAAATGCTCCATGAGACCCCGGTGCGCCTCCTGATAATTGCGAAATGTCGTGTCTAGCACCTCTTCTGAAGAAAGGTCCTCCAGAACCCCCATCGTCATGCCCTGCTCCTTCAGGGGGGTTTCCGTGACCCGTACCAAAATCCTGTTGCCTCCGATCACGACATGAGCGCGTGTATTTTGCGGAATGCCTTCTGCAACAGCCTTGGCCGCCAGTTCGGTTCCTAGAAGAACGTCCTTCCCCCCCGACTTTTTAAGCCTCGGCAACTGCGCGATTTCCTTCTGCTGGCTCAGAATCTCGCTCGGCCGCGATCCGGTTTTCTTGGCATACGCGATATTGACCCAGATAATCCGGTAAGCCGAGTTTCGAATCCATACGGGAAACGGCAGGAGATCAAGTGAATCCTGCAAACGCTCAATCTCTTCCTGCTGGATCTTCTGCTCTTCGGCAAAAGTCGCGCTCGCCTCGTGCTGCTCGGTGATATCCTCAAGCCAGAGAATATTGAAATAAGTCTGCCCCTCTGTATCTTCCCCCCGCACCCCGGTAACTTTCATGGTTTTCCGCCCCGTGTGATCCTGGACATTGAGAGTAAAGGAAATCCCGTCCTCCGAGAGCCGTGTGTAAAGCCCTTCAAGAGCCGCCGAATCGCTGGGAGTAAGCTGATTTTGAATATCCTGAAGCGACATGATCCGCTCAAGCGAAAGTATCGAGCAGAAACCGGGGCTGTAAATCACGCTTCTGTCTTTGGAAATACCGCAATACTCGCCGGGAACCGCTGAAAGAAAAGCCTCCAGTCGTGCCTTTTCGGCCTGGAGTTTCTTGTTGCCGCTCAAGGCGTCGAAAAGATTATGAAACGCCGAGCCTGATTTTTCTGCTGTTGTAGTCACAATGTGCGATTCTAGGGATGGACAAGTAAACCTGACAAGCAAAAAGGCAAAAACCTGTTACGCATTTGTGGGTGAATCCGTAAAGAAAAATCTAGAGGATGACTGTTCGTTTCCCGTGTAAAAAAATACGCCTCTCCGCATAAAGCCCGATAGCGCGGGCAAGCACCCGCGATTCCGAATCCTGTCCGATCATCTTAAGTTTCTCCGGCGTGTCGGAATGGGTGATTCGAACCGTTTCCTGCTCGATGATCGGTCCCTCGTCCAAATCCTCCGTAGCAAAATGGGCCGTTGCCCCGATAAGCTTCACGCCGCGCTCATAAGCCTGATGGTAGGGTTTGGCTCCTTTGAATCCCGGCAGGAATGAATGGTGGATATTGATGACTCGCCCACGGAATCTCTCACAGAACCTCCCGCTCAGAATTTGCATATACCGCGCCAGCACGACCAATTCGCTGTTCGTCTCTTCGATTAGCGCTTCAAGTTTCTTTTCCTGCTTATCCTTGGCTTCCGGGGAAATCGGCAGATGGACAAAGCGGAGCCCGAAATCCTCAACGCGCTTCCTTAGGGCTTCGTGGTTGGAAACGACCGCCGTGATCTCGACAGGAAAGTGCCTGACGCTCCAGCGGTACAGGATATCGTTCAGACAGTGCCCCTCCTTGGACACCATAAGCAGCGTCCGCACCGGTTGCTCCAGCGTTTCCAGCGCCCACACCATGCCGAACCTGTCTGCGACCGCGGCAAAAGCAGAGGCAAAATCCTTTTCAGCGCCCTCAACCACAGGCGAAAAAAGTACGCGCATGAAAAAAAGCCCGGAAAGATGGTCGTTAAATTGGGCCGATTCCTCGATATTGCACTGTGCATTGCTCAGACAGGCGGAAACCGCGGCTACGATTCCCGGCCTGTCTGCACAATGAAGTCTGAGGACCAGCATGGTTATACCTGCCAGCAACCTGCCGGGTTAATAACGGTATTCGTCCTTTTTGAACGGTCCCTTGATCGCAACGCCGATGTAATCGGCCTGCTCCTGGCTGAGCTGCGTCAGTTTCGCGCCGACCTTCTCAAGGTGCAGCGCCGCAACTTTCTCGTCCAGATGCTTGGGCAGGACATAGACCTTGTTCTCGTAATCGCCGTGATTGTTCCACAGTTCGATCTGAGCCAGAGTCTGGTTCGTAAACGAAGCGGACATGACGAAGGACGGGTGGCCCGTGGCGCATCCGAGATTCACAAGGCGCCCTTCCGCAAGAAGGATTATCCGGTTTCCGCTCGGGAACTCGATCTCGTCGACCTGCGGCTTGATGTTGTTCCACTTCATGTTGCGCAGACCTTCAACTTGGATTTCGTTATCGAAGTGCCCGATATTACAGACAATCGCACGGTCCTTCATCTCACGCATATGATCGACAGTGATTATATCCTTGTTCCCGGTCGTGGTCACAAAGATGTCCGCGCGCTTGACCGCGTCTTCCATTGTGGTGACTTCATAGCCTTCCATCGCCGCCTGCAAGGCGCAGATCGGGTCGATCTCGGAAACCAGAACGCGCGCCCCGGCCTGACGCAGGGATTCGGCAGAGCCTTTTCCCACATCACCGTAACCGCAGACCATGGCAACCTTACCGGCCATCATAACGTCCGTCGCACGCCGAATCGCATCAACCAAGCTCTCGCGGCATCCGTATTTATTATCGAACTTTGACTTGGTCACCGAGTCATTCACGTTGATCGCCGGAAGAGTCAGCTTGCCCTTCTTCTCCATCTCGTAAAGACGCAGAACCCCGGTCGTGGTTTCCTCTGAAATTCCTCTAACATCCTTCATGAGATGCGGGAACTTCTCCATCATGCGCAGCGTAAGATCCCCCCCGTCATCCAGAATCATGTTCGGAACCCATCCGTTTGGCCCTTCGATCGTCTTGTCGATCGCCCACCAGAATTCTTCCTCGTTCATCCCCTTCCAGGCAAAAACCGGGACGCCGGTAGCCGCAATCGCCGCTGCCGCGTGATCCTGCGTGGAAAAGATGTTGCACGAACTCCAGCGAACTTCGGCGCCAAGCGCGGTCAAAGTCTCGATCAGAACCGCCGTCTGGATCGTCATATGCAGGCATCCGGCAATCCGCGCCCCCTTTAAGGGTTGCTTGAGACCGTATTCCACCCGTGTAGCCATAAGGCCCGGCATCTCGCTCTCGGCGATGTCGATTTCCTTGCGGCCCCATTCGGCCAGTTTGATATCGGCGACTTTATAGTCGTTTTCAACGGTTTTGGGCTGTGTAGCCATAATCTTGATCTCCTCTGATAGTCGTTCTCGTAGGCGGTATTAAAGCTGTTTTCTAAAGAATCAAAGGAAAATAAGCGTTTTTTTAAACAAAAACCAGTGATAATATGCCCGTCATGGAAATAGACTTTAATAAACAGCTCGAACGCCCGCGCTTCATTTTCCAGCCTAACCCGCTGATGAAGCGCGCTTACCAGATTCTTGAATTGATGCCCCGAAATAATGCCTACGAGACGGTTGGCGAGTATATCCTTCTCAACCACAATGAGGACCCGGAGCTGACGGAAGAAAAGATCAAAAACCTGATCATCCTCCTGAATGGCAAAAAAAACGTCAAGGATCTCTCGAAAATGAGCAAATACAGGGCGCTTTTCACCGTGATGCCCGAAACGCAGTCCGGCGACCAGACCAAGATCATTTTCAAGGACTACGACGGTAAGGGGGTATCCACCGACAACGCGGTCTTCACGATTCGCAAGGGCGTTCTGCACGACAATCGTAAATTCGTCTAAGCTCCACTTTTCCCCACACCAATCCTCTAAATATCGGTAAATAATGCGCCCGTTTTTGCGCACGATTGTTTCAAAATTTGACTAATTTATTGTTTTTCATTAATAAAATAGAAATATGCGGGGCTCAAAAAATTCGCAAAAAAACGCGCTTGGAAGTGTTTCTTGTTTGACAAAAAGGGTCCGTTTACATTACTTTAATCATAGAGATACGGATGAGTGACCAGAAAAAATGACCGAATGGTCGACGCTTGCCGAATTTCCAAAAAACAACGCACTAAACAGAAAGGGTGTCCGATATGTTAAAAGGAATGTTTGCAGATATGGCCGCTCCAATTACCGCAAAAGGTATTGGGACGGGTTTCTGTGAAGCTGTTGGTCCAGGAGCTTTGGATCGTTCGTTCGATCTCGGGATTGACCCGGCCTTCCAAAACACGAACGGCTGATAAAGAAATAACAATCACCAAAAAGGGGCCATCAGGCCCCTTTTTTTGTGTTCCGTAAAAGGAACCTACTCCAGTTCCACACCCAGATCGCTCTGAGGCTCGCTCTGCAACGATCCCAGCTTTTCAGGCGCAAAAGGATGACGTGCAAATTCGTTCCAGTCCATACCGACACGCCCCTCGGGCCAGAGAGACAGGCGGGAGGCGTTGAAATGATCAAGAATCCGTTCGCGTTCCTTGCGGCTGGAAGTCTCCTTAATAAGCTCAAAAAGCGCTTCGGCTTCCCGTGTATCAATCCTCCGGACAACTTCCTTGGCGACAGGCGCCCGATTGATTCCAGCGGATAATGTCCGGATCCCGGCCCCGATTGCAAGGGCGAGATACCGGGGTTCGGAGGCCATATCCCCGCAAATGCTGATCGGAACATCCTTATCCTTTCCGAACTGAACAGCCTTCTCCAGCGCTTTCAGGACGGATGGGTCCGTCGGATCGTAATTCATGGAACTGCTGGCATGATAACGGTCCGTCTCAAGAAGGCCGTGGATCAGGTCATTGGATCCGATCGACATGAACGCCACGTTCAACCGGTCCAGCTTGTCAAAAAGCGCCGGAACCTCGCCCATACAGCCCAGCTTGATGGTCGGTACACCGCGCTCGGCCGCCAGTTCGTCCATCTGCGCCTGCATCGCCTCCATCTGGTCGATAGACGCGATCATCGGGATCATGACCTTGAGCTTGCCGCCTTGCCCGCTCTCCTCCATCTCTTGATTCAGGCGCAACAAGGCCCCCATCTGCGTTCTCGTGACCTTGGCCTCGTATTGCGCCTTTTCTTCGGGAGTCTTCTTGGAAAATTTTCCGGCCTTGTCCCCGGAAATATCCAGAGTCCGGATACAGGCAGAAACAAACTGCTCCCCGTCCGGAGAACATTCTTTTAAATTATTCCTGAAAATCTTGATCCAGTGATTTTCGCTGATCGAAGGAGCGGAATCTGAACGCATATTTTCGGCCATTTCACTGCGGTAAAGTCCTATACCCTCGACATGAGCCTCCCGAAACGGTATCGCTTCCAATGACGCACCAAAATTTGCAAAAATACTGACGTCTTCTCCATTGAGGGTTCTGATTGGCTCGTCGCTCTGGCTTCTCTTTTTAAGAAGATCCTCATCTTGAACAAGCCCGAAATGCTGCATTCGAATCTCGCGTTTCAGGGCTTCGCTCGGGTCCAGAACGATACTGCCCGGGCCGGACATCCCGTCTATAATGCATTCAACACCACTATTAATAGTCGGAAGAGATTTCGGATCGACAAGCGCAAACGGCACGCCAAGCGATTTAGCGATAATGGCGGCGTGCCCCTTGAGACTGGCTTCCGTACAGACCAGACCGGCAAACCGGGGAGTGCCGGTTTCCTTGTTCACGAAACTCATAACCTCGGCAGGGGGAAGGTTTTTGCAGAAAATTATGGAGCCTTCTGGCGCATCCCTCAACGAAGAATAAGAGATATCCGGGTGAAGATGGTGCTGTAAGACTGTCCTCTGCTGCTCGATCTGCTCGGCGATACGTTCGGTAAACTCGTTACTTTTGAAAAAATCAATTTTATCCTGATATACGGTATGAACGGCGACTTCGGCCGATTTACCTTTTTTAATTTCTTCGTAGATCTCGTTTGCTAACGTCCCGTTCTCGTCCTTGGCGATCCCCAACTCGGGCCCGATGATGACATCCACGTCGCCTTCCATTTCGACCGTCATGTTCTCCATGACGTTTTCGTAATAACTCTCGTACGTTCCCACCAGGTCAAGCCGCGCCCGATTATAGCGCTCCGTCTGCTCCTGAATGAAACGGGCCTCGATAACCTTGCGCACATCTTCGTCGAGCCTCACGAACTCGACGGGATCATAACCGAACACCTTGTCGGAATCGGTAGGGGGAATCGGGTTGTTTTCATAAACATAGATTTTTCCGCCAGCCACTATCGGAAGATTGACCTGCGCCAAAACGAGATGGGACGAATCGTTATGAACCTGGAACTGATCGGATATACGCTTTGCCATAAATCACCCGTAAAATAGGCTTTAATGCCTGTTCTTTTTTTCATAAAGAAAATATCATATCACTGGTAACAAAGAAAAGCTTCTTTTTTCAAAAGACCGGAGATTAAGCCACTGGTAAATCACGATTTTCAACAAAGACGTGAATATTTTTAGAACCGAGCCACGCCGCCAGCTCACGAACGATAAAAACGGACCTGTGCCGCCCGCCCGTACAACCGATCGCAATCGTAAGGTAATTTTTACCTTCCTGCGCATACCGGGGCAAAAGCGATTCAATAAGATCACGAAAACGCTCCATGAACCCCTCGTAATCCGGATCCTGCCGGACATACTGCCCAACCGGCCCGTCCAACCCGGTAAGCGGCTTCAGATCATGCTCCCAATGGGGATTCCTTAAAAACCGCACATCCATGATAATATCGGCCTCCCGGGGCGTTCCACCGCGGAAACCGAAGGACATGAGGTTAACGGTCAGGCGCCCTTCTCCCGTTTTTTGAAAATGACCTTCAAGAACATGCCGCAGGTCATGAACCGAAAAAGCGGTCGTGTCGATCACGATATCGGCCTCGTTCTGTAGGCCCGCCAGAAGTTTCTTCTCCAGCGAAATCCCTTGCTTGACGGGCCTGTCCTTGGCCAGCGGGTGCCGCCTGCGAGTCTCGCTGAAACGCTTTTGCAAAACCCCCTCATCGCAGGTCACGAACAAAAGCTTTGCATTTACCCGGGCCGCAATCTCAAGAACTGCAGAAGAGGAAAAACCCCACGAACGCGTATCGACCCCGATCGCAAGCCTCAGGGGAGGCTTATTGTTCTCGCCCGCCAGTTCTAGAAGCGAATCGATTAGAGCCAGGGGAAAATTATCGAAAACCTCGAAATTGAAATCTTCAAGAGCTTTTAGGACCGAAGTCATCCCCGCCCCGGAATAGCCGGAAACGATCAACGGCCGCTCCCTCATGATCCCCCCTCGGCAATATTGAGGACGATCACAAACCGCGCTCCGGTGGTTTTTCCCTGCCGGCTCTTGACGTTCTCGGCATAGATCATCCCGTTATGCGCTTCGATGATTTGCCTGCAAATAGAAAGCCCCAGCCCCGAATGACGCCCGTATTGCTCCTGAGGCCGCTCCGAATAAAAACGGTCGAAAACGGTTTTCAGGTTATTCTCGGGAATTCCCGGCCCTTCATCTTCGAAACTGATGACGACACGCTTCTGTTTTTTCTGCACCTTGATTTTTATAATGCTCTTGACGGGCGTAAAGGTCAGGGCATTAGAAATAATGTTATGGAACACCTGCCCGAGCCTCCCGTCATTGCCGAGAATGAGGATATCCTCCTCATAGGGATAGTCCAGCATGATCATAACGCCGTCCTTGATAGCAGTGTCAGGGTCGGCTCTGTTTTTGCTGCGGTCGAGAGGGTTCTTGTATAGGTCGATGAGACGGCGCAGCAAAGTTCTCACGCTTAAAATCTCGAATGATTCGCGCGAAAGCTCCGCCTCGATCCGGGAAGCGCTGGATATATCGGATATCAGGCGGTCAAGACGTGCAATATCGTGCAAGATAATGGCCAACAGCTTTTCCTGATCTTCCTTCTTTTTGACCACGCGCACGCTTTCTATGGCGCTTTTAAGGGATGTAAGGGGGTTCTTGATCTCATGCGAAACATCCGCAGCAAAGCTCTCCATGGCGTCCATCTTTTCCAAAAGCGCCCGGGTCATATCGCTAAGAGCAACCGAAAGTTCGCCGATTTCGTCCTTGCGGTTGCTCATATCGGGGATTTCGTCACCCCGCAGCTTGCCCCGTCGGACCTTGTCCGCAGCATCTGCAAGCCTTCGAAGAGGCCTTGCGATAACGCCGGAAAGATAAATCGAAAGAATGACTGTAAAAAGCAGAGTAGCAAAAAACACCCGCAAAATATCGAACCAAGCATCGCCCAGAGCTTTGCGGATATCGCGCCCTTCGCTGACAAGATACGTGACCCCGAGAACCTCGGAGTTCTTCTTGATCGGCATGGCGGCAGTCAGCATGATCCCGTTTTCACGGTCGCGCCATGCTGAAAAACTGCTCCTGCTGTTCAAGGCCTCTACAACATTTGTATAATCCTCGGCCTTTATGGAGTTATGCTCGAAATATTGTGGTAGCGCGTTTTGTTCGGGCAAAAAGGTAATAAAAAAGGCTCCCATGCGCTTGAGCATCTTGATGCTTTCCCAGTTATCGCCTTCTTCACGCTGAACAACGAACATCGGCTCTATTTTCAGATCTTCAATCAGACTTTTCGAATCGGCGATCAACTGGCCTTCCCTGTCAAAAACGCGGATACGCTTACCCAGCGTAGCCCCAAAAAGCCCTACAATCCTCCTTACATCCTCTCGAATCAGGGCATGGCCCCCAAACTCGGGGTCGACACGGCTCGCTTCGGTCACTGCAGCCGTAATAAGAAAAATCTCTGTCTCGAAGGTTTCTAGCTTGCTCTGAATAAGGCGGCTTTGATAATCCCCGAGATAAAGAACCCCCAACATAAGACTGAGAAGGGCGATAGCGTTCACAGCAATAATCCGCAGGGTCAGTCCGGTAATACGGCCCTGAGTACCGCCCCAGTATAGGTCGAAAAGCTGGTCGAACTCGCTTTGACGCAGCCCGATCCGCAGCCAGCGGTCATGGCTGCTCTTTGATCTTGTATCCGACTCCGTAGAGGGTTTCGATTTGGTCAAAGGTATCGTCTACTTTTTTGAACTTGTTCCTGATTCTTTTGATATGCGAATCCACTGTGCGATCATCGACATAGATATTCTCACCATAAGCCATGTCAATCAACTGATCTCTGCTGCGCACATGCCCGGGGCGCAGGACAAGCGCCTTGACAAGCAGAAACTCCGTAACAGTGAGATTGACCGACTCGCCCTTCCATGTACAAAGGTGTCGGGCCTCATCCAGTTCCATGTCTCCGTAAACGAAATTCTCGTCCTTGGCTTTATGCGGTTCATGCTTAAGATCCTGTCGCCTGAGCAGAACCCTGATCCGCTCGATAAGAAGGCGCTGCGAAAAAGGTTTGGTAATGTAGTCGTCTGCCCCCATACGCAACCCGAGCAACTGGTCGATCTCGTCATCCTTGGACGTCAGGAAAATAACCGGAACCTCCATGGATTCTCGAACCTTCCGCAAGACTTCCATCCCGTCCATGCGCGGCATCTTGATATCAAGAACCACCAGATCGGGCTTGTTCTTCCTGATGGCGTCCAGCCCTGACTCGCCATCGCTGTATGTCTCTACTGAAAAGCCCTCGGACTCCAAAACCATGGAAAGGGACGTGGTGATATTCCTGTCATCATCCACAAGAATAATTCTACTCATACGTTCGGCCCCCCGGCACACCGATTTTCCTAATCATAACGGCATGATAGCACGTCAGCACGGTACTGAAAACTTAATCCTTAAAAACGCTATGATGCGGGCTTCCTGCTAAAGATAGGACATCCCCTGCAAGATAAACCGATCCTGCTATCAAAACGCGTCCATTCTGCCTTTTTTCAGCCGCGCCGACGCCTTTCAGCGCAGCCTTGATATCTGCAAAATCCTGAACTGATTTTCCGGAAAGCGCCCTGCCGGCCTCCGCCTCCAGCTTTTCGCGTGTCAGCCCGCTCAGTTCTCCGGATATGCCGCACAGGTAAATTTCATCGACAAGTTCAGCCATCGGCGCAAGAAACCCATGCACGTCCTTATGACCAAGCATTCCAAGCACCAGCCGGATCGGTTTAGGGTCATTCAAGGTCCACCCTCGAATCATATGCGCCAGCGCCTCTCCCGCGCTGTCGTTATGACCGCAATCCAGCCATACCTCTGTATTCTCTGGCAATCCGAGAGTAACTGGATCAAGCGTCTGCAAACGTCCTGGCCATCGGGCGTCTTTCAACCCCTTTTCGATTGCCTTTTCATTCACGCTCAGAACCTCCCGCGCCAAATAGAGTGCCATCAGCGCAGCCCCCGCATTGTAAATCTGATGCTGCCCGGCAAGGGACGGTAAAGGGTAGCGCCTTTTTTTACCGGAAACTTCGAAAACTAGAGAGGACCCTTCACGAAAAACGCGCCAGTCTCTGCCGTGCGCATAAAAGGGCGCATTGTCTTTCTTGGCTAGAGATTCAATAACAGGCAAGACCTCCGCGCTGTCGGCGCCCTGCACACCAAGAACGCAAGGCCGCCCTCTCTTGATGATCCCGGCCTTTTCCGCTGCGATCTGGGCGATATCCTCGCCGAGAAACTCCGTATGGTCGTACGATATGCGGCTAATCACGCTGACAAGGGGCGCCTCGATCACGTTTGTGCAGTCCAGCCGTCCGCCCATGCCGACTTCCAGAAGAAGAACATCGGCGGGATTTTCAGAAAACGCACGGAAAGCAATAGCCGTAGTGATTTCGAAAAAAGACAGGTCGGTCAGGTTGTGCTGCGCCTGCAATTCGTCGATCAAATCCTCAAGGTAAGCGTCTCCGATCTCCTCCCCTGCAATAACAAACCGCTCATTCACCCGCTGAAGATGGGGTGAAGTATAGACATGAACGCGGTAACCCTGCGCCTCCAGAATAGCGCGCAAAAAAGCTATAATAGACCCTTTTCCGTTAGTTCCGGCTACATGGATGACAGGCGGCAGTCTCGACTGCGGATCATCCATGCTGCGCAGCAATTCTCGGTAACCGGCGGCATCCCAGTTCACGCGAGAGCGTGTGCGTTGGGCGTAGAGCTTTTTCAGCTTTTTATGCAAGGATAAGTTTTTGTGCCTGAGATCGGAGACGTGCATGACAATACTTGTAGCCTCAACGCATAAAAAGCAGCAGGTCTTTAGGACTGAGCCGTTCCCTCGGCTGTTTTGGCGGGACGGGCCTCTGTGCTTGGGCCTTCTCGGTCGTCGTTCGCCTCGCTTCGCTCATAGCCCGCCTTGGCTCTTTCGGCGACGCTCTTCCCGAGCTTTTTGACTGCCTCCCGCGCGGACCGCACCTGCGTTAGGGCTTGTCCGGCAGCTGCCCGCTCATTATCATTCGCCTCAACAACAGCCTTTGTCTTGTCTTTTGAAGAATCCGCGCCGGACGCTGCCTTCCCCTTATCCGTTTCAGCCCCGTCTTTTTCCCCGTTCTTTTTGCCGTTCTTCTTCGGGTCTTTCGTATAAGGCTTCTGCGTCATAAGCCCGATAAGGGCCGCGAGCGTATTTTTCATCTCCGAGCGCTTGACGATCATATCCACCATTCCGTGCTTCAACAGATGTTCCGCAGTCTGAAACCCCTCTGGAAGCTGCTCGCGGACCGTATCCTTGATAACGTTCGGTCCGGCGAACCCGATCTGGGCTCCCGGTTCGGCGATATGCACGTCTCCGACCATGGCGAAAGACGCGCTCACACCCCCCGTTGTCGGGTCGGTCAGGATTACGATATAGGGAAGCTTCGCCTCCTTGACCATTTCCACGGCCACCATCGTGCGCGGCATCTGGATCAGGGACAGCATCCCCTCCTGCATACGCGCACCTCCGGAAGCGGGGATCGCGATAAACGCCGCCTTGTTCTTGATGGCAATCTCAGCGCCTTTGACGATCCCCTCGCCGACAGCCATGCCCATGGATCCTCCCATAAAGCTGAAATTGAACGCGGCGACAACAACGTCCAGCCCGCCGATCGTACCCTTGGCGATCGTAATGGCATCGCGCAGGCCCGTCTTGGCTTGCGATCTCTTCATCCTGTCGGTGTAACGCTCCTTGTCCTTGAATTTCAGTGGGTCAAGCTCGACCTTGGGCGTCTCTATAAGCTCGTACTTTCCTTCATCGAAAAGCATCGCCAGCCGCTCCTTGACAGGCAGGCGCAAATGATGATTGCAGTAATGACAGACATTGTAATGAGCGCCCAGATCGCTGTGAAACAGCATCTTTTCGCACGCAGGACACTTCTCCCAGAAATTATCCGGAACTTCCTTTTGCTCGCCCACAAAGGAGCGAATGCGCGGCGGTATAAAATTCGTAAGCCAGTTCATGGAATGTCCAGCCTTTGCATAACTATATTAACGCTACTAAACTCAGGGTTAAGTGAAATCATGGGAGTGTCAAGCTCACGCAGCAGGCTTAAGTGCGCCGGAAAGGGCCCCGATATGATCCAGAACCGCGGTCATTTCAGGTGCGCCTTGATCCACTTTACCCGATTTTCCGCTTAAGTGCGCGATTTTTTCAACTATAGACGAACCGACTACGACTGCATCGCCCAAAGCGGACATTTCCTGTGCATCGTTTGGTGTTTTGATCCCGAAACCCACCGCGATCGGCAAATCGGTCTTTGCCCGTATTTTTTCGATATGCGCAGCAACCTTATCGTGCTTCGCTTTGGCCGCGCCGGTAATCCCAGTGATAGAAACATAATAGAGAAAACCTGTCGCGCCATCCAGAATCGTCTCAAGCCGCCCCGCGTCCGAAGTAGGCGTAATCAGGCGGATCATGTCGACAAACTGGTTTCCCAGTGCTTCCCGGACAGCCTGATCTTCTTCGGGCGGCAGATCGACGATAATAACACCGTCAACCCCGGCCTCCGCGCAATCCAGCGCGAATTTATCGACCCCGTAACGGTAAACCGGATTGGCGTATCCCATCAGAACAAGCGGCGTATCCTGGTTATCCTTACGAAACGAAACGACCATATCCAGAACGTTCCGCAGCGTACAGCCGGCCTCAAGCGCCCTCTGGCCCGCCATTTGTATCACGGGCCCGTCCGCCATCGGGTCTGAAAACGGCATACCGATCTCGATGACGTCCACCCCCCTCGACGGAAGAGCTTTCAAAAGCGCTGTACTCGTCTCAACATCGGGATCGCCGCCCATAATAAACGCGATCAGCCCCTTGCGGTTTTCCGTACGCAGCGATTCGAATACCTTGCCAAGCCTCTTCATGCCTTCGGCTCCCTTATCCCGATGTAAAGCAGGACTTCATGCACGCCCTCTTCAAAAAAGCGCGGCCCGTATACTTCGAAATCCGAATGAAACGTGCGCTCTAAATCGCTCTCCCACACAGAAACCCATGTATCGACAAGGCTCTTGGGCTGTGGTCCGCGCGCACTCAGCGTAGCGTAAGTCCCGGCCTCGACGGATACAGTAAAAAGTCCCTCGCCCGTTTCCGGCGCACCCCCCTCGACGACATAACCGACCGTAAGGCGGTAAGGCTGCGTATGATCGCCTTCATAGTCGGAATAAACCGCATAGATCACATCGCTTTTCTTACCTTCGATCAGCCTGGCAACCTGCTTCTCGAAAAAGACCTGCCATAAATCGTTGATTTGCTCAGCCGCCCGGCCCTCGCCGTTATCAATAACGGCGCTTAAACCGCAAACAGTGAACGCTGTAACGGGTTCAAGTCCGGCCTTAACTTCATAGCTCAAAGCCCGTTCTGCCGTCATAATTTGACCCCCAGCATATCAGCGACGGTAAAAATGTCCTTGTCGCCCCGCCCGCAAAGGTTCATCACCAGATGGTGATCTTCCGGCAAGCTCGGAGCGATCTTTGCGACATGCGCGAATGCGTGCGCAGGCTCCAGCGCCGGAATAATCCCCTCCAGCTTCGCGCAGAGTTGAAACGCTTCAAGCGCCTCCTGATCGGGAACGCTGACATATTCAACACGCTTATGATCGAAAAGCCACGCGTGCTCCGGCCCGATTCCCGGATAATCCAGACCCGCCGAAATAGAATGCGCATCTTTGATCTGCCCGTTCTCGTCCTGAAGAAAATAACTGCTCATCCCGTGCAATATGCCCGGCAGCCCCCCCGTCAGGCTCGCGGCGTGTTCGCCGCTCTCCACGCCGTGCCCTCCGGCCTCGACACCGATCAGCTTGACTTCTCGCTCGTCCAGAAAAGGGTAGAACAAGCCCATGGCGTTCGATCCGCCGCCGATGCATGCCACCAGCGTATCCGGCAATCCGCCGTAGCGATCCTGAAACTGCTCGCGCAACTCCTTGCCGATAATCGACTGAAAGTCCCTGACCATCATCGGGAACGGATGCGGTCCGGCTACGGTGCCGATCAGGTAATAAGTATCCTCGACATGCGTAACCCAATCGCGCAGCGCCTCGTTCATGGCATCCTTGAGCGTTCCTGTGCCTGAGGAAACGGACCTGACCTCCGCGCCGAGCAGCTTCATGCGAAAGACGTTCGGCGCCTGCCTCTTGACATCCGTCTCGCCCATGAAAATGGTACACGGAATATCAAACAGGGCGCACACGGTTGCGGTCGCAACGCCATGTTGACCGGCGCCCGTTTCAGCGATAATGCGGGTCTTGCCCATCCGTGTCGCCAGAAGAATCTGCCCGATGCAATGGTTGATCTTGTGCGCACCCGTATGGTTCAGCTCGTCCCGCTTGAAATAGATCTGCGCACCGCCGAAATGCTTGCTCGCTTTCTCGGCGTGGTAAAGCGGCGAGGGCCTCCCGATATAATGCTTGGCGTATTTGTCGAACTCGACCCAGAAGCTGATATCGTCCCGCGCCTCAAGGTAGGCCTTCTCAACCTCAAGAATGAGCGGCATCAGGGTTTCGGCGACAAAACGCCCTCCGTAAGGACCGAAATGCCCGCGCTCGTCAGGCGCTTTACGGAAAGAATTGGGTGGCTTGCGTTCATTTTGCATGATGGCGGTTATAGCCTTTTTTAGCGGTTAAAGAAAACCAATTTTTGAGAATCCGAACCGTTTCGAAAATTTGGCCCGGAAAAGCCCTTATACACTAAAACCCTTGGCAGCCTTAATAAAAGCCTTGATTTTATCCGGATCCTTAACGCCCCTCGCGGATTCCACCCCCGAAGAAACATCGACCGCATCGGGGGTAAGAACGCTGAGAGCCTCCCCGACATTTTCCGGCGTTAATCCGCCCGAAAGCATCCACGGCTTTGCAAAAGCCAACCCCTTTAAAAGGGACCAGTCAAATCTCTGGCCCGTCCCGCCCGGCAAGCCGCCCGGGATGGGTTTTGCATCGAAGAGGAGCCAGTCGGCAGCCTCCTCATAAGGCCGCACAAGGTTGAAATTGAATGCATCATCAACGGCTAATCCCTTGATAACAGGGCGTTTATAACGCTCACTCACAACCTGCACTCTCTCGGGCGTTTCGTTACCGTGAAGCTGGATAAAATCCGGGGAAACCGCCTCAATGATCGTGTTTAGAAACGAATCGTCCGGATCGACAAACAGTCCGACCCTCGAAACTTTTTTCGATCCGGCCCGGTCTGATACACGCTTCGACAAAATCCTCGCCTGCTCAATACTGACCGAACGCGGCGAAGCCGGATAAAACACCAGCCCGATATAATCCGCCCCGCAGTCGATTGCCGCATCCAGATTTACAACATCCTTGATGCCGCAGATTTTGACCTGAACAGCGCCGCTCATGCTGCCCGATCCAGCCCGGCCAGAATACCGCGCGCCGCCTCCGCCGGATCGCGAGCGCCTGTAATGGGTCGACCGATCACGAGATGATTCGCCCCCGCTTCAAGGGCGCTCTGCGGGGTCATGACCCGCTTCTGGTCCCCGGCCTCTGCACCTTCCGGCCTGATTCCCGGAACCATCAGGATGAAATCCGGCCCGCAGGCTCGACGCAACAGGGCAATTTCATGCGCCGAACACACAACTCCGTCCAGACCGCTTTCCTTGGCCAGAAGCGCCAGTTGCTCGACCCTCTCCGGCAGACAGGCGTGAAAGCCCGTCTGTGCGATGGCCTCTTCGTCAAGGCTGGTCAGGATCGTAACCGCCAGCAGTTTCGTACCCGGCGCACACGCTTCTTTAGCGGCGCGCATCATATCCGCCCCGCCGCTCGCATGTACATTCAGGTAGGCAGGCTTGATCCGGCCACAGATGGAACGGACCGCCCCGGCTACCGTGTTAGGGATATCGTGAAATTTAAGATCGAGAAACAGCGCCGCATCGCCCGCCGCCTCCATAACCCGCAAAACGCCTTCCGGTCCCTGCGCGTTAAAAAACTCCAACCCGAGCTTCAGCCCGCCTGTTACAGGTCCAATCTGCCGCGCCAATAATCCCGCCCGCTCAAAATCCGGCGTATCCAGCGCACAAAAAATCACCGGAAGGTCCTGAACCGGAGAAAAATGCATAACGATCTCCATAAAACAAAAAAGGCAAGAACCCGGTCACTCGGCATGAACGCTCAAGACGGGCAGATTAGCCTCCCCGTGCGCAGGGGAACTTACAGGTTTACTAAGACTGACTGCCTCCGCACTTGCAACCTGCCTGTTTAGGGCCTTGATCTCTTTTTTCTGCTTGCGCCGTTCAGACCGCAGCCGCCCCATATTCATCCAGACGGCAGCCGCCCCGAGAAAAAATCCGAGAGCGGTAAAACCGAGAACAACGAGGTAAACCGGAACGGTCAGGGAATCATCGGCCACAGGATTCCAGAAAACAGTCACGTCATGCCGGTTCAGCACGGCAAACACGGCGGCTGCAACGGTAATAACGAACCCGGCAATCCATCGGATAAAACCCATGGCCTCCTCGTTACGTTTCAGAGTGATCGTTCAGCTTCTCACGCAGGGCTTTGCCGGTCTTGAAAAACGGCAACCGCTTCTCGCTGACAAACACGGTTTCGCCCGTTCTCGGGTTACGCCCCGTCCGAGCCGCACGCTCTTTAACTGAAAAAGCTCCGAAACCGCGCAGCTCAACCCGGTCCCCGCGCGCCAGAGCGTCGGCGATCTCATTAAACACCGTATCGACAATCTTTTCGACATCCCGAAGAAAGAGATGGGGGTTCATCTCGGCCAGACGTTGAATAAGCTCAGATTTAGTCATAACAAAAACCCTCTGTGCGCAGCCCTAAACTGCTTCCGTCCTGTCTTAATCTGCCATAGATTGCCCCAAAGAATAGGGGGGTGTCAACCAAAACCCATTGATAGAAAAGAGAATTTTTTGCTTTTAACGCGGCTTAGAGCAAAAAAATGCCAAAAACACACAAGCCGCCTTGTAAGGCGGCTTGTCTAAATAATCGTATAAAGAAAAAGAAAGACTTAGGATTCCTCGGAATCGCCCGCGAAAGTTTTCGCCTTCGTACGGGTCTTCTTGGGCTTGGCCTCCCCTTCTTCCTTTTCTGCTTTCTTGGACTCTCCGTCCTTTTCCTGCAGGGCGGCGCCAAGAATATCGCCAAGCGAAGCTCCGCTCTCGGTCGAACCGTAGTCCTTCATGGCCTGCTTGTCCTCGTCGATTTCGCGGGCCTTGATAGACAGACTGACCTTGCGGCTCTTTCCGTCGATGCTGATAACCTTGGCATCCACCTTTTCGCCAACGGCAAAACGGTCGGGACGCTGCTCGGAACGCTCCCGCGACAGATCGGATTTCTTGATCGTGCCGGACATCCCGTTCCCCAGCGTAACCTCGATCCCCTTGTCGTTGATCTCGGCAACGGTACAGGTCACGACCGATCCCTTGGCAAGACCGGAAGTCGCTCCGTCATAGGGGTCTTCGGTCAGTTGCTTGATACCAAGAGCCACGCGTTCGCGTTCGGGATCAAGTTCGAGGATCTTCGCCTTGACGCTATCGCCTTTCTTGAAGTTCTTAAGAGCTTCCGCAGAACCGTCTTCCCAGGAAATATCCGAGAGATGAACCATCCCGTCGATCTCCTCGGTCAAGCCGACAAACAGGCCGAACTCCGTAGTATTGCGGATCTCGCCCTCGATAATGTCGCCGACCTTGGCGTTCTGTGCGTATTTGATCCACGGATTTTCCTGGCACTGTTTAAGGCCAAGAGAAATTCGCCGTTTTTCCGGATCGACATCCAGAACGACAACTTCGACTTCCTGAGAGGTCGAAACGATCTTTCCGGGATGGATGTTCTTCTTCGTCCACGACATTTCCGAAACGTGAACCAAGCCTTCGATCCCCTCTTCCAGTTCGACGAACGCGCCGTAATCGGTGATGTTGCTGACCCGGCCCTTGAACTTGGCGCCGATAGCGTATTTTTCGCCGACATCCTGCCACGGATCGGCTTCAAGCTGCTTCATGCCAAGGGAAATGCGCTGCGTTTCCTCGTTGAAGCGGATGACCTGTACCTTGACGGTCTGGCCAAGCTGAAGAACTTCCGACGGGTGGTTCACGCGCTTCCAGGAAATGTCGGTCACGTGCAGCAGGCCGTCGACACCGCCCAGATCCACGAACGCGCCGTAATCGGTGATGTTTTTGACCACGCCTTCGAGAATCTGCCCTTCGCTCAGGCTTTCCAGAAGATCGCTGCGTGCTGATTCGCGGGATTCTTCCAGAACCGCGCGGCGGGAAACGACGATATTGCCGCGTCCGCGGTCCATTTTTAGAATGTGGAACGGCTGCGGCGTGTCCATAAGCGGGGTAACGTCGCGCACCGGGCGGATATCCACCTGGCTTCCGGGCAGGAACGCAACAGCGCCGCCCAGATCGACGATAAAACCGCCTTTAACGCGGCCCGCGATGACGCCTGTAACGCGCTCGCCCTTCTCGCAGGATTTCTCCAGCTCGATCCATACTTCCTCGCGCCGGGCCTTCTCGCGCGACAGGCTGGTCTGCCCCTCGCGCCCTTCGATCCGTTCGACAAACACTTCGACCGTGTCGCCGACCTTGATTTCCGGGTCTTCCCCGGGGCGGGAAAACTCCCGCAAACTGACGCGGCCTTCGGATTTCAGGCCAACATCAATGACGGCAACCCCGTCTTCAACGCCGACAACGGTCCCGTTGACGACGCATCCTTCAAATTTATCCTGCCCTCTGAGCGATTCCTTAAGAAGCGCTGCAAACTCGGCAGAGTCCTCATTGTCTTTTAGATTAGCGGCAATATGTGCCATATTTTTAGTCCTTTCAAAGTCAGATTCCCCGCCATCCGGCCCCGTATCTCTGACAGGCGCTCTCGGGCGGGATGTTAAAGCGCGACATTTTCGCTGTAACGGCGATCAGGCGAAACGGGGTAAGGACTTAAACGTCAAGCGTCTGCTTGACAATCCGCAGGGCCTCGGCCAGAGCCTCCGCCGCGCTGAGATCTGTGGTATCGAGGACCACTGACCCCTCTGCGGGCCTGAGGGGGGCCGCCCTGCGCCCCGAATCGCGTTCATCGCGGGTACGCATATCCGCTAAAACGGCCTCATATGTAGCGTCTATCCCTTTGGATTGCAACTCTTTCATACGCCTCTCGGCGCGAATCCCCTGATCTGCGGTCACAAAAAGCTTCACATCCGCCTCCGGGCAAATGACCGTGCCGATATCCCGCCCGTCCAGAACACACCCGTTATAGCCGCCTGGATTTTGCGCAAACTCGCGCTGAAGACCGATAAGCGCCTCCCGGACCGCGGGAATGGCCGCCACTTTCGATGCCCCCTGCGCCAC
This sequence comes from Rhodospirillales bacterium, assembly GCA_020638365.1. Classification (GTDB taxonomy): domain Bacteria; phylum Pseudomonadota; class Alphaproteobacteria; order Micavibrionales; family Micavibrionaceae; genus JAGNKE01. The sequence continues at coordinate 319,279 of JACKIQ010000003.1, read as the reverse complement.
CGCGTCGTTCCGCAGGTCGGGGTTGGAAAGAGCCGCGTCCTGCCCTCCAGACTCGATTTTGGCGCGAAGCGCCCCGGCCCCCCTCTCGGCATCATCTTCGTCCGCGCACGACCCGCCCGCCCGCAAAACCTCAAGCGCCGCCGCGCGATACAAGGCCCCGGTATCCAGATATGCATACCCGAGTATGTCAGCCAGATCGCGTGCCAGCGTCCCCTTCCCGCTGGCCGCCGGCCCATCGATCGCGACAACGAAAATCTTAGTCTTTTCTGGAAAATCCTCAGACATGCACACAACTTAAAGACACGGCAGGGCTTTTACAATTGCCAAACCGATGAAGCGCCTTTAAACCTTTTGATTATGCGAAGACGTTACCTTCTCATCCTGCCGTTCCTTCTCACCGCCTGCACGAAGGGACAGGGAATTAGCCTTCGGCCTTTTGCGGAAACCTGGGGCACACCCTATGAATTTCAGGTCTGCCACGGCTTCAACTGCACAAACCGGACCCCGGTCGCGCTGGACCGGAGCGAATGGGAAAATATACTAAAACCCTTCCGCACACCCGCTGCTGACGCCGCCGAAGAGCGCAACAAAATCGCCCAGTATGTAGGCTTGATTGAAACAACTGTGCAGCAAAAAACCGGGATGAAGCCCGATAAGGGCGAAGCTCGCACCTTCGAGCGGGATCAGGATCAGATGGATTGTCTCGACGAAACGATCAACACCTCCCGATACCTTCATTTTCTGGAAAAACGCGGAATCCTCAAATGGAACGAGGTCGCTGATCCCGTGCACCGCGGCTATTTCGTCGATGCCATGTGGCCTCACAACAGCGCTGCGGTAAAAGAAAAGGCGACAGGACAGCGCTACGCGATCGACAGCTACTACCGCGACAACGGACAGCCCGCCGACATCGTTGCGCTTGAAAAATGGCTTAAAAACTGGAGCCCGTATCGATCTGGGCGCCCAGATCGTTCATCAAGTCGATAAATCCCGGAAAACTGGTCCGGATAGGCGAGGCGTCGTCAATCTCGACAACCTCCTTGGCGACGCACCCCAGAACAAGGAAACTCATCGCGATCCGGTGATCAAGCGCCGTTTCTATCAGGGCGCCGCCCTTGGGCGGCTTACCCGTCCCGTGTATGGTCAGGCTGTCCTCGCCCATCTCGAGATCGACCCCGCAGGCTTCAAGTCCCTTGGCGATCATCAGCAGCCGGTCGCTCTCCTTGACGCGCAGTTCCTCCAGCCCGCTCATACGCGTCGTTCCTTCCGCGCATGCCGCAACCACGGCCAGAACCGGAAACTCGTCGATCATGGAAGGTACCCGTTCCGCAGGAACCCTGACGCCTTTGAGAACCCCGGACCCGCGCACGACAATCGTCCCGACCCGCTCGCCCGATTCAATACGCACATGCTCGAATCGGATATCGGCCCCCATCTCCTGCAAAGTCTCGTAAAGCCCGGTCCGCCGGGGATTTAAAAGGACATTCGACAACGTAACTTCGGACCCCTTGATAAGCGTTCCGGCCACTACCGGAAACGCTGCAGAACTGGGATCGCCCGGCACGTCGACCGCGCAGGGCTTAAGCGTAACCGGCCCCTCGATGGAAATGGCCTCCCCTCCGGACTCGGTTGGCTCGATAACGACATCGACCCCGAAATGCCGCAGCATATTCTCTGTATGATCGCGTGTCGGTTTATTCTCGATAACGGTCGTGCGCCCCTTTGTATTCAGAGCTGCAAGAAGCACCGCCGATTTCACTTGCGCCGAAGCGACAGGAAGCTCGTAAGTCACGGCGGTCGCGCCGTCCGCTCCCCGCACGGTCAAAGGCAGCCGATCCCCTGTCCGCCCGAGAAACTGCGCTCCCATCTGCCCGAGAGGGACCATGACGCGCCGCATAGGGCGCTTGACCAGCGAGGCATCCCCCGTGAAAGTTGCAGCAAAATTTTGCCCGGCCACAAGCCCGAGCAACAGGCGGGTAGACGTACCGCTGTTACCCATATCCAGAACGCAGGCAGGTTCCGTAAGTTTACCCACCCCGACACCGTAGACACGCCACAGCCCGTCCGACCCGTTAGCGATCTTCGCGCCCATATGCCTCAGGGCTTCTGCCGTGTTGAGAACATCCTCCCCCTCAAGCAAGCCGCCGATCAGCGTCTCCCCCTGAGCCAGCGCTCCGAACATCAGCGCCCGGTGCGACACGGATTTATCGCCCGGCACGCGCACCGTTCCTTTAAGCGGCCCGCAGCATCGGGATTGACAACTGCGCGTATATTCGGAATGAGACATGGAAAACGGCCCCGCTGGAGAAAAAAATCATACACTTTGCGGGGAAAAAATAGCGTGTTAGGAAGGGGGGAGCAATCTCTATTCGCCGAAACTCTCAAGCTTGCCGTTATAAGCTTTGACAAACTCGACGAGACGATCGACCGGGACAGGCTTGCAGTAACGGTAGCCCTGAACCTCGTCACACCCCTGCCTTACGAGAAACTCCTCGTGTGCCTTGGTTTCAACGCCCTCAGCGATGACTTTCAGGTTCAATGAGTGTCCGAGGTTGATAATTGTCCGCGCGATCGAAGCATTCTCCGCGTCATTCAGTGCGTTACGGATAAAGGACTGGTCGATCTTCAAACGGTCGATCGGGAACTGGCTGAGATAGGAAAGCGAAGAATACCCGGTCCCGAAATCGTCGATGGCCAGTTCGACGCCAAGAGCGTGGAGATCCTGCAAAACTTTGACCGTATGCTCGATATCGTGCATGAAAACGCTTTCCGTAACCTCCATTTCGAGATACTTGGGATCGAAACCCGTTTCAGCCAGCAGGCCCCGGACAAACCCGACAAGATCCGACTGCGAGAACTGGTTGCCAGAAACGTTGATCGCCAGTCGCATGAAGATATCGTGTTCTTCCTGCAACTGCATGCCGACCATCACCGCCTTGCGCATGACCCATTCGCCGATCGGCACGATAAGGCCGGATTGCTCGGCGACTGGAATAAACTGGGCCGGAGAGATAAACACGCCGCCTTCCTTGCTGTTGTCCGGCTTCCACCACCGGAGCAAGGCTTCCGCGCCGATAATCTTCCCGGATTTCAGATCCACCTGGGGCTGGAAATACAGGTCCAGTTCTCCATGCTCCAGCGCGTCGCGCAGATCGCGAAGCATCTGGAAACGGACCTGCACCGCCCTGTCGAAATCTTCCGAATATTCCTTGATCCGGTCCCGCCCCTCTTCCTTGGCGCGGTTCAGAGCAATATCCGCGTTCTTGAGAACCAGATCCGGTTCGACCCCGTCATCGGGATATGTGGAAACCCCGACCGATGCGCGAACCTGAAACTCCTCGTTAAAAACCTTGAAGGGATCGTTACGGATCACACCGATCACCCGCTCTGCGACTTCACGCGGAGTCATGGACCCGGTGCGCAGGGGAAGCATAAGTGCGAACTCGTCCTCGCCTGTTCGCGAAACCATGGCCGATTCCGGCAGCGCCGAACGGAGCTTACGGCCCACTGAACGCAGGATCGCATCCCCGACATTATGTCCCATCGAATCGTTGATATCCTTGAAATGATCCAGATCGACCGTCACCACCGCGAACCGCTCCACCTTATCGTCGTAGGTAACTCGCGCATTCTCGGAAAGTTTTGATATGAACAGGGCACGGTTGGGTAAGCCGGTAAGGCTGTCGTAATAGGCAAGCCGGTGGATCTTGTCTTCGGCGGTGCTCTTGATATGGATAAGGTTCTCGGCGTTCTGTTCGATAAGCTTCTGGGTCAGCTCTATCGTCGCCCCGATCTCGTCATGAACGCTGTAAGGCGATTTTGAAATGTTCGGTGATTCGGGATTCTTGAACGCCGCCACAAGATTCGCCCGCATGAACAAAAGCGGTTCGATCAGCCACTTCCCGATAACGATCATCAGGATAAACGTAACCAGCAGGGAGACAAGGACCATGACGAGGATATTTTGGAGCAGAAAGGAGTGAACTTCGTCATTGATCGCGGATGAATTGAGTTTGACGACGACTATATAGGGGCTTTGAATCTCGACCCCTTTAAAGATCGTTTCATAGATCACCCCGTCCGCGCTGCGGTAAGTGTTATCCAGTTGCCCGAAAAGGGCCTGTAACTTCGGTGCGCTGCCGTAAGAGGCGAGAAGCTCGTATTTATGGGAGTAAACGTCAAGCCCCAGAACGGATGAAGTCCGGATAAGCCGTTCGATATGCTCCGGATCAAAAGGGGAAGCCCCCTCGAAATCAGCGATTTCAATAATAGAGCCCAGGGCAATCTGGGCCTGACGTGCCAGAACGTCCAGACGTTCCTGCTCGTACCCGGCAAGAAGTCCGAAATTCAAGACGCTCGTACGGACAAGCAGGATAGTCATGAACATAGTCGCCGCTATACGCCAGCTGACCCGGCTGCGCCAGACGGTCGATGAAGAGAACAACCCTCCTGAAGGACGCGCTTCACGAGTACCCGTGCCTTTGGCAACGCCCGTACTAGTCGCTTTTCCTGCTCTTTTTGCCAGTGCTTCGGCGATCGAAGGCATAGACTGATCCACTATTGAAAAAACTTCATTTCCGTACGCCCCCATGCTTGGCGGCAGTACGCAAATGCCCCAATTTAATTATGATTTTAGAGATCAAAGATTAAGAACTGGTTGAAATAACTGTATTTCAATAAAAATTTTCCTTTTTTTTGGGGAGAAAAACGGAAAAAAAAGAAACACCCTGAGAACGGCTTTAGCGCAGGGTTTCAGAATGCTTTAGAGCAGACAACCAGCATCTTCCGGTCATCATGGGCAGTGCAGGCAAAAATCCGCTTATCCGACCCCTCCGCAAGCTTCAAGCGTGCCCTTAAATCGGCAACCGACCCCGGATAATTTCGTAAAACCAGCTCTGCCCCCCCGATATCGCTAGCCCCGCCGCCCGGTCTGCGTACGTCCTCTACCGTGAAAACCTTCCCCGGAAAGTCCTTGATGAAAACCTGCGACGTATAAAGATGCGTGTTTGGGTGTAATTTCCGCAGGCCGAAACGCGCCGCCATGAGATTAAACCCTCCCGCCTTCATAAAGGCCGGTCCCGGCTCGTAAAGATAGGCCTCCACAGGCCCCGTTTCCGCCTCCGCTTCACGCTCATCGCCCATCGTAAATGAAAAAGAGCACGAAACATGCCCCTCATTGTTAATTTCGACCGCATGGACCGGAGGGTCTTCTACGCCTCCTTGCGGATTATGGATATAGAGAACCTCCTTACACTCCCCGTTCCATTGAACGACATGCACCGACTCGACCCCGCCCACCTCTTCAATCCCGCGTGCGATGTCCAGAACCGGCGAACTCTTGACCATCACCCGTCGGGCCCGGCCTTTCAGGAAGGGAAGCAGGGCGGTAACATCCGGCGAACAATCCGAAAATAAGAAACGCCCTTTTTGCGGGCCTGATCGCCGCTGCGGATCGACATAAACCCATGCGCAAGACGGCATGGCCGTAACAAAATCGGCGCAATCCGCGTTATGAACCTCAAAATCCGCGCTTAGCAGCCCGGCCTCCTTCAAACGCCTCAGATTATGCTCAAGAAGCGAAGCGTTGTGCGAATCCTGCTCTACGCAGAGAACCCTCTGCCCTTGCCCGCCGAATGCCGCCGCATCGACCCCCGCCCCGGCGGTCAGATCGGCAACCGTACCCCCGCCCGCAAGCGAAGCCTTGTAAAGAGCGCAGGTCCATGAGGACGCCTGCTCCATAAGATCGGCGGAAGGAAAAACCAGACCGGGAACCCCAAGCCAGCGGGGAACCTTCACTTTCGCCTTCCCCCGGGCCTTGATCTGGTCGAGGATCAGCTTGTAATCCCACTCGGGATCGGGCGCCTTTTTCAGCGCCAGCGCGGACAGGTCCGCCCCGTCATGCGATTCGATAAAGGCCCGGACATCGGGCGCCAGAAGAGTGCGCCACCTGTCCATAAACCTATCCTTTGATGTTCAGTGTTTCGCGGAACTGTACAGGCTTCCCTGCGGGCACGATAAGCTCGTCTTCGCGCATGACGGCCTGCCCGTGAATGAGGGTCATGATCGGCCAGCCCGTAACCTTGTCCCCGTCATAAGGCGTCCAGCCGCATTTCGAAAGCTGCTGAGCGTTGGTGATCTCCATTTTCTTGCGCAGATCGACAATCGTGAAATCGGCGTCATACCCGCGCACGATCCGCCCCTTACAGGCAATCTGGTGGACCCGCTGCGGCCCGCCGCACACAAGATCCACGAACCGCTCCAGCGTCAGATTGCCCTTGTTCACATGATCCAGCATGATCGGCACGAAGGTCTGAACGCCCGGCGTTCCGCTCGGGCTGTCGGGATATTTCTTGCCCTTTTCCTCCAGCGTATGCGGCGCATGGTCCGAGCCCAGGATATCGACTGTCCCGTCCCGTATTCCCCGCCACAGCGCCATCTGGTGATGCACCTCGCGGATCGGCGGGTTCTGTTGCGCACGGGTACCCAGCCGCCTGTAACAATCCGGCGCGGACAGGCTCAAATGGTTCGGCAGCACTTCCACGCTCGCGATATCCTTGTTCTGCGCCAGAAGCTCCATCTCCTCCGCGCTGGTAATATGTAGGACATGCACACGCCGCCCGGTTTTGCGCGCCAGCCTCAGCAAACGGACCGTTGCCGAAACGCAGGACTCAACCGAACGCCAGACATGGTGCATCGCCGGATCGTGGCTCTCGCCCAGGATGGTTTTCTTGTTGCGGATCATCATCGCCTCGTCCTCGGCATGAACAGCCACGACCCGCCGCCCGTTGCGCAGAACCGCCTCGATCTCCTTGTCCGTGGCCGCAAGAAGATCGCCTGTCGACGACCCCATGAAGATTTTAACCCCGCAAACCCCCGGCAAATCCTCCCATTCCGGCAAATCCTTAGCATTCCCCGCCGTCCCGCCGAAATAAAACGCGTAATTCGTCCACGGCGTTCTGGCCGCCGACTCCATCTTGCCCTGCAACGCATCCGGCGTGGTTGTAAGCGGATTCGTGTTCGGCATCTCGAAAATCGAGGTCACGCCCCCCATAGCCGCGGCCTTCATCCCGGTTTCCAGCGTTTCCTTATGCTCGCCTCCGGGTTCACGGAAATGCACCTGCGTGTCGATGACCCCGGGCAACACGTGTAACCCGCCGCAATCAATAACTTCCGCCGCGACACTTGGATTGAAAGACCCGATATCGTGAATTTTCCCGTCCTTGATAAGGATATCGGCCGACTTGGTACCCTCCGGCAAAACAGCGGTTCCGTTGAGAAGCAGAAGATCGGCTTTATCGGTCATGAACAGGCCCTCCGCAAAGGCTGGAAAAAAATTCTAAAAACCAGACGATCCGCCCCGAATCGGTAAGATCGGGAAACTTAGTCTTTCAGCAGGTCCAGAAAACGGCGCTGCGCGTTCGGATCGGTCTTGAAGATACCCGAAAACATGGTGGTCACGGTGCTCGAATGCGCCTTGTTGACCCCCCGGATCGACATGCACTGGTGGTTGGCCCTGATCATCACCGCCGCCCCCTTGGGCTTGAGCGTCCGGTCGATGACCTCGACGATATTTCTCGTCATGTTCTCTTGAGAGATCAGGCGCTTGGCGTAAATATCCACGATCCGCGCCAGCTTGCTGATCCCCACGACTTTGTCGGTCGGCCAGTAAGCCACGTGCGCCTGTCCGATGATCGGCACCATGTGATGCTCGCAATGCGAGGTGAAATTAATATCCCGCACGATGACGATATCGTCGAATCCCTGGATATCCTCGAAAGTCTTGCCGAGTTCGGCGGCGGGATCCTTGGCGTAACCGCAGAAAAACTCCTCATACGCCTCGACCACGCGCTTGGGCGTATCGCGCAGGCCCTCGCGTTCCGGGTTATCCCCGGCCCAGCGGATCAGCGTCTCGACGGCCCGCATGGCTTCCTCGCGCGTTGGCTTTTTGTCCTGCGCGGTCTTTCTTTTCCGGTCGATATTTTCTACGCTCATTTTTCACGCCATCCCTGAAAAAACATGTTGGTCTTACAGGGTCTTTCACGTATTTTCCAGTAAAAAAGCATAGAAGGACGCTGATTTCGATGACCGCGCTCAAACTCTATAACTCCCTCACACGCGAGAAGGAGGAATTCAGGCCGATTGACCCCTCGAACGTGCGCATTTACGCCTGCGGCCCGACGGTCTATAACTTCGCCCATATCGGCAACGCGCGCATGGCCGTGGTCTTTGACCTGCTGGCCAATGTCCTGCGCACCCTCTACCCGAAAGTCACCTACGTTTCGAACATCACCGATATCGACGACAAAATCATAGCCGCCTCGAAGGAATGCGGCGATCCCTGCGAGAGTATCACGAAGAAATACGCCGATATCTATAACCGCGACATGGCCGCGCTGGGTGTGAGGGCGCCGGACATCCAGCCCCGCGCGACGCAGCACATCCCCCAGATGATCGCCCTGATCGAAAAGCTCATTGAAAAGGGCCACGCCTATGAGGGGCAAGGCCATGTGCTGTTCAACGTGCCCTCCTTCCCCGCTTACGGCGGACTTTCGGGCCGCAGCCGTGACGACCAGATCGCCGGTGCGCGGGTGGAAGTCGCCCCTTACAAAAAGGACCCCGCCGATTTTGTCCTCTGGAAACCCAGCACACCCGACCAGCCCGGCTGGGACTCGCCCTGGGGCCGCGGTCGCCCCGGCTGGCACATCGAATGTTCCGCCATGGCGGAAGAACATCTCGGCCTGCCCTTCGATATTCACGGCGGCGGGGCCGACCTCAAATTCCCGCACCACGAAAACGAAATCGCGCAAAGCTGCTGCGCACAAGGCCACCTCAACGACCTCTCCGCCTTCGCCAAAGTCTGGGTCCATAACGGCTTTGTCACCGTGAACACGCAGAAAATGGCGAAATCGGAAGGCAACACGCGGCTGGTACACGATTTGCTGCGGCATTACGACGGCGAAACCCTGCGCCTTGCGCTGCTCTCCGCCCAATACAGCCAGCCCCTCGACTGGACGGAAAACCTGCTGCAGCAAACGAGAAAAACCCTCGACCGCCTCTATCAGGCCCTGCGCGAAATATCGGACGTTCCGCAGGAAAAAGATTCTGATCAACTGGACAATCCTGTCCTCGAAGCTCTGTGTGACGATCTCAATACGCCAAAAGCAATTGCTGCCCTCGGCCAGCTCTCCAAAACCGCCGCGCAGACAAAATCCCCTGCCGATAAGGCCGCCCTGAGCGTTGGCGCAAACCTGCTCGGCGTGCTGCAGAAAAATGCCGATGAATGGCTCGGCTACGGACAGGAATCATCAGAAGTCGACGCAGTAAAAATCGAAAATTTGCTGCAGCAAAGACAGGACGCCCGCAAGGACAAGAACTTCGCCCGCGCCGACGAAATCCGCGACGAACTCACGAAAATGGGCATCGCCATCGAAGACACGCCGCAAGGCCCGGTCTGGAAAAAAATCTAGAAACTCCGGGATTGAAAAACCAGCCGCCTAACCTAAAATAAGGACGAGAAAAGAGAAACATCATGGCCGAACAGCAAAAAGCCCCGCAACCCGAAACCTTTAAAGTTCCCGCCGACGCCGACGGAGTCTCCTGCGATGGCGGCGGCGGCCCGCTCGGCCACCCCAAGGTCTGGTACACGTTCGACAAGGCGGGCCGCGCCGAATGTACCTATTGCGACCGCCTCTTCATCCGCAAATCCTGATCCCCATTCATTTTCTTGTATCCCGCCCTCACTCTCCTGTATGATGGGCGCAAGGCGGATGCTGCTATAAGGTCCGCCCGCACTCGCTCAAAATGAGGAGAATAAAGGAATGACCACACGTTTAACCCTCTTCGACAGCCCGCTTTTCTTGGGTTTCGACCAGTTCGAAAAAACCGTGGACCGCCTCCGAAAGGCCGGATCAGACGGCTATCCCCCTTATAACATTGAACAAATCGGCGAAAACGGCCTGCGGATCACGCTGGCGGTCGCCGGCTTCGGCCTCGAAGATCTCGACGTGGAGATCGAGCACAACCAGCTCACCATCAGCGGCCAGAAAACAGAAGACGAATCAAGAGTTTACCTCCATCGCGGGATCGCTTCACGCCGCTTCCAGCGCGCCTTCGTCCTCGCCGACGGCATAGAGGTGGTCGATGCGGATATCGACAACGGCCTGCTTCATATAAACCTTCAGAGAATACAGCCCGAACCCGCGGCCCAGAAAGTCAGGATCCGCAGTTCGGAAAATCAAAGCCGCAAGGTCAGGACAATCGACCTCGACCCGGCGGAAGAACAGGAATAAGGGGGACGAGCAATGGTAAATCAAGAACAAAACCGCGAAGATCATATCCGCACGCTTTTGCGCAACATGTCGACCGAGGATTTTATGAATCTGGGCCTCAAGCAGGTCGCCTATATCCGCCCGATTGCCAGCGAAAGCGGCCCTCTCTATGCTGTCTGCGCCGCCGACGGCAGCCCGCTTTCTGTCCTTGATACCTTTGAGAAAGCCGTCCTCTCCACCCTCTCCATCAAGCTGGAGCCGGTCACCCTGCATTAACGGCTCAGGCCGCGAAAAGGCGCTGCTCCGGGGACATCAGCAACAGCCGGATCGCGTCAGGATCACGGGCCTCGCGGATAGACTGGCACAAGCCCTGATCGCGCATCATCCGCGATAACGCCGCGATACGCTGTAAATGAACGGGCCCGTCCTCGTGCGGGGACAGCACGAACGCCACAAGGTCTACGCCCTCCCCGTCCGGCGCTTTAAAATCGACCTTGTGGTCCAGCACCGCCATAAAGAACAGCGGGCCCTTTACCCGTGCCGACTGTAGATCCAGAATCGCAACCCCCTGCCCCATGGCCGAGGTGCGAAGCACCTCCTTCCGGCACAAAGCGCGGCCAAGAACCGTTGGATCAAGGCCGCTCGCCTGCTGTGATACGCACTCTGCAATCTCCATCAGGCACTTCCGGCGTGTCTGGGCTTTAAGATCGGTAAAAACATGACTGGGAAGAAGCAGGGCAGGTACCGGCACGAACGCCTCCTTTTTGCCTTTAAACAACGACCCGTTCGTATCATGTTCCAAAGGTGAACCGCCAGAAAAAAATGCCCTCTTCACACAAAAAAAATCAACAAAAATATATGTAAAACAATAAGTTAAAACTTTTCATAAAGGCGCTTTTGCAGCCGGGCCGAAAAGAAGAAGGGACCCCGCTTCCCGTAGGCCCCCCTTTCCAAGATACTTATGAAGAGATAAATCCGCCCTCAATCCTCCTGAGGATCGACCCAGCCGACATTCCCGTCGCTGCGCATGTAAACCATGTTCAGGCGGTTATTCTTCGCGTTGCGGAACAACAGCGCACTCTTGTTGGACAGCTCCATCCGCATGACCGCATCGGAGACCGAGAGGGTCTCGATATGCGTTGAAATCTCGGCTACGACGACCGGATCGTTGCCTTCCGGCAGCGTATCTTCCTCGTTATCCTGTTCCGCAGCTTCCTCGCCCTGCAGGGCAAGCGTGTAATATTGCGCCTTGATTTGCTCCTCCTCGGGCGTTTTCTGCTTGCGGGAATGATGATCGCGGAGCTGCCGCTTGTAACGGCGCAGACGTTTGGCCGCCTTTTCCGAGGCCGAATCAAAAGCCACGTAGGGATCGTTTTCCGTCGCTTCCGTAACAACCGTCATGTTCTTGCCCACGCGCATGGAAATATTGACCCGGAAAAGACCGCTCCCGTGGCCCTCGCGCGAAAAGGTCACCGTCGCATCTGTTGCATGGTTGAAATACTTCTCGTCAATATCGGTCAGCTTATCTTCCACATGCGTACGCAACGCATCGCCGATATCGATTTGCTTGCCTTGTACAGTCATTTCCATAGGGTAGTCCTCCCTTATTTGGTTTTAGAAAAAGGGTTTTAGCAGCACACAGCCTGTAAATTCAAGGCGCTTTCGCGCCGGAAAGGGAATTTTTTTGATAAAAAACAACGACCTGCAAGGCCCCGATAAGCCTTTGCTTTCACCTGAGGGATCATATGTGATCATGGCTTAAAGATAGCATAATCCGGTCTAAGCTGGAAATCTTTTAGAGCTGGTTCCTGCCAAAGGCCTTTTTTTGTCTCCGCCGCGCTACGGACGATCCGATCCCCATTCCCTCCCGGTATTTCGCAACGGTACGGCGCGCAAGATCAATGCCCTCGCCTTTCAAAAGAGTAACGATCGCGTCGTCTGAAAGAACGGAATCCGGTTTTTCCATGTCAATCAGGGACTTGATCCGTGCCTTGACCGACTCCGCCGAATGCACGCTTCCATCCTCGGAGGTTAGGGCCGTCGTAAAAAAATACTTCAGTTCGAGAAGCCCGCGCGGTGTGGAAATGTATTTGTTCGTGGTCACCCGCGAAACCGTGCTCTCATGCATGTCGATCTTTTCCGCAACGTCACGAAGCGTTAAGGGACGTAGAAATTCGATCCCGTAATTAAAAAAGGCGTCCTGCTCTTCGACGATGACCCCGGCCACCTTCAGGATCGTCTGCGCCCGCTGATCCAGCGCCCGCACCAGCCAGTTCGCGGAAGCAAGCTGGCTGTTAAGGTAATCCTTGTCCTTTTTAGCCCCGGCCCCATGAGAAACCTGCGTAAAATAGGCCTGGTTGACGAGGACCCGCGGCAGAGTCTCGGAATTAAGCTCCACTCGCCACCCGCCGCCCACATGCTTGGGCAGGCGTCGCATGAAAACATCCGGAAGAGCCGTTTGCACCACCAGATGATCGAAATCCGATGCAGGACGCGGATTCTGTCCCCTTATCTCCTCGATCATATCCTGCAGATAGGCCGGGTTAACCTCGCACAACTTGCACAACGCGCCAAGATCATGCTTGGCCAGCAAATCCAGATGATCCAGCAGTCTGCACATCGGCGCATCCAGCTTGCCTTGCTCTTCAAGTTGTAGCGCTAGGCACTCGCGCAGATCGGCGGCGAATACGCCCGTGGGATCGAACTGCTTCATCGCCCTCAGAAGGCGCTCGATCCGCTCGATCGAACAACCCAGACGCCCGGCCAGCGATTCATAACCTTCCCGCAAATAGCCGCTCTCGTCGATCAGGTCAATCAACAGCGCCCCGATCATCCGGTCGCGGTTGTCCCCGAACGTCACATGAAGCTGCTCTAAAAGATGTTCGCGCAGGCTCTTGCGGGCGGACATCCGGTCTTCGAAACGCGAATCGGGATCCTCGAATTTCGTATTGCCGCCCGCGCCTGCGCCGGCCATCGAAAGCCCGGCGCCGGGATCATAGTTCCAGGCAGCATCCCCCTCCTCCTCAAAACCGCTCTCTGCATAGGCTTCGCTCTCGCTCGACCCGTCATCGGATGGACTTGCGTCCCCCGCGTCGGTGTCCGCGGAATCATTGGACTCAGCCGGCTCCTCGGCCCGTTCCAGCAAGGGATTTTTCTCAAGTTCCTCCTCAAGGAATTCGTCAAGCTCAAGATTATTAAGCTGCAGCAGCTTGATGGCCTGCTGCAATTGCGGCGTCATCACAAGCTGTTGTGACTGCCGGAGATCAAGTTTTTGCGATAGTGTACTCATATCCTTATAACGCAACCCTCATGAACTGTGCGCAAAAGCCAGACATCGCCTGCGCACGTCAGGTTTATAAAAGCAATTTTAATGCCAAACCGTAAAAATTTCCGGAACAATAGGCAAAAGGCCCGTGTTTTTCCGGGGACAAAAAAGAAAAAGGGCAGGAAACCCGCCCTTTCTGTCAGGAAAAATAACTCCGATCCTTAAAAATACCACTCGTACTCAAGGATCGCCTTGAACGTCCCGTCCGGTGCATGGTCAGAAACACCGACCAGATACCCGACATCGTATTTGAAAAAACCGATCTTTCCATAAGCGACCGGCCCGATCCGGTGATCTTGCGAATCGAAATCCTTCCCTTCGCCGATTCCCCCGAACCCGCTGTGAATCTCGATCCCCGGCTCGAAAACGGGCTTGTAGCGGTAGCGCGTGCTCCACGCAAGTCCCAGCTCAGTCTCGTCCCCGGAATCCTCGCCCACTTCGCGCTCAAGAATGATATTGGCCAGATGGCTGAACTTTCCCGTATCCTTCGCCAGCAAAAGCTTTCCCTCGATCTTGTCCGGCCCGCCCCTCATGGCTTTCTCATATTCGAGAAACACCCCGGCATCGGCCCAGTATTCGCCCTGCTCGGTTAGTTGTATCTTGCTTTCCAGCGCCAGCGCCGTAAACTCCGCATCCCCCGAATCGCCCTCCTTCTCGAACTCGCCTTCGATCTCAAGCTGTACCCGGTCGGTGACGCCATAAGCTACGGCTGCCTTTTGTTTCCACGCGCCGTCCTGCTCGTCCTCATCCTCGTCATGCGTCGCGCTCCCCTTCCACTCGACCTCAAGTTCCCCTTCAGTAACATAGGGATCGCGGACCTGCTTGGTGGCGTGGGCGAGCCCGCCCGCACCAAGAGCAGTAACGCTGTAAAAAACGGCGAAAAGAGAAAGCCTGGAAAAACAAGATGAACGCAACATGAATGCAAACCTCCAAAGATATTGATAACCATTCTCAAATAAGAATGACTATCAATTACAATGAGAACCGCTACACGTCAATCGCACAAAAAGAAAAAATCAGAGACTGAAGCCTTCGCCCAGATAAACCCGGCGCACATCTTCGTTCCCGACGATATCGTCCGGCGTACCCTCCATCAGAACCCGCCCGTCATGCAGGATATAGGCACGGTCCACGATACCAAGGCAATCCCGCACATTGTGGTCGGTAATCAGGACGCCGATCCCCCGGTTCTTGAGCTGCGAGATAAGATTGCGGATTTCGCCCACGGCAATCGGGTCGATTCCGGCCAGCGGTTCGTCGAGCAGGACAAAATGCGGTCGCGCCGCCAGCGCCCGGGCGATCTCCACCCGCCGCCTCTCCCCGCCGGAAAGCGCCAGTGCGGGAGTACGCCGCAGATGCTCGACTCCGAACTCGGCCAGCAAATCCTCAAGAAGCAGGTCCTGATCCTCCGCGCTAAGATTCTGCGATTCAACGACAACCTTTATGTTGTCCTCAACGCTCAGCCCGCGGAATATGGACGATTCCTGAGGCAGATACCCGACCCCCAGCCGCGCCCGTCGATACATCGGAAACTCGGCGATATCCTGCCCGTCCAGAAGAATGCTCCCCCCGTCCGGACGAATCAGGCCCGTAATGATATGAAAACAAGTCGTTTTCCCGGCCCCGTTCGGCCCCAGAAGCGCAACCGCCTCCCCGCGTTCGATCGAAAGGCTGACATCCCGTAAAACGGGCCGTTTCTTGTAGGCTTTCGAAAGATGCTGCACGAAAAGCCCGCGCGGGACCGCCTTAAGGCGGGGTTTTCGGGATTTCGTCAGGGCTGCTACATTTTCCATAAGATTATCCTAATCGAACTAGCGTGAAAACGCCAATTTAAGGCCCAGCGCAACCATCAGCCCCCCGCAGCTCCGCTCTATCCAGTGCACAACGCCCATGAAACGGGCCTTGATCCGTCGGTTCGTCAAGACAATCGCCACAGCGGAAAACCATGCGATTTCAATAACAAAGGAGGTCATTCCGTACAAAACCATGATCGAAACCGGGGTTTCCGGCCCGATAAACTGCGTAAACACGGCCGTAAAAAAGACCACCGCCTTGGGGTTCAGCAAATTCGTCAGAAAACCCATGCTCAGCGCCTTACCTGCGTTGATTTCGCTCCGTCTAGAATCGAATTCCTCCGCTACCGCTTCACTGGCTGCCTCGGTAAGCTTGCGCCGCGCCCTCAGGCCCTTCACCCCGATATAGATCAGGTAAGCGGCCCCCGCATACCGGATAAAATCGAAAACAAACGTGTAATGCTGCAACAAAACGGCCAGACCGCCCAGAACGACCAGAACATGCGCTCCAACGCCCAACCCCAGCCCGATCGCGGTAAAAAGACCCGTGCGACGGTCATAGGCCATGGCGTTTCGGACAGCCAGAACGAAAGCCGGCCCCGGCGATATCGTCGCCGCCGCCTGAACGCTGGCCATCAAAAGCCACTGAAAAAATAGAACCATCCCTGACCTGCCTTCTTAACCCTATATCATAAGACTCTGAATTATTCAGGCTTTTTCTCTTCGTTCTTCTTCTTTTCCGATCCCGGATAAAACACCGCCCGAACCCGCCCGTCCGGTCCCTTCGCCCCGCCGGTAATCGAACTGACATTGGTATTCATATCCACTTTCGCCGTATCGCCTTCAAGTTCGTTGTCCCCGCGCTTGATCCTGACATTGCCGCTCAGCTCTGCAACATTCGTCGTTGCGTTGTAAACCCCACGTTCGCCTCTAAGAACCTCGGTTGGCGTCGTGATAACCACATTCCCGTTCGCCTCCAGTGTTTTTAATACGCGCTTGCCGGCTTTATCCTGCGCAAAAACCGCGGAGAGTTCGTCCGCTTCGATTCGGTTCTCGCCCTGCGTCGCCGCTGCGCGTCCGATCGCTTTCAGTTTGCCTTGCGTTGTCAGGTATTCAAAACGTTCCCGTGCGGTGACTGTATGCTCCTTTGTAATGAGCTTCAGCCCCTTGCCCGTCATAACGGCCTGACCCTTGTCGATATTATAGACAGCGCGTTCGCCGTAAGCCTTGCTTTCGGAAGACTCGATCACCACATCCCCGGCAGCTTCAACCTCCTGAATGGTCATCGCCCCGCCTTGCCCTTCTTTATAGCGCGCAATCAGGACGGCGGACCTGATGATCAGCGTTCCCTGCTGCGCTCGAACGTTCTTGAGTGCACGGAAAAATTTTTCGTTCCTGTGCCATTCCAGCCCGCCGTCAGCCGTAATCTCAAGCTTCTCTCCCGCTTCAGGATTTAACGCCTGCGCGAAAACCTGTGCGCCCCGGAAAATGGGCACAGAAAACACCGCCGCCAAAAGACAAACCCGCAGAAAAGGAATCAAAACGCTTCGAATCATAACCCGCCCAGACCCCCAAGACCTTTATCCAGAACCAGCTTAGCCGGCCCCGTGAAGACCAGTTCCCCCTTCTCGTTATCCGCCTTCATCCCCATCGCAAGAATGGTAACGTCCGGACCCGAGGCCGTAACCTCTTTTTCCGTCCACGCGATTTTTTTGCGAAAGTCGATATGCGTTTCCGCGCTGCGCAACCTGTAACCGTCGTCATGAATGAAATCGACATCCCCGGTCAGGAAGAAACGCTCCGTATCTCTCCTGTAAGCTCCGGCCTTCGACGTCACTTGCAACGTAGAGCCGTTCTCCATGGTCATAACTCCTACGGGCTTCTCCAGCATGATAAGATCCTCATTCTGTTCGCCTTGGACCGCGCGGTCTGCCCTGATCTTGTAGGGACGGTTTTTCTTGTCCGTGCTCTCAAACTCGGGATTCAGCAATTCGTTCTTGACGATTTTATGATCCTTGAAGCGCGCTTCGTTTTCCTGAACGGGCATGATCGCCTCCTCCCGTCCGCCCGGCCACAGAAAAAGGACCATCACGATCCCTGCTGCGATTAGCGGAAGAACAAGGCGCATGGTACGCACAAACTTCGTATAGCTTGCGCCGTACGCACGCTGCCCGGCCGTGGACTCGCGCCTGCTCAGACGCTCTATCCGCTCTGCCGCTTGTTTCTTGGCAAACGATTGCCTGCCTCTGTCACGCTTGTCTGTTTCCATCTCACCGATCATAAGGCAAAAAACGGCTTTACGCGATACCGGCTCTAAGACAATCCTGCAAACGGATAATGCCTTGCAGCGCCCCGCTCTCGTCAAGAACGACCAGTGTCGTGATGTAACGTCCCGCCTGCTTGGTCATGATATCAAGCGCCTCGACCGCTAATGCGTCGGGTCGGATGCTTTTCGGGTTGGATGTCATAACAGATACGACCCGCATCGAAAGCAGGTCCGGAGCCATGTGACGCTTGAGATCCCCGTCGGTGACAATCCCGAGAAGAGCCCCGCTTTTATCAACGACCAGTGCGATACCGAGATTCTTTTCCGTCAGCGCGATCAGCGCGGCATCCATCAGGCTCTCTTCCGGAACGAACGGAAGATCGTTCCCCTTGATCATAAGATCGGAGACCTTCATCAGCTTCTGCCCCAGCTTGCCGCCCGGATGAAAAACCTTGTACTGCTCGGGCGTTAATCCCATCCGCTCAAGTAATGCCACAGCCAGCGCATCCCCCATCGCGATCATCATCGTCGTCGATGTCGTCGGCGCCAGCCCGTTCGGACACGCTTCCGGCACCTTGGGATAGACCAGCCTGATATCGGCGTATTTCGCAAGCGTGCTCTCGGGATTTCCTGTAAGCGCAATCAGCTTGATATCGAAACGCCGAGTATAGTGAATGAGATCCGAAAGCTCGGCGTTCTCCCCGGAATTGGACAGCATCATGACAACGTCCTGTCCGGTAATCATGCCCATATCCCCGTGGCTCGCCTCCCCCGGATGCACGAAATACGAAGGCGTACCCGTGGACGCCAGCGTCGCCGCGATCTTCCGCGCGACATGCCCGCTCTTGCCGATCCCCGCGACGATCAGCCGCCCTGAATGCCCGGCCTTTTTCATCGCGTGGATAGCCTCGACTGCCTGCGCAAAACTCTCCCCGACCGTATCGGCCATAAGGTTGAGAGCGTCCGCCTCCGCACGCAAGACCCGGACCGCGTGTTCTATATCTGCGTTCGTACCCATGTCGAAAAAGCCTCAATGCGCGAAAATATCGGTTTCGCTCCACCCTTCAAGATCCAGCGCCGCCCGGGTCGAAAGAAAATCAAAACAGGCCCGGGCAAGGTCCGTGCGCCCCTCGCGTTCAAGCATATCGTCCAGCTGCTTGCGCAGCTTATGCAGGTAATAAACATCGTTGGCCGCATAACTGAGCTGTTCGCTGGTCAGGTCCGGCGCACCCCAGTCCGAGGATTGCTGCTGCTTGTTGATATCGACCCCCAGCATCTCCCGGCACAGACACCGCAAACTGTGCCCGTCCGTAAACGTCCGCACCAGCTTCGAGGCGATCTTCGTGCAATAAACGGGCGCACACATGACGCCAAGATGTTTCTTGAGAGTCGCCATATCGAACCGCGCGAAATGAAAAATTTTGGTCACGTTCGGATTGCTCAGAAGCGCCCGTAAATGCGGCGCGTCGTAATTGGTGCCTGTGAATTGCACGAGGTGCGCCGTCCCGTCCCCGGCCGAGAGCTGTACGAGACACAACCGGTCGCGCAGGGGATTAAGCCCCATAGTCTCGGTATCAATGGCCACGGCGGACCCGAAATCCAGTCCTGCAGGTAAATCGTCTTTATGAAGTGTGATGCTCAAGGTTCTCGCGTCCGGTTCTAGGCGTTAAAGATTGACTGTTAACAAAAAACCATGAAAAAGCGTTGCGGGCAATCCCCTTGATCGGGAAAAGAAGCCGGAAGGAGTCCCCGGAAAAATAGTGGTGCCCAGAAGAGGACTCGAACCTCCACGACCTTGCGATCACCAGTACCTGAAACTGGCGCGTCTACCATTCCGCCACCTGGGCCCTGCCGGCGATTAAAACCGCCGACAATGGAAGAATTTCTCTATCGCAGTCGGCCCCGATTGTCAAACGGAAGCCGCGCCGACAAGAGAAACCGCCGAAACGAAGGATAAGCCGTAAAACAGTGATAAATTATGGAAAGAAAAGTAAAAATTCGCTCGGCGTTAATTTTTCCGCAGGGATTTCCTGCCAAGATCAAAGGACATTTGCACGCCTTACCGCGTTATGACACATTGAATCGGAAAGAAATATCCAAGGGCTGAATAGTTATGAAAATTCTTGTCATTGACCGTGAGGGCATTACGGCCCAGCTTATGAAATCACGACTGGAGCCTTTGGGACACGTGATTAAGGAAGAAACGTCCAAGAACAACGCCGTAGAACTCATGGCCAAGGAAATGTTCGATATTATCTTCCTCGATCCCATGCCCCTGACCAGTGCCCGCCCTGTTGTGCTGAATTTGCGCCGTGCCAGTGGCAATTATCCCTACATTCTCCATATGGCCGCCGAAGGCAGCCGCATCGAGGCCGTTCAGTCCGGTGCCAACGATTTCATCGCCAAGCCGATCGCGCCCGACGAACTGGATGACAAGGTCGGCAACGCCAAACGCCTCACCGCCCTGATCAAGCGAATTGGCGACGATAAGGAAGATTTCCCCAGCGCGGGCGGTATTATCGCCAAATCCGCGTTCAACCAGCTTTTCCTCTCCGCGATCGACCGCGCGGACCGATACGGGGAACGCACCTACATCGTTTTCATCCGCGTCTCGAATTATCAGGACATCGCGGAAAAGGAAGGCCCGTACGCCGCCGACCTCGCCGTGGCCAAACTTTCTCAGTATCTCGTGCGCCTGCGCCGGCAATCCGACATCATCGCGCAAACCGAACGCTTCGAGTACGCCCTGCTCCTGCAACGGCCCCTCTACGAAACCGAGCCCGAAGAAGCCGCAAACCGCTTCGCCGAAGCCATCGCCGGCTTCAAGGATTTTTTCGGAAGCGGCGAAGTCGCCCCCGAAGTCACGGTCAAACTGGTCGACCTCCCCGTCGGCGGCCAAATTTGCGAACACTTCCTGACCAAGAATAGCGCGGGCTGATCCGTCAACAAAATAGGAATTTTTTCTTGACAAGCTTCCCCTGGGAGCGCTAAACTGCTCTCGCAACGCCATATTTGCGCCCGCCCCTCCCGGCGGGTTTTTTCATGCCCGAATCCCTAACAGAAAGGATCAAACTATGACCACCCTCATGCCCACCGATTCCAACGACAACGCTATCCCTGCCCTGCGCCTGAAATCCTCCGGCGCACACAGCATCGCCGCCTCCGCCGCCTCCGCGCGCAACACGGCGGCCTTTGATGCTGAAACAAAAATCCTCAGCGTTTACGCGACGGTCCCCGTTTATCTGAAATTTGGCGATTCGTCTGTCACGGCGACGACCTCCGACCATTACTACCCGGCAGGCCTGTATTACGACTTTGCCATCGGGGGCGACCAGACGGGCCATTACACCCACCTCGCCGTCCTGCGCGCTTCCACCGACGGCACCGTCTACGTCTCCGAAAAGGAATAAAAACGGATAAGGACCAGCCATTTTACGGGTGGATAAGGCGCAAGGAGCGAAATGTACAAACATGCATGAGCGACGAAGCAACGCCGGCCAGACGCAAAAGAGAAAGCTATTTATGCTGCACTTCTGGAGTTTATTGCGGTGACAATTGTCCCGTCATCAAGATAATCCAGCTCCCCGCCCACGGGAACGCCATGCGCCAGCCTGCTGATTTTTAAAGGAAATTTTCGCAACCTGTCGGAAATATAGTGCGCGGTGGACTGCCCGTCCACCGTCGCTGGCAGGGCGAGGATAACCTCAAAGTTTTGCTGCGCTTTTCCGTTTTTCGCATCGCTCCCCTCATCCGCGCAAACGGCCTCAGTCCGCGCAATGAGAGAGTCGATCCGCAAATCCTGAGGCCCCACCCCGTCCAGCGCGCATAAAAGACCGCCCAGAACATGGTAACGCCCGCGGAACGCGCCCGTTCTCTCGACCGCCCAGACGTCGCTGACATGCGCGACCACGCAGATTTTCCCGGAATCGCGCCCGTGATCGCGGCAAACCCCGCACGGAGAGATGGAATCGAGGTTTCCGCACGTCCTGCACGGCAAAATCTCTCGGGCCGCCCGCTCCAGCGCCTCAGCCAGAGGATGCATCAGCCCTTCGCGCCGCTCCAGCAAATGCAGGGCGATCCGCCGCGCCGAACGGTTCCCGAGACCCGGAAGCCCCGCCAGCATGCGGATGAGATGATCGAGCGGACCCTCACTCATTGAAACGCGGTTTCCTGTTATCGTCTTTAAGGCGCGGATCGACATAACCGAACAGTTTCTTGTCCAGCTCCACCCCCGTCTTCAGGTAAAACAGCTCAACCTCCGTCAGCGCCCCCTGCGCGTCCACCACCCGCCATTTCTTGAGGGTGAAATTCTCCGGCGTAAACGCGAAGGTCAGCGTCCCCTCGCCGGGATCCTCCGTTTGCGTGACCTCAATCTGGATAAAGCCGCCAGTGTCCCGCGTATCCTTGACGGTCAAATCTCCGTGTAGCGTGAAATCCTTGCGCAAAAAGAAATCGGCCAGCGTCGTCCCGATCGGCGCGTTGGTCTGCTCCTCAAGCTCCCCGTCGTAAAAATAGATGAACTTCCCGTCCGCCACGACGAAATCCTTGCTCGGCGGATCGTACTCGAACCGCAGCTTCCCCGGACGGCTTAAATAAAACGTCCCCGTCAGCTGCTGCCCGTTCGTATTGGTCTGGATAAACCGCGCCTGTGCCGTTTTAAGCTTCTGGAAATACGCTTCCGCGCGCTTGACCACGCCCTCGTCCACGGCGGCCTGCGCCGGAACCGCCGCAAAAAGGCCTAAAATACTCGCAATCAGGACAAAACGCTTCATAAGAACAGCCATAATATAAAAGCTCCGCGGTTAAAAGGCAAAAACAGGAGATTCGCACAATAATACGCCGCAAACCCGCGCACCATGCGTTTTTTTCAACCGGACCAACCGCCGTAAAGTTAAAATTACTTGTCCTTGGCCAAGCATTCCCGGACGAAGGCCAGATGTTCATCCGCGTAATCTGCACCTTCATCCACCGCCTGTTGGAGGTAATCAAGCCCCTTCTCGACATCCTTTTGAATACCAAAACTGCCGAAAACCAGATCCTTCCCGTAATAAATCTTGGCCTCCGAATGCCCCGCTTCCGCCGCTTCCTTTATAAACCGTGAGCACTTAACTTTATCCTCTTCAACACCGTAAGCGCCACAAAAGTGCAAACAACCCAAGCGAAACTTAGCATTAGGAATGTCGGCTTCGGCGGCGATTTGAAGGTGCTTTAACATCCGCCTTTCCAGCTCTTCGTCGCTTTCATTCCATTCAGGCAGGCCAAAACAGGAATAAAAGTAATGCGCATACGGATCGTCCTTTTCAAGATGCGGCTTGATAAGGTCCCAAAGGACCTCGGCGTCACCGGTCTCGCGAGCTCAAAAGCTTTCTTCTTGGTTTTTTCATCCATACGGATAGCCATAGCACATTCTGGTAAGCAAACTAAGTCCGGAACACCCCCGGTTCCGATAGATCAGGAACTTAACCGCCCAAAACCGGACCCACTGGACTTAGTCCGCAGCCTCGGAGTTAGTCCGATCTGCCAATCAAAGAATTTTGAGCCGCAGATTGCCTCTAAACGTCGCTGAAATCGCGGATCAGGATCTCGCGCTTGCCCGTCGCGTTCGCCGGGGAAATGATGCCCTGCCGCTCCATCTCCTCCACGATCCGCGCCGCCCGGTTATACCCGATCTGCAAATGACGCTGGATAAAGCTGGTCGAAACCTTGCCCTCGCGCGCCACGACCGCCACGGCTTTGTCGTAAAGCTCGTCCACGCTGTTAGAAGACCCGCCCGAACCGCCGTCGCCGAACATCGCCGCCATGATCTCGCTGTCCCCGAAATCCCCGTCCTCGGTCAGGTTGTCGATGTAATCCGGCACGGCCTGGCTTCTCAGAAACGCAGCGGTCTTCTCGACGTCTTCGTCCGAAACAAACGGCCCGTGAACCCGCGTCACCCGTCCGCCCGGCGCCATGTAAAGCATATCGCCCAGCCCGAGAAGCTGCTCGGCCCCCGAATCGCCCAGAATCGTGCGCGAATCGATCTTGGACGTCACCTGAAAACTGATCCGCGTCGGGAAATTCGCCTTGATAACGCCTGTAATAACGTCAACCGACGGCCTCTGCGTCGCCATGATCAAATGAATACCGGCCGCCCGCGCCATCTGCGCCAGCCGCTGAATCGCGTTCTCCACGTCCTTTCCGGCCACCAGCATCAGGTCGGCGAACTCGTCCACCACCACAACGATATACGGAAGCTCGACCAGATCCATCTCATGATCCTCGAACTCCGGCTCGCCCGTCTCGGGATCGAACCCTGTCTGCACCTTTTGAACGATAGTCTCGCCCTTCTTGAGGGCCTCGCGAATCCGGGAATTATAGCCCTCGATATTCCGGACGCCCAGCTTCGACATGTTGCGGTATCGTTGCTCCATCTCGCGCACCGCCCATTTCAGCGCCACGATCGCCCTCCCCGGCTCCGTCACCACGGGCGAAAGCAGATGCGGAATATCGTCATAAACCGAAAGTTCCAGCATTTTCGGGTCGATCATGATCAGGCGGCATTGCTGCGGCGTTAGCCGGTATAGCAGCGACAGGACCATCGTGTTCACCGCCACCGATTTGCCCGATCCGGTCGTCCCGGCCACCAGCAGGTGCGGCATTTTCGCAAGATCCGCCAGAATCGGCTGACCGCTGATATCCTTGCCGAGTATCAGCGGCAGCTTGGCGCTGGTTTTCTCATAAAGGCGGGACTCCAGCATCTCGCGCATGTAAACGGTCTGCCGCTCCTTGTTCGGCAGTTCGATCCCGATCACGTTCCGCCCCGGCACCACCGCGCAGCGCACCGAAATCGCCGACATCGACCGCGCGATATCGTCGCTGAGCGATATAACCCGGCTGGTTTTCGTACCCGGCGCAGGCTCCAGTTCGTAAAGCGTAACCACCGGCCCCGGATGAATACTGGAAATCGCGCCATGAATATTGAAATCCGCCAGAACGCTTTGCAGCAATTCCGCATTCTTGCGCAGCAAAGTCTCGTTCGGCTTGCGGTTGATGACAGCCTTCGGCACCGACTGAATGAGCGAGATATCCGGCACCTCCCAATCCGTGACATCACTGAAAGCCAGCGTTCCCTGCCTGGCTCCTTTTTTCTTACCCTTCACCTCACGCGGAGCAACGACAGGAATGGATTGCTCCTTGCCGCGCTTGGGCTTGGACGCAACAAGGACCGGCTCTTCCTCTTCGTCCTCGTCATACTCTTCATCAGCAGCGTCCTCATCCTCATATTCCTCGTCATCTTCGTCGTCCGTCTCTTCTTCGTCGTAATCGCCTTCCTCTTCGCCGTCTTCCTCCTCGTAATCCTCTTCACCCTCGTCGTCTTCGGATTCGGCCTCAGCTTCGGCCTGTGCCCGCCGCTCCGCCAGTTCTTCGCGCCATGCGCGCACACGCTCTAAAAACGGCAGGTTAAGAGGTTCCGGTTCGTAATCGGGATCGTTGTAATGCCGAACCCACTGCACGAAACCGGAAATCCCGGTCGCAAAAGTCGCGACCACCGTGGCCACAGCCATTTTTATGCGCAAGAGAATATCCAGAATATCCTCGCGCGAAAAAGCCGCCGCGTAGAAAAACACAGGAATAGCCAGCAGCCCGCAGAAGAAGGAAAACATTCCGTGCCCGTAGGCAAAACCATAATGCAGCGAAGCATCCGTAAGCGCGTTAAGCGCCAGGCTGCCGACGCTGCTCCCAAGATAAGGGTGGGCAAGCCACGAACCCGAAGGGATCTGCGCCAGTCCGATCGAAGCCAGAACCCCCAGAATCAGGGTCGCGATAATCCTCAGGCTGATCGGCCTAACATTCTGCCGTTTCAGAAGCCGCCTTGCCCAGAACAGGGGAATGATCCCAAAGATAAAAGCGCCGGCGCCAAGTGTCTGCAGCAGCAAATCGGCGGTCCACGCCCCGGGCAGCTTGGCAAAATTCGAAATCCCGGCCCCGCCGGTATCCGGCCTCGCCGTGTTCCATGACGGATCATCCGGACTGTAGCTGACCAGCGCGATAAAGATAAAAAGCCCCCCGCACAGCAGGCTAAGGGCAAAAAGATCCATAAACCGTCTTGCGGTAAAAGCCTGCAGGGATTCCGGCAGGAAGGGAATCATCGGTTCCGAGCGTCTGGATTTGCGCTTGCGCTTTATGGTGCGGGATCTGGCCATTGTTAACTTAGATATTGGATGTTGAGCAGGGCGGCACATATCAGAATGAGCGCCCGAACATTAAGATTTAGTGTTATACCTGCGGCCCCGGCCCCGCCTGCTCCTACTGGACCATGGGGAAAACCGGGTAAGAACTGACCTAACAATAGCAAATTTTTCCCACCTTTAACAACTATCCACATCGCCGCTATGCAAAATTCCGGGCATTGCGGCATGTAAACCTTTTATTAACCTTCCGTTAACCATTGGTAGTCTATAATGCAGTCCTTAATATTTTATGAATTTTGTTATTTTGAAAAATTTATTTTTAACGCCTAGAGTAAAAGAGTTTTAGATGAGCCCGTTTATCAAAAAGACAGCCTCCCCTCGGAATAATAGTGTGCCGTTGATTACGTCGCAGGACGTTGAATACGCCATCTACATCCACCACCCCGCCAACGACGATCGCTTCGGTTCATGGGAACGGGCCAGCACGACCCGCAACCGTAAAGACGCTCTGCGCGAGGCACAAAAGCTCTATAAGAGCCGAAAATACGCCAAGGTGGAAATCATACGGAACATGTTCGACCGGACCCTAAAACGCCGTCAGGGTGAAACCATGATGATTTTAAGCGACGAACCGGCGCAAAAAACCTTCCGCACGGGGATGCACACCGTGCTCTACCTGGCCATGATATTGCTGGCGGCCGCACTCGCCCTGTCCATAATGACAGCCCTGTAATTCTGTCAGACAATAGAAAGAATTAATCAAGAATCCCGAGAGGATTCTGCATCACCAGATCACCCATCTGGTCATACACATTGGCGTTTTCGTTCATCTGATCCTGAATAGGCTGGTTCTGCTCCCCCAGTTTACGGAAAAACCCGGCCGCATCCTTCAGAAGGCGCCCCGCGAGCACCGCATGGGGCGTGTCATCCAGCTTCCCGTAAGGATCCTGAATCACCAGATTGGAAATTTTTTCAAACACATTGGCATTATCCGTCATCTGCTTTTCAATGTTCCGGTTCTGGCTGGCCAGCGTCCGGAAAAAAGTGGCCGCATCCTTCAGGAGCTTACTGGCCAGTTCCGCGTGTGAGGGCATAAATTCTCTTCCTTTAGACTTTAAACAGACTCAACATAGTTCAACCCGCAGGTTAACACAACCTCACACGGTTCAGGCAAGGCCTTATCGGAAAAAACAAGGGACACGGGCTACAACTCGGTAGGGTCCTTCCTGTTGCGGCTTCGGAATTCATGCGCCGGATAGGTACCGAGAAACCGGACATCTTTGGCATAAAACCCAAGCTCTTCAAGCGCGAGCTTGAACGCCCGGCTCTCGGCATGCCCTTCGATATCGCAATAAAACGTCGCGGCAGAAAACGTCTCGTCCACGTAGGATTCCAGCTTTGTTAAGCTCAGCCCGTTCGTTGCGAACCCGCCTAACGCCTTGTAAAGAGCAGCAGGAATATTCCGCACCTGGAAAAACAGGCTGGTAATCACAGGCTTACCCGCATCCGTATCCGGAACAATCGGCTCCGGCGCAAGAATCAGAAACCGTGTGGTATTATAGCTGCGGTCCTCTATTTCAGTTGCCAGAATATCGAGCCCGTAGATCTCCGCCGCAAGAGTAGAGGCAATCGCTCCGTGCGCTTTATCCTGACGCTCGGCAATCTCCTGCGCTGCGCCGGCCGTATCGGCGTGTATGCGCGGCTTTACATCGAGCGACGAGAGATATTTGCGGCACTGGGGCAAGGCATGAACATGGCTGTGGACGTATTTCAGATCTTCGATCTTCGCGCCTTTGACCCCCAGAAGCATATGATTGATAAGCTGGAAATGCTCCCCGATAATGAACAACTCGCCTTCGGGCATAAGATGGTGTACGTCGGCTACTCGTCCTGCGATGGTGTTATCCACTGGAATCATCGCCAGATCGGCCCTCCCCTCGTTCACGGCGGCAAAAGCCTCATCAAAGGAATTGCACGGAACGGTCTCAAGCCCGGGATAAACCGCCCGGCAAGCCATGTCCGAGTAGGCGCCGTGCGCCCCTTGAAAAGCGATGGATCGGGGTTTTTTCATGTTTTAGCCCTGTATGTGTTTGATTTTGTACCTCAACCGCTACGAAAACACCTTTATTTGATTTCAATCAAGCCATTTTTTCGGTTGAATGACTAAAGGTTAGGCGTATAACTGTCTCGACAGCGCCTTGCAGCCGTTAAGCTTTCGCAAGGGGTTGGTGAGATAAGTTGTAAGTGCTTTGTGACAAAAAACCTCAAGGAAAAGGTCATACAATGTCTAACGAATTCAACAAGATTATTATGGGCGTGCTGATTGCCGGTATCACGGCTATGCTGGCGGGGTTCATCGCCAAGAACGCCGTCCATCCCGAATCCCTGATCAATGAAGCCGTCGCGATTGACGGTGCCGCGGATGAAGGGGATCACGGCGCAGAAACCAAGGCCGACGAGGGACCGGAACCGATTCTGGCGCTTCTGGCTGGCGCGGATATAGAAAAAGGCGCAAAAGTCTCCAAGGCTTGCGCGGCCTGCCACTCCTTTGATAAAGGCGGCGCGGCCAAGACGGGGCCGAACCTCTGGGGTATCCTCGGAAGGGATGTTGCCTCTGTTGAAGGGTTCAAATACTCCAAAGGCCTGGAAGCAATAGAAGGAAGCTGGGACTATGACAAGCTGAACGCCTTCCTGACCAAACCCAAGAAGTTCGTCAAGGACACGAAAATGAACTACGCCGGCCTCAAAAAGCCGGAACAGCGCGCGCAGATCATCGCTTGGTTGCGCACCCTTTCCGACTCGCCCGTTCCCCTGCCTTCCGCCGAGGAAGCAGCGGCAGAAGGGGGTGGAGACCAAGCCGCTCCTGCGAATGCCGAGGAAGCCGCCCCTGAAAGCGCGGAAGGGGAAGGGGAAGCCGAAGCCGGAGATGCAGCTGACACGGCCCCGGAAGCCGGAACCGAGTCACCCGACTCGCCCGCGGTACAGTCTGAACCTGAAAATTCAGCCCCCGCCGCTAACGCAGGGCAAACACCTGAGGCGGAAGAAACCCCCGCTGAATAATCCGATTTTCTGAGAACATGGAAAAAGGCTGGAAACTCTCGTTTTCAGCCTTTTTTATCCCACCCGCCGCGCTCGTTCTGCTGCCAATACGTAACAGCGTGCCCGGCCTCCTTATAGGCTGTCCAGCGGACACGTGCCGCCTGCACGGCCTCATTATCGCGGCCGTCGAACATCTGGCAGCACAACGCGATCTCCTCCCCGAACGTCTCTTCCGCGCCTCCGCCGACAATGAGAACCTCCGCCCCGTTCGCGTTATCGTTCTGATGCGTCAGCCACACGGGCTGGTCTTCGGGATTATGCCCGTCCTTCGCGCTGGCGTGCGGAATGAAGCTGTCCGGCCTGAACGTCCATAGCGCTTCGTTCAGCCGCGCCACCTGCCCCTCGTCGGCCAGTCGGACCAGAACCCGCTTGCCGCTCTCAACCGCCTTGGCGATCAGCGCGGGCAAGGCGTCCTCCTGCCGCTGCACCTGCAGATGATAAAACCGGACCTCAGCCATCCCCGGCCCTCACGCGCGGCGGATAGGCATGGACCCGCCCGTCAATATCCTCGACAAGATAGTCCCCGTCCTCCTGAACCGCCGCGTAGCAGTGTTCGATGGGCACCTTGCCGAACCCGCCGGGAATATCCAGCACGTAGCGCGGCAAGCAAATCCCTGAAAGTCGGCCCTGCAAAGCCCGCATGATCGCCCGCCCGGTTTCGATATCAACCCGGAAATGGCCCGTTCCCGGCGCAAGATCGGGATGATGCAGGTAATAAGGCTTTACATGCAGTCCGATCAGCGCCCGGAACAGAGAATCCAGAACACGCGCATCGTCGTTGACCCCCTTCAATAAAACGGATTGAGAGAGAAGGCTGCACCCGGAAGCGCGAAGTTCCCTTAAAGCCTCCACAACGCTTTCCGTGATCTCCTGCGGGTGGTTGATATGGATAACAACATAGAGCGGCTTGGCGGAAGTTTTTAACACGCTACACAGCGTTTTGGTTATTCTCTGCGGATCCGCCACCGGAACGCGCGAATGAATCCGCACCACCTGCACATGCGCGATTCGGTTCAGCCGGTCCAGAATCGATTCAAGGCGGCGCGCCGAAAGCACCAGCGGATCACCCCCGGTCAGGATCACTTCCCAGATCGCCGGTGTCGCTTCGATATAAGCCAGCGCCTTCTCAAGGTCGGCGTCCGTAAGCGTCTCCTGCCCCGGCCCGACCATCTCCCGCCGGAAGCAATACCGGCAATAAACCGCGCAGATATTCGAAATCTTGAGCAAAACCCGGTCCGGGTAGCGGTGAACGATGCCCGTAACCGGGCTGTGCGCCTCGTCCCCTGTCGGATCGCGAAGCTCCTCGGGGGCCCTCTGCAACTCCTCAGGAGACGGAAGGTACTGCCGCCCCACCGGATCCTGCAAAGGGCAGACCGGGTCGGCAATTGTGCCGACGACCTGCGAATTCACGCCGATCGCGTAACGCGCACCCAGATCGGCATAATCGTGGGAACAGGCGCCGGGCAACAACCCGGCCTGCTCCAGATCCGAAACGCTCTTATAGCGGGTTTGCCGGGCAACGCTCATAAGGATTATTCATAATGATCCGCGATCCACCTGTCCAGCAGGCGCACGCCGAACCCCGTCCCGAATTTCGGGGTTGTCTCGCGGTCTTTCTTGATCCATGCCGTCCCGGCAATATCCAGATGCGCCCAGGGCGTATCGCCCTCGATGAAATGCCAGAGGAACCCGGCCGCGGTACACGCCCCGGCATTACGCCCTGATTTAGCGATATTCTGAAGGTCCGCCGTCTCGCTTTCCATCTCTTTTTTAAACTCCTCTTCCAGGGGCATCCGCCAAAGCTTCTCCCCGGTGATCTTGCTGGCCTCCTGCAGTTCCGCCCACAGATCGTCGTTATTCGCAAATGTCCCGCACAACTCATGCCCAAGCGCGACAATCATCGCGCCTGTCAGCGTCGCCAGGTCGATAATCGCCTTCGGCTTGTAAAGCTTCTGGACATAAGACAGCGCATCAGCCAGAACCAGCCGCCCCTCAGCATCCGTATTCAAAACCTCGATCGTTTTGCCCGAGTAGGATTTAAGGATATCCGCTGGTCGATAGGCGCGATCGGACAACATATTTTCGACCAGTCCGACGACGCCCACGACATCGACCTGCGCCTTACGCTGCGCCAGAGCCATCATCGTCCCGACCACGGCCGCCGAACCGCCCATATCCATCTTCATCTCGTCCATGCCCAGCCCGGGCTTGAGGGAAACCCCTCCCGTATCGAAAGTCACGCCTTTCCCGACCAGCGCCAGCGGTGCATCCATGGACTCTCTCTCCAGCCCGTTCCAGCGCATGACCACGAGACAGGGCGGATGAGCCGACCCCTGCCCAACAGCCATCAGTGCGCCAAAACCATGTTTGAGAAGCTTTTTGTCGTCCAGAATCTCGATTTCCACGCCCAAAGGCTTGAGCGCTTCAAGAATTCTGTTGGCATAAGCATAGGGATAAAGCACGTTCGGCGGCTCGTTCACGAAATCGCGCGCAAGAAAAACGCCCTTCATGACATCGGCCTCGCGCTTGAAAAGCTTGCCCGCTTCCTTATCCGCGCTCACGCAAATATTAAGCTTCTCAGGCTTTTGGACCTTCTCATCATCCTTCTTTTCCGACTTATAAATTTCGAAACTATACGACCGCAAACGCGCCCCGACTCCAAAAGACGCGGCAACCCGCGCCTTGTTTTCAAGCGCATCGTCGACAATAAACTCGGCGCTTTTAATGGATTTATCGGTAAGCAGCGCGGAAAGCCGCCCGCCCGCCTTCTCAGCTTCCAGAGCGTCGAGTTTCGCCCCGTCGCCCAGCCCGATCAGAACAAGATAATCGTAAGCCTCTCCCTCCGGCATCAGGCTGACAAGGCTTTGACCGGGCTTACCTTTAAAATTACGGCTTTTTTCCATCATCCGCGCAGCAAGGCTGTGCAGGTTCTCCTCCAAGGCCCCCTGCGGAAATGCAAGCGCCCGTTTCTCATAAACGCCCAGAACCAGTGCCTCGGCTTTTTTCTTTGTTGTCTTGGAAAATGTGATATCTAACGTCATGGTCTGGCCCCGTCTCTGGCATCGCTGAGTTGATGTTCCCTAAAAAACCAGAGTACTATAAGCGCTTACGGGCAAGGGGCCAAGGGGCCAAATAGAGCTTACGAGATAAGGCCGAAATCCAGAGATGAATATTTTCGACCGCTACATCTTTCGCAATCTTCTGATCGGCACGCTTTTTGTCGCCGCGACCCTGTGCTTTATCGTCTTCCTTACCCAGTCACTGCGTTTTCTCGAAATCATTCTGGAAGCAAATTCTTCGGGCGAGACCCTCATGCTGATTACGGCGCTCGCCCTGCCGCGCTTTTTTGAAGTCATCCTCCCGCTGTCCCTGATGACGGCCACCCTGTTCGTCTACAATAAAATGACCCTCGACTCCGAACTGGTCGCCATTCGCGCCGTCGGCAGATCCCCTTCCAGCCTCGCCCGCCCGGCTTTGATGCTGGCAGGCCTGTCTACGGCTCTTCTGTGGATCAACGCTATGTGGGTTGCGCCCGCATCCCTGAACGCCATGCAACAGATACGCCTGAGCCTGACAGCCGAGTTTTCCAACTACCTTTTCCGTGAAGGAGTCTTCAATCAGGTCGGGAACGGCCTGACGGTCTACATCCACAAACGCGCCAGTCAGGGAGAGCTGGCCGGACTGATGATTTACGACAGCCGCGATAAAAACAAGCCTCCTTCGACCATTCTCGCCCGCCGTGGCGTTATCCTTGCTTCTCCTGAAGGACAGCAGGTTGTTGTTTACAACGGATTGCGCCATCAGTTCGACATGAAATCAAAAATTCTGCAACGTCTCGAATTTGATATGTACGCGATTGATTTGCCTAGTCTGTCCCCCGCGCGCACGCGCTGGCAGGAGCCGGACGAACGCACTTTGGTCGAGCTTCTCAACCCGGACCCTGAAAACAAGCGGGATCGTGAAAGCATGAAGGAGTTCCAGATAGAAATCCATCGACGCATCACGACCCCGCTTCTGGCTTTCGCCTTCACGCTGATTGCCCTGAACGCGCTTCTTCTAGGTGAAACAGACCGGCGGGGCCACGCCCCGAGAATTATTCTGGCTGTTTTTCTGATCGTTCTCTTGCAAAGCCTTGCGCTCGCAGTCAACAATATGGTCCGGACTTCGCCCGCAGGTCTGCCCCTGCTCTACGCGGTCACGCTGCTCCCGATCGGAGCGGGACTATACCTTTTAAGCGAGCGTAGCGAAAACTTCAGGCAGCGTTTTGTTCAAAGTTCCAGAAACCTGTTGAGCCCAAAAAAGGTGCATGGCGCATGAACCTGAAAATGACACCGACCCTGAGCCGCTATCTTGCAGGGAATTATGTCCTGAACCTGCTGATTCTCACAGCGTCCCTGATGGCGATCATTTTCCTCTTCGACACGGTAGAACTGATACGCCGCGCCAGCGGCAAGGATCAGGTCACCCTTGGCGCGATCTTTCAGATGAGCCTCCTCAAACTTCCGGATGTCAGCCAGACCATGCTGCCCTTCGCTGTCCTGTTCAGCGCCATGTACACCTTCTGGCAACTGACCCGCAGTTACGAGTTGATCGTTGTACGGGCATCCGGTTTTTCGGCTTGGCAGTTCCTGACTCCTTTCATCGCGGTCGCTGCCTTGTTCGGCATCCTGCAGATGATGGTCATAAACCCCGTCGGCTCCGTCCTGATACAAAAATACGAGCACCTCCAGCATAAACTGCTGAGCAATGAAAAGAACGAAATTGCGATCTTCCGGGAAGGACTATGGCTGCGTCAGGCGGTCCTGCTCGCGGATGAAAACGCAAAAAGCGGCGAAAACGCCACTATTGACCCGCAGGAACAGACGCTCATCCCCGGATACATGATCTTTCACGCCCAGAAAATCAAGCAGCCCGAATGGAAGCTTAGCAATGTCACCGTCCTCTATTTCACGGAAAACAGTGAATTCCTGCAGCGCATTCATGCCGATACGGCCCTTTTAGGCGACAATTACTGGCTGATGTCAAACGTCAAGATTTACAAGAAAGACGGCGTAATACCTGAAAACATAGATGTCTTCAATCTTCCGACCTCCCTGACCCGCGAAGACATCGAGGAAAGCTTCTCTAGCCGCGCCAGCATGTCCTTCTGGAAATTGCCCGGCTACATCGCAACGCTTGAGGAAACGGGCTTTGACGCGGCCCCCCTGCGTGTTTATTACCATAATCTTCTGGCCCGGCCTTTAATGTTCGCGGCCATGATCCTGCTCGCCGCTTCCGTCTCCATGCGCCCGCCGCGAATGCAGGGAAACTTTTTGATGATCGTCTTTGGCGTTTTCATCGGTTTTGTGGTTTTCTTCCTCTCCAGCTTCCTGCAGGCATTGGGAACCTCACGGCAGATTCCGGTCATACTGGCGGCATGGTCCCCGGCGGCAATCTGTTTTCTGCTGGGTTTAAGCGCCATGCTGAACAAGGAAGACGGATGAACGCGCACTCTGTTGAAGCCCCGAATATTGCAAAAATACGACACTCCCCAGAAAAACGCGTAAAACGGACCCGTATCTATTGTATTAAGAACGAGAATCACTAAGACTCCCATATGGAAAAATTCTGGACTGTTTTGACCGATTCTGAGTAAGTGATTGCGCCTATTTATTCTGAGTTAACGCATTAATAATTCCCGGCTGATATATAATATGGGTAAGAAAATTCGACTATGCTTTCTGTAGGACAAATTATGACAAATATTACTGGTAACGGGCTTTCATGGGCCGCTCTGCGTAAATTTGCCCTGGTTTTGTGTTCGGGTGTTGCCCTGAGCGCCTGTGCGACCAACGAAAAATCGTATGTCGATGACGGCCACCTGCAAATTTACGACCCTTACGAAGGGTATAACCGGATGATGTTCTCGTTCAACACGAAGTTCGATGATGTTATCCTGAACCCCGCGATCAAGGGATACCGTTTTGTCGCGCCGCACCCGGTTCGCAAGGGCGTGCGTAATTTCCTCCGCAATGTTAAATCTCCGGTCATTCTGGCCAACCAGCTGCTTCAGGGCGACCTTGACGGAGCCAAAAACTGTGTCCTCAGGGCCGCGATCAATACGACGGTGGGTCTCGGCGGTCTGATCGACCTCGCCGGGTACAATGGCATAGAATACGAAGGGGAGGACTTTGGACAGACTTTGGCGGTATGGGGCGTCCCGCACGGGCCTTATCTTGTTGTCCCCTTCCTCGGCCCATCTTCCATCCGTGATTATTCAGGCTATTTTGTAGATACGACGGCCGATCCTCTGCACTGGTATCTCAGAAACATAGACAGGGACGAAATCTACCTTGCCAAGCTCGGAGCAGACTACTTTGATATCCGTGAATCCGTTTATGATACGCTCAAGGATATCCGGCAGAATTCGCTCGATCCCTATGCGGCGACGCGGAGCATTTATTATCAGAGCCGTCAGGCACTGGTCGACGATGCCCGGAACGATACATTTGGATCGCCCGCGATCCCCGATTATGACGACGATTATTAAGAACGGCGGAAACGCATGACGCGTTATTCGCTTTTTTCTTAAAAACGCTGTAATGTTCCGGCATTTGAAGCGAATTTATTGACAGAAACGTGTAAAAAAATATTTGGGAGTTGCTGCGCGTGTACAAACCAGACAAAGTTTCCGGCCTCATCCTGACCGCATTGGCCGTGGGCAGCGTGTACGGCTCTCCGGCTATGGCGTTATCCGGCGATAAAGGAAGCAGGATGCCTTCTTCGCTCGCGCTGGAAACCCTGATTAAGGTGAACGGCGACAATCATCAGGCCCTGCTGGACGGCTCCAAATCCCTGATCGAGGATATTGCGACACGCGGTATAGGATTCCTTTCGGATAAATCCCTGGGTGAAAAAAAGCGCGAATCCGAATTCCGCGACCTCCTGAATGACAGCTTCGACATGAAAACGATTGGCCGCTTCGCTCTCGGGCGCTACTGGCGCGGCACCACCGACGCCCAGAAAAAGGAATATCAGAAGCTGTTCAACGAGTTGATCGTGCGTGTCTACACCGCGCGGTTCAAGGAATACGATGGCCAGAAACTCGAAGTCGCGGGCGCACGCAAGGATTCGGCAAATGACGATGTAATCGTCAAGAGCCTCATCATCCCCAACAGCGGGGGCCAGAAAGTGGCCGTAGAGTGGCGCGTCCGCCAGAAAAACGGGAAATTCAAGGTCGTGGACATCTCCGTCGAGGGAGTCAGCATGGCCCTGACGCAACGCTCTGATTTCGCCTCCGTGATCCAGCGCGGCGGCGGTGACGTCGAAGCGCTGCTCGCGCATTTGCGCAAATAATAACCCCCGCCCCGGCTTTTATCCTGTCCTAAAAGAGAACAGTGACCGCTAAGCGCACAAAGCGCCCGGCGTTCGCACATCTGCTTGTATAGTCCGAAAAAAGGAAGACGGGCAGGAAAAAAGGAATAAAGTCCGTTACTAATTATTGAGGCCGAACTTGATAGCCGTCCCGGTAACGTCGTCCGTACCGAACATCTTTCCGGTGCCCTTGATA
The DNA here is from genome assembly GCA_020638365.1 of Rhodospirillales bacterium. Taxonomy (GTDB): domain Bacteria; phylum Pseudomonadota; class Alphaproteobacteria; order Micavibrionales; family Micavibrionaceae; genus JAGNKE01. The sequence goes on along the minus strand of JACKIQ010000003.1, from coordinate 282,808 downwards.
TTGCCGATCATTTCCATAAGTTGAGCCCGCGTAATCTCGCCGGTGCGGTACATCTTGCCCGCCAGCCCCTGCGCCGGGTCGCCGGCATTTTCCTTGAACGTGCTGACCGTAGCGCCCATCCAGCGGAGAATCTGGTTGGGTATGGCGTCGATCAGCTTGAAGTTCGACAGGGCCAGCATATACACGATGATGGCGTAAATAACGGTATAGAAGAACTCGTCGATCGGCCCGCGCAGAAAGTCGATCGTGCCTTGGGGTCCCGCCGGGTTCGAAAGCGGCAAACTGAACGAAGGAGAGGTAAGATTCTGCTCGATATCGTAACCAGCCGCGTTCAGAACTACCATATGGAAACTATCGTTAAGCCCGTTCACAAGCGCCGTAAAGACCTGGAGGCTTGCGATGAGCCCGAAAATAAGCAGCGTCGGCCTCAGGAAGATCTCAAACAGCAGGAAATAGCCGTTGGTCGCCCAGGGACCCGGCAACCCTTCACCGTCGATCTTGATATGCGCGACAGCCCATAGCGGCATGGCGACCATCGCCTCGAACACGCTCTTGATCCATCCGCTGAATCCGAAGAAGAAATAGATAAACGGCAACAGAGGCAAAACATAATACAGAACGAAACCGATTGAGACGCCAATCAGCGCAATACGCGAGGCCGTATCCCCAAAAAGCTTGGCGAGATCGCCGACCCCTTGTTCGTTGACAAATTCTCCGATACCCTGCCCGACAACCCCGATCAAAAGATTACGCAACGCAGCGTCCAGAATACCTTTGCCGAGTGAACTCAAAAGTGCCAGAGGATGTACGTTAAGCGTCCGTCCGTCCGCGGCAGGTCCTTGCTGCATACCTTCCAGAAGGTCATAAAGGCCTTCCGTTCCGAAAATCATGTTGATCGTGTCTATAACGACGCTTTTTGTTCCGCGCGTCTGCGTCGAACTTTGAACGGAATCCTGCCCCCACATCTTGTATCCGGCCCAAAGAGCCGCAGCGATATACTGATCACCGGGATTGGGTAAGGTCGCAAGCTGTCCGTCCGAAAGCAGGGGATTAAAACGGTTGACCCAGGAAACGTTGGTTTCTTGCGCAGCGTGCTGCTGGGCGATCATTTCCATCAATTCTGGGTACTTGGTGGGCCGCGGCAGACCCTGCACAGCCGACATGAACATCCCGTTGACCTGGGCAATCTCATGATACCAGAGCGCCGCACCGGCCCAACCGAGCCTTCGAACCTCAAGAGGCAACGAAAAGTCATACTTCAAACGCATCTGCGTGACAAAGTTATAATCAGTCGGCGGAAGAACGCGATAACCGGCCCATCCGGCAAGACCGGTCCATCCGGGAGCCGGAGGCCCGGTATAACTCGTCACCTGAAACGGCACTTCGTTCGGCTGCCACCACATACCGGTAATGGCCGCCTTAACGCTGTTATTGTAATAGGTGATGTTACGCCGCACGAGATCGATACTGCCCCATCGCGAGATAGGAAAAATCGGAATCCAGCTTGTAAAGTCCATGTCGACGCAAGCAGAATCATGATCATAGGGTAAAATTGACTTCAGCATACAATGCGCGAGTTCGTCAAAATACGGATCCTGATAGAAATACTGCTCGATCATCTGGTAATAAATTTCCAGAATACCGTGAGTGCCCAGCCCCAAATTTCCCCCTAGAACATCGTAGCCATGAGGGTCGATTTCAAGATCCCCGTAGGCGACCGAGCCAAATCCCGTTGTGACGGGATCACCCCTGTTGGTATCAATCAGAGGCGATGCAAGATTGACGGCCGAAGGAGCCGTAGGGTCGAAAACAAGCTCGCCGCAGACAGGCTTCACATACCCCCAGTCATTATCGTAAGCGTCAGGAGGATCGTTGGGATCGCCAGCCACACCCCCCGGCGGGTTGTAATGACCAAAACGCATAATCACCTTGCTGAAACGCGAGAAACGGACAGCTTCATCAAAAAAGGGCAAAGGCCCGGGCTCAAAGTAATAAAGTGCGTTACCGCCGCTTCCCGGAACGGTCGGAAGGGCGAAGCCAACCATAGCATCGGTGATATTGGGATTCTCCTCCCGTACAAGGAAGATATTCAGATGATCGATATCCGTACGATTATACATAATTTGTTGGGCAATCATGCACATACGCGCGACAAACAGGAACTGGGTCAGCGTAGCCATCTCCGGCGCGTTGGGTATGGCAACCAGAGTCTCGGCCCGTCCGAGAGGCGTATCGATAAAAGGATTGAGGACCGCGTTGGGAAGAAAAATCCGGTCCCACGCGTTAGTTGCCATATTCGACCCCCACTTCGCAATCGCGAGCGTGATGAACTGGGCGCCGTTAATGCCGACGTTATTTCCGCCCGGACCGAGATTCATAGGGGCGATCAGGGCAAAGAACATGATCAGGCGGGGAAGATACCATCCCTTGTTAAACCTTTGTCCAAACGGCCGACCGGACGTAATACTCTCGCCGATAATGGCCACGACATAATACAGGATCACAACCATCGACAAAAACGCGATGCCCAGCGTGTAAAACCCGAAAAACTGGTGCAGGGCAAGGTGGAAAGGCTGCGGAAAAGCCGCTGGAGTGGGAATGACATTGTTGCGTGAATCAAGACACGCAACCGCCGTGGAATAACAGGAATCAAAAAACCCGGCTGTCCCTGTAAAGTTCATGATACCGAACACCCGGTCCAGAACGATAAAGGCCAGATCCTGATCGGGGCCTAAAGGCGTGGTCAAAAACGTGAGCTGCCAAGGCGTAGCGAATACCGGCAGCGAAACAAGCGACAGGACGACAAGACAAATTTGCAGAATCAGCAGGACGATCCCGATAATAATCGTGAAATGAATGATGACCTTGTCTATGTTCTGGCGGTCGTAGCGTATTCCCGAAGAGGCCTCGGCGATAACATGGCGTATCCCGTACTTGCCGTAATTAACAGGTTTGAGATAAGGGTGCCCGGCCGGAAGCAGGCCGATATTGCGGTAAATAACCGCGACCATAAGCGCCAGTTGGGCAAACCCGGAAGAAAACAGGTCCCATATCCGCGGAAGGATGCCGGGTAGCAAAGCGTAGCTGACAATTTGTCTCTTCCGTATCATTCAGGACTCGCCCCGTTTTTTAGACCCCATGCGGATCACCCGCCTGGGCTAAACGTTTTTCCAATCTTAGCGTAACCAGCCAATCCGCCGCCAAGTTTTCCGGTAATCTGTTGCGCACCGAGAGCAGCCTTTCCAACGAGTCCCTGAGCCGGGTCTTCCCGCATATCGCCAAACGTGGCCACGCTCTGCCCCATCCAGCGCAGGATGTTGTTGGGAATCGTGTCGATCAGCTTGAACGACGACATCCCCATCATATAGACGATCACGGCATAAATGATCGTGAAGAAAAACTCGTCGATCGGACCGCGCATAGAGTCGATGAACGAAGGCGCAATGGAAACCTCCGCCGACACGTCGAAACCGCCGGCGTTATGCACGACAATATCGAAAGTCGCATTCAGCGCCGCAACCAGCGCAGAGTATATGGAGATGGCCGCAAGAAGGCCAAACACGCAGAGAATAGGCCTCAGGAATATCTCGAAGATCAGGTAATACCCGTTCAACGCCGCGTTACCGGGCAAACCCTGCGCGTCTATGCGGATATGGGCAAGAGCCCACAAGGGCGCGCCGACCATGGCTTCGAAAATACCTTTGACCCAGCCGCCCACGGCAAAGAAGAAGTAGATAAACGGCAGGAACGGCACCACGTAGGCCAGAATAAACCCGGCCGTCAAGCCGATCATGGACATGGTGAAAATAAAGGTTGATATGATCGAAAGCAACGGACCGAGCCCGCTGGTATCCTTAAGCAGGGCCAGAGCGATACCCCCGGTCGCGGTCAGGAACCCGAACCCGATCCCGTCAACCGCTCTCTGCACAAGCGTCCTTCCCATACTGACAAGCTGGGCAAGCGGATGCGTATTCGGATTCCGACGGATATCATACAGACCGTTCGTACCAAGAAGATAGGCGATGGCATCCACAAACGGATTACCCGAGGACCTCTGGTCCGTCGAACCAAGGCCGTTGGTCCAGACCATGTAACCCTCGTACATCACGCTCGCGATCTTCTGCCCGTCCGCCGCAGACAATAACGTAGCCGTGTCGTCAACTTCCGACAGCACAGGCTTGAAGATCTCTTCAAGATTGGTTCCGGTATTATATTGCCCCTTCTTGGCTTTCAACTCCTCAAGGAGCAAAGGCTGAAGACTGGAACTGGGGAGGGCATGAACGGAAACTGAAATCGGATGGTTCATCTCCGCGATGCGGTTATACCAGATCCCTGCGGCGGCCCACCCTTTACGGTAAACCGGATCGGCCCCGGTCCACGACCCGGCCCAGCGCGGCGAAGCCAACTGCGCCGTCACCGCGTTGTTAACAGTCGTCGTGAAAGAATTGTAGACATTCGTATTCACCTGCGCGACATACTCGACGTCCGGATAAGGCGAAACCGGCGGACCGACCTGGTTGAAGGCCAGCCATGTCAGGGTATTGGCACGATCGCCCGGCGTTGCGACGACCCCCCCCTCGAAAGCGTTCAAGGCGCCGCCGTAATGCCACATACTGCGGACAAGATCCCAGAAATACTCCTGGATCATGGCGGGACCCGGCTCCGGGGGAATCGGAGCCCCGTTTCTGCGGGGATCAGAAAGAGAAAACTGGATTTCGCCGCAATACGGCTTGACGTGGCCTCTCTCTGACGCATACTTGGTCGTATCGCGTTCCCCGAAACGAACGGTCAGGGATGTCGCCATGTCGTCAGCGGCGGCTTGCGCCGCGTTGTACGAATAACCGGCCGTAACTTCGGCAGCATTGGGCGTCTTGGACTGAGCCAGAATCTGATACATGCGGATATCCGGAGCCCCGCTGGTCGATCCCGTGTTTGGCGCACCCGAACCGACAGGAGCGCCCCGCGCAAACTCATAGGAATAGCGGCATACCCGCGCCAGGAACAAGGCCTGACTGATGCGGCCGACCTCCGGCAAGGTCGGAACGGCGATAAGATCGTTCGCCGCGCCAAGATAATTCTCGGTCAGCGTATTGTTGAAGAACTTCCAGCCGTTCGTGGCAAAAGCGGAACCGAACTTGGCAGCATAAAGAACAAGATACTGGGCGGAGTTAAGACCGGTCGCCAGCGGGATGAGAAGACCGAAAGCGACAACCAGACGGATCGGCGCCCACATCTTGTTGAAACGGCGGCCGAAGGGCGTACCGCTTTGTGCGGTTTCAGCCAGAATGGTCGCGATGAAATAGCTGGCGATGATAACGGCAATAACCAGAAGGCCGTTGCTGTAAACCCCGAACAAACGGTGAAGCCCCATGTGAACCGGGAAAGGAAACTGCCCCCAGGCTCCGGTAGAAAGCGGACCCTGAATAGGAGCGACAGCAGCGGGAAGCGGCGTACCGCCAACGTTGGCGTCGATAATGCCGTTACCGAAGTTATCTTCGCACGGTACGGGAAGACCCACACAGGATTCAAAGAAACCGCCGACCCCCGTAGCAGGCTCAGGAACGCCAAAAACCAGATCCAGCATGATAAAAGCCAGATCCTGATTGCGTTCGAGGGGCGGATTGACGACGAAAAACCCGTTCCAGTTTGCTGGAAACGCCATCGCGACCGGAAAGACCATCGCGACAATCAGCAAAGCCATCTGCAGGAAAAGAATAGCCAGACCGACAAGAACAAGAACGAACAGGAGAATCCGGTCGATATAACGCCGCTCGAAAGCAAGGTGGTTGGCGGCCTCGGCGACGACATGGCGGATGCCGAACCGTCCGATATTGACCGGGTTGACATAAGGATGATTCGAGGGAAGAAGCCGGACGATATTGTAGACAATCGCTATAAAGAAGGGGATGTACTGAAACCCGCCAAGCACCAGCGTATTGATGCGGGTAACCAGTTCCGGCATAAACATGTACCGGAGTGAGCCTTTGGGCATGATATTCATAAACAACATTTCAGCTACACCTTACCTCTATAACTCTCGCTAGCTGCTGGCAGCACCCTTCTCGTCCTTGACCATCTTACCCAGCGTAGACCCCAGACCTCCGGAGAAACCGCGAACAGCGCCAACCGCCTGTGTACCGACAGTCATACCGCCCGTTGCGGCATAGCGGTTAAGGGATTCGACGTGATCCTGATCAATATCGCCGAACGAGGAAACGCCCGACCCGGCCCACCGCAGAATGTTATCGGGAATTTTATCAATCAGCTTGAAGCTGGCGGTCGCCAGCATGTAGCACACGACCGTGTAAATGATCGTATAGAAAAACTGATCAAGAGGCGTTCCCTTGAACCGCACGTCATCAGCAATGATCGTAGCCAGAATATCGCCGTCCGAATATCCGCCGATATTCACGGTAACGAGATCCCAGATCAGATTAAGAACACGCACCTGTGTGGCAAAAATTGTAAGGGCTGCGATCAGACCGGCAACCGTAAGGATAGGACGGATAAATATTTCCAGAATCAGGAAATACCCGTTCGCCGCAGCATCGCCCGGCAAGCCGTCCCCGTCAATGCGAAGGTGCGCGAGCGCCCAGAGCGGAACAGCGACCATAGCCTCGAAAATAGCCTTCATCCAGGACCCAACGGCAAAGAAGAAATAAACGAAAGGCAGGAACGGCAAGACATAAAACAGGATAAATCCGGCCGTAAGACCGACAAAAGCCGTCACCTCCATGAGGGAGCTGAAAACCTCGGCCAGACCGCCCAGAACCTTAAGCTCCAGATCGCCTGAAGCGCCGAGCGCACCACCGAGGAAAGCCGATCCCGAGGAAACCAGTATGTTGAAGACCGCGCTGTCCACCAGCCCCTTGCCGACAGCAATCAGCTGCGCAAGCGGATGAACATGCTGGTTGGCCCCGCGGATATTGGCCAGACCTGATGTACCCAGCAGCATGTTAATGGCCTTGACCCAAAGATTGGACTTGTATGTCTCTTCCTCGTAATCGGCCGCAGCCGTATCATCGGCCCACCACTTCCACGCGTTGTTCAAGGGAACGCCAATCGCGTCGAGCTCGACTTCCCCGCGGTCGATCTTGAGTTTTGAAGCGTCGTTACCCGAGGAAGCCTTGATCGTCGGCTCGAACATTTCCTCTCTGGAAAAGGAACTGACATCCATCTTCAGACGCTCGGATTTGACCTGCTCCATAACCAGAGGATACCGGGACATGGTCGGAATGGAACGCACGCCGTCCGCCAGAGTACCGTTAAGCTCGGCAAGCCTGTTATACCAGATACCGGCGCCCGCCCAACCCCGGTCCAGCATGTTTGCCTCCATGAGCTGGTCTGTACCGGACTGAACATAAAGGCCCCAGGCATCGCGCACGGCAGTAATCATCATATTTTGATATGTTCCCACGGCCGGCGGATTGGCGCCCATTTTCCGGGAAATAAATTGCATGAGCGGCGGCTTGGTCTCGCAGTTACCGCCACAGGTCTGAAACCCGATTGTACCGCACCCGGAAAGAGCCGGACTACCGCAAACGTTCTGAACTTCGACCCTGTGCTTGGAGGAAGACGCGACCATCGAGCGCGCGTACTGCTTCAGCTCGTTGTCGTTGAACCACATGGTCAAAACAGTATTATAATAAAAATTCAGCATGAAATCCGACCCGCCGTTCGCGGCGCCGGTACCGACATTGGCGAGATCGACCACAGGAATACGGATATCCCCGCAAAGCGGCGCGACGTAGCCTTCATCGTCCTTATAGACGGGGTTGCCTGCATCAAGCGCATATTCGCCGAAACGGATAACGATATCACCGCCATAGTAGAAACCGACGGCCTGTGTGTAGGTCGGCGCACCGGGTCCGGTAATAAGCTGGCGGATAGCCGGGTTAACGGCTACGGGAAATGCCGCCGCACCGGTCGTCCATGCGCTTTCGTGCTTGACCAGATAAGGCCGGATCATAAAGCCCGTACCCGGAGCGGTATAATCCTGATCCACTTGGTACGGAAGCCCGCCGCCGGGCGGCTCCCCGGTCATGGCCATGTAGGCATAAGCGCAGGTATGCACGTAGGACATGGCCTCGAAAACAGGTGTAAAATCAGGAACCTGCGGAATGGCGATAAGGGAATAACGCTCGCCGATCGGGTTTCCGGCAAGTGGTCCCGCCCCGGTAAAGGCCGCATGGTCGCCGATCCCGTCAAGGAAATCTGTCCAGCCGACAGTCGCGAAATTCGACCCGTACTTGGCGGCGTAAAGAGCGATATACTGTCCGGAATTCAAACCGTAGTTAACCGGAATAAGCAGCCCCACAGCCCCGACAAGACGAACCGGAACCCAAACGTGCTGCATACGCTGTCCGAACGGAATGCCTGTAACAACCGTCTCAAGCAGAACGACAAAAACGAAATACAGGAAAATCAGAATCCCGATAAGCAGGAGCGCCGTGGAGTAAAAGCGGAACAGTTCATGCAGGGCGTTATGAAACGGCGAGGGAACCGCCGGGTTGTTCGCCGGACACACCGCAGTGAAAGAGGAACAGAACATGTCGGGAATACCGAATATGTCGTTCAGTATGCTGAACGCAAGATCATTCACGGGATTGGGCGTATCGAACCAGGAAAACGCCATCGCGGGCGAAATGAACGGAACGATAAGAAGGGCATAAGCCAGAAAGAGAATCTGGAGCAGGACGATAACGATCGCTGTCAGCAGCGCAAAATAAACAAAAATCTGGTCGACATGTTTGCGGCTGAACTTAAGGCGCCGACTGGCTTCCGAGACAACGTTCAAAACATTGAAGCGGCCAATATTTTTACTGTCGAGATAAGGATGGTTGGAAGGCAGAAGCTTCACCATGGCATAAAGGTGCGCCATAAGGAAAGCCATATAACCGAAACCTGTAAACAGCAAGCCCTTAACGCGAGGCACGACACGCGGAAAGAACGCGTAGTTAAAAACATCTTTGGTTTTGAAGCTTAGACCCTGCACGATCCTCTCACCACTCTATATATAGACCAGCCAAGTTATAACCTACCGCCCCTTACTGTTTTCTTACCACGCCCACAAATTATACGCATTTTATGCAATTTTAACTTATCATAACATTAACGGCCTTCACAATGCGAGATTTTATGTCATTTCCCCCCTGTTTTTTTGATAGAAAGCAATTCGTTAACCTGCATTAACTGGCCCTCCGCAAGGGCTTATAGCGGATTCTGTGCGGCGTATCGGCATCCTGTCCGCGGCGCTTCTTGAAATCGGCCTCATAAGCCTCATAGTTCCCTTCGAACCAGACCACCTGCGAATCACCCTCGAAAGCCAGGATATGAGTGGCAAGGCGATCGAGAAACCAGCGGTCGTGGGAGATGATGACCGCGCAGCCGGCAAAATTCTCCAACGCCTCCTCAAGGGTCGCAAGAGTTTCCGTATCAAGATCGTTGGTCGGCTCGTCAAGCAAAATGACATTCGCCTCTTTTTTCAACATCTTGGCCAGATGGACCCGGTTCCGCTCCCCGCCGGACAGATCCCCGACCTTCTTCTGCTGGTCCGGCCCCCGGAAGTTAAATCCGGAAACGTAAGCCCTGCTCTGCATCTCGACTTTGCCCAGCTTGATATTGTCGTTCCCGTCCGAAATCTCCTCCCAGACCGTTTTGTTTGAATCTAGGGAATCACGGCTCTGATCGACATAACCCAGAACGACCGTCTCCCCGACCTTGAATGAGCCTTCATCCGGCTTATCGGCCCCGGTAATCATGCGGAAAAGCGTGGTTTTCCCGGCCCCGTTCGGCCCGATAACCCCGACGATCCCCCCCGGAGGCAGGCTGAAACTCAAATCCTCGATCAAAAGACGGTCGCCGAAACCCTTGCGGATATGCTTGGCCTCGATGACGAGCGAGCCAAGACGAGGCGGAGGCGGAATAACGATCTGAGCCTTGCGCTGGTTCGTATCCTGCGATTCGGCCAGAAGCTCCTCATAAGCGCTGATCCGTGCCTTGGATTTGGAGCGGCGCGCGGACGGCGACTTGCCGATCCACTCCAGCTCGCGGGCCAAAGTCCGCTGCCGCGCGTCTTCCTCGCGCTGCTCCTGCTGCATCCGCTTCTGCTTGGCGTGCAGATAGGTGGAATAGTTCCCCTCGTACGGAATCGCCTGCCCCCGGTCTATTTCCAGAATCCACCCTGTGACATTATCGAGGAAGTAGCGGTCGTGGGTCACCATCACGACGGTTCCCGCGTAGTCGGAAAGGAACCGCTGCAACCAAGCGACGCTCTCCGCGTCAAGATGGTTCGTCGGTTCATCAAGCAGCAGAAGATCGGGTTTTTCGAGCAGCAAACGGCATAACGCTACGCGTCGTTTTTCTCCGCCCGAGAGGGTCGTGACATCCGCATCCCCCGGCGGACAGCGCAGCGCATCCATCGCGATCTCGATGGTGCGGTCCAGCTCCCACCCGTCCACCGTGTCGATTTTCTCCTGCAACTCGCCCATTTCCGCCATCAGCGCGTCCATATCCGCGTCCGGATCGGCCATCAGACCGCCAATCTCGTTAAAACGGTCGACCATCGCCTTCACGTCGGCCAAAGCGACCATCACGTTCTCGTGCACGGTCTTCTTCGGATCAAGCTGCGGCTCCTGCTCAAGGTAGCCAACGCGCGCGCCCTTGGCCGCCCACGCCTCCCCGGTCACATCCTTGTCCACCCCGGCCATGATCTTCAACAGCGTCGATTTCCCCGCGCCGTTCGGCCCCAGCACGCCGATCTTCGCTCCCGGAAGAAAACTGAGCGTTACGTTTTCTAAAATTTTCTTGCCGTTCGGGAAAACTTTCCTCAAACCGTTCATCACGTAAACATATTGGTAGGACGCCATGGTTTTTCCTTCGTTATGAATTCAATCTGCGCTCTTTATGACCCGAATCACAGCGAGTCATTTTGTCGCATTTCCGAGTCACGAACCCTTTGTGGATCATAAAGCTTCAGCCTGTCAATCAGGGACAAGACATATTCAAGCTCCTTTTTTACGCGCAGGATCGAATGCTCGCAACCCGCTGGTGTAAAAAGTCCGTCCGGCTCAAAGGGATTATAGGACGTCGAAATGAGGATCATGACCTTGTTGTCATAAAAAGCGACCGCCATACCCTGCCCTGAAAACTCGTTATACAGATCAAGCAACCGCTGCATCATGGCGGGATCAAGAAAATACCGTGCCTCAACCTGATCTGTACCGTAAGCATCAAAAGCCCGCTCGAATTCCGGCGCAGGAACCTTGACGCGCTTAAACCCCTTAAGCTGATGATGCGTAGAATCCAAAAAGGAAGTCTTATGGTGAAGAACCGCCGTGTGCCCTGTGAAAGATGTTTTATCCAGATCCAACTCAATAAGAAGCCCCTGAAAAACTGTAAAAGCGCCTTTCTGCTTGGCATAGGAGCGCAGGCACACATCAGCCAGAGAAATCCGAACGCCCTTATAAATCCCCTCAAACACGTCGTCCGCGTGATAATCCCGGTGCCCCGGAACGATCTTGGACTCCAGCAACGCCTCTTTGCGGGAATTAGCCGCCCTTCGGAACAGATAATCTTCAAGACTGCCCCAAAACCCGCCGCCTCCGTAACGCTCATTTTGTGAATAACGGAAGTCTTCACCAAACAAAGACGCTATTTTGGGAAGAAGATAACTTTTATATTCTACGACATATTGCTGTTTGGGAAACCTGATCCAAGGCATCAAAAAAACAACCAGAAAAGCCGAAAACGCAAGCGTCGTGAAGAAAGCCGCCCCAATATACTGATGAGCATCCGGTCGTCCGTAAAGAATGTAAAGATAAGATAGGGGGGGAAGAAAAATTAAAAGAAAAAATATGGATGGAGCCAACTTTTTGCGAAAACGATAGGCACGATAAAATTTTTGTCGAAGTTGCTCCAAGTCGCGAAAAAGACGCTTATTATCTTCCAGAAACTCCTCTTCTTCATGATCGGGAAAGACCCATGCACCTCTTTCAGCGCACTCTTTACCAAAAACCTCTGTAAAAAACATCATTACAATGGATATCAATGCTTCAGTTAATGGATACATTTTCTCTAGTGCGGGCCTCTTCCACTTTCCGCGGATCGTAGAGATCAAGCTGGTCGATAATCGACAGCACCTCCCCGATCTCTTTTTTCATAGTCAGGACCGATTCCGGATCGGTCGCCGGGATGGAAATATCCGCCGGCTCGAAATGGTTGTGCTTGCTGGAAATCAGGATCAGCATTTTACTTTCATAAAAGGCCGCCACCATCTTCTCCCCGTTATACTCCTCGTACAGAGCTTTGAGCTTCTCGATCATCAGCGGGTCGATCAGGTACCGCGCCTCCACCTGATCGTTCGTATAGGCATCGAACAATTTCTCGAACTCCGGGTCCACCATGTTGGCCTTCTTCAGGCCGTGCGAACGCGAGGCGAACCACTCAGAAATCTTCCCCCGGTCCTTGTCCAGAATCGTATGCCCGTAAAACCGCTTCTTGCTCATATCGAGCAGAATAGCCAACCCCTTGAAGATACTGACATAATAGGTGCGGTTTTTGCTCCGCCGCCGCTCCTGCAGGTTGATTTCGCAGAACTGGATACCGACCTCCTTATACTTCCCGACAAAATGATCCTCGGAATCATATTTATCGTGCGCGGGCAAAATCTTCGAAGGCTGCATCAGGGCAACCGGAATCTGCCCGTTCGGCGTATAGGTGAACCGCCCGAACAGATTGGCAAGCTTGGGCAGGATCTCGTTCTTGTACGCTGTGGCATATTGCCGTTTGGGATGCGTCACCCACGCGTAAAGCCCGCCCAGAAACGCCACGCTCAGGCCCGCCGCCCCGTCATCGTTCGAGCTTTGCAGCCACAAGAGCCAGTAATCCACGTAACCCAGCAAAGGCCCCAGCGTCGCCGCCGCCGGCCACGCGACCATCCTGCGCCATTTATAGACGGCGTACTTCTCCTGCCGCAAAACTTCGAGCGCCTCAAGCTGCTCCTTGCTGTGCCGCAGGAACTCGCTGTCGCTCATCCCCCGCAGATCCTCGATATCAGGCGCCTCCGAAAAGGAAACATCCGAAGGCGACCGCCCCGGAAAAATGGCATTAAGGGGCGTATTTTGTGAAAGAAGACCAACAAACCGTTGAAGCATGAAATAACCCGTGTAAGCTGAACCTGACCTGAACGTCATTGTAAGGGAAAACGCGTGTCGGACAAAGGCTTGTTAAAAGGAACGGATGGAAAAGTGCGCTGCTGGTGGTGCGGCGATGACCCCCAATACGTTCGCTATCACGATGAGGAATGGGGAAAGCCCGTGCGCGATGACCGCGCGATGTTCGAAAAAATCTGCCTCGAAGGGTTTCAATCGGGCCTGAGCTGGCTGACCATCCTGCGAAAGCGTGAAAATTTCCGCGCCGCCTTTGATCATTTCGACCACATTAAAGTCGCCCGCTACACCCAAAAAGATATTGAACGCCTGCTGAAGGACGAAGGCATCGTCCGTCATCGCGGCAAGATCGAAGCCGTCATCAACAACGCCGCCCGCGCCAGTGAACTGAAAAAGGAAGCCGGCTCCCTCGCGGACTTTTTCTGGTCGTTCGAACCCGATCCGAAATCCCGACCGAAAAAGATGGATTATAAAACCTTAACCTCCATGCCGACCTCGCAAGCCTCAACAGCCCTTTCCAAGGCCCTGAAAAAACGCGGCTGGAAATTTGTCGGCCCCACCACCTGCTACGCCTTCATGCAATCCATGGGCATCGTGAACGACCATCTCGATGGTTGCCACAAACGCTCCCCGCAAGAAAAAGGCCCCGGGTGAAGGGGGCCGTATAGGATAAGGACACTATTCTCTGAATTCTTCAACTTACCTTGGAGGATCGACAACCCCCGGCGTCCGGTCGCGCTCCATACCGACACCAGCTTCATACGCAGCCGGGTGATCGTATGGCGAAGTGACATGACAGTCCCGCGCATTTTGTGAAATCGCGTCATCGCCGCCGCCGAACTTGCGGTCCAGAACCCACCCGAAAGTGGAAAACGTATTCAGCGGGGCGCCCCATACACGGTTGAACTGCCTGGGTCCTTCAACATAACCCTCGTCCGTCCGTGCCGCCCGGTCATTGAATTGACCGTTGCATGGACCATGGGGATGTTCTGCCGCACTGCCGCGGTATTGCAAAGCCGTAGTCCGCAGGACTCCCTCCTGATACCGTTCCGCCTGACGGGTTTGGAAACCCCCTTCTCCGGCGTTTCCGGTCCCGCGAATGTATTCTCTGCGCTTCAACTCATAATCGCGGTTGCCAACATCCCTCAAAGCAGGATAGAGGTGCCTCAAAGCAGGCTCCACCGTGTGAAGATGATCGTTCCTATAACCTTGAGTAACCCGGGTACCGGCATCATCAACGGAAATCGACATGGCCATGTGATCGTACTGTGTATCCAGAAAATCATCGAGCCTGCGCACATAAGGATCGGTGCCGTAATTTTCGGTAAGCCTGCCGATCTTGATCTTGTCCTCATTGAAATTGACGAGGCGGTGTTCAAGCTCTCCGGTTCCCCGGTTCTTGACGGAAATAATCATATCGCCGCCTAGACGCGCCTTGTCCTCTGCATTCAAAGGAGTCAGCAAAGCTCCGCCTTCAGGGATCAAGCGTGTCCCGACAGCGCGCTGATAAAGGAAATCGAGTTCGCTGGCGTTAATACAGCCTTTATCCAGACCTTCAAGGTGCTGTGCGCTGAGCCTCGGCAGATCCCAGTAAGACTGGGGCAAGCCCCGGCGCTGTGCGTTGAATTCTTCCCGCATTCCCGTTTGGGGCCGGCTCTCAGGTTCTCTTTCGGCAGGCTCCGCGCGCCTTTCAGCGGTAACCGTCAGCGGCTCAAGACAAAGTTGCTTGTCGATATAAGCGATGATGCCTGCAGGCGTACCGTTACGCCAGTTATAATTGTCATGGAACAGCCTGTAGTCCGAGTCGCTCAGTGCGCGGTATGAACGAGCCTCAGGATTAAGATACCCTTCCATCTCGATCACGCGGAAAGTGTTCGTCGCCTCTTCGACAATACCGGCATAGGCCCGTCCTTGATGTTCAAAGACCAACGGAGCACAGTTCGGATCGTTTTTATCCTTATTGAATTCTTTGTAACGCTCGAAAACCTGTTCGATTGTCATGCCCGGCGGCAGTTCGTTTTCCGGAGACATCTTGATGCCCGGATAACGGTCCGCAGGCACCGCTGCCGCTTCGGGACCCGCTTCGCGTTCTTCGACCACAGGCGCAGCCGGAACCATGGAAGCACGGACCTCGACCTGATTGTGAATGTAGGACTGGGCCCAGACACTGTGCGGCTGAACAGCACCGGCATCCTTGTTTCTCGGATCCGTGGATTTCATATCCCCGCGCAGTTCCGTTACAGTCCTGGTAAACCGGGTAATGTCCTGCTCGTTCATACCCTTGCTGCGCATGTAATCCGCGACAACGCCGATAGTGGTATCGTCGTACTTATGCGAAACGGCACTAAGCGCGACGCCCTTGTCCAGCTGCGCACGCACCAAGAGTTCCTCAAGAGCCATACAGGTATTCCGGGTCATCATATCCGGCGCCTGACCGTTGTTTCTCATATACTCAGCCGGCAGAGTCGACAGGCCCAAGGCCCCGGAATTCTGGCTCAGGATATTCTGCAATTCGGCAACGCGCCCGTAGGAATAACGTGTGGGGCCTTGGATGAAATCGGCATTGTTCGGATTGAAAACCAGCTCAAAGCGCTTTCCGTCTGCCTCGACGACAACGCCGTCAGCGGCCGGAAGAGTGGCGGCATCTCCAGTTCGTGCCACAGGAATTTCCGGCGCAACGCCAAGATTCATTGCTCCGGATGTATGGATATCGCGGAAAGCCTGGGCATATTTGTTCGCTGCTTCAAGATCCTGAACGCCCAGAGTTCTCATATGCTCCTTGAACGCGCCCTCTGTCGCATCGGGATTATCGCCAAAGAACTTTGTGCGCTCTTCCGCAATCCGGTCCTGAACGCGCCGTCCGAAACCGTCATAATTGGAGTTCGTGACCTCAAGACCAAGCGCACCGGCAATTCTGGTTGTTTCAGCGTGGATCTGGTCGATTCCGATCTTCGCGCCGGCAGCAGTCAGGCCGCCTTCCGGAACGCTGATACCAACAAGCCCCATAGCCGCGGACACAGCCGCGATCTGCTCGGCCGAGTAATTCGGGACACCCGCCGCTGTTCTGACTTCAGGCTGTCCGGTATCTCTTTGGCCGGTGACCAGACCATCAGCCGGAACGCCGGGCATTGTGCGTACATCGCGTTCATAGGCCTCGCGAACCTGACGAACATAGTCTTCGCGCTGGGCGGGGGACATTCTCTGATACATCTCTCCGCGGCGTACGAGTTCATCCGCAAACGTATCAGCAGCGATATCGGCTGCTTTCTCCCGGTCGGGTTCCCGCGCGGCGGCGGCGGCGGCGGCATCAAGAGCTTCGGTTACTTCACGGCGGATAACATCGTCGTCCTGACCCGCAAAGAGCAGAGTTTTGGCTGCTTTGAAGGCAAGGGAGTCGTCCATGCGTTCAAGAATACGGCGCTTGAGTTCGTCGTGATCGTACCCGGCTTCAACAAGCTCGCGGCGATACCCGTCGCGAACCTGCCCGCGCACAGCCTCGGAACCCGGAGCCTGACCGCCCCAAAGCCTTTGCACGGGGAACCCGAACATGTTCAAAATTCCGCCGATAAACTGTCCGAACTGGTCGTTCTCGAAGAAGTTCCTCAGGAAATTCTTGAAATTATCGGGCAGCATCTGGCCGATGCGGTCCATGACCGTCCCCATGAAGGTGACTTCACGCGCACGCTCGTTATTAAGCTTGTTCTCCTCGTTAAGCTTGTCGAGGCTGCGGATAAGGCGGAGCATTTGCTCATAACCGTCTTTTTCCTTCTTCTTCGCTTCGGTGAGTTCCTGACCGGGCGGAAAACGAGCCGCAAGAAACGCCTCGGGATCGGCGACAAAACTGTCCGCATCTTGTGCTGAAAGCTTGGTCGTGACGCCCAGTTCGGAACGCAGGGTCTGGAAGACCGGCGAATCCGAACTCAGGATATTCTTCATGAGCATACGGCCGACATTCTCGTCATAAGTGCCGTCGGCTTTCGGATCGCCGCTGACCTTCTTAAGGCCCATCAGGACCATATGCAGGGCGTTCTGGGACTGCGCGTCGAAATTCCCGTCAGCAGTTTCAGGCGGTGTAAACCCGGCAAGTCCGGCAATATTCAGACCGCCCAGAAGTCCCCCGCCCTGACCGCCACCGCCGCCCATATTAGCAATAGCGGCTCCGGCTCTGATAAGAATTTCTTCAACGAAATAGCTGGCTTCGGCGGCATCACGGGGACCGATGCGCGCCGGAGTAGCTCCGGACGGCCCGCTTTGTGATGCGCGCGCTGCGGCATCCTGACTGAGTACGGCAGCCGCTTGCAAGATAGTCTGTAACCCGGCCTCGTTTACAAGATCCGGCATTTCCGCCATCCTACCAACATTTACCGCAAAATCATCAGTCGTAACGCCCTGTCTTTCTCTAAAAAACGTCGCACGCTCCCGAGCAACAGCCGCGTTAAGAGCTGAAGACAGTTGCGCTAGATTTGCCTCCTCCACAGGAACACCCAATGCCGATGCAACACGCAGAACCGCAGGTTTCAGAGCCTGGGCTTGCTGAAGGGCCGCCGTGTTGGCACCCTCGGTTGCACCGCTCTGCCCGGGGCCTTGGGGCGCTTCCTCGCGACGCACGGGAGCCTCGTCCCCGGTACGAGCAACAACGACCTCCTGAGGTCCTTCAAGAATACGGCTGGCATAAACAGCATTCAGCGATGAGCGCAACTCATTCCGATTGTCCAGAAGTTGAAACAGCTTCATCGGATCGTCTTTGATCGCCTGCGGCAGCTTGTCGTAAAGATCTCTCTGTCCGCCAGCCACCAATGCCCCTTGAAAGGCCATAGCCCCGTAGCCGGCCGCAGCGCGAAGATCGGCAATCTTTTCATGGGTAGCCAACGCATCAAGACGGGTCATAACCTGATCTCGAACGGCCTGAGAATTTGGATCGCCCTGAATACCGAACAGGTTCGCCAGCTTCCGCGACATTTGCGCGAAGTCCGCGCGGAAAGCGGCATTATCCGTACCGCTGGGACGAATATCCAGCGCAGGAAAGATTTGCTCGCGGATCCTCTGCATGGCCTGCATCGTCGGTCCGTCGGGCGTGATCTCACGAAGTTCGCGCCGCTCGGGCGTCGAAGGCGTTGCCGGTCTAACGGAAAACGCGCCGGAGGCCTGAACATTCTTCATCGCCGTCGCAACTCTGGACACCGCATCGACATCGCCAACGCCATAGGTAGTGCGCATATGGGCCTTGAACTGCCCCTGCGTCGCATCCGGATTGGCCGCAAAATAAGCCGTGCGCTCGGCAGCCATCTTATCGAGAATCGCCTGCCCCAGACGGGAATCGGACATATTAGAAGCCGCCAACCTAAGAGAAGCACCAATCTGCCGGGCGTTATCGCGAATCGCCGCCACGGCTTGAGCGCCGTCCTGCTGGCTCAATGTAGCGGCCACATTGGGCGCACCTGTCGCAACCAGAGATTCGCGAAGTACGCGAAGCTGGTCCGCTGTATATGTTGTATTCGAGGCGACCACAGGAGCACCGGCCGTCGCGTTATGAACCCGGTCCAGACCATCCACGTAAAGCTGGGCGTTCATGAAAATCGTCATGAATGCGGACTTGGCCTGTGGATTTCCATCAAGCTGCGCACGGTACCCGACAGGAAGATTGCCTGATATCCGTCTGTAAATTTCGTTGATGCGGCCTTCTTCGGTATAAGGACCATGGACGGAATTGACCAGAGCAGCATGCGCGGCCATGGTTTCCCGCCCGACTTGGGGTGTATACTCGCTGATATTACTGGAAAGACCCAAGGCCGTGCGAATAGCATTCACGGCCCCTGCAGTTTCCATTACTTGCTGCTGAAGTTCTTCCGGAGTCATTGCGCCGGTTTCATTACCTGACATGTCTCACCCTATAAATTATATGTGAGGCCTTCCCTCACTTATATTTCACCCTGCCTGTAAGACGGTTTTGTTTTTATTTTTCTTCCGCCGCCTGTCACGCTCTTTTATCAAGTTAGGCCCATTTTGGCACATTGGAAATATTTTTTCAAATTTTAATTTCCTTAACCCTTCGGACCAAAATAAAAGATATAAAAAGGGAAATAGGAATTAGTTCCGCTCCTGTAAAGCCTAGTCGTCAAAGTGCAGTGCATTGATCTGGCGCACAAGCGACGGCGCGTTCCTGAAAAGGAGAAGAAAAGCCATCCGGGATTCCGGATCGGAATAGAGCTGAACTCTTTGTTCATGGGGGATATTCTCGCTGAACCGCTCGAAAAGATACTCATTCAGATCTTCCTCATCGAGGCCCTCTGGCGCGTTCCCGATCTCCCGTCTGATCGCGTCGAGAGTCTCTTCCCCCACCTTACGCGTATAAGCCGGAAAATCGTTCCCCAATCCCAGCGCAGCCCGTATGTAGGCCAGCCCTTCCTGCAGATCCAGGATATAAGCACGCAACTCCTCGGGTCCCAATTCTACGGGGTTATTTGGATCATTGCTCATAGGCGTAAGTGTAGCAGAAATGTCCGGACACAGTGTTAAAATCTCCCATAAAAGGCTCGACCCGCTCTAAGCAGCCGCCTTCTTATCAAGAAAGCCCAGAATGTCCCTGTAATAGCCCAGATAGGCCTCGATAGTTTTTTCTCGGGAGAATTCATCCAGAAACCGTGCATACCCGCGTTCGGCAAATGTCCGTCCTAGCTCGGGATTGCCCACGAGTGTGCGAATCGCCTCCGCCAGCCTCCCCTCATCGTCGATCGGCACAAGCAACGCATCCTCGCCGTTACGGACGAATTGCTTCGGCCCGGCTGTATCGGTAGTAATAAGCGGTATTTTCTGAGCCCATGCCTGCGCGAAAACGTTCCCGAACGGCTCGAAACGGGACGGGAAAACGCAAATATCCGCAGCGCGGAACAGCGGCCCGCGATCATCCCGCCATCCCAGAAGCAAAACGCGCTCCTCAAGCCTCAGGCCCCTGATAAGAGCCTCAAGCGCTTCGCGCTCCGGCCCCTCCCCGGCAATCCAGAGATAAACCTCCGGAACCTGCGCAACGGCCCTTATCAGCGTATCGAACGCCTTGCTCTTGTGCAGCCGCCCCAAGGCGATAAGAAGGGGGACGCCCTCCGGCGTGCGGAGCGTCCCTCGATCCACAACCCCCGGCCCATCCTGAAAATCGGCAAAATTATTGATATGCCGGACCCGCCCCTCGGCGATACCCTTGTCGATAAGGTATTGTCTGATGTCCGGAGTATTCGCCAGATAATAATCCGTTCCGACATAGTATTTGAGATTGTAATACCCGCCCAGCCGCGCAAGCACCGCATAACGGGGAACGCCCATGGAAGCGGACCACACAGGCGTCTTCTGGGCCGCTCGCGACATCCAAGTCTGGACGATATCAGGTTTGAATCGCTTGATAATCGAACGAATGCGCAGGGGCGTCCATAAATCAATCATGCCCCCGAAGGGCAATTCGTGAACGGTGATGCCAGCTTCGCGCAGGGCGGGAACACGACTCTTGTGAGGACGTGTAACGACCTCAAGAACGATTCCTGCTTGCTGCAAAGCCAGACATGTATCGACGAACGCGGTCTCTGCTCCGCCCTGTGCTGCACCGGCCAGAACCTGAAGAACCCTCATAGGCGCAGCATCCTTAAAGCGAATAGCTCATACAGAAAAAATCGAAAAAACCGCGCGAAACAGCCATCAATCCTGATTTTTCTTTTGAGCGGAAGGATAGCTCGCAAGCGTCGCCCGAAGCATTCCGATCATTTGATTTTCGGTTTCATCCATCTTGGTAAGCATGAATTCACAGGCTTCCGGGGTGGTAACAGGCGTTTTCTCGAAACGGCTGGAATTGTACTTCCGGACATCGTCGATCAGTCCGAAAAGATCGCTAAAATCCTCCTTGGAAAGATAGTCCTGCGCCAGAATCATGTTGTTGACGTTCGACTCCGCCTCACCCATGGGGCCGCGCACAGCCTCTTTCCACACGGAAAACCGTCCGTTGACGGCATCGGCCATTCCCTTGTTATTCTCCGCGCATCCGGCCACGGCATGGGCGACATCCTCTTCCACGGCCTTAACGGTGCTGATCAGGTTCTGGTTAACCACCACGATCGCGAAATGCTGGGCCTCCTGCGTATCAAGATTCGCCAGAACGGAGACATACTTGGCATTTAAAGCCTTCGCCTTGGCTTTGGCGACCGGATCGTCGATATTCTCCGTATCGTCGGTAGAAGACGGCGCATCTTCGCCTTCATCCGGTTCAGCCTGAACCGTGGCGTCCTCCCCGCCGGAAGCCGAGCCGCTGTGCGCAGTGACGGCGTAAACAGGAACAGTGGCATAAGCGGCAACAGCCGCAAAAGCAAGCAAACCAAGATAAAGACGTCTCATCATATAACCCTGCTGAAATCCTCTATGGGAACAAAACACCCTATACTAGCCTTTGGAATGCAGGGTTGCAAAAAAAAACCGCCGATAAATCGGCGGTGTTAGTTATGCTCGCGTGTCTTGTCTTGAAATCTCATACGGGGCAATTCCTCCAAAACACGAAGCCCTGCACATGACAAAGAGATAAAACTATCGGTTAAACATTCCTCTAAATTTGGGGGCCCCACACACGGATACCGCCCGTTTCGCTATAGTAACTGCCTGCTTACTGCTCGCTTTCTTCCCGGATTTCAGAGCCTGACGCCCTTTCCGGAGTCCCAGAACTCGCCGGTTCTAACCTCACTGTTCTCCTGAATGCTGCGGCTTTTTTTTTCACCCTCCTCACCTATCGGTGAAAAGCTGTAGAGCGAAAACAAAGCAACCAGAAAACAGGACAACCCAAACAAAAATGCAATCCATCCAACCATCATATCGACAACCCCCTTATATATTTAACATAACATAAATTATGTAAATACAAAGTAAATAAAATTAAAAATAAATTTTCTAGGCATTTTTTTATTTAGATTTTAAATAAAATCAACATAAAATAAATATAAAATATACATAAAATTTTATATAAATTGTTTTTACTTGTTTTCTTAATATGTTTATCAGGCATTTGCGCAGGCTGGCTCTAAAATCCGGGTTGTCTTGAAGCCTGTTTTATGGCTTTTTGAGCAATCACAGTCATAACAAGATAAGGAAAATCCCCTTTGAAAAACCAGAGACTGATAAAGCCAGGCAGCCTAAAAGTATCCGGCAGATCGGATATCCCGATGTTTCGGGCCCTGGATATCCTGCGCGAAGTTAACGAGCGCACAGCAAAAGGAGAAGATATCCGGCGCATGGGAGCCGGCCAACCCAACGTCGGCGCCCCTCCGGAAGCCTTGGAATACGCCATATCCATGATCAAGTCCGACCCCCGCCAGGGCTACACGGAAGCCGTGGGCATGCCCTCTCTTTCTGAGCGCATCGCCGGCTATTATAAGGACTACTACGGAACCGTTGTAAACCCGCGCAATATAGTAGTGACGACCGGCTCTTCCGGCGGTTTTATACTGTCTTTTCTGGCCGCTTTCGATGCCCATGACCGCGTGGCAATCTGCACCCCGACCTACCCCGCCTATCGTAATATTCTGACCGCTCTGAACATCACGCCCATAGAGATTGAAACGACACCCCGCACGAACTACCAGCCGACAGCCGAACTTCTCGATCAGTGCGGCAAGGATTTCGAAGGACTCATTATCAACAGCCCCTCAAACCCGACCGGAACCATGCTTCCCCCCGGAGAAATGGAAAAAATCGCCAACTGGTGCGCTTTGCGGGGCGTGCGTCTGGTTTCCGATGAAGCCTATCACGGCATCACGTACGACAGGAAAGCGGAAACGGCGGTAAAATTCTCAGAAAGCGCCATAGTCCTGAACACTTTTTCAAAATACTTTGCCATGACGGGATGGCGGCTGGGCTGGCTGGTCCTGCCCGATGACCTGACGGACCGGGTCAAGAAGCTCTCTGAAAACCTTTTTGTCTCGCCGCCGACAATATCCCAGCATCTGGCCTATAAGATTTTCGACCATCTGGACGAACTTAACGCTTATGTCGAAACCTACCGTAAAAACCGGGAAATCCTGCTTAGCGAATTGCCTAAGGCCGGTTTCACCAGCATCTCCAATGCGGACGGCGCGTTTTATGTCTATGCGGACGTGCACCATCTGACCAACGACAGCGAGGATTACTGCCACCGTATGCTCAACGAAGCCAAAGTCTCTACCACGCCTGGACTCGACTTCGACGTGACGCGCGGACACGGCACGATCCGGATCTGCTACGCCGACAAAACCGAGGACATCGTTGAGGCCTGCGAACGCCTGAAAAAGTGGCAGGGCTGAGAAAAACCCAAAATAAAAACCCGCCGGAGCGGGTTTTTTTAACACTGCTAGTCTACAATAAATAGACCCCTTCATTCGATCAGCTTGTTCCACCAGCCTTTTTTCTTGGTCTTGGGCTGGTCCTCGACAATCTCATAAGCGGCCGAAGAAGATGCCGCCCGCGCTGCCCGGGCAGGCGCCGGAGGCTTGACCTCCTTTACCATGACCCCGCGATCATCTGCCGAACGCTGGGCCTCGGCGGGATCGGGATCAGCTTTACGCGAACCCTGACCCAGATCGCGGGCGTTCTCCTCCCCGCCCGCAACCACCTCGCGCCGGTTACCGTCCGGTTCGGCCTCTTTTCCCTTGCTGTTCGAAGATTTTTCGGACGAGGCGGAACTCTTGTCTTTATTTCTTTGACTGTCCTGATTTCCATCGCGCTTATTTTCCCCGGAATACTGGGGATCACCCTGCCTTTCGCGCTGCCCGTCTCCGCGTCCGCCGCGACGACCGCGTCCGCCGCGACGACCGCGCCTGCGCCCTTGCTTGTTGCGGGATTCGCCGTCCGTATCGGAGATCTCTTTATCCTGCCCGTCTTCTTCCTGCCCGTCTTCTTCCTGCCCGTCTTCTTCCTGCTCCTTATCAATCGAAACGGAATCTGTTTTATGATCGGGTTTCTTGGGTTGCTCACGACTATCGGCGCCTTCCGGACGTCCGCCCTTTTCAGACGGCTTGGAAACTTCGATTCGGTACTCCGAAGCGCCAAGTTCGTCATCGACGCGAATAAGCACCTCCATACTGTAACGGCTCTCGATATCGGCGAGGTTACTGCGCTTGTAATTAAGAAGATAAAGCGCAACCCGAGCCCGGATATTAACGACGACCTGCGCGGCGCGTCCACGGATCCCCTCTTCCTCGATAGCACGCAAGACAGTTATCGACATGGCGTCATCCGTCCGGATCAAACCCGATCCCTTGCAGTTCGGACAACTTTCAAACTGCGCCTCCGTGAGGCTCGGGTTAAGCCGCTGACGAGAGAGTTCCATGAGTCCGAAGGACGAAATTCGCCCCACTTGAACACGTGCGCGGTCCTTGGACAAAGCCTCGCGCATGCGCCTTTCGACCCGGGCATTGTTTCGGCGATCCTCCATATCAATGAAATCAATCACCACAAGCCCGCCGAGATCGCGCAACTTCAACTGACGTGCGATCTCCTCAGCCGCTTCAAGGTTGGTATGAAGCGCCGTCTCCTCGATATGCCGCTCTTTCGTGGCCTTTCCCGAGTTGACGTCGATGGAAACAAGCGCCTCTGTCGGGTTGATGACAAGATACCCGCCCGAACGGAGACGAACGACATTCTGGCCGATTTCGCTGATCTGCGATTCGACCTGATAGCGCGTGAACAGGGGAAGGTGCGTCTCGGTATAGGACTGGATCTTTTTGACGTGCGAAGGAATAAGCATTTTCATGAAATCCCGGGCATTCTTGTATCCTTCTTCCCCGGCGACAAGAATTTCCTCGACATCGCGGTCGTAAAGGTCGCGGATCGAACGCTTGATCAGGTCGGCCTCCTCGTACACAAGAGCCGGTGCATTCGATTTAAGCGTCAAATCGCGAATTTGGTCCCACAGGCGCAAGAGATAATCAAGGTCGCGCTTGATCTCCACCTTGGTTCGGCTTACGCCCGCCGTTCGCAGAATAACAGACATTCCCGAAGGCACCTCAAGATCTTTCATGATATCGCGCATACGGGCGCGATCTTTCTGGTTTGCGATCTTGCGGCTGACACCCCCGGCGCGCGGGCTGTTGGGCATCAAGACGCAATAGCGGCCAGCCAGAGAGAGATAAGACGTCACCGCCGCTCCCTTGTTGCCGCGCTCTTCCTTGGACACCTGAATCAGCATGATCTGTCCGCGCTTGATCACTTCCTGAATCTTGTACTTGCGACGAAGGTTGAACCGGAAAGCCGCCCCGGCATCCTCGCCTTCGACATCTTCTCCGCCGACAACCTCTACGTTCGGGTTACGGTACGCACTGCGGCGGCGTCCGCGCCCCCCTCGGTAACGGCGCCCTCTTCCACGGTTACGTCTGTCTTCGGACTTACCTTGACCGTCATTCCTGTCGCTTTCAGAAGCGCCTTCTCCTTTTTCGGTTTCCTGATCGCCCGGAGCTACATCGCCCTCCTCGACCGGGTCGTCTTCTTCTGGTTCCTCTCCGTCACTCTCGGCCTCCAGGCTAACGGCTTCTAAAGAATCAGCAACGATTTCTTCGTTCAGGTCGAGAGCGCCAGCTCCGGTCGCTTCTCCGACTTCAACCACATCGTCATCAAGAGCGGATTCGTCGTCATCGTCTTCTTCAAAATCTTCACCGTCTTCACCGGCAACCTGAACAGCCTGAACATCCCCGGTTTCTTCCACGGCCAGAGCTTCTTCAGCCAGCTCTTCACGCTCATCATGCTCCTTAAGAAGCGCTTCCTGCTCAGCCATCAACGCTTCCCGGTCCTCGATAGGAATTCGGAAGTAATCGGGATGAATTTCGGAAAAAGGAAGGAAACCATGCCGGTTTCCGCCAAAATTTACAAAAGCCGCCTGCAACGAAGGCTCAACTCGGGTAACCTTGGCAAGGAAAATGCTGCCTTTTAGGGGCTTCCTGTTTTTACTTTCATAATCATACTCGACGAGCTTGTTACCATCGGATATGGCAACCCGTGTCTCCTCGACATGGGTCGCGTCTATAAGCATACGCTTGGTCATTATTTTCTCCATCCAGAACGCAAGGCAGAAAGCCGCACAAGGGCGGCAAAGCGCCAAGCGCTTTTATCTAATCAACTATGTCTGCTTGCAGTTCGGCGGAACCTTTAACGTAATCAAAAACGCAAAACCGCAGGCACATAAACCATAGAGGCTACTCTACACTCTTGCTAAGATTTGCTCAATGGCAAAAAAGCAGAATCGCGTTTTTATTATAATAACGTTACTTTTCAATAACATAGATAAGAAACTCAAGCGGTTATGAAATAAAGGGTATCGAATATCCGAAAAAAAACGGAAACCTACCTATAAAGCCACGATCCGCACCGTATTGATGAAAAAAGAGGGTTAAGGTTACAAAGACCGGTATAAAGGCTGCCTAGCGGGACGCTTCAACCTGAGCATATTTCAGCCCCTGTGTCAAAGACGCGTACTGCTGCTTTAGATTCGACACATGAACCTTGAAGCGCTTCAGATCCGTGCCTGCAAGTTGCTGTCCGACCGGAAGATTCACGCTGTTAGGATTAACCTGCTGCTCACCCCTGATAACCTCGTAATGAAGATGCGGCCCGGTCGAGCGTCCTGTCGAACCGACAAAACCGATAACCTGCCCTTGACGAACAGAAGCACCGGGAGAAATACCCTTTGCAATCCTGTGCAGGTGTGCATAGGCGGTTTTCATATTCGAGTTATGCTTGATACGAATATAATTACCGTAGGACCCCTTGCGCCCGGCAATCTCGACTTTCCCGTCACCGGCCGCATAGACAGGCGTTCCCAGAGCTGCCGCAAAATCAACACCCTTATGCATCTTGGTATAACCACTGATCGGATGACGCCGCAGACCAAACCCGGAAGATATACGGGCCCCGTCAATGGGCGTACGCATAAGGCTCTTCTTGATACTGGAGCCGTTCTCACTGTAGTAATCGACCCGCCCGTCCTGGTTTTCAAAACGGTAAACAGGCAGTCTCCGGCCCTTCACAAGCAGATTGGCATACAGAACGTCCCCGTAACGGGCAAAGTCGCCCTCGTCTGTTTTATATGTCTCGTAAAGAATCTCGAACTTGTCACCTTGTTTGATATCGCGTTGAAAATCCACCTGGTAGGAATAGATACGAATCATATCGGCCACCACGGATGCCGGAATACCGGCATGCGCAGCCGACCCGTACAAGGAACTGTCGATACTGGCATTCACAGCGTTGACTTGCAGATAAACCTGCTTCTCGACGAGTTCCGCCTGAAAATCACTTGGAGACGTGCGGCTGACGACGACCTCCTTGACCGGGTCGATCTTCATATTCAGAGATTCGAACTCCAGCCCGCCCTCACCGGGCTCCAGCCTGACAGACATCGTCTGCCCGGCTTTGACTTCACGCGGATCAAGATGCTCGCTCATCGCCTGAACGATTCCAAAAGCATCAGCTCCGCTGATCCCGACATTCTGAAGAACGCCCGCCACGGTTTCACCTGTGCCGATTTTGATCAATTCTTCGCGAGGACCTTCGGGAAGGCGGACCTCGCTCTCCTCGGTTAACTCACCCTCTCCTCCGAGGTCCGGAAGCGGCGAGAGATTAGCCGGGTCGCCATCCACGCGCAAAGGGGTAAGAACTCCCCCGGCAGGTTCAATAGCGTTTAAAGCATGCGATTCCGCATCCGCAACGTCACGAACAGGCTTATCATCCTTTTGAGCGCTCTTCTCCGCACCGTCCAAAGAACCGGAAAATTCATAGGGGCTGTCAAAAAGGGAAGAAAAACTCGGCATCCTGACGCTATGGGAAACATCCGCAACCTGCAGAGGCCCCTTATCCACAGAATCGTCAGAAACGCGCACTACAGAATAGGACGAAAGGGAAGAAAAAGAAAAACTGTTTAACAGGCCGACGGAGCCAAACACAACAGCCGCCGCAGACACGGCTACAACACGTAAACGCAAACGATTACTTCTAGTAAGCAGATACCGGCGCTTGATAGGTACAAACCGATAAAAACTCACGCATTCTGCAAGCGTGCCAAACAACCGCAAAAGCCTACTCCAATCTCAGAAAAAACCCTTCGAAAATGGAAACGCGCAGAGAACACTGCCCCTGAACATTAGCACATCCGAAGAAAAGTTTGAATCCTGTTAGCATAAGATTAACAATTTTCCAAGTTTTCAAATGCCATACTTACCATAACAACAATAAAACTGACCGGGAATATTATCCTAGAGAACAAAAAAACACAAAATTTGAAACCTCGGGATTAGGCGCCACACTCTTTGGATATTGCTTTGTACGCAGCACCGGAACCTTTGAGACTGAAAGTATCTTTGGTCGGCGTGCCGCGCGAAGACGTACCTTTTACGATCATATTGGAACCGGAACGGATGGCCGCGGCGATTTTCTTGTCCGTCGCCGCATCCTCGGCCCATGCAGTCTCGCCTTGCGTAAACAGCTTGAAGCTTCGCCCGCCGAAACTGACCGTCACGCTGGAACCGTTCTGGTATGAATAACCTGCGACATAACTGAAAACATCCATCGTATTCTCAGAAGGCCTGTGGGTGACGAGCGCATAGATATCCCCACGCCGTTTATAATTGCCTTCTTCTTGTTTTGGCTGGCTGACCATATAGCAGACCTTATGCCCGTTTTCTGTAAGCATATAAGCTTTCCAGTCGCCGCTCTCAAGCAGTAATCTGGGCTTGAGGTTCTTGGCATAAGCCGAACCGCTGACCATAAACGCCAGAACAAATAATAAGACGGGACCTCGGATTTTCTCAAACATTGCTAACCCTTGAATCTTTACGTGGACCCTGACTGAAAGGATCAAATATCACGACCGATCGGAGCACTAAATCAGATCAAAGTCTACAAAAACGTTTGTATGAAACAAAACCGAAATTGCTAAAAAAACTTAATGTATCCACACCCTGAGCATGTCGAAAAATGAGTGGAAAAAACCGTATAAGTCGAGTTTTTCGGACAAAAGCAGGATAATGAGGACAAACTCAGCTTTTGCCTATAATAGTATTATGAAATCTAAGACCATAAAAAAGAGTTAACAGGCCGCACATCGAAAACCAGAACAGGGCATACTGAAAGTGGTTGTTGCTGAACTGGGGTCGTTGGTTCACGCGGACAGGGTTGTACGCCCCCTCCAAGCGCCCGGAATAGTCTTCCGATAAGCTCTCTTCTTTTTCGGCATAAAGCACCATCGGCGACACAGCGTCGCCCAGATTAAGATCTCGGCTAAAGGCTGCAGGATCGGGCTGCCTCCATATTCCTCTTGCGGGATCGTTCCCCGCAACAAACATAGCAGGACTTTCAGGCACGCGGAACAGCCCGCTCACACGGTATGTCCCCATTGCAGTCACTCTGTCTTTCTGCGAGCGTTCCTTGGCTTCTAGAGGAACCCATCCCCGGTTGACAAAAACAACGGCTCCGCCGACTCGCAAAGCGGCATAAAGATGAAAACCCGGTTTTTTTTCGACAAGGCGAGGCCCAACCAGAATCGAGGGAACGGAAAGATACTCGCCCTCGACATACCCGCGCGAAAATTCTTCTATGTTCAGAACAGACCGACCGTCCATTATGAGCGGCCCCAACTCATGCGATGCGTAGACTGTGTCCAGACGCGCCAGAAGATCCCTTTTCCACGCCATCCGCTCCAGTTGCCAGAACCCGAGCTTAAGGAGAATAGCCGCGCCAAGAAGAGTAAAAACACTGGCCCAGACAGGAAACTTCAAGACCAGTCTCCCGGTCGGTGCTTGAATTGCAGGGCTATGACATAAGCTTTAAGCGGCCTGAGTAAACCCAGGGTAACCGCCAAAGCTACTCCGCCCCAGAGAGCGCCGTGAACCCAAAGCGGCGGCGAAACCAGCGCATCCAGTACAAGCGCCATCGGAACGAGAAGAAAACCAAGGACAAATATCAGAAAGACGGCAGGCCCGTCAGCGCTGTCGTTTTTGGCAAGATCCAGACCGCAGACATGGCATTTATCATTCAGGGCAAGATCGAATCGCGCGCGAAACAGATCACCTTCCCGGCAGCGAGGACATTTACAGCGCAGGGCAAACTGGAACAGGTTCGTATCCATCGCCCTGCACCCGGACTCAGTGGCCGGCGTGATTCATGCCGATCTCGTTCCCCCAGATATAAACCGCGATAAACAGGAACAACCAGACCACGTCAACGAAGTGCCAGTACCACGCTGCTGCCTCGAAACCGAAATGGCTTTTGGCCGTAAAGTGCCCTTTAAGAGCCCTTATCCAGCAAACAAAAAGGAAAATTGCGCCGATAACGACATGGAAACCGTGAAATCCTGTCGCCATGAAAAATGTTGAGGCGTAAACCGTATCCGTAAAAGCAAAATGTGCATGGGCGTATTCATAGACCTGAAAACCCATGAAAAAGAACCCGAGCAAGGACGCAAGGAGGATACAGAGAGCCGTCGCCTTTTTATCGTCCTCTAAAAGCGCATGGTGCGCCCACGTCACGCATCCGCCGGAAAGAAGTAGGATCATGGTCATAAGCAAGGGAAGGTCGAACGGATCGACGACATGCATCCCCTCCGGCGGCCACATAGACCCGATAAATTCGCTGGGATAAAAAGCCGAACTGAAGAAAGCCCAGAAAAAAGCGACAAAGAACATGACCTCCGATGCGATAAACAGGGACATCCCGTAACGGAATCCGACTTTGGCAATCGGAGAGTGCGCTTTTTCTCCGACAGCCTCGTGGATAACGTCCCTCCACCAGAAAACCATGACCAGTAAGACAGCCGCAAGACCAAGGAAAACACCCTTCAGACCGACGGGAACACCCGAACCTTCAATGCCCGGCTGCTCGAACAGCCGGACTTCGTGCATATACATAACCGCGCCTACCGCCAGCAAACCTCCAGCCAGCGCCCCCATCAAAGGCCAGATACTGGGCCGGACCAGATGATAAGGATGGGGTTTTCCGGTTGTCGTATATTCAATATGATCGGCCATGATTGTCGTTCCATATGTTTTTGGTCATTTTGACAATCCCTTCAAATATACTACGGGGCAGGACTGTCAACCCTAGTACCTGATTCTGAATTGTAAAATGTGTCCATCGCCTCTTCAAGCTCCGAACTCTCGCTTTTGAAAAAAGTATACGAAAGTGTGATCTCCGTAACGTCATCAAGATCGGGATCGTCGTCCATGGCAGGGTCGACAAAGAAGAGAACAGGCATGGATACGCTTTCTCCCCCCTTAAGCGTCTGCTCTCCAAAACAAAAACACTGAATTTTATTGAAGTAAGGCCCGGCCTTGAGCGGCGTGACATTGTAAACGGCCATTCCCGTTTCCGGTTTCTGAGCCCTGTTTCGGGCCAGATAAGCGATAACGCCCTTCTCCCCCAGCCGCACAGAAACATGAGGAATTTCAGGCTTAAAATCCCAATCCAGATTCGGCGAAACATTCGCATCAAAGCGAATGGTCAAGCGGCGCTCCAGAATACGGTCGGGTAGAAGAGCCGCCACTTGCGTCGTTCCGCCATACCCGGTGACGCGGCAAAACAGGGAGTATAGCGGAACGGAAGCGAAGGCAAGCCCGGTCATGGCCAAAACGACGCCAAGGACAATCAACCCGACCTTCCTGTTTTTCGCTGCCAACGCCGCCTGCCTGTCTTCTTGATCCGACATCGTCTGACTCCCGCGCTTAATCACAAGAAAATCGTTGTTAGAAGCCGCAAAGATTACGCCCCTTTCACAAGGGGCGCAAAACAAAAACACGTTAATAGAGATTTAAAAGGATCAGAACGGAGACTCATCAAACTCCGGCGCATCGTCCGGCATGATGATCCGCTTCTTGACAGGCTCCTCTTCCTCTTCTCCGGGTTCGATCACCTTCTCTTTGACCGCTGGTTCCTGTTCCTCGCCTTCTGCGGCGGGAGCGGCTTCTACTTCAGCTTCGCCTTGTGCTTCCGCCTGTTCCGTAGCGGCAGTCTTTTCGACTTTTTCTCCAGCGGCTTCAGGTGCTACAGGCTCTTCGCCGTCTGCTTTATCAACGGCTTCACCTGCCATCATAGCACCTTGTTTGGCAGCCTCTTCCGCCTCACGAGCCAGCTGTTCCTGGTACGCCTTTGAATCAGCCTTGTAAATCGCTTCGAGATTCTTTCTGTAAAGCTCAAGAGCCTCCCTGCGCGGCGCTTCATATGATTCCTGACGGGCAATAAGCGAGGCACGGAACTTCCTGGACGCCATCATGTATTCAAGCTGCCTGGCATAGATATCACAGTACCCCTCTACTGTCGGAACTTCCCCGGCAACAGCATCACCGCATTTTTGGCAGATTGGGCAGGTTGAAAATTTCCCGTTTTCATCCGGCACGGCCTGCCCGTCCGCTGCAAAAACAGAACCTGCGCCAGCAAAAAGAAGGAACCCGGTCGAAACGGCAAGGCAGAAAGTATGAAAACGCTTGAACATAGATAACTCCAAAAAAGTCTAAAAACCCGGACCAGATTACACTAATTCGTCTGCTTAATCAAAGCGTTCTACAGCCAATGGCCCAAATGATTGTGTTGTCGGCATTATTTCTATCCGATTAACATTAAAGACTGGAGGCAATGTCGCGCACCAGACAACGGCCTCGGCTACGTCCTCGGTATGCAGATTATCGGTATTTTCGTAGACTTTCCGGGCTTTTTCGTCATCGCCCTTGAAGCGTACACGTGAAAATTGCGTTTCGATCATCCCCGGCTCGATATTACTGACCCGCACTTTGGTCCCGGTCAGATCTGCCCGCAAGGATAGTGAAAATTGCTTCACGAAAGCTTTGGTCGCACAATAGACGTTCCCGCCCGGATAGGGGTAAGACCCGGCAGTAGACCCGATATTGATGACATGTCCGCGCCTGCGTTCGACCATGCCGGGAAGTATAAACCGCGTCATCTGCACCATAGCGGTATTATTGACGGAAATCATCGTTTCCCAGTCCTCCAACGAACATTCATAAGCCGGCTCTAAACCCAACCCAAGCCCCGCATTGTTGATCAGCAGATCAACTGCCGCAAACTCAGCCGGCAATGCGTCGAGCGCCGCCTTCATCCCGGCCTTGTCCTTCATATCGAAAACACAGCTATGAATCTTTGAATTGAATGAACTCTCAAGATTGGAAGCCAGTGTCTTAACCTTGCGTTCATTACGGCCTGCAAGAACGAGGCGGCACCCCAGAGCCGCGAAACGCTCCGCAAAAGCCTGCCCGAAATCCCCGGTCGCGCCGGTGATCAATACGGTTTGCGGAATATAGCTATAGCGGTTCTCGTAACTCATGACGCGTTAAGCTTGATCATAGTAATGATCCAGATCAAGACACACAGACCCAGTATGGCCGCCAGAAGAGCCAGATTTTTCTTTTTTTTCTTACTGTGCAGTTCGCTATGCGGCATCGCCCATCATCGCCAGAAAAAGTGCAAACAGATAAAAAACGGAGTAGCCGAACATCCGCCTTGCCATCCTCAGATCGTCCGTGCGCAGGACCTGCACCGCAGCGACGACAAAAAATCCGCTCAGGACAGCGGCAATAACCGCATAGATAGCCCCGGTAAGCCCGATAAAATAGGGCATGAGAGCCAGCGGAAACAGGATAAGCGTATAAATCAGCATCTGCCATTTCGTCGCACGCTCGCCATGCACCGCGGCCATCATCGGAATATTGGCGCGCTTGTAATCGGAATTGGCGTATAAGGAAAGCGCCCAGAAATGCGGCGGCGTCCAGAAGAAAATAATCAGAAACAGGATAAGCGCCTCGATCCCGATCTGCCCGGTCACAGCCGCCCAGCCAATCATCGGCGGAAACGCGCCCGCAGCGCCGCCGATCACGATATTCTGCGGCGTACGGCGCTTGAGCCAGATTGTATAAACGACAACATAAAAAATATTGGCAAATGCCAATAGCCCGGCAACAACCCAATTCAGCGCCAGCCCCATAACCATGACGGAAAGAATTGAAAGCGTAACCCCAAAAGCCAGAGCTTCAGCCTCGTCCACACGCCCCATCGGAAGGGGCCGCCCCTGGGTCCTCTTCATGATCGCGTCGATATCCCTGTCATACCACATATTGATCGCGCCAGCCGCCCCGGCATTAACCGCAAGGCAGAACATGGCGATCAGCGCCAGAATTGGATGAAGCCCTTCAACGCCGGGGGCGAGCCACAAGCCGCCAAAACCCGTAAACACGACCAGACTCATCACCCGGGGTTTCAAAAGCGCAAAAAAGTCGCTCACCCGCGAATCGAGAGCTTCTGGCAGGGATGTAGAAACGATGTTGTTCATCACCCTTATTTAGCATGCAGAACGAAAACGTCACGTTTTTTCTCCGGAATTGAAAGGAAAATTGCTAATATCAGGGACAAGACAAGAACAAGCAGGGGTAATATGCATGGAGCCTTTGGAAGACTTTAAAGAAAAAATCAGAGGACTCGCCGGAGAAATGAACGCTGGCGGCCTGACATATACCGCAGTGAACGTACGGCTGGATATGGCCACAAGCGACTTGCTGGGCACATACATCATCGACACGCCCGACGAGATCATTGACACGGTTTTTGATGCATACGCGGAGATACACGTTCTGGCTGCGCAGAGAGGACAGCTAACGAATGCGGAAGCCTCTCATCTCATAAATGACCGCGCCGTCGAGCTTTTCGAGGATTACCGGGGCTGGGAAGTAGTCGAACAAAAGGTCAAACCTTTCTGGGACCGTCTCGATCAGGAAAGCATGGGCACGGAAGGCCCGCCCATTAACGCCCTCTAAGGACACAGTGCGCGTACTTACTTCACCATCGGCTGGATATCGAACTGGTGGAACGGGGGCGGCGAGGAAACAGACCATTCCAGCGTAAAGCTCTGAGGCTGTACGTCCCAGTAATTCGCGCTGGCCTTCTTCCCGGCGTTCAACGTGTAAAACACGACGACAACGAACCAGACCGCAGAAAGTCCGGCAATATAAGCCCCGAAGGAGGAAATCATGTTCCAGTCGGCCCAGACGGCATACTCCGCATCGCTGGGATAATCAATAATCCGGCGCGGCATCCCGTTCAGCCCCATGAAATGCTGCGGGAAAAAGGTCAGGTTAACCCCGATAAACGTCATCCAGAAGTGAAGTTTGCCCATCCATTCAGGATACATGCGCCCTGAAATTTTGCCGATCCAGTAATAGAATCCGGCAAACAAGGCGAACACGGCCCCTAGAGACAGAACGTAATGGAAGTGTGCGACGACGTAATAGGTATCATGTAGCGCCGTATCCATACCGGAATTCGCCAGAACGACCCCGGTCACACCCCCGACGGTAAACAGGAAGATAAACCCGACCGCCCAGAGCATAGGCGTCTTGAATTCGATCGACCCGCCCCACATCGTGGCGATCCACGAGAATATCTTGATCCCCGTCGGAACAGCAATAATCAGGGTCGCAGCCGTGAAGTACGCCTCTGTATCCACGCTCATCCCGACTGTATACATATGGTGCGCCCAGACGACGAAACCCACGAATCCGATCGCAACCATGGCGTAAGCCATGCCGAGATAACCGAAAATAGGACGTTTGGAAAACGTTGATACGATATGGCTGATAATCCCGAACGCCGGCAGGATCATAATGTAAACTTCCGGATGACCGAAGAACCAGAACAAATGCTGGTAAAGAACCGGATCGCCGCCTCCTTCGGGCCTGAAGAAATTCGTTCCGAAATTCCGGTCGGTCAGGAGCATGGTGATCGCACCCCCGAGCACCGGAACCGCAAGCACCAGCAGAAATGACGTCACCAGCATAGACCAGACGAACAATGGCATTTTATGCAAAGTCATACCCGGCGCACGCATGTTGAAGATCGTGGTAATGAAGTTACCCGCACCAAGAATGGAACTGGCGCCCGCAAGGTGAAGCGAGAAAATCGCCAGATCGACCGACATGCCCGGATGCCCTGACGTACTGAGCGGCGGATAGACGGTCCATCCTGTTCCGGCCCCCGTTGTCGTCTCGGTCACGCCGATAAAGGCCGAAGCCAGAAGCAGGAAAAACGAGGGAACAAGAAGCCAGAAAGAAATATTGTTCAGCCGCGGAAAAGCCATGTCCGGCGCCCCGATCATGAGAGGAACGAACCAGTTTCCGAAACCGCCGATCAGTCCGGGCATAACCACGAAAAAGACCATGATAAACCCGTGCGCGGTGATAATCACATTCCAAAGATGCCCGTTCGGTTCGCCCGCAGCCGTAAGCAGGTACTGCACACCCGGCTCCTGAAGCTCAAGGCGCATGATCATGGAAAACGCTCCGCCGATCAGCCCGGCAATAATGGCAAAAAGAATGTAAAGAGTGCCGATATCCTTATGGTTCGTGGAACAGAACCAGCGAACGAAAAAACCGGGCTTATGGTCGTGTCCGTGATCACCCATTGCCTTCTATGCCCCCTTCTGAAGTTCCCTCTGCCGGCAATGCTTCAGCACCGCCTCCCCCGCCTGAAGCAGGATTGTGATAGGTTTGAATCCACTCCTGGGCCTTGTCGACGTCATCCTTCGCACGGGCGGCCCACTCTTCGAATACGGCCTTTTCCACCGCCCAGACCTCGATAGGCATGAAAGAATGATCTTTTCCGCAAAGCTCCGAACACTGCCCGAAATAGACACCGGGCTTGTTAATTCGGAACCATGCGTGGTTCATCCGTCCCGGAACTGCGTCTATTTTTACGTGAAAACTGGGCATCGCCCATGAATGGATGACATCCGCAGGCCCTGAAGTGACCAGCAGTTGAATATTCGTGCCGACCGGCAAGACAACCTTGTTATCCGTGGAAAGGAGCTTCTTTTCGCCTTTAGCGGGATCAACATCCTTAACGGGGATCATGTAGGAGGTGAAATTGATCTCCCCCTGATCGGGGTAATCGTAAATCCAGTACCACTGGGCCCCGGTCACCTTAAGCGTCATCTCCGGATTTTCAATACGCTCATTCTTGTATAGGAGTTTCATCGACGGGACGGCGATTATAATCAGGATAAGCACCGGAATGACCGTCCAGACGATCTCCAGCATGACATTATGCGAGGTCTTTGACGGAACCGGATTGGCCTTTGCGTTAAACCTCAGAATGACGATAAGCAAAAGAACCGTCACAAAAATGACGATTCCGGTAATGATATACAAGAGCATGTCGTGAAAGGAATGACCGCGTTCGGCCGAATCAGTCGCTGCCGCCTGAAGCCCGTAATTGACGCTCTGGGCTTCCGCTCCTAACCCTACGCCAATCAACCCGAGGATGGAGCAAAAAAGAACGCCGCTAAGAACCCTGAAAATAAGGCTTTTTCTCATATCTCTCTTTCCAAAGACCACGTCTCTCTGCTTCCGGTGCCAGAGAGGAATTTAAAAAGCAATACGCTCATAAGACAGGAAATTCAAGGCCCTGTCTTTACACAAAACTGCTTTTTTCAGATTTTTGAAATATTCTTGGCGCAACGGGCAAGGCTCAGACAATAAAGACCGGCGGTCTCCGCCCGCAGGATTGTATCCCCAAGACTGATTGGTGTTACCCTGGACGAAGTTAAAAGCAGTTCGACCTCCCGCTCGTCAAACCCGCCTTCCGGCCCGACCAGAAAAGCGCAATCTCCTGTAAGTTCGGAAATCGAAAGGTTGGGAAGAATTTCCCGTTCAAGCGCCGCCCGGAGAGTCGGCCCCTTCCACGTCCGCAATAAAGCATCCAGACTCTCAGAAGGATGCAATTCGGGAATGCTCATTCTCTCGCACTGCTCAGCGGCCTCGACTATCTGCGCCATGATGCGTTCGCGCTTGATGTTTCGATTCTCCGTATGCGCCGTGATCACCGGAAAAAGGTCGCTGACCCCCAACTCAACGGATTTTTCGATCAGGACATCAAGGCGCTGTTTGCGGATAGGAGCGAAAAGCAAACTCACCGTTCTTTTTTCTTCAGGCTGCGCCACGATCTGCTCGCTCAAAATCACGCTCCCGCTTCTTTTGCCAAGCCCCTGAAGAGCGCCCAGCCATTCCCCGTCACGGCCATTGAATACGCGCACACGCTCACCCTCGGATTTGCGCATGACATTGTGCAGATAGTGTATTTGCTCATCGCTCAGACAAATCTCCGCCCCCGTCGAAAACTCGACGTTGAGATAGAGGCGCACAAGCTTGTATAAAGGATGGGTCATGACAGAAACACTCAACACCAATACACATACGGATATCAAGACCCCGCGATGGTTCGAGGGGTTTTTGCCCGCTTATTTGCGTCCCTACGCCTACCTCGCGCGCCTTGACCGCCCCATCGGTATATGGCTCCTGCTTCTGCCCGGATGGTGGGGAATCGTACTGGCCTCCGGCGGTATTTTTGGAATGAACCTCAAAAGCTGGAGCCTTATGCTTTTTTTTGGCTTGGGGGCAATCATCATGCGAGCAGCAGGCTGTGTGATTAACGATTTATGGGACAGGAATCTCGATAAGGAAGTCGAACGAACAAAGGCCCGCCCGCTTGCAGCCGGAACGATCACCGTAAAGCAGGCGGTAATCTTCCTTGGCATACTCCTTCTCGCAGGGTTGCTGATCCTTCTGACCATGAACAGGCTGACAATAATTCTGGGCATACTCAGCCTGCCCCTGATCGTCGCCTACCCCTACATGAAACGCCTGACATGGTGGCCGCAGGCGTTCCTGGGTATAACCTTTAACTTCGGCGCTTTGATGGGCTATACCGCCGTCACCGAAACACTCAGCCTGTCCTGTGTTCTTCTTTATCTGGCCGGAATCTCTTGGACGCTGGGATATGATACGATTTACGCGCATCAGGACCGGGAAGACGATGCTCTGGCTGGGATCAAATCGACGGCACGCCTCTTCGGAAATGACAGCCCGCTTTGGGTCAGCAGGTTCTATGACGGTTGCGCAGTATTTCTGGTTTTCGCAGTTCTGATGCAGGGAAATGGATTATGGGGCGCGATCGTGACCCTGATGGCGTGCGCACATCTTCTCTGGCAGATGACGGAATGGAAGCCTGGAGAAGCCTCGTCCTCCCTCTCAATATTCCGCTCAAACAGGAATTTCGGCCTTCTCGTGCTTTTGTCGATTGCCTTTGCGTAATACGGCTAGCTCACGCGGCGGTATGCTCCGCATCGTGTCCGACCTGCGACCCCGGACCTTGGGAGTTGCGGTTAACCAGGCCCGCACGGCTTCTTACGCCGTGAACAAAGGTGCCATGGGACCGGAGCGTATAGTTCAGATCTCCGTAAAGAGCGTGGCGTGCTCGGGCCGTAAGCGATTCTGAATCATCCGTACCGGCTATGGCTGGAAGATCGAGTGTAGCCGCTCCCTTCTCGACAACATGACCGATATGACCAAGAAGAGCGTCGAAGGAATCACGAGCCTTACGAAGAGCCTGCTCTTGCTCTTCCGTCGCACCCCCCGCAGCCTCAAAACGCAGCGCCGCCTGATCCAGTCCCTCTGCGATTTCATTAACGGTTAAAAGACTGACTTCGGGTTTTTCAGCCCCCTTGGGAAATAGTATGCTCTCCAGATTACGATCAAGTTTGAAACGCGTCCCTTTTTCTTCCAGAAGTGTGCGCAGTTCCCCGACCAGCCCCGAAGCAACCGCCGATTCATAAACCATGCCATCTGCCTCAGATACATCGACCGCACGGTCATGCACAGCAGACACATCTTGCGCCCATTTTTCAAAAACGGGTGCGGACGCGTCGACAAGCTCCTGCTGCTTTGCAAGATAGGCGTCAGGCGAATCAGAACTGAATGCGTTGAGTAAAAGCCCGCGGGTCTTTCTAAGCATCACAAACCCCAAAAAATTATTGTAATTATGTTACGTAATTTTAGGGAAAAAGACAAAATCTGTCAAACTTCAAAAAACCCTTACCCTCCAAAGAGTTGTCTCAAACGCTGGTCGGCAACCGTCAGCATGGTCAGATCGACCGTCCCTGCCCGCCGCAACTCCGCAAAGAGCGGCTCGAACTGCTTGAGAAGATGTTCGTGATTCTCCAGCCATTCCCCAAGCATACTGCCTTTCCGCGCCGCTTTCCCGGCCTTGCCGTTCAAATCGCGCAATACACGTACGGTCAGGCCGGCTTGACAACCGTAAAGACTTTCCAGAAGTCCGGACGCTGCCTCGCTCTGCCAGCTATTGTCATGCGGAAGGAAGCGGGCCTGCTGCCGCAGCCAGTCTAGATGGAAAGCCTCTCCGACCTCGAAATACGTACGCGTGGTATTCATGAGGTTGGTATTCTGTTCCAGCCCGATCCGGATTATATCGCAGGCTGAAGACAAGATCGGCATCAGGGCGATCTGGTTGGCAAGTTCTTTGGGCAATCCGTCACGAACCCCCATCTCCGTACGGGAACTGATCGAAGTGCGCAGGTCATCCGTAAGAAGATCGTTTATATTCTCGCGCAGTTTGGCGATGCTCTCCCCGAAATTCTGTGTATCCTTTTCAAGATCAAGATCGCGCCCCAGACGGGTCAGGAACCATGTAATCGTATGCTCGGACATCTGTGCAATTTCGCGCATTGCCTTGAGCTGCACCTCCGCCGGAACCTTGCCGTCAAGCGATTCGATATCGTCCCACAATTGTCGCAATTTGAACGCATCACGGGTCACAATGTACGCCTCGATCACCTGATCGACACGAGCCCCAGTCTTGTTCATGCGCGACTTAGTAAAGGTCGGACCCATCCGGTTGACCAGCGAGTTAGCCATTGCCATGGCGATAATCTCGCGTTTCAAACGGTGACGTAAAATCTCCGTTTTGTATTTTTCTCCGAGAACATCCGGGAAATAGTCAATCAGCCAGTTTTCCATACGCGGACTGTCGGGAATACTGGTTTCAAGCAAGTCTCC
This sequence comes from Rhodospirillales bacterium, assembly GCA_020638365.1. GTDB lineage: Bacteria > Pseudomonadota > Alphaproteobacteria > Micavibrionales > Micavibrionaceae > JAGNKE01. The sequence continues at coordinate 241,752 of JACKIQ010000003.1, read as the reverse complement.
GGTCAAGGCGATCTTAGAATAGGAAATAAGGATACACAGCTCCGGACGCGTAAGACCTTTCCCCGCGCGCAAACGGCCTTCAATCGTCTCCTTGTCGGGCAACCGTTCGTTACGGCGGTTCAATGCGCCTTCACGCTCCAGATCTTCTATAAACTCCTCATGAAGCTGGAGATTTTCTCGGGCCTGCAACTCGGCCAGACTGACCGCCTGCGCTTGCTGGTAATTATGCCTCAAAACATGGCTGGCGACTTCTTCTGTCATTTTCTTGAGCAGCGCATTTCTGGACTTGATATCCATCTTGTGCTTCTTGTTGCCCATGACATCGGTCAGAAGAATTTTGATGTTAACCTCATGGTCGGAAGAATCGACACCGCCCGAATTGTCGACAAAGTCGGTATTCAGCCGGACCCCCTGTTCGGACAGTTCGATCCGCCCAAGCTGAGTAAGGGCAAGATTCGCCCCTTCCCCGATGACCCGGGCGCGGATTTGCGTCGCGTCAACGCGCAACGAATCGTTGCTCTTGTCGCCGACATCAATATGGGTTTCCTTGCTCGCCTTGATATAGGTCCCGATACCGCCAAACCACAGAAGGTCCGTGCGCGATTTCAGTATCGCCCGAATGAGCTCTGATGGAGGAACCTTGTCCTTTTTAAGATCGAAACGCTTCTGGATCTCCGGGGTGAGACTCAGCATCTTATCGCTGCGGTTGTAGATCCGTCCTCCCTTGGACAAAATCTTAGTATCGTAATGATCCCAGCCTTTGACTTCGGTGAAAAGCCTCATGCGCTCTTGATAGCTTGCCTTCACGTCCGGCTCCGGATCGCAGAAAATATGAAGATGGTTGAACGCCGCGACAAGGCGCATATGCTCGGAAAGAAGCATGCCGTTTCCGAAAACGTCTCCGGCCATATCGCCGATCCCCACGGCATCGAAAGGCTTGCTCTGGATATCGTGGTGAAACAGGCGGAAATGTGCCTTGACGGATTCCCAAGCCCCGCGCGCCGTAATACCCATCTTCTTGTGATCGTAGCCGGCCGAACCGCCCGATGCGAAGGCATCGCCCATCCAGAATCCGTACTCTTGCGAAATCGCGTTTGCGGTATCGGAGAACGTCGCCGTCCCCTTGTCCGCCGCCACGACAAGATACGGGTCGTCCCCGTCTCGACGCACCACGTCCTTGGGCGGAATAACCTTGGCTCCGGCCAGGTTATCGGTGATATCCAGCAGCCCCCGAATAAAAATCTTGTAACACTCGATGCCCTCTCTCATGAACTCTTCGCGGCTGGAAGTCGGCGTCTTCACAACAAAGCCGCCTTTTGCCCCCATGGGAACGATCACGGCATTCTTGACCATCTGAGCCTTCATCAGGCCCAGCACTTCGGTACGAAAATCTTCGTGTCGGTCGGACCATCGTAATCCTCCGCGTGCAATTTTATCTCCGCGAAGATGTATGGCCTCCACCCGGGGTGAGTAAACGAATATCTCCATAAACGGCTTTGGATCGGGCAAACCCGGAACGAGCGCACTCTGCAATTTAAGAGAGAGATACGGCTTGCGCCCCTCGTCCGCGCCGCGCAGGTAATAGTTGGTTCGCATGGTGGCATCCACCAGAGAACGCAGGTGGCGCAAAATCCGGTCCTGATCCCGGGAATGGACATCCTCCAATGCGGTCTCGATTTTAGTGGTAATCGAACCGGAAAGGCTTTTCGACTTGTCAGCCGGAAGAGAAGGATCGTGATAGGCCTTGAACAAATCAATAAGGAGCCTGCTGATCTTCGGATTTTCCGTCAGCGCTTTTTGAATATAGTGCCGGCTGTAAGGCGTACGGGCCTGCTGCATATAATGAACATAGGCCCGCAGGATCGTTATCTCCCGCCAGTTCGCACCCACCAGAAGAACAAGACGGTTCAGACCGTCATTATCCATCTCGTTATACCAGACTCTCGTAAAGGCTTTTTCGAACTGTTCCTTGACGTCCTTGACGACAATCGTTTCTTCGAACTCGGGCGTTTCAAGCAGAAAATCATGGATCCAGAGGGTTTGATCCGACCCGCCAGGCTTGATTTCGTAAGGCAGTTCGGCGATCGCCCGCAACCCCATATTCTCCAGGATCGGAAGGACATCGGAGAGCGTGATCGGTTCGTTGGGATGATAGACCTTAAGACAAAGCTTGAAGCTGTCCATGTGATGAGGACGATAGAGTTCCAGAATCAGGCGGTCCTGTTCAAGCGCCCTTTCAATTTTCTCGATATCGAACACCGCCTGACGTGCGCGGTGTTCCTCCGTATAGGATACGGGAAACGCGTCCCGGTACTTGATCGTCAGGTTTGTAACGCGCTTGGGATCTTCAAATTCTTCGGCAATAGCAAAAGCCAGTTTTTCCTGCCACGTCTCCCCGCACTCGCGCAAAAGCTTTTCAAGTTGTCGTGTATTGATCTTCGGCGGGCTTTGCTGGCTGACATTGATGATATACATAACGCGCGCAAACACGGAATCATCCAGTGTCGTGTAAAAATTCGCGCACACGCCGTTCATCTGTTCTTCCAGAATGGCTTGCATCTCTAATCGCAGGTTTGTTCCAAAACGGTCGCGCGGAACGTACACGAGACAGGAGATGTAGCGCCCGAAGGGGTCCCGCCGCAGGAACAGGGAAATTCTCTGCCGCTCTTGCAGGCGAATGATGTTCATGCAGATCTTGAGCAGTTCGTCGTTCGTAATCTGGAAAAGCTCGTCTCGCGGATATTTCTCAAGAATATGCCGGAGCGCCCGTCGATCGTGACTTCCCTCCAAAAGGTTGGAAAGCTGAACGACTTCCTCGACCTTCTCCCGCAGATAAGGCACATCGCGCACGCTTCGCGAGTATGTCACGGACGTAAACAGCCCGAGGAACAGACGCTCGCCGACCACATGCCCCTTGTCGTCATAGGTTTTGACCGCAATAGCGTCCATAGGCACACGCCGGTGAACGGTCGATACGCGGTTCGTCTTGGAAATCGAAACAGGCGGCAAGCTGCGGCGAAGCTCCTGCAGATTGCGCGGCAAACCCTCCGCCGACTCGCTGATATAGGCCGGCGCGACGTCATCATGCAGAAGTCCGAGGCTCGATCCCTTGACGGTCTTGCTCTTCAGCCCGTCCTTGCCTTCGACGAACTCATACTCCCGGCACCCCAGAAGCGTGAAGTTGTTATCCGCCAGATAATCCAGAAACGCGCAGTATTTCTGGATTTCGCTCGCCGTATGCGGCGTCATCGCGACCGAAAGTTCCGTGGACGTCTCCCTCATCTTTTGAAGCATCAGCAGCCATTGCTTGTTGGCGGCCGTAACGTCGATCAGGACGCGCTCCATACCTTCGGCGAGTTCCTTGGACTCGGCCTTGGACAGAACCTTGTTGACCTGGATATGGATATGCGACTGCCGTGCAACGCCCCTCTCGCCGTCCGATTTAAGGCCGGTAAAGCCCTTCTTGCGGTCGAACACCGGAACCGCGCTCGGATGAATGAGAATATTGATCAGGTAATCGTGCCGGTTGATTTCCGCCGCGATCGAATCCACGAGAAACGCGAGGTCGTCGCATACGATGTCGATCACGGTTCGCCGGTGCTCAAGACCCGGAACCTCGGGGCAGTAAACGTTGATCTTGACGCCGCCCGGCTTGCGCTCGCACGACATCTCCCAGTGCTTTTGAACCATGTCGGCCAGAATCTGCGTCTCGAAAAAATGCAGGTCGTCGTCGTTGATCTGATTGAACAAAACCTCAAGCATGTGCTTGAGGCCCGTCGGAGACTTGGAGGGAAGCAGCTTGACCGCGCTTTTCAGGATATCCTCGCGGCCGGTCTCAGTTTTCGCTTTTCCCTCTGTTTTGCTTTTCTTGCTGGTCTTGGTTTTCTTAGGCTTGGACTCTTTGGCCGAACCCTTCTTCGTGGACTTGCTCATTCCGGGGCACCCGTTAAGTATTTGTTTCTGGCCGCATCATAGTGTCAAACCCCGGGAAGGTCCAGAGCCTTTCCCGGCCTTTTTGCCCTGCGCTGCAACATGTCGCCGCCCGCAGCTCTACGTGGTGCGTTGGCCGGTCTACCGAGCGTGGCTGGAACTGGCCGGGGCCGGGTTCGATGGACGGAATGAGGATTGGGACGGCGTTCTTCATGAGAACATCGCCAATGCAGAGGATGAGAAGGAAGCCTTTCTCATGACGCAGGTCTGGGTGTTCGGCCTGCACTACGGGCTGGACAAGCGCGATGGCGTTGAGATTGACGGGAATATCTTCCGGGAACCCGAAGTGCGCGAGCCGACCAACCCGCTTTATGTGCCTGATGGAGACTATGAGCGGGTGGATATCGCGGAACTGGCCCGCTCGGGAAAAACACACGTCCTGAATGTCAATATCCCGGCAGGGCCGAAGTGATGAGCGCGATATCAAAACAGCCCGAACCTCCGACGCCGGATGAGTCCGTCCTGAATGATCTCGAAACCCTGCTGATTGCGCTCGAACTGCACCCGATGTTTATGCGGCAGAGCTTCAAAATCCTGCGCGCGAACCTGCGGGAGATGAAGGCGGATCATCTGCCGCCTGAAATCAAAGCGCTTAAAGAGCGTTTCGCGGTGATGCCGGAGGCCGAACTCCATGCCGCTTGGGGGGCGCTGCATAATCCCTTCCGACTGCACGACCGGGTGCTGAATTGAGTGAAGTTCCCCGGCATATGCCCAGCCCGAAGGAGCGCGTGCAAATCCTCACGCTCTACGGCGCAACAAGGCGGGTTCTTGCGCGGCATTTTGATGAACGGGATGCGGAAACAGGCACGCTGTTCTGGACCGGCTGGCATGTCACCAAGACGCTGAGGATACCCGCACCATTGATCCGTCTGGGGCTGGCGCTTGAACGCGATCCGCGCGAGATTGTCGATGTGATTGCCCGTTATCATCCGCTGACCGCTCGTGAGCCTGCTAAATGCGAGCGGGCATATCGGGAATTTCTGGAGCTATACGATCAGATAAGGAGCAGGCAAATATATACCTTCGCGCAAACGGCGCTGCCAATGCACACCCTTCTCTAGTTTTTTTTATCAAACCAAGGACTAACAAAAGTACGTTTAGTCTCTTTTTCAAGACTGAGATTCTTATACATGGTCAGTATCAGTCGGTATTTGTGTAAATCCTTGTCTGGTCCGTACTTTCTTTTAAGATATCTGTTAAACCCGATAAGATCAAAACGCTTCTTAACACAAGTCTTGGGAAACATTGCATGATACTTTGTGATATAAGAAAAACTGCCTTTACCATAAAATATATCATTCTCTCTGTATATCTCAGCTGAGTCTGAAAATACTATCTCTGCGGACATTCCGTAAGGTTTCACGGTTTCATCGCTAAGGTGCAAATTGTCATTGAACTCCAAGATTCTAAAACTATCATTACACACCGACATCTCAATGACATCGCCCATATTTTGGTATGTTATAGACATGTATTCATACCCGACTCTCCCAAACCACGAAATAGTGGCGGCTGAAACAAGCAGTGAAAACAATAAAACTGTTTTTATCATTTTCTGAATATTTTCTTGGAGCTTGTTGGAAACCTGCTCTCCACATCCCCCAAGCTTTCTGTAGTCGGATTTAGGTCGGCACCGTCAATGCCGTATACCGTGACGTTGCCATTGTCATCAACAGATTTGACCGTAACAGAGTGAGTATAAATCTTCCCATTATCGAATAATATTACATCGCCCGGCATCAAAGATAAGCCTCTATCTGTTATCTCAGTGTATCCATCTCCTCTTAGAATAGCCTTGATAGTGCCGTAATCACCTTGAATCCAATATTTACCACCTGAAAATGTAAGGCCATGACAGTTAGTATCAAATCGGTCATTGGAGTGGGGGGCATTGATGTATACTTTTACTCTTTCACGCCCATTATCCGTGCTAACAGTCGCTTCTTGCGCCCATCCACCACCATACATCTTGCCAGTTCTATCGCTTGCATTATTCATTTCTGATAGGCATGGCGAGTTCATAGGCAAAAACCCAAAATAGCAGTTGGGGTATTTCTCGTCAGCTTGTAATAGCCCTCTCGGATCACCAAACATCACCGGGCTAGCGCTGACATAGGTATAGGTGGCGAGGCCGCCCGCAAGGCCGATAGGGTCGCTGCTGACATATCGCCCTGTCGCCGGGTTGTAATAGCGGTTCCAATTGTAATGCAGGCCCGCCTCAGCATCATAGTACTGGCCGGGGAACCGCAGGTTGACGGTCGCGCTGCCCGTGGCCGCTTCCTTCCCGAACGCGCCAGAATCCCATGTCCAGACCGTGCTGCCCGCCGCATTGGTCCCAAAGCGCGGCGTGGCCAGATGATCCGTATGCAAATAAGTGACTACTTCGGGCGATCCCGTATCAATCTGCGCCAGCGGCTCGCCGTTCAGCCACGCTTCCCTCATTTCTCCATGTTCAAACCGTCTTTCGGCGTTTATCATGCCCCGAGTGTGCCACAAGCCGCAAAGCGAAGGAAAGAAAATGAGCGTATACGACTTCGATCTCTTCATCATCGGCAGCGGCTCCGGCGGAGGCCGGGCCGGACGCGTCGCCGCGCAGTACGGCCAGCGCGTCGCCTATGCCGAAAACCGTCATATCGGGGGAACCTGCGTCAATCTCGGCTGCGTGCCCAAAAAGCTCATGACCTACGCCGCCGGATACGCCGCGCACATCGCGGACGCCGCCGGGTTCGGCTGGTCGATCGGCCCCTCCTCCCACGACTGGAAAAAATTTATCGCCGCGCAGGACAAGGAGATCGAGTTTCTCAACACCATGATCCGCGAAGGCATCGAAAGCGACGAGCAGCCGATCTTCGATGGAACCGCAAAAATCACCGGCCCCAACGAGGTTCAGGTCATCGGCAAGACGATCTCCGCGCAGCGCATCCTGATCGCCACCGGCGCGAAACCCTTCATCCCCGATATCCCCGGCGCGAAGGAATACGGCATCACCTCCGACGATGTCTTCTCCCTCCCCGAACGCCCGCAAAAAATCGTGATCCACGGCGCGGGTTATATCGCGCTCGAATTCGCCGGGATCTTCAACCAGCTCGGCTCCGAAGTGCATGTCGTGTTCCGGCGCGAAACGATCCTCAATCCCGGCTTTGACACGGAGGTCCGCACCTTCCTGCAAAAACAGATGGAAGCCAAGGGCATAAAGCTTCACCCCGGAACAAACGTCGCGAGGGTTGAAAAAACTGAGTGCGGCGTATCCGTCACCCTGACCGATAATACGGCAATACAGTCCGGCGCGATCCTCTTCGCCACCGGGCGCGTCCCGAATATCGAACCGCTCGGCCTTGACGAAGTCGGCGTGGAACTCGCCCCCGGCGGCGCGATCAAAGTCGACAGGGACCAGCAGACAAGCATCCCCTCCATCTACGCCATCGGCGATGTCACGGGGCATATCGCCCTCACGCCCGTGGCGATTGCGGAGGGCCACGCCCTCGCCGACAGGCTCTACGGCGGGCTGCGTCGCTATATCTCATACGAAAACGTCCCTCATGCAATCTTCTCCAATCCCCCGGTCGGACAGGTCGGCCTCACCGAAGAACAGGCGCTGGAAAAACACCCCGGAAAGATCGACGTCTACCGCGACGATTTCCTCGGCATGAAGAACGCTCTCGCCGGACGCGACGAGCGCACCTTGGTTAAATTGATCGTCCACAGCGAAACCGGCAGGGTTCTGGGCCTGCATATGGTCGGGCAGGACGCGCCGGAAATCACGCAGGGCTTTGCGACCGCCATCGTAGCCGGAGCCACGAAAGCAGACTTCGATCGCACGATCGCCATTCATCCGACGATCGCCGAGGAATTTGTATTACTCAGACACAAATTAAGATAGGAGCAAAAGCACTTGATTTTCTGAGAATTTTTCAAGTATTTTTCAAACTTGAAGATAAAGATTAGGGCTATTTCTAGGAGACACAGGAACATGAACAATCCAGCCACCTCACCCTCAGCGGAAGATCAGGCAAGGACAGTTTTTGGAAAGGCAGTAGATTGCATCAAAAAACAGGATTTCGCTGAGGCCGAAAAGTTCCTTGTGGATTCGATAAGCATATTCCCAACAGCCGACGCTACACACAATCTAGGTACTCTCTGTTTTATGCAAGGCAATATCAACAAGGCAGTAGAATTATTCCAGAAAGCGGTTGAGATCGACCCTCACTATCATGCTTCATACGCAAATCTAGTCAGGATTATGCATCAGAAAGGCGATACGCATAAAGCAATAGAATACAGTGCGCTCGCTATGACAGCCGCGCCTGACAATAAAAAGTACAAGCAGGAATTTATTACCCTTATAAATCCATTGAGATTCGAGTTGACCAACCCAGAAGTTAAGCGACTGGTACAGTTTGTTCTTGAAGATGGAACCTTGAATTACGAGTATATGGGGTTAGCTTGGCTAAGCCTGATGGTTTCGGATAATCAATTGGCACCGTTCTTTAACATGATGAAACATAAGGATTTTGCATCCTTTGAAAACGCCTTTTTAAAACTTTCAGATTACAGTGCGTTGCAAACCCCCTACTTGGTACTTGGTCTTAAAAACCTTATAGTTCTCGACCTCTCTTTTGAAAGACTTATGACGAACCTGAGAAGATTGATCCTGAAAGATCATCTAAAGCAAAAAGATGTGCTGTTTGGAAAGAACTTTATCAGTACCATAGCAGCCCTGGCAATATACTGCTTTTACACAGAATACCTGTTCGATGTTAGTGATGAGGAAAAAAGTTGGATCCAAGAGTTGAAAAAACAATTGGAGTTGAAACAAGATCACATAGAAAACCCTCTGCCGTTATGCATCTTGGCCTGCTACGAAAAAATCTTTACTTTAGACGGGGCTAATAAGTTCGCAGGGCAGTTTAGTGAGTATCCGGAATTAAAAGATTTTTTAACATGCCTTATCGACGAACCTCTGACTGAACTGGAAATTAAAAAAACTATAAAAAGTATCACGAAACTGCAAACCCAAACTTCTGAAGAAGTGCGAGCGCAGTACGAAGAGATGTCCTACCCACGATGGCGCTATATTCCCGCACCCTACGGACAAAAAGAGTTTGCCCCGGTGCAGAATTTTCTTCCAGAGGGCAAAGTCAAGATCCTGATAGCCGGAACGGGAACCGGACAGGAGGCGCTATACTATAACCGCGCCTTCCCTGACTGCGAGGTTCTGGCAGTTGATCTGAGCAAAACCAGCCTTGCTTATGGCACGCGCAAACTGCGCGAGACAGGCAAGACAAACATAGACTTTAGACAAGGAGATATATTGGCACTTGGTGACACACTTGAGCCAAATTCATTTGACCTGATCGTAAGTTCTGGCGTTTTACATCATATGAAAGTGCCGGAAGACGGACTTGCCTCAATCACAAAACTTCTTAAACCTGGCGGCATCATGCACCTCGCTTTTTACAGCAAACTTGGGCGTAGGGTCATTATGAAATGTCGGGACATTATAGAGGAGAATAAGATTCCCAACGACCTCAAGAGCATCAAGGAATTTCGTAGGAACGCGCAAAAGTGGCTAAGCAAAAGCGAAATAGAGAACCTTCTGAAATTCCGGGATTATTACTTTCTTTCTGAATACAGGGATTTGATCTTTCATGTCATGGAACACTGTTATGATCTTCGAGAAATGGACTCGATGATGAAGAATCATGGCCTTGAGTTTTTAGCTTTCCACTTGAATTCAAACGAAGTTTTTGAAAATTACGCCAAAATGTTTCCAGAGGACATACAGATGAACAATCTGGAAAACTGGCATAAGTATGAAACGAAATACCCAGATACATTCTTTAGAATGTATCAATTCTGGGTCCGAAAAACAGCAGTCTAGAGGGTGTCTGGATTCTTTCTCCGCACCTTCCTTCTGTGCTCTCTTGGTAAAAGGTTATCGGATGCGAGCAAAGGTCCTCCGGGCCTTACGGGTCGCTCGGCAAAACGCCCGAGGCAAAGCATCCGGTCGTAAAGAGTAAGGGCGGCCGCCACGCCGACATTCACGCAGAACTTCATCGGAATTTGCACCACATGGTCGCACCGTTCCACCATAGCCGCCGACAGACTTCCCATCTCCGGCCCAAGGACATAAGCGGCCCTGAGAGGATGCCGGAAGCTCGGAAGCTCAATCGCATCTTCCGTCAGTTCGACCCCGACGAGAACGCATCCCTTGGGAAGCTTCAACTCATTGGGTGTATGATACTGGTAGTAAGGCAGATGATCGAAAGCGCCCGACGTGTCTGAAACGCGTAACTCCTGCATATCCACCGAAGGCTTGACCGTGAAAAAAAAACTGCCCCCGAAAGCGTGTGTCGTGCGCACGATCGTTCCGGCATTCTGTTCTTTGCTGATCCCCTCGACCCCCACGCCGAAATAACCGCGCATCGCCTTCCCGCTCATGCCGCTGCGCTCTCCGCCTCGTCAAAAATGAACTGCGCCGCCGCCTCGATATGGATTTTTGTCGTATCAAAGACCGGACACGGGACATCCCCCGGCCCGATCAGCATGCCGATCTCCGTACAACCGAGGATAACGGCCTGCGCTCCCTCATCTATGAGACCGGCGATAACTTCCTGATAAATATTGCGCGACTCGTCCCGCACAACCCCGCGACATAATTCCTCATAGATGATGTGATGAATATCGGAGCGGTCCTCAACTTCGGGAACCAGCGGCTCAATCCCCTGCGCGATCAGACGCTTCTTGTAAAAATCCTGCTCCATCGTATAAGCCGTGCCCAGCAAGCCGGCCTTTTTCAACCCTCTTTCTCTTATTTGCCGTGCCGTCGCATCAGCCAGATGCAAAAAGGGAATGTGAAGGGCCTTCTCCACTTCTTCGGCAAAGCGGTGCATCGTGTTGGTGGCCAGCATGACAAAATCCGCGCCGGCCTTTTCCAGAGACTTTGAAGCCGTGACAATCATCTTGCCCTGAGTATCCCAGTCGCCGCGTTCTTTCAATTCCACAAACTCTCCGAAATCCAGAGAATTGAGAAGGATTCGTGCATTATGATGCCCGCCGAGCCGCGCTTGAACGGCTTCGTTCAATCCCTTGTAGTAAGTGATGGTCGACTCCGGGCTAAGACCGCCGACAATGCCTACGGTTTTCAATATGCATCTCCTGATCTCTTTGCCCGGAAAGTCTAACCACGATCAGGACAAGAAGAAAGTCTTTAAGTCACCATGCGCTCTAACCGATCCAGACCGTCCAAAAGCTTGGTTTCCGAACACGCAAAGGCCAGACGCACAAAACCCCGCCCGCAATCTCCGAAAGCGCAGCCGGGCGCAAGAGACAACCCGACTTCGTCAATCAGCCTCTTGCAGTAAGCGATGCTGTCTTCCTCGCCTTCGACTTTGAAAAACGCGTAGAATCCGGCTTCAGGACGTGAAATCGACATGCGCGGAAACTGCGCCATACGATCCATGAGAAGATCGCAGTTGGACTGCCAGAGCGTCATCTGCTCGCTTATAAAGCCCTCGCCCTGCCGCAAGGCCGCCAGAGCCCCGTACTGCGTAAAGCTTGGCGGTCCCATATTGTTATAGACTGCAAGGTCACAGATCTTCATTTCAGCCGATGGCGGTCCGACGATCCATCCTAAACGCCAGCCCGTCATCGCCCAGGTCTTGGAAAAACTGTTGATCACCAGCAGCAGATCGTCCGGTTCGCAAACATCAAGGAAACTCGGGGCACGGACCTGCCCGTAAAGTGTACGGGTGTAAACCTCGTCCGCCAGAACCCAGATCCCGCGCTTTCGAGCAAACTCCATAACGGCCTGCATCTCCGAACGGGACATGGTCCAGCCCGTAGGATTGGACGGCGTGACTATCATGATCGCCTTCGTCGCAGGCGTACAGGCATCGAACAATCTGTTCAGGTCAAGCGACCATCCCTTGTCCTCGCTAAAATCCACGGCAACCTGCTTGATCTTCGCCTGTGCAATTTCCACAGCGCTCAAAAGATTCTTCCAGATTGGCGTAATCGCGATCACCTCATCGCCATTATTGATGATGGCGGCAAGCGAAAGATGTACAGCCGTCGTCCCGGAACTGGTCACAAAAAAACGGTTTGAGGGAATATCCAGACCGTAGATGTTTTTGTAGTAGGTCGATAGCTCTTCTCGCAATTCCGGATGTCCGAGGATCGGCCCGTAAAAAGTCATTCCTTTATCCTTGAGTGCCTTCATTGCGGCATCGCAGATAAAGTCAGGCGTAGGCGTGCTGCCCTCGCCCTGAGCCAGAGAAAGGACGCCGTCTTTTGTCCGCGCATAACGCAGCAGGTCCGTTCCCGGATTAGGCGTAAGGTTTTCTATGACGGTGCTATACGGTGCCATGCCTGTTCTCAAAGGAAGTTTAAAAATGTCTTTTACATCGGTTTGTGGCATTTCAGTACCCTAAAATTTTTCTCTCGGACCTGTGCTGGCAAATGAAGCACAAAAACCCGGTCGCTTTACAATCATTTTTCTGGAGGAAGTGTCGGTTCGCGCCTTTGCGCTATGTGCGGATATCCTGCGGCTAGGCCGCCGCTGCTGCCGCTGCTGCAAACGCCGCTGCCGCGCCCATTGCGGCCCGGTAATTCAGTTCGGCGTTGCACACGTATAAATTCATAAGATTAGACAAACACGGTTTACCCGGTCCTTGCAAGCGCTTTTTTAGTTCAACCCTGTAATTCCTGAAGATTTTTATAGAGTTGAAGACTGTCTGGGTTTGCCAAGGCTTCCACATTCTTGATCTTGCGCCCGTGAATGACATCCCGGACAGCCAGCTCAGTGATTTTCCCGCTCTTCGTGCGCGGAATATCGGAAACGGCGATTATTTTCGCAGGAACATGACGCGGTGAAGCCCCGTTGCGGATCTTCGTTTTGATCTCCTTGGTCAAATTTTCATCCAGTTCCCAGCCCTTTTTGAGAACGACAAATAAAATCACCCGGACATCGCCCTCCCAGTCCTGCCCCACGGCGATTGATTCCTGAACGCCCTCAATCTGTTCAACCTGCCGGTAAATTTCGGCTGTTCCGATGCGCACGCCGCCGGGATTAAGCGTGGCATCGCTTCGTCCGTGAATGATGAAACCGCCATGCGGGGTCTTCTCCACCCAATCTCCATGAACCCAGATATTCTCGAACCGCTCGAAATAGGCGGCCTTATATTTCACCCGCTCCGGATCGTTCCAGAAAGAAACGGGCATGGAAGGAAACGGCTTCGTACAGACAAGCTCTCCGGCGCTGATCGTTGCCGGCTGTCCCTCTTCATCGAAAACGTCAACCGCCATGCCCAGCCCCGGCCCTTGGATTTCTCCGCGCCAGACCGGGGACAGCGGATTGCCCAGCATAAAACAGGAAACAATATCCGTACCGCCGGAAATAGAGGCCAGATGGACGTCCGGCTTGATCGCTTTATAGATATAGTCGAAGCTCTCATGAACCAGAGGTGACCCTGTTGAGGTTACGGTCCGTAGTGCCGAAAGGTCGTGGGTCTTACCCGGATTCATGCCCGCGGACTTGAGCGCGTCGATATATTTAGCCGAAGTTCCAAAAAGCGTACACCCGTGCGCTGAAGTAAAATCCCACAAAACCCGGCCCTCGGAAAAAAACGGCGAACCGTCATAAAGCAGAAGCGTCGCTCCCGAGGCCAGACCGGTCACAAGCCAGTTCCACATCATCCAGCCGCAAGTGGTGAAATAAAAGACCTTGTCCCCCGGCTTGATATTGGTCTGCAAGCGATGCTCCTTGAGATGCTGAAGCAAAGTCCCCCCATGCCCGTGTACGATACATTTGGGAACGCCTGTCGTTCCGGAGGAAAACAGGATGAAAAGCGGGTGATTGAAATCCACGCGCTTAAATTCGACCTCTTTGGGCTTGAGGCCGGCCGTAAAATCGGCCATACCAACCGCATCCGGCAAAGCTTCTGGCTTAAGGGATGAACCGGCAAACGGAATGACAACAGTCTTCTTCAGACCTTTAAGCGCAGGTTGTACGTCTTTGACTTTGGGCAAACAGTCGATGACCTTCCCGTTATAATGATAGCCGTCCGCCGTTATCAGGATCTTCGGCTCGATTTGCCCGAAACGGTCAATGACGCCCTGCACGCCGAAATCAGGGGAGGCAGAAGACCAGATCGCGCCCAGAGAAGCGGCAGCCAGAAACGCGATGATCGTTTCAGGTGTATTCGGCATGTAAGCGGCCACACGATCCCCCTCACGGACGCCCTCACGGATGAAGGCTTGCTGCCAGAGGCTGACCTGTTCATAAAGATCGGCATAGCTCAGGCTGCGTTCTTGCCCTGTTTCGTTCCTGAAAATGATGGCCGTCTGCTTGTCTCTCTGCCGTAAATTATTCTCGGCAAAATTAATTTGCCCTTCCGGAAAAAAACGGGCACCCAGCATTTGTCCCCCGTTGGAATCGAGGACTCGCCCCCCTTTTTCTCCCTGTACGTCACAATAATCCCATAGAAAATCCCAGAATGCTTCGGAAAAATCGACCGACCAACGCCACAAATCCGCATAATTATCGAATTTTCGGCCTGTTTTTTTCGAAATCTTGCCCATAAAGTCAAAAAGGAGAGCCGATTCTTTCTGTTTTTGTGAAGGAACCCACAAAGGTTCTGATGAAATGGCGTTTGAGTTGCGGGCAGAGTCGGTCATCGAGACAATCCTGAAAAAATTAACAAATTCGGTTTAGGCTTAAAACATGGTAAAAACATTCGCAACGGGGATTTTCTAACAGTTGGTAACAGTTGGTCAAGACTTAGCGAATAGAGTTCTGTATGTATTAAAAGTTCCGGACTGTGAATTAACCAGCAGCATAAGCATGAAAAACAGCGAAACCCGTCGACTCCAAAAATCAATGAAAAAGGCAGCGTTCCTTGTGACTCTGCTGGCCTTCATGCTCCCCTCTGCAAGAACTTCGGCTCAGCAGACGGAGCCAGATCACTACGTTGACGTAAGGGTTATCCCTCAAACGGAAACGATAAAGCCCGGAGAAAACCTTGATCTGGCCATTGAATACACGATCTATCCTGAATGGCACCTGTACTGGAAGAACCCGGGTGATTCCGGTATCCCGATTAAGAACACCTGGACCCTGCCCGAGGGGTTCGAAATCGAAGAAATTCGATGGCCGCTGCCGGAAAAAATCCTCGTCGAGCCGCTGGCTAATTACGGGTACAAGGATACGGTCATCCTGCTCCAGAACCTGAAAGCGCCGGAAACCCTACCGGAAGGGCCGATCGACCTTGAAGCGACCGTTGATATGCTGGTCTGTAAGGATGTCTGTATTCCTGAAACCGCGCAACTCCGGCTGACGCTGAACACGGGAATCGGAGAACCGGCTGATAATACGGCCATAATCGAAAAAGCCGCCGCTCATATCCCTCAACCCTTGTCCGGCACGACCACATTCACGGAAGAGAACAACAGGCTCATCACCCGCTTTAAACCTGAAACGCCCGAAAAACTTAAAAACGTACAGCTCGAAACAGCAGAGTTTTTCCCCGCGGAATGGGGCGTAATCAACCATTTTCCAAAACCTGAACAAGCCTTTGAAACTGACGGGACTCTGGTTATCAGTCAGGAACGCTCCGACACCGATATCGCAGAGTTAGAAGTCCTTGAGGGCCTGCTGACATGGACGGACAGTCAGGGAACCTACACTGGATATGCGATCACCGCTAAACCGGGTCAAAACGGGACATCATCCGTTCCTGTAGCAGGCCCGGCGGACACATCGCCTGTCAGTCCGGAAACGGAAAACGCAGGACCGGCTAAGGTGCAAAAACACAAGCCCGAACTGACATCATTCTCAATGGCCCTGCTCTTTGCTTTTCTGGGCGGACTGATTCTCAACCTGATGCCATGCGTCTTTCCGGTCATCTCCATGAAGGCCCTGAGCCTTGCCAAGCTCTCCGGCAAGGAAAAAGCAGAAGCCCGCGCCCACGGCCTCGCCTATACCGCCGGGGTAATCGCAAGCTTTATAGTAGTGGGAATGCTTCTGGTTTTCCTGAAAACGGCCGGCTCCGCGGTAGGATGGGGCTTCCAACTGCAAAACCCTGTTGTCGTGGCCGGACTTGCATACGTCTTGTTCCTTGTCGGACTGAACCTCATGGGCTTCTTCGAGATTCGAACGAATCTGGGAAATATCGGCAGCAGCCTCGCAGACAAACATTCCATGGCAGGATCTTTCTTCACAGGCGTATTGGCGACTGTGGTCGCCACGCCCTGCATGGCGCCTTTCATGGCTGCCGCTCTGGGGTACGCCCTCGTACAAAACGCAGGAGTAGCCTTGAGCATTTTCATCGCATTGGGCTTTGGGCTGGCTTTTCCCTACCTCCTGCTGTGTTACATCCCGGCTGCGCAAAAATGGCTGCCCCGCCCCGGCGCCTGGATGAAAACCTTTAAACAGTTTCTGGCCTTCCCGATGTTCGCCTTCTCGATCTGGCTGGTCAGCATCCTTGCCCAGCAGAGCGGCCCGGAGGGTGTCTTCATGACGCTTCTCGGCATGCTCTTTCTGGCCATGGCGGTCTGGCTCACCCACTTCAGGAAACCCTTGTGTAACTGCGGTATACTGGCTCGCACGCCCCTGTTGGTTTGCCTCTTGCTGCCCGTCATGTCGCTCTACGCCGTGGCAGAAATCCCACCCGCGGGTAACAGCTACGCTTCGTCTGAATCGTTTGGCGAGTCCTATTCCCCTGTAAAATTGGCTCTGGCCCTGGAAAGTAAAAACCCGGTCTTCGTGGAAATGACGGCCGCGTGGTGTATTACCTGCAAGGTCAATCACAGGCTGGCCATTAACATAGAATCCACGCGAAAAACCTTCAAAGACAACAATATCGAATATCTGATCGGCGACTGGACGAATTACGACAAGGAAATCACGGCCTATCTTGAAGAGTTTGGGCGCTCGGGCGTTCCCGTCTATATCTTTTACGGCGCACCCGACGAATCCGGAAAACGCCCGGATCCCGTCCTTCTGCCACAGATACTGACGCCCGGAATTATCCATGCGGCGGTAAACAAATAAAAAAGTGCGCTCTTTCAGCGCGCTCTTTCATAGAAAATAGTCTGACAAACCCGATCCTTTTTGAAAAGACTTGTAACATTCGGCATGATCTGAACGAATAGCCCTTAAGTTTCTCAACCAAAAGCATTCTAAGGAGAATACGCAAATGCTGTTCAAATCCCCGAAAAAATTCATCATGGCTTTGGCCTTTGTGCCCTTCGCAATAGGCGCAGTTCCGGCGCTCGCTGCTGCCGAAGTGGGCAGGCCTGCCCCGGATTTCAGTGCGACTGACATCAAGGGTAACGAAGTGAAGCTGAGCGACCTGAAAGGCAAGGATGTTGTCCTCGAATGGACAAATCAGGAATGCCCGTTCGTCGTGAAGCACTACAAATCAGGAAACATGCAGGCCGCCCAGAAAAAAGCCACCGATGGTGGCGCCATCTGGATCTCGATTAACTCCTCCGCTCCCGGGATGCAAGGCAATGTAACGCCGGAAGAAGCCGTAAGAATAGAGCAAGAAGCCGGAACACACGCCACCCACCGCATTCTGGATGAAAGCGGCGATATAGGCCGCGAATATGGCGCTAAAACGACTCCTCACATGTTCGTCATCAATAAGGAAGGCGTCCTCGCCTACGCGGGCGCAATCGACGACAAGCCTGACGCAGACCCGGCCAGCGTCGAAGGCGCAAAAAACTACGTCCTTGCCGCTCTTGATGAACTGAGCGCCGGAAAAGAGGTCTCCACCCCCTCTACCCCGGCTTATGGATGCGGCGTTAAGTACAAGACGACCAACTAAATAAATCCCATCAAAAAAAACCGGGATCGGGTTCAACCCGTTCCGGTTTTTTTTATGAGGACTACTCACAGGCAATTTACATAGGACTCTTGCCTCCTTCGTCGCTTTTACATTAGACTCGAAAAGTCAGAATGATCCTGATTCTGACCTCTCTTTTGACTTGCCTGAAAATTTCGACCACAACGCACCGCAAAACCTCTTAACGCCTATGTCCACTGCCAAGCAAAGCAATGAAACCCCTCAGGGTCTGGTTCTGCAGAAAAGCAACAAGGAAACCGCACGGTGTGCGTTTTCGGAAACCGGTGATATCGTCTTTGCCACCTCAACATTTTACGATCTCGTCGGCCTTCAAAAAGCTGAAGGCCAGAACACGCGTACATCCACTATTCACGAAATATTCCTGTTCGAGGATGAAAACGGCGAAACATTTCCGGACGCAAAAACCCTCAAATCAGGCGCGCATTCACTGAAAATAAGGGCGGATGGCTCTACCGTAAGGTTTCAGCTGGACTGGCTCGAAACGCCCGATCAACGGCGTTATCTCGTAGCCTCGCAGTTGGACAAGTCGCGACATAAAATCTCGCCCGAAGATGCAGGCGAAATGCTGAGCCGCATCAACAGGGTTATCACTACTGGCGAGAAAGAAACAGAAAGCACGGCAAGCGGCCTGATCCGCCAGCAAAGCGAATTGCTCCTGCTTATGGGGATGACACAGGATATCATGCTTGTTCTCGACCATAGCGGAAACATTCTGCGCGCGAATAATACATTCCTTGACCGGATCGGATACCGCTCCCCGGAAATTGACGGGCTGAGCTTTATAGAAATGTTTTCTGCGGACGACCGGCAGATCCTTCGTACGCACCTTGTACGCCTAAAAAGGGCTCTGGAAAGAAATGCAATAGAATCAACAGAATTCGAAGCCCGCATAACTGCCCGTGACGGTCAGACCATCTGGTGCGAATGGTCAGGTAAAAGCTTCCGCGGTAAAATTTATTTGGCAGGGCGCGACATCACGGACATTAAAGACAGGCAGGACGATCTCTACAAACGGGAAAAACAACTTTCTGACGCCGAAGCGATAGGACGTATGGGCCATTGGCGCTGGGACATAAGCGGTGACGATATTTCTTGGTCGAATGAAGTATACAATATCTTTGGCGTAGACCCGAACCACTTCCAGCCGACTCTAAAACGTATCAACGAAATGGTTCACCGCCAGGATATAGCGCGCGTAATTCAGGCGTTCCAGCGCGCAATTATCGAAAAGAACGATTACGATATGGAGTTCCGTATCACGTGTCCGACTGGGGAGGTACGTTACATCTTTTGCGTGGGCCGCTGCGAGAAAAATGAAGAAGGCGAGCCCGTGGCCCTGTACGGCATCCTGCAGGACATGACCGAGCGCATTCTCTATGAACGTGAGCTGCGCGCCGCAAAGGAAGCCTCGGAGCAGGCCTATGCCGCAAAGACCCGTTTTCTGGCCAATATGAGCCATGAGCTGCGCACGCCTCTCAACGCAATAATCGGCTTCTCGGAAATGATCGAGCATCAGCTACTTGGACCGGTCGAAAATAAAAAATACACCGAATACGCCACGGGCATTCGCGAAAGCGGTGAACACCTGCTTGACCTCATCAGCGATATTCTGGATATGTCCAAAATCGAAGCGGGCAAATACAACCTGGACCTCTCCACCGTACGCGTGGACGATGTGATAAAAGCAGCAATCAAGATGGTAAGAGGGCGCGCCGAGGAAGGAAAAATCAATCTGGATATCGCCGAAAATCTGGCGCAGGACATCACGCTTGTAGCGGACGCCCGCGCCCTGAAACAGATCATCCTCAACCTTCTGACTAACGCGGTAAAATTCACAAAAGAAGGCGGTTCGGTCTGGATGGAATGTGCGCCGCGTGAAGAACATCTCGCGATAAAAATCAGCGACACGGGAATCGGCATCCCTCCAAACAAGCTCGCCTCCGTTCTTCGCCCCTTTGAGCAGGTTTCCTCGTATTACAAGAAAGATTTCGAGGGAACGGGATTAGGCCTTTCAATAACCAAGGAACTCGTCGAACTGCACGGCGGAAGCATGCACATCGAATCGACCGTGGATATTGGAACCTCGGTAACTGTTCGCCTGCCTTATGACGCAAGCAAACATTGCGCGACTCGGCAAATTGCGAAAATGCAGTTTTCATCCTGAAAAAGTAACGAAACGCTATATTAGAATATTTTTCAGATTGGCTGGGTGTAATCGCGCAAAGTGCCGAACGCATTCTGCTCTTCGGCCAGACAAGCTTTAAGCCCCTCACGATAATTTTTGTACTTTAACTCGACCCCGAGAACAGTCTTGATTTTCTCATTTCTGACCCTCTTGTTATCCGCATAAAAACTGCGCGTAATCGGCGCGAGATCAACCTTTTCAAAAGGAATCAGCGGCGGCGAGGGCAAACCGAGCATCTTACAGGCAAAATCAATGACCTCATGGCTGGGAACAGGCTCGTCATCACACAGATTATAGACTTCGCCCGGTGCAGGCTTGGCGATTGAGGCCATGAGAACCTGAACGATATCGTCCACATGGATACGACTGAACGCGTGTCCGGGCTTATCAACGCGCCGCGCTACACCGGCCCGCACGGAATCCAGCGCACTGCGTCCCGGACCGTAAATGCCAGCCAGACGGAAAATATGAACGGGAAGATGCTTTGATTTATAGAGGGAAAGCCACTGCGCCTCTGCCTTGGCCCTTCGTGTCCCGCGGATCGTCGTGGGACGGACTTCTGAAGTCTCGTCAACCCAGCCTCCTCCGCGATCGCCATAGGCACCCGTAGTCGAAAGATACCCGATCCACTCAATATTCTTAAGCCCGCAGATTTCCTTGGCATGAACAAGAAAAGTCGGGTCGCCTTCTTCCCCTGGCGGTGTAGAGATCAGGATATGTGTGACATCTCTCAGGATATAGAGCGGGTCGGCAAGCGGATGAGTCTCGCTGAATGTAAAAGGGCGAACGCCCCTATCGCGCAAAACTGCCTTCTTTTCCGGATCGCGTGTCGTTCCGGATATTCGCCACCCCCCCGCGGAAACCAGCGTACGACTGAGATAATCACAGCAGTAACCGTGTCCGAAACAGAATAAGTGCTTGTCCCCGCTGTCCTTCGAAGTACTTGTCATCAACCCGCCCCTGATCTTTAGGTGCCCGTCCGGGCATATTCTGCCACAGGCTCAAAACCAGGCATTCTTTCTTCTAGCAATGGTTGAAAACTGGATCGGGACTTAACGGCATTATACCATTTATAGGCCGAAGGATGCTGCTCCCAAGGCACTTCACCGATATAATCGACCGAAGACAGGTGAGCCGCAGCGGTAACATCGGCAAGGGAGAAAAAATTCCCCGCCAGCCATTCCCGGCGCTCAATTAAAAAACCGATATAGTCCAGATGATAATAAATGTTGGCACGTCCTGCCCTAATCGAGGGTCCATGAGGCTCCCCAAGCTTCAAAAAGGTCTTCATCAACCTCTCTCCAAAGAGATTGTCGGTCACTTCCTTGTTAAACTTCCGGTCGAACCAGTTGACCAGACGCCGTGTCTCCGCACGTTCTACTGGGTCGTCTCCGATCAGGTTGTTCTCGGTATAAACCTCGTCCAGATACTCGCAGATCACCTGTGAATTCGAAAGAATTGTCCCGTCCGGCTCAATCATCACAGGAACATCCCCGGCCGGGTTCATGGCAAGGAACTCTGTCCTGCGTTCCCATATCTTCTCGACCTTGAGTTCGAACTCAAGATTTTTCTCAGCCAGTGCGATCCTGACCTTTCGGGAAAAAGGATGAAGCCAGAAATGAAAGAGGGTCCTCATGAAAATTTACTGTAAAGAAGAGCACAAAATATTCAATCAAGAAAATTGATACTGGAATTTCAGAAAAGTCGGAAAACAAAAAAAATGTCATTCCTCTGCCTGTCCCGCATGCTGACCCGCGACAAGAGTAAGAGAAATTTTTACCTCGTTCCCTATGGTTTCCGTGCTTTCCCACTGCCCCTGCCCCACTTTGAAATCAAGACGCATTAGAATGGTCTGCGCTTTAACATGAGCAACGCGCAGACCACCCTTTCGTTCGATAGCAAGCTCAAAGGGAAGCTCGATTGGCATCCGCACATCGCGAATCACCAGGTTACCTTTCGCAGTGTAATGATTCGCCTCCCCTTTAATGAAGCTCTTCGCCTCAAAAAAAGCCGTTGGATAGCGCTCTGTATCAAACCAGTCAAAGGATTGCGCCTGCCCGTCCCGGTCCTTGCTGCCCGTATCAATGCTGGTAATATCAATGGTTATCGAAACGCTGTTCCCTTCAAGATTTTCCGGATCGAAAATAATCTGTCCGCTAAAATCGAACGTCCCGCTAAAAGCCTGCCCGTACTGCATAGCCTCGAAGCCAAGAACGCTCTCATCGTTCACAATAAACCACTGATTTGGTAGATATTTTTCCTTCGCTTCGGCACTCTCATGTTCCGGCACTGACCCCGCTTCAACTGCGCCTGAGGTTCGCGCTTCATCCTGTTCGATAAGCTCTTTCGAGATCGCAAGCAAAGCATTCCCGCCCAATAGCGCCGCAAAAAACAATCCGACGACAAGCCCTCCCGTAAAGGTGTAATTTCTGGAATTCATCATCCGCATCATCGTGCGATCCCGGTCGATAACATGGTGTTTGAGTGCTCCCGCTAGATGCAACCCGATAATGCCGATCAGAGCCATCGCCATAAACGCGTGAAAACCGCGCATAAAATCAAACAGGGTCGGGTTTTTCTCGCTCAGAGAAGGAACAGGCAAACCGAAAAAAGTCACTGGAAACTCGCCCGCAGAAGACATGATCCACCCTGACAGCGGCATGGCAAAGAGCGCAAAATACAGAAAAACATGCGTTATCTTGGCAAGAATTTTCTCCCAACCCCTATGCGAATCCAAGGGACTCACTTTCGGCGTAAAAATTCTCCAGAATACGCGGACGATCACAAGAAGCAGAACGAGAAGGCCGAACGATTTATGCAGCAGGTAAATTTTGAGTTTCGGCTCGCCCAAAGCCATGCCCGCCATAATGAAACCGGCAAATAACAGCCCCATGATAATAAGGGCTGTTATCCAGTGCAAAAATTTCAGGACAAACCCATAGGAATCGTGGGTATTTTTCATGGAAAATCCTGAAACTATGGCGTTTTACTTGTTTTCTGACGCGCCGTCGGACGCAGCCGGCTCTTCGCGTAGACCCTCGACCTCAATACGAATCTGCACGTCGTCGCCAACCATGGGCAAACCGTAATTCATACCGAAATCCGAACGCTTAAGTGAAGCGGTTGCAGAAAAACCGCTGACATACTTATCCCCGAACGGATGCTTTCCGGACTTGTTATGCGTGACCGACAGCGTTACGGGCTTTGTAACTCCGAGAAGCGTGAGATCGCCGATGATATTCGCGGTATTCTCCCCGGTCACTTCGATCGCGGTGCTGTTGAAAGTCATCTCCGGAAATTTCTCGACATTGAAGAAATCCGTACCCTTCAGATGCTCGTCCCACTTCTCGTCATCCATATCCAGACCGGCGACCTTGAATGTCACCTTTACGGATGATTTCGCGGGCTCGGCCTGATCAAACGTGAACGATCCGTCAAAATCGAGGAACTTCCCGGCCGAATTGGAAAAACCGAGATGGTTCACGAAGAAAATAACTTGTGTATGGGCCTTATCGAAAGTGTACGTCTCGGCCTCTGCATGGGCCGGTTGAACACCGAAAAGGCAGGAAGTAAAAAGCGCTGTGCGCAAAAGATTTTTCATCACGGAGTCCTTTCAAAAGTCGGAAAAAGAGAATGAGATTAGATCGCAAAAACTTGCGAAATGCAATAAATCTAGGGGTAATATTCCTGATAGGTGACAACCATGCTGTATGCGCCCAGAACGGCAAAAGCCCAGTTTAAAAGCCCGTATTTCCACTTGATATAAGGATCGTTCAGCAGCTTTTCCGCAGGGACATCCCGTAAAAAAAAGTAGAGCACCATCTGTCCGATCACAAACCCGCCCACAAAGCCGACAATCCCGATAAGATAGACCATGTTCCTTTTTTCCTGTATAGCTGTCTGCGCCTTTTGATCTCGAACCAGAATAGCGCAAAAATCCATGCCGTTATACTACATCATCGTACTGGCCCTTGTGCAGGGAATAACCGAGTTTCTTCCCATCAGTTCAAGCGCACATCTCCTTTTTGTCCATGCGGCAATAAACAACGGAACGCTAAAAGCCGCTTGGGACGATGATCTCATCATGGATCTCGCGGTCCATGTCGGAACGCTGCTCTCGGTCTTGCTCTACTTTCATAAGGACGTCTTCAGGATGATCGGCGGATTAAAGGATTTTGCGACCGGAAACAGGCAATCTGAAAAATCCAGATTGCTGCTGTACGTCATCGTCGGCTCCATCCCGGTAATTATTGTGGGAGCTATCGTAAACATCTTGGAACCGGCCATTTTGCGTAATCTCCATGTTATAACCATAACAACCATTGTTTTTGGCATCCTGCTCTGGTGGGCCGATAAGAAATTTCCTGTCTCGCGTAAAGTTTCGGATTTAACTTTAAGGGATGCGATCCTGATCGGTCTGGCCCAAACCATCGCGCTGATCCCCGGAACCAGCCGTTCGGGTATAACTATGACTGCCGGACGCATGCTGGGACTCAACCGCACAGAAAGCGCACATTACTCTTTGCTTCTCGCTATGGTGGTGACAAGCGCAGCCGGAACTCTGGGCGCTCTGCGCCTTGTTCGGGCTGATAATGTCGCCCTGACCGGCGACGCGCTGATCGCTGTGATCCTGTCATTTATCGCCGGGTTTATCGCCATAGCGGGCATGATGCGCTTCCTCAAGACAACGGGCTTCGCTCCGTACGCGATTTACCGTGTGGGAATGGGCATCGTACTTATCTGGCTAATCTACACGGGCGTTATAAACTGAAGCAGAAAAACCCTGACTTCGCCGTAAATGCGGTCATCCTTGACTGAAAATGATGCCGGAAACACCCGGTTATATTTTTTTTCCGTCTCGCAGACAACATACGCACCCTCGGCAAGCCAACCGCCTCCAGCAATCCGCTCCAGCGCTGGAAAAATTAGTCCCTTTTCATAAGGAGGATCAAGAAACGCAAGGCTAGCCAGTTCAGAGCGATCCGTGCACTCGCGTAACTTCAAAACATCCGAGGCAATCACCTTGGCCCGATCTTCTGCCCCCAGCGAAGAAATATTCTCTTTCACGCAGACTAAAGAATCACGGGCGGAATCAACGAACGTACAGGAATGCGCCCCGCGCGAAAGCGCCTCCAGGCCCATGCCCCCCGTCCCGCAAAACGCATCCAGAACAACAGCGTCGTCAACAAGCCCCCGGCTCTGAAGCATGTTAAAAACGGCGCCGCGGACCTTGTCCGTGGTCGGCCTGACCATACGTCCCTTCGGGGCCTGAATTTTTCGTCCCCCGTACAAACCGGATACGATCCGCATCTCAGTGCGCCTCCTTCTTGCCGCGTGCAGGGGGTCGTTTGCGCTTGGTTTTATCGCTTTTCGGCTCGTCGGAACTGGGCATACGCTCCTTGAAAAATTTGGCCAACTGATGCCGTAAAACCTGATCTTCAACCGGACGTACGGCGCCGCTCTCCAGCTTCCCGAGAGAAAACGGACCGTAATCGGTTCGGATCAGGCGATTGACCTTCAGCCCGAGCGACTCCATGACCTTGCGGATTTCCCGGTTCTTCCCCTCGCGCAAGGAAACGTTAATCCATGTATTGGCCTGCCCGGGCCGATCCTGATCGCTGGTATCTATTGTGGCCTCAATCGGAGCATATTTCACACCCTCAAGAGTGACCCCTTTAGCCAGCCGATCAAGAGCCGCCTGCTTAACCGTCCCGAATACGCGCACCTTGTACTTGCGTTTCCAGCCTGTCGAAGGCAGTTCAAGGTAACGCGCCAGTTCCCCGTCATTGGTCAGGAGCAATAGCCCTTCTGTATTAAGGTCCAGCCTCCCCACGCTGATAAGGCGCGGCAAACCGGGAGGCAGGTTATCGAATACTGTCGATCTGCCCTTTTCATCCTTGTGCGTCGTAACCAACCCGGCGGGCTTATGATGAAGAAACAGCATGATTTTCTCTTCACCGGGCAAGGCTTTGCCGTCAACCAAGATGTTATCGGATGCACAGACACTGAATGCAGGACTGTCCAGAACCTTTCCGTTGACCTGCACACGGCCATCCAAGATCCACTGCTCCGCCTGACGCCGTGAACACAGCCCGGCCCGCGCCATCCGCTTGGCAATTCTCTCTTTCTTGTCTGCTAAATCTTCTTTAGACTCAGGCGCCATGACCAAAACCTATGATGACAGTTCATTCACAGATTTCGACCTTACCTGTATGCGCGCAGCCTTGGAAGAGGCGAAAAAAGCGCAGGAAAGGGACGAAGTGCCGATCGGCGCTGTCATTGCCGATCGCAAGAAAGAAAAAATTTTCTCCGCTTCCGGCAACCGGACCATAGAACTGTCCGATCCGACTGCGCACGCCGAAATACTGGCTATCCGCGAAGTGTGCAAAAAACAGGGCGTACAGAGAATTCCCGGACTGGCCCTATACGTCACGCTGGAGCCTTGCGCGATGTGCGCTGCGGCCGTCAGTTTTGCCCGTCTCGAAAAAGTAACCTTCGCAGCAACCGACCCCAAGGGCGGCGGCGTACTTCATGGCGGAAAGTTTTTTGAACAGCCGACCTGTCATCACCGCCCGGAAATCAGCCATGGAATTCTGAGCGAAGAATGCGCCGCTCTTCTCAGCAACTTTTTCAAGTCAAAGCGTACGTGAGCTAAAAATCGCTCAGATCGTAATATTGCTGGCCGTAAAAAGCGAGAGCCAATACAGGCTTGAGATCTTGTTCGATTCGCGCCCAGTTAATATAGGCGACCCCCTCGATACAGAGCGTCATCTGCTCCGGACACCGCGCCGCGAACGCAGCCACGTTAAGAAGCTCGATCGTAATCACCTCGTTAGGCTCGCAATAAACGGCAGTCAGGCGTTTTTCGGCATTATCAAGCTGCGACAGAAGCTTCAGCCAGGAAACAGTTGTATAGTCGTACTGATCGGGAAACCCGAAAGCCTGCGCAAACTCCTCGTGAAAACTGCGCTCGTCGACGATAGCATCGCAATTAATCTGAACAACATCCCATGCCATAACCGTCTTCCCGGACCTTTTTCAGGCCGCCTCCCCTTTTTGAGCCTTGATTGCCCTCCAGCCGATATCCCGGCGGCAAAAACCTTCGGGCCACACAATACCGTCAACCGCAGCATACGCTTTTTTCTGGGCCTGTGCGATATCCTTGCCTTTGGCGCAAACACCAAGAACGCGGCCGCCCTGCGAGACAAGTTGCCCGTCCTCGCCTCGTGCTGTACCAGCATGAAAAATCCGGACATCCGGATCACCCGGATGAAGATCACCGGAAATCGGAGTGCCTTTCGCGTAAGGCCCCGGATATCCGTTCGCAGCCATAACCACGCACATCGCCGCATCATCCGACCAGCGTAGCTCTTCGCGTACGCTCTCCAGACGCCCTTCTGCCGCCG
Source organism: Rhodospirillales bacterium (assembly GCA_020638365.1). Lineage (GTDB taxonomy): Bacteria > Pseudomonadota > Alphaproteobacteria > Micavibrionales > Micavibrionaceae > JAGNKE01. The sequence goes on along the minus strand of JACKIQ010000003.1, from coordinate 214,303 downwards.
CCTTAAGGACTTTCACAAGATCCCCTTCCATGCGGAGCATTAGCGTCTGGCATTCAGGATCGCCGAAACGGGCATTATGCTCAAGAAGCTTGGGCACCCCGTCCTTGACCATCAACCCGGCGAATAGAACGCCGGTAAAAGAACAGCCCTCGGCCGCCATACCCCTGATAGTCGGTTCAATAATCCGGGAGATAATTGTACTCTCCAACTCTTTGGTCATAAAATACGCGGGGGAATAAGCACCCATCCCTCCGGTATTCGGTCCGCTGTCTCCCTCACCCACCCGCTTATGATCCTGTGCTGAAACAAGCGGCACGATCGTACGCCCGTCCGAAAGCGCGAAAAAACTAACCTCTTCTCCGTCAAGAAACTCTTCGATCACGATTTCCGCCCCGGCGTCTCCAAACACCCCGCCTTCAAGCATATCGCGCGCCGCGTCAAGAGCATCAGCTCTTCCGGAACAGATAATAACCCCCTTACCGGCCGCCAGCCCGTCCGCTTTCACGACGAGTTGTCCATCCATTGTCGCGATAAACGCTTCGGCGCTTGCCAGATCTGAAAACCGCCCGTACGCCGCGGTCGGAATGGCATATTTCGCGCACAGATCCTTCATGAAACCCTTCGAACCCTCGATTTGCGCAGCCTTGGCCGAAGGCCCGAATGCCAAAATTCCTTCCTCGCGCAAACGATCGACCAGCCCGGCCACCAGCGGAGCCTCCGGCCCGACGACGACAAAATCTATACCTTTGTCCTTGGCAAAACTGCAAAGCCCTTCGACATCCTCGGAACCGATCTTCACGATCTCCGCAATTTCTGCGATCCCGGCATTCCCCGGCGCGCAATAAAGAGCCTTGCACAAGGGCGACTGCCTGAGTTTCCACGCCAAGGCATGTTCGCGGCCGCCCGATCCGACAAGAAGTATCTTCATTGGCTTATCCCTGTAAGCTGTTTTGTGCGCCCTTTCGTTTTACTCATCTTCGCGCATAGAAACAAGACTGGCATTGCCGCCGGCTGCCGTAGTATTGACGGAAATCACCTTCTCATGGACAAACGCCCGAAGATAATGCGGACCGCCCGCCTTCGGACCCGTACCTGACAGCCCCATGCCGCCGAAAGGCTGTACGCCGACCACAGCTCCGATCATAGAACGGTTAACGTAAACGTTCCCGGCCAGTGCTCCTTGCGCAAGTCTGCGCTGAACGGAATTGATCCGGCTCTGTACACCGAAGGTCAACCCGAACCCTGTCCCGTTGATCGCCTGCAAAACTTTTTCAATGTCCGCAGCCTTGTAGCGAATGACATGAAGAACGGGTCCGAAAACCTCACTCTTCAAAAGGCCAATATCGGATATCTCGTAAGCTATTGGAGTAAAGTAGAAGCCGCCCTCACGAAACTCGTTCGGCAAAGAAACGCGTGCAATCAATCGCGCGTTTTTCTCAAGAAATATCTCATGGATTCGAAGGGCTGCCAGCGCATCATTATCAATCACCGGACCGATATCCGTCGAAAGATGGGAAGGATCACCCACCCGGATTTCCTTCATCGCCCCTGACAACAATTCAAGAAACGTCTCAGCAATATCCTCCTGTACGTACAGCACGCGCAGTGCCGAACATCTCTGCCCGGTCGATCCGAATGCGCTCAAGATCACATCATCGACGGTCTGCTCCAGCAAGGCGCTGCTATCAACAATCATCGCATTCTGTCCGCCCGTCTCCGCAACCAACGGGACGATTGGCCCATCCTTTGTTGCCAGAGCGCGTTGAATGGATTTCGCGGCTTGCGTCGAACCAGTAAAAGCGACCCCGGCTACATCAGGATGGGAAACGATCTCAGCGCCGATCTGACCGTCTCCGGTAAGAAGATGCAGAACATGCGCCGGAACACCCCCCCGGTGAAACAATTCAACAGCACGCAGCGCGATCAGAGGAGTCTGCTCCGCAGGTTTGGCGACCACCGCGTTCCCAGCCCCGAGCGCGGCCGCGATCTGCCCGGTAAAAATCGCCAGCGGAAAATTCCACGGACTGATACAGACAAAAACACCGCGCCCGTGCAAAAAAAGCCGGTTTTCCTCACCCGTATAGCCGGGAAGAAGCATTCCTTCGTCACAGAAATCCAGACGTACGCGTTGAGCATAATAGCGGCAAAAATCCACGGCCTCTCGGACCTCTGCGACAGAATCGGGTATCGTTTTTCGCGCCTCGTGGACGCAGAAGCCCATCAACTCATCGCTATGCTGTTCGTAAAGATCGGCAACCCGTTCAAGAATATCCGCACGCGCACTGGCCTTCCGGCCGGACCAGTGCGTATAGCCGGTCCGCGCAAGATCGAACGCCCGGTCGATAAAAGCCTTGCGATCGGCTTTTTCCGGCGCATCGACCCACCTGCCGTCAACTAGGGATTTTTCTTGAATATCAAGAACGAAACGGCGAACAAAATCCAGCGTAGCACCGCAGGACAGCGGATCGTTTAGATCAAGTCCTCTGGAATTTTTACGCGCATCAAAAAGATCGCTTGGAACGGGAATTTTCGAATGCCTCTTCTCCGCATAGGAACGCGACTCCTCTATGGGATCGCGCAGCAGAACCGCTGGATCGACATCCCTGTCGGAAACCCTTTTGACAAAGGAGGAATTGGCACCGTTTTCCAGCAGTCGCCGCACGAGATAAGGCAGCAGATCCTCATGCGGACCGATAGGGGCATAAATGCTGGCCCGTGCCGCACCCTCTCTCAGAAGATGATCGAACAACCTCTCACCCATACCGTGAAGCCTCTGCAATTCAAAATCCTGCGGGTCGGCCCCGGCTTCCCGGGCCATATGAAGTACTGCGGCGATGGTGTGGGCGTTATGTGTGGCAAAAAGAGGAAAAAAGGCCTCGCCTTGCCTGAAAATTTCCTGAGCGCAGGCAATATAGGACACATCGGTATTACACTTCCGGGTAAAGACAGGGTAGTCGGGATACCCTCCCATCTGCGCTCGCTTGATTTCTGAATCCCAGTACGCGCCTTTTACAAGTCGAATCTGGATCTTACGTCCGTACGTCTGGCTGTTTTCAGCCAAATATTTAATCAACGATAAAGCCCGTTTCTGGTAAGCCTGCACAGCCAGTCCGAACCCTTCCCATCCACTCAGGACAGGGCTTTGCAGAACCCCTTCAAAAATCCTGATCGACAGATCAAGCCGCGCGACCTCCTCAGCATCTATTGTTAACGATAAATCATGCTTCGCAGCCTTTTCAGCAAGCAACCCAAGCCGCTCGATCAACACGGGCACACAGCGGTCCTCTTGCGATACCTCGTAACGCGGATAAAGCGCCGACAACTTCACCGAAACACTGGGCCGCTTTGACGGGGGTAATGATAATCCTGCGCTCCGCTTGCCAATCTCATCAAACGCCAGGCCATAGGACTCTAGATACCGCTCTGCTGTACGCGCATCCCGCGCCCCCTCCCCCAGAACATCGTAAGAAAGCCTGTATCCCTTAGACTCAAACGGTTCCGCCTCCAAAAACGCATCCCGGATATCAACGCCCAAAACGAACTGCCGCCCCATCACGTGCATGGCCCGCACCATCGCCTCCCGCACCAGAGGCTGCCCCAGCCGCGCAAAAACGCTTTCAAGCGTACGCCTGCTCAAGCTCATCCCAAGCCCGGCGGCCTTTGAAAGCCAGTCGGCGCTGCCTCCCTGCTGCGTGAGCCAGTCCGCCGCTTTGACTTTATCGCGGATCAAAAGATTGGCAGTCCCCTTGTCCGGGATTCTTAACAACGCCTCGGCCAGCGTCATCATCGCCAGCCCTTCCTCGGTATCCAGAGCATAGGTTTGAAGAAAATTTTCCAATAACCCGACCGATCCGGTCCCGTTACGAATAACCGAGAGAAACTCTTTCGCTTGACGGAACACCGACTGCGCTCGATCATCGCTCCACGCCGCCGCTTCATATAGCGAATCTAAAGCCTGACATTCACTTTGATATAGGAATGAAGAATAAGACCTGTTCATGAAAAAACTATATCATGGCAGGAGTTCAATTTCTCCGGCTTCTGAACTATTATCTCGACATGAGCACAGAATCTCTTATACGCAGCAATATTCCGGAATTCTCCGTCACGGATCTGGCCTCTGCCTTGAAAAGAACGCTGGAGGACAATTACGGCCGTATACGCGTGCGCGGAGAGCTTTCACGGGTTTCCCGTCCGGCTTCAGGTCACCTTTATACCAGCCTCAAGGACGATCAGTCTGTTATAGACGCCGTCTGTTGGAAAGGAACCGTTTCCCGCCTGTCCGTCAAACCCGAAGAAGGCCTGGAAGTGATCTGCACAGGCCGTATTACGACATACGCCCCGCGCTCCTCTTACCAGCTCGTAATCGAATCCATGGAATTGGCCGGTGAAGGGGCCCTGCTAAAATTATTGGAAGAACGGCGAAAAAAACTTGCCGCCGAAGGCCTGTTCGATCCGTCGAAAAAAAAGCCTCTGCCCTTCCTGCCCGAAACGATCGGTGTCATTACTTCGCCGACCGGGGCGGTAATTCGTGATATCCTGCACCGCCTCTCCGACCGTTTTCCGCGGCGCGTACTCCTCTGGCCTGTAATGGTTCAGGGCGAAACAGCCGCCGTTCAAGTCGAAAAAGCCGTAAGGGGGTTCAATGCCCTGACCGAAGATGGCGGGTATCGCCCCGACCTTCTCATTGTGGCACGCGGGGGTGGTTCCCTTGAAGATTTAATGCCCTTTAACGAAGAAGCTGTTGTCCGGGCGGTTTCCGAAAGCGCAATCCCGGTTATCTCCGCGATCGGGCATGAAACAGACACGACGCTGATCGACCACGCCGCCGACCGAAGAGCGCCAACCCCCACGGGAGCCGCTGAACTAGCCGTGCCCGTACGCCTTGATCTCCTGGCCCAGACTAAAGACAATGAAAAACGTTTGATTAATGGGCTGACCCGGCTTCTCTCGGAAAACAGGCACAGGATCAAGACATTCGAAGCCCGTTTGGGCCGGCCCGAACGGATACTGGAAACAAAAACACAGAAAACGGATCACTTGTCCCGCAAAATGGATATTCTGTTCCGCGAATTACTGAACCTGAAATACAACAGGCTCTTTAAAGCGTCCATACGGCTGACCCACCCTTCGAAAATGCTAGAAATAAAGGCCCAGTCTCTTTCTTTATCAGAAAAAAACCTGAAAAACGCCTATTGGACTGGCTTGAAATCTAAACAATCCGATATTATCGAAGTTTGTGCCGCCCTTTTTCCTCCGAAAAACCGAGTTTCAGAAGACAGGCACGCTCTGGAAAAACTGAAAGCCCGCCTCGGCACGGCTTCATCGCTTCTACTGGAAAGAAAAGAAACGGCACTTGCCCGCAGCACCGAAAAACTTGAACTGTTGTCCTTTGAAAATGTTCTCGATCGGGGCTATGCGGTTGTTTTCTCGGAAAATGGAAAAATTGTTCGCGATAGTGAGCACATAAAGCCCGGAGAAACTCTGCGCCTGCGCCTGCGCAAAAAACAGGAAATTATTACAAGCGTAAAGGATGTGAAAAACGCTCAGGAATCCTGAACCAGCATCATCGAAGCAAAACGATCAAGAATTTTATCGGAAATTTCATCCAGCTTTTTTGCACCGTCAACGGACGCCTCAACCAGAGCAACTGCTTCGGACATCGGAGCATCCGGTTCCAGTTCGACATAATCCGGCACGGTCTTGATCCGCGCATAATAGTGAATGATATCGCTTGCAACCTGCTGCCCGAGAAGATCAAGCTTCGAGGTATTGCCGTCAAAAACCGTTCTGCTAAGCGCAGGTTGCCTCTGGATGATATCGCCGGATTTTTTGTATTTAGGTTCGTGCGTTTTATCTTTTAAATCCTTAAGAAGCTCCTCATACATCACAAGATAAGCCTCGATCTTGGTTTTGTTCGTTTTCACTTCCGCATTGATCATGGAAACAATCACGATCTTTTCCTTCTCACGCAGAACACGCTCCTTGCCCGCAAGGTCCATGCTCTGGTTCTGGACCTCTACGACGGTACGAAAACCTTTCAGGATAAATATCGTTACACCGACCAGTACTACAATAAGAATGCCGACAAGGACAGACCCGCCCAGAAGAACCGTTCGCGAATCGTTCCCTCCGGTACCGCCTTGGCCATTCTCTCCGGTCAGCGCCCATAAACCCTTGTTATCTGCCTGCGCCCGCGCCTCGGCGTTGATGTAGGCTTTCTCGAAAACCGTCCCGTACACCGCCTGCCTGTCGGCATACACATACCCTTCAGAAAGCAGGAAGAGGCTCAAATCCTCCTCAACATCGTTGACACATTGCGCCGTAACCATCTTTTCAGAGCGCTTCATGATCGAACACTCTACCGGATGACCGTCGATTACGCCCTCAAGCGCTTTCAGGGCCCTCAGATTGAAGACAGGTTGATCTGACTGCAAAGTCTGAACGCCCCATAATTTTATTTCAAAATTACCGGAAACAAGGGTCTGTACGTCAATCGCCCGGGCATTGATGCGCACGGGCTTGTTGTCGCTTTGCGCAAAAGCATCGGAGATAAAGATCAAAGCGAAAGCGAGCGTTCCGAAAATCGAAACACTCAATAGAGTAAATCTCGCTTTGCTAAACAAGCCCAGCATAACTAATCCCACAATTCTTTGATAAAACGCAGAAAAACGAAGCAACCCCGACCGCCGTTTATAATATTACTCAGAAATATGCCCCTTTCTATGTTTAACAGCATTTCCTTCAACAAATATTTAACAAAACGAAGAAAGTTATGCATAAGCCGCTTTTTTTGTGTAAATTGTAGGAAACACCAGAAGTGAAGGGGCAATGAGGGTCGAACTCAAGGAAATTATGGAAAAATTGGGGGTGGACTACGTTCTCTCTGCCTACGAGACACGCCCGTGGTTCCTTTACGATTCAGAACAAGGCATAACCTGTAGCGCCGAAGTCCGTATGGGCCCGGGTGAAGAAGATCTGCAGGCGGAAATTCAGTTTCTGCATGATGAAAAGGAAGAATCGGAAGAAGATGGGAGTGCGGGTTCGGAAGGGGGAAGCTCGTTCGACACCCACGGAAAGTTGCAGCAGGTCATGCTGATGCGCATAGTTCCGGCTCGGGAGGATAAGTGGGTTCCTGTATTTTTGACAATTAACGGCGAAAGCTTCGTAAACGAGGTTTATGACTGGGAAGAAAAGGGCTGCAATTTCTTCAGATCATGCATAGAAGCCATCCAGATGAACGAACTTCCGGACATTGAAAAACTGATCGACATGGAAATGTACGATTCCGGCCGAACAGGACGGGGCGGGCGCCGGGGCCGCGTAGGCCGAAAGTCTCCTAAAATCAAACCCGGCCAGCTTCTGGGCATGAAGCGCTGAAAAAGGGAAACCGGCCCTAAAGGCTCTCAGGAAGTGCTGACAATGATATCGTAGCCTTCCGCGATCGTGCGCAACCCTCCATCGACGCATTCCCCAAGCGCGACAAAATGCCACTTCGGTCCTTCTCGGTTCAAAACCCCGACAAGCATGGCTGTTTCCTTGCGCTCGTCAACATCCTTCTCCAGATCATAACGGGCAATTTCAATATTCGTATCCCTGTTTACGAGGCGAAAATAACCGTTACGAACCTTGGAAAGGCTCTGCCCTTTCTCTTCCCCCTTGTAAATGGAAAGAACGAACATGACCTGCACGATATCGAAATGAATATTGTTCAAAATAACCGTCATGCTTTCATCGTCGCCGTCGGCGGCTCCGGTTCTGTTGTCCCCGTCATGAAGCACGGCTTTATCCGTACCTTCGAAATTATTATAAAAAATGAAATCCTCGTTTACGCGCGTCTTGCCCTGGCGATTAAGCATGAAGCAACTGATATCAAGGTCCAGGGGATCGGTATCGAACGCATTCAAATCCCAGCCGACCCCGATCTGAAGGCTCTTTAAGGTCGGATCCTTGGCGTTAAGGTTGATCTCATCCCCCCTGTTAAGAGCATTCTGATTCAGCTCGATCTTGACTTCTTTATCCACATTTGGATCAAAAATATCGACCATTTTTGCGTTTCCCTTTGGGTAGTTTAGCGATCAAAACACGGTTCGGACTTACGCCAGATTAACGGCATAAACATACACATTATAAACAAAATAGACGAGACAAAACAAAAAGCCTGTTAAACGGTTGATTTTCCCCGTGACGGCAAAAACTATGCTGAAAACAAGCGTGACAGCCAGAACGAACCAGACATCTGTATGCGCAAGCGTTTCCGGAAAAGAACCCTGTTCAATCGGCTTGATCAAACTTGTCACCCCTAAGATCATGAGAACATTAAAAATATTTGATCCGATGATATTCCCGATGACCAGCCCGTCCTGACCGCGCCGACAGGCGATGATGCTGGTGGAAAGTTCCGGCAAGGAAGTTCCGACAGCAACTATTGTCAAAGCAATAACGGAGTCGGGAACACCCGCCAGATGTGCGCTGAACTGCGCGCCTTTTACAAGAAACTCCGCTCCCGCTGCAATAGAAACCAGCCCGAGCATCAAAAACGAAAAAGCGGAAAAGTCATTTTGGTGCTTGGACGTTTCAAGCTCCGCGGCAAGTTCGTCCTTTTTTGAACGTGTGCGGTGATATTGCACCCCGACAATGCCCAGAAGCGCAACAAGCATAAGCAGCCCTGCGCCTCTGCCGATTTCCCCGCCCCCCATCAAGAGCGCAAGCCACAGTGTGGAAAGAAGCAAAAAGCCGAGATCGACAAAGAGGACCCCCGTTCGCGAAGCCCTCAAAGTCACAAGGAGTCCGCAACATCCGAGAATAAAAAGAATATTGGCAATATTCGAACCGATAACATTTCCAAGGGAAATCCCCGGAGAACCCTGAAGGTTGGCAAGCACGGAAACGACAAGCTCCGGAAAAGAGGTGCCGAAAGCGACGACAGTAAAACCGACGACCATAGGCGAAACACCCCGGTGAGTAGCGATGTAAACTGCGGAGTCAATAACCCACCCGCCCGCGCGGACAAGAAGAAAAAGTCCGAAAAACAGCGATCCAAGTGCAAGAATAAGAGAATCGTAAGAAGTAAGCTCAACCATGCCGGTTCGTAAAAACGCCTAAGCCGGCGGTTTCACCCCGTCATCCCAGTCAAGCCCGAAACCGTAAGCGCGGTCCATCTCCTCGTGCCCCGGAAAATATTCCGTACGGTTGGTCAGGCGAATCCCACCGCGAATATTTTCCAACTCGCCCACGGCGCAAACGGCCAGACTGTCATCGTACACGTTCAGTGTGACATACAGATCGTTTTCCCCCGGTACGTCAATGACAACCTGTGGCTTGATATGCGACCAGTTCGGAACGCCCTTATAGATATAGATATAAACAAGAACGCGTTTAACTTCGCTCCACTTGTGCCCGTTTATAAGCAGGTACTCGTCATGCCCTTCTTTGTCGCCTGTACGCTCATCCCCGGATAAAGAGATAAAAGGCTCCTCCTCAAAACTTCCGAATTTTTCGCCAAACGCTTGAATGGCACCGCGCTTGCCGTTTTGCAGTTCGTAAAGACAGCCGATATCAAGATCGACACCGATCTTACGGACTTTCTTAAACCATTTCCCGAAAAACCCGGATTCCTCGACGATAATATTATCCCACGCCGCCCCGACGAGAATGCTCTCAAACCCGCCCTTAGGCGGCGAAAGAGCAATACTTTGCCCCGGATCACCTAGAAATTCGCAATTCTCAGGATGATCGCTGGCGACCCTGTAACCGGCGGCACCGAGTGCTTTCCCGTGTCCGGAAAAGCTTGCACGGCTGCGGTTTGCCTCCATCATCCCGCCCAGAGCTTTGTTATCTTTTGTCATGGCACCAGGCCTCCTAGTTTCGTTCGATCCGCAAAATCTAACCTCAACATGCCCGCAAGCACGGTTACAGGCAAAGAGTACACTAACAGAATAAAAACGCCAACGCCCTGTACAAGACGATTCGCAAAACAAGGATAAAACAGGATCTTATTCAGGACCTGCGCCAGGCATTAAATGATCTTCGCTGACACCGAAATCCTGCTGAGCCAGATGACGTAACTCCTCATCAGGATAAACGGCTTGAACGCCCCAGTTCTCCATCGCATATCCGGCAACGGTTTTATCCGAAGAAAAATGCGCACCTGCAACAGTGTTGAGAATGGTTTTCCTGCGCCACTCAGGTCGGTTTTGATGATACAGGGTCGACGCCTGTTCGTGCTTTTCCCAGTAATCATCAAAGTCTGCGGCGATCCTGTACTGGTCTTTATGGCGAACCGTATCGGCAAGATATTTGAAGCCCTGCTGGTCAAGAAATTCCAGGGCCTTTTTCAGACGCGGGCTGCCCTCGATATACTCTTCGGGATCATACCCGTCCCTGGCGATTTCCTCGAGCTCCTGTTCCGTTTTTCCAAAGAAGAAGATATTTTCTTCCCCGGCCTCTTCCCCAATTTCAACATTCGCCCCGTCCCGGGTTCCGATCGTCATCGCACCGTTCAAGGCAAATTTCATGTTGCTTGTTCCTGAAGCCACGGTTCCGGCAGTGGAAATCTGCTCAGAAAGATTGGTGCCCGGAATGATTATTTCTGCTTTTCGAACATTGTAATTCGGGATGAAGGCCAACTTGAGCTTTCCATCAATGCTTTTATCCTCTTCAAGAATGTATTGAATACGGTGAGCCAAAGCGATAATCCCCTTCGCCGTCCCATAACCCGGCGCCGCCTTGCCCGCCAGTATTTTTGCGACCTTAGGCCGGTCCTTGTCAGGATTCTCTTTTATATCCTGGTAAAGAGCGACTGTATGAAGCAGGTTCATAAGCTGCCTCTTGTATTCGTGTATGCGTTTTACATGCACATCGAACAAGGCGTCGGTGTCCAGAACCACGCCGGTCTCCAGTTCTACGAGTTCAGCCAGACGCTCCTTGTTTCCGCGTTTGATCGCGGCAAACCTCTCAACAAAGGCAGGATCGTCAAGATGCTGCTTCAATTCATCAAGATGCTCCAGATCGTTTACCCAGTCCTCGTTGCCAAGGGTCCGTGTAAGAAGGGTGGAAAGCGCCGGATTAGCCTTCACAAGAAAACGCCTTTGGCTGATTCCGTTCGTGTGATTGACCTTCACAGCGCTGCCGCGCATAGGGATCAGATCAGGAAAAAGATCGTCGAACACAAGTTCCGTATGCATGGCCGAAACGCCGTTCACTCTGTTCGAATAGAAAGCGGCCAAATGCCCCATACGATAATCGTCGCCGTAACGGATGCACATCCGGCCTTTCGCTGCTGCCCGCTCCTCGTCACCCAGATGGGCAAGCTTGACATCGGCTTCGTCCATGAGTTCGTTATGCAGCCTGTATAGAATCGCCTCGATACGGGGAGAGAGATAATCAAGTTTTCCCCTGTCCCATTTCTCAAGCGCCTCAGGCATAAGCGTATGGTTGGTGTAATTACAGACTTTGCGGGTCGTGTCCTTGGCCTTGTCCCAATCCATACCGTGCTCGTCGATCAGAATCCGCATTAACTCAGGAATTGCCAGAGCCGGGTGCGTATCGTTGATCTGGATCGAAGTTGTCTTAAAAAGATTATCCAGTGAAGGATTCTTGGTCAGGTGATCCTGAACGATGCTTTGCAGCGTGGCGCTGACCATCACATACTCCTGCAAAAGCCGGAGATCTTTGCCTCCCGTATCGCGGTCATCCGGGTAAAGCTGCTGATTGACGGCGCGGACCTCCCAGTTCTTGTGAGCGTTCCCGGCATCCAGACCCTCGGGAATAACCAGTTCCCACAGGCGAAGGGTATTGACCGTCTGCCCGTCATAACTCGGGGCCATCATGTCGTGCGCGACGACATCCAGAACGAGAGGATCAGCGTCTTTCCCGAAAACGCTGACCTTAAAAGGCCCCAGATCATCACGTCGGAACGTCCAAGGATACCCCTCTGAATGCCATTGATGAGGACGCTCGACCTGCTGCCCCTCCTCATTGATCTCCTGCCTGAAAAATCCGTCGCGATAAAAAAGTCCGTAACCCGTCATTGGAATATGCAGATTGGCGCTGCTGTCGATAAAACAAGCGGCGAGACGCCCTAAACCGCCATTTCCCAAGCCGGGGTCGATTTCAAAGTTAAGAATCTTTTCGTAGTCCTGCCCCAGATTCTCCAGAGCCTCCTTGATAACGCCTTCAGCTTTAGCGGCCTGCAACGCGGTGGAAATATTTGGTCCCAAAAGCCACTCAATCGAGATATAATGCGCCTGTCTTCCCACGTCATCGGAAAGGTATGTCTCCTCTGTCGCCTGCCAGGAAGGAACCAGGCTGTCCCGTAAATAACCGGCGACAGCAGCATACCAGTCCCCCTGCTTAGCTTGCGAAACATCAGGAACAATGGACTTTACGCGCTCAATAAGCTCATTTTCGACCTCTATAACTGCCCTATCGTCGACTGCGTCCCCGCCATGAAAAAAACCACGCTTCAAACTATTCATAAAAAATAACCCTGTTCTTATCTGTTTTTAAGCAAACTCCCAATTTACAGAAACGAAGGAAAGTGGACAAGATTTTTGTTTTCCGAAAAACCATCCCAGCCCGCCGTTTGAGTACAATAATCAAGCATGATAATGAGGAAAAACCATGTCTTCGGGAATTCTTAATACAGGGAAATGGTGCCGGAAGAGGGATTTGAACCCCCAGCCTTTCGATTACAAATCGACTGCACTACCGTTGTGCTATTCCGGCTATAAAGACTGTACGCAAGGCAAATAACAAATTTTTAAGCCTTGCGCGGCTATGATGTAACAAAATCAGGGGACGGCAATCAAGCTCTTTTAAATATCCCGCTCTGGGCTGATAGCGTGGAAGTGGAGCAGACAACCGGACACAGCGCTTTTTTTGCCTGAACCTATTGGTTTTTTCTATTTTTTTCTGTTATTTTACACAAAGTGCAAGCGTAAGACATAATTAAGGTTGGGTTTAATCAGTGGCAGCCGGCGGTCAACAATCAAGCGATAACCTCCATGACAGTGCTATTGGATGGGGCATTATGCTCGTCATCTTTGCGGTGCTGATCTGGATTTTCTGGTACTTCTTCCAATCCGAAGTCCGTCAGATGGTTATCTGGATACGATATTACGAAACATACCTCATATCTTGGTTTATGCCCGAAGACCACACTATATCAATCAGCGGCAATCAAAGGTCGTTTCATAACCTCTTCGATAAAACGGCTCCTAGGGTTCTTGACCTTCCAAAACAAAAGTTGAATTTCAATCACCTCGCAGTCTTCAACGCTATGGCCATGCAGCCTTGGAAAATGCCGATCTGTACACTCCTTTTCGGCGCGGCCATCTGGTGCATGTTTCTGGGACCGCGCACGCAATACAGACGCCGCTTTAACCTTGAAGGACTGATTGAAAAACAAGCCTCGATCTTCCCGGTGACATCGCCTTTCGTAAAGTTTAACCCCTCGACCCAGCCGACACGTCCCCCCGGTTCCCCTGTTCCTGCGGACCTCCCGCTCTTTGCGGAAGCTTTGGGACCGGAAGAATGGCTCGCCTATAATCAGATATCCATTCCGGACGGAAAAATCGACGAGGAGGAAGTTGAGGAAGCCTTCATTAAACAACTTGGGCCACGTTGGAAAGGTCCGACTGCTCTTGAAGATTACAAGCAGGTCCTGTTGGCGGCGTTTTGCCTGAAAGCGGCCAGAAAACGTAACGAAGCAGATGAAATGCTGGGACGCTTGGCCAAGTGCTGGTCATTCAAGAATGGGCTGGAACTGAAAAAAGATAGAAAGCTCTTTAGACAGGCGACAAGCATTCTCAAGGACAAGGATTTGGGAGGAAAAACGCTTGCGCAAGTCAACCAGCATGCTTTTGAAACAACCGCACTGATGAAAGGCTTGGCTTTTGCGCGCTCTGAAGGTGGTGTTCTTTCACCGTCGCAGTTCCTCTGGCTCCGCGCACATGACCGTACGCTATGGTACCCCCTGAACAACATGGGACGTCAATCTTTCCATATAGAAGCTTTGGGGGCCATGGCCCATTTCAAGGCGGAAAGGCTGACCCAGAGACCGATCCCCGTTCCCAAGGTCGGAGATTCTGTTTCAACTATCATTGAATATATGGCTTCAGACCGGGCAAGGCCTATTCCGGCTCTGGATTACAGTAAATCCAAGAAAAAAGGTGTGAAAAAAGCTGTGTAACTGCGTGTACTCTTAGAACATGATTCTAAGCTAGGAAAAAGTTTCTCTAACAACAAGTCAGCAGCTTAAAGCTTGAAAAGGTTAAAATGAAAGCAACGGTAAAAATAGACACCTCATCGGTCACATCCAGCGCATCTGTCGTGGACGGGAAGCTTATTCTTTCTTTGCCCGATGCCGCCACGCCGGTTGTCTGGCAGATGGATCTTGAACAGGCGCGGTCATCAGCGCTGGAAGTTCGTGAAGATACAAAAACCGGAAAGTTTATGCTCGCCCTCAAAACCCAGAAAGGGGAAACTGTGAATGTCGCCTCTTATGAGGATAAATCCAGTGCTGTGCAGGCGCTCATGGTAGCCTCGAAGGCGCTTGAAAATGCCCACGGAAAAATCCGTCCCGGCGCGACCGCGGCGGCAGCTGAACAACAGAATGCGCAAAATGCGCGTTTTTCGGCATCTGGCGCTGTAAAACCCGGAGAGGAAAACAGCAGCAAGGCAAGCGCCGTTCTGGCAGTTCTTTTAATACTGATACTGATTTCTGCTTGGGCCTACTCTATTCCAAAAGCCAAGAATTCAATAGAAAAAATGCGCTCGACTTCAGGCAGCAGCGCTCCCCCTTCAGATACAGGCGTCCCGGTCTCGGCCGATGACTTCCTGAGCAGGCGGCAGTAAGGGCAAAGAAAGGAAGCAGGCGCTATAAATGGCCATTGACCAGAGAAAATATGAACATAAGCACGAGGCGATACTGCGGGACGTTCGCCCGCTGACCACGCGCTTGGCCGATGGCTTTTCCAATCCCTCTTATTCGACTTCGATCTTTCTTCTGACCGCGATGGCGGTCTACATTAACGACTGGGCGCTGACCTTTGCTGATTTGATTCTGGCAATCGCGTTTTTATACTGGCTCTGGCTTCGCGCCCGCGACAAAACCCTCGCGTTTAAACTGCCCAAAGGCTCTAAGCACAAGGATATGAATAACGGCCGGGACGGAAAACCCGGCAAGGCCGAAGGGATTCTGTACCTCGGTAACGTTGAGAAGACAAATGAGGAAGTGTGGTTTACGAACTCGGACGCACGGACCCACATCCTTTATCTCGGAACGACAGGAGCCGGTAAAACTGAAGGTCTGAAATCCATGGTGACCAACGCCCTGACATGGGGATCGGGCTTCGTGTACGTTGACGGTAAAGCCGATACCGACCTCTGGTCCTCTCTGTCCTCCCTTGTCCGCCGGTTCGGGCGGGATGATGATCTTTTGGTCCTAAACTACATGACCGGAAATGCGGACGTACGCGCCCCGTCCAATACCATGAACCCGTTCTCCAGCGGCTCGGCGTCTTACCTCGTTAACATGCTTGTAAGCTTGATGCCTGAATCAGAGGGCGACAACGCGATGTGGAAAGAGCGTGCCGTCTCCCTCATCAGTTCCATTATGCCGGCCCTGACGTGGAAACGGGACAATCAGGATATCCCCCTCTCCGTCCGGACAATCCGGGATTATCTGACTCTGTCGAACGTAATCAAGCTTTCGCGCGACGAAGCCGTTCCCAATACGATCCGCGCAGGTCTGAGAGGATACCTTGACACGCTTCCGGGGTTCATCGGTGACGCGTATGACGATAACGGTAAAGTCAAACCGCCCGGCCCCGATACGCCGCAATACAACACGGAAACGGCTTCGCAGCAGCACGGTTATTTGGCGATGCAGTTCACCCGCTCCCTGCAATCTCTGGGCGATGACTATGGATATATCTTCGATACGCAGGCCGCCGACGTGGACATGGTCGACGTCGTTCTGAACCGCCGCATCCTGATCGTTCTGATCCCGGCTCTTGAAAAGTCCGGAGACGAGATCGCAAACCTCGGTAAAATCGTCTCCGCCACGATGAAGGGGATGATGGGTTCGACTCTCGGCTCGACCGTTGAAGGATCAAGCGAAACCGTTATTGAGAACAAGCCGACCCATTCCGCCACACCCTTCATGACCGTCTTCGACGAGGTCGGTTACTATACCGCGCAGGGTATGGCGGTTATGGCGGCCCAGGCCCGTTCCCTTGGTTTCTGTCTCGTCTTCTCCGGACAGGACTTGCCCGCGATGAAAAAACGGGTCCGTGAGGAAGCCAACTCTATCGTCGGTAACTGTAACATCAAGATTTTCGGCAAGCTCGAAGACCCGACCGAAACCAAGGACTTCTTCGAAAAGACCGTCGGCTCCGCCATGGTCACCGAGGTCTCCGGCTTCCAGATGATGGGCGGCTCCGAATTTGGTGCATACCACGACACCAAACAGGCAGGCGTACAGCTTCGCCCGCGCGCCAGTTACGATGGCCTGCGTGGTTTCCGTGAAGGACAGGCCGTTATCACCTTTGGCGATACGGTTGTTGACTGCGCGATCTTCTACTCAAACCCCGGCCACGCAAAGGCAATGCGCGTTACGCGCTTCATGATCCTGCCTCCGCCGGATGAGGAAGTAGTCAAGCACTCGACCTCTATCCGAAAGCTGCGTGACCTCATGGTCAATAAGAGCTGGACCGCAAAGCGTGCAGACGTGGCGCTTGAAACGCCCGCGGAAATCACGGCTATGAATGACGGGTTTAAGAAAAGCCTTAAACCCGACGTCAGCCCGATCGACGCCGGAATCGCCGCGTTGGTCAGCATCCACGCCATCGACAATGAAATTCCGGCCACCGATGACCAGGGACCGCCCGGAGGCGGTGCAGCTGGTGGTGGTGGTAGCGGCAGCGGCGGGCCCCAAGGTCCGGCCACACCTCCTCCGACAACAGCAGCGCCGTCTTCCCCTGTTGGACAGGTCGCGCAAAAATCTGCGGCTGCCACCGCAACAACGACTGCGGCCGCTCCGCTTGTAGCCAAAAAACCCGCGGAAATCGTCAGACAATCCGAAACTGTTGGAGCCAGCGCCCCTGCAGAAGCGGCAAAAACCACGGAAACCGCAAAAAGCGGTGCCGCGCCGATGTCGTTCTTCAGCAAAACACCATCGACACCTGAACAACCCCCGGCACAAACACCGCCCTCAGCTCCGCCGACAACAACGCCGCCAGCAGCACCGCCAGCCGAATCTTCGGGCTCGGCATCCGGCGAACAAGCAGCCAAGCCCGCCATCTTCGGAGCAGCCAAACCCGCAGAAAAACCCGCTGCGTCGCCAGCAGCGCCGCCTGCAACTCCTGCGCCCCCGACAACCGAATCCTCCGGCGAAAAAACCGCAGCCAAACCGGCCATCTTCGGTGCGGCCAAGCCTGCGGAAACACCAGCCACCCCGTCCGCACCACCGACCGAAACATCAGCGGCCCAGACACCTCCGCCATCTACACCGACCACACCACCGTCAGATCAGCCCTCGGCGTCCGGCGAACAACCGGCCAAGCCCGCCATCTTCGGGGCAGAAAAACCCGCCACGCCGCCAGCAGCGCCGCCTGCAACTCCTGCGCCCCCGACAACCGAATCCTCCGGCGAAAAAACCGCAGCCAAACCGGCCATCTTCGGTGCGGCCAAGCCTGCGGAAACAGCGGCAAGCACGCAACCGGAAAAAGCCGAAGAAGAAAAAGCAGCGGAATCAAAAGATGACGAGCTTAAAAAGGCCGGTGAGGAAATCGCCAAATCCCTGCTCGGAAACGGCAATGGAAACGGGAACGGCGATAACGGCGACGGCCACTGAAAAAACAATCAGGATGTCATGAGAATTAAAAGCGCATAGACGCGTCCTACACGCGCGAGTACCACGTTGCGCGGGCCTTGCCATGCCGAACCAGATACCCTTCCTTGACAAGTTCCCCGAGCCGTAGCTTCAGGGTCGAACGCTTCCCGCGCGTAAGCCGCTCGATCTCCTTCATGCTCAAACGCTCATGCTTTTCAAAAAGCTTGAGGACCTTAGTCGACAGGGAAGGCATGTTCGCAATCTCCGGGCGCCCCTTGTCCAGACGCCCCTGCAGGACATTTTTCTGGTCGCACAGGATTTCCAGAAAAAACCCGATCCACACATCCCAGTCGACACGTCCAGAAGCCAGCGTATCCTGCGTATGCTTGAGAGCGTTGAAATATTCCCCTGCCCGCTCCGTAAATGCGGGATCCAGAAGACTGTAGGGCGCATAAAGATACCCGCTCTTTAGCAAGAGCAGAATAATCAGGACCCGCGCCAGTTTCTGGTTTCCCCGCTCGAATGGGCAGAGTTGCAAAAACACGGCTGTAAAGATCGCGATAACGAACAGCGGATGAATATCGCCCTTCTCAAGCGCCTCGCCCACCCACTTCACAAGTCGTGGCATCAGCGCACGGACTTCCTCCGGCGTCGCGGTATCCAGAGAACCGATAACCGCGCTTCCATTACGGATATTAAGACTATGCGCAACTTCGCGGTATTTGCTGACACCCTTGCCTCCCGTAAAGGCCGCGTGCAGCTTGCACACCATGTCCTCGTCGATCATCTGGCTCTGCCACAATCCGGCGATTTCCTTCAGGTTTCGGCCAAAACTGGAAACATCGCCGAGAATTTGCAGTGAGGTTGTATGGTTTTCAAGCGCCGTCCACGCGCCCTTGAACTCGTCGACCGAGCAGGCAAGCTTGAGCATCGAAGGCGTTATTCTGACGTGCTGTAATCCGAGCATGGTGGCCGACTATAGCCAGAAAAAAATCACCGATCAATCGCCCTGTGGATAAAATTTCGCTTGCAAAACACTATGCTATTGAAAAGGAAGAACAGTTTTTTACATCCGCTCGGGAATCGCGATGCCCAGCAGCGACAGGATCACCCGCAGGTGCCGCGCGGTCAGGGCGCACAGGGCCAGCCGGCTGCCCCGAAGGGCTTCGTCCGGCTCCGAGAGAATATGGCAGCTCCCGTAAAAACTGCTGAAAGCCTGCGCCAGCTTGAACGCGTAATCGCACAGCACATGCGGCGTATAGTTTTTAAGCGCCAGAGCAATTTGATCTGGCAATTCCCCCAGAATAAGCGCCAGAGAAATATCCGTTTCAGGCAGAACAAACGTCTCGCCGGGTGTGAAGCCCTGCTCCGCCGCCTTTTTCAAAAGCGAATTGATCCGCACCGCCTGATACAGCAGATAAGGCCCGGTCTTCCCTTCGAAAGCGGTCATCCGGTCCAGATCAAACACGTAATCCGCGACACGGTTATTTTGCAGATCGGCAAACTTGATCGCGGCAATCGCCACCGTGTGCGCGATATCCTCCTTTTCAGCAGCCGACATATCTTCCGCCAGCTTAGCCTCTTTCAAACGCTCGCGCGCCTTCTCGACGCCCATAGCAATTAGATCCTCAAGCTTCATCACACCGCCCGCGCGGGTTTTAAAAGGCTTGCCGTCCGGCCCGTTCATCGTCCCGAAGCCGGCATGGGTCAGTTCAGCGGATTCCGGCACAATCCCGCCCTTGCGCGCCGCGCGGAACACCTGCTCGAAATGCAGACCCTGCCGCTGATCCACCACATAGATGATTTTAGAGGGCTTGTTCTCCTGCATCCGGTCAACCAGAGTCGCCAGATCGGTCGTCCCGTACATCACCGCCCCGTCACGCTTATAAAGAATAAGCGGCGGCATTTCTTTCTTATCGCCCTCAAACGCCACATCAATAACCAGCGCCCCGTCATCTTCCCGCGCCAGACCCTGCGCTTTGAGTTTCTCAACCATCGGCGCAATCAGCTCATGCACCGACCCTTCGCCCTTCCACAGATCGAAATGCACACCCAGCGCATCGAAATTCTTTTTCATGCCTGTAACAGACACATAGACGAAATGATGCCAAAGAGCACGGTAGCCCGCACGCCCATTCTGTAAATCTGCCGTAGCCTGCCGTGCTTTGTCCGCCCGTGCTTCATCTTCCTTACAGGCTTTTGAAGCCAGCGGGTAAATCTCTTCCAGATCAGCCATGGAAACGGGTGAGTCCTTCGGATAAGCCCCCGAAAAACGCGCATCGAAATACACCCAATCCGGATGGCGCAACTCAAGCTCGGAAATAATCTGTCCCATCGGCGTGCCCCAGTCACCTAGATGCACATCTCCAATCGCCTTGTAACCTGTCGCCAACATCATCCGGCGCAACGCATCCCCGATGATGGACGAACGCAAATGCCCGACATGCATAGCCTTGGCCACATTCGGCCCGCCATAATCCAGCATGACGGTCTCACCCGAAGAAAGCACAGGCACGCCCTGCCCCGCATCTGCGAGCAGATCGCGCAAATAAGCCTCCGCAAAAGACGGCTTCACCACCATATTGATAAAGCCCGGCCCGCCGACAGACAGAGAGGCGAAAACACCTTCGGAATCCAGTTCCTGCAGCTTGGCAATCACTTCTTCGGCGATCTGGCGCGGGTTTTTCTTGGCCGCCTTGGCGCTCGGCATCGCGCCGTTACACTGGAACTGCGCACTCTCCGCCTGCCCGGACACAGCCACCCGCGCATGCTCGACAGGCAGGCCCAGCGCCGAAAACGCCTGTTCCGTAAGGGTTGTTAATTTCGAAGCGAGAGAATCCATAACCCTGCATTTTTCCGTTATTTTCTAGGACGTTATGGAAGGTCAGAACCTCAAGGTCAAGGGGTTTTCTGAGATTTTGATTGCTCTTCTTTGGCTTTGAGCCGATCTATTGCTTCTCGCAGTATCAACGAATAAGCACCATCATACATTCTGCTCATCCTCATTAATTCGAGGTTGTGAAGGGCTTCTGGCCCACCAATTTCCTCAATTCTTCTTACAGCCTGCCCCCAAGCCGTTTCATAAACAAAAGAAACTGCTACAGTTTCCGGCCCTGCCCACTCATAACCTCTAAGCGCCATTGCAAACCCCATCAGAACATCAACATCATTTTCATTTGATAGAATATCTTGAACTGGACCAATTAAACCAACATTGGTGCCAGGAAAGTTACCTTGATGCTTTTGTTCCACCCGCTTGTCGACCACTTCCAATAACTCGGCGACAAGCTGATGTATGCGCCTACTATTCTTTAAGGAAACATCATTATCATCTGCCAGCACAGGAAAATTAAGAAAGCAAAAAAACAGAAGCAAAACGGGAACAAAATTTGTACGCACGATTAACGCCCGTAAACCGCCATAATCTGGGCCTGCGCGATGCTGTGCGCGTTCAGGTTAAAACCAACCAGCGCCCCCGACGCGTTCGCGTCCAGATCCAGCTTTTCGACATCCAGCGCATGAAGGGTCAGGAAGTAGCGGTGCGGCTTGTCACCCACGGGCGGACACGAACCGCCGAATTTGGACTCGCCGAAATCCGTACGCCCTTCCACAGAACCCGCGGGCATAGCATCGGTCCCGCTCGCCCCTTCGGGAATTTCGCTCACGGAGGTCGGGATATTAACGACCGTCCAATGCCACCAGCCGCTGCCGGTCGGCGCGTCAGGATCGTAATAGGTAATGGCAAGGCTCTTGGCCTCTGCCGGAACGCCTTCCCATGAAAGCTGCGGCGAAAGATTTTCTCCTTCGCAGCCAAACCCCTTATAGACATATTTATTGTCGATCGTGGCATTCATACTCAGGCTCGTGCTGTGCAGGACAAGCGTGCTTTGCGCCTGTGTCTCCGGCGGCGAATCCGCCCAAGAAGAACCGGAAAATGCACAAACGGACAAGGCAGCAAGAGTGCAGGCAAACAAAGTCTTTTTCATCGGAAACCTCATAATTAAAAACCTATGTCTTCGAAAAATCCTGAAGAAGCTTTAAAACCGTATCGTTCTCATCCGGCGTGCCGATAGACAAACGAATGCAATTCTCAGTTCCGGGCTTGGCTGAAAAATCTCGCAAAATCACGTTGTGTGTCTTCGCATATTCATAAAACCCGTGCGCGTCCTTCATCTCGACCAGCAGGAAATTCGCATCCGAAGGATAGATGGTTATCACCTGATCCGATTTTTCAAGCGCAGCCTGCATCCGATCACGCTCGTCCAGAAGCTTCTTGATATTCTGATGCGCAATTTCGCGAATCTGCGGCGAAAGAACATGAAACGCCGCTTCAACGCTCAAACGTGTCAAAGGATAGGTTTCCAGCGCCTTCGCCCGAACCAAAGAAATAAAATCAGTATCCGCCGCGATCATGCAACCGATCCGCATCCCTGCAAACGCATAGGATTTAGAAAGCGTGCGCAGGATAATCAGGTTCGGCGTAGTCTCCAGATCGGCGGTCATGCTGCCCACCTCGGCAAACTCCGCGTAGGTTTCATCCAGAACCACAACGGCATGCCCTTCCAGCGCTTCACAAATCTCGGAAATCGTTTCATGCGAGAACGACGTGCCCGTCGGGTTGTTCGGTGAACATAGGAAAACCAGCTTCACCCCGTTCTTCGGATTTTTCGCAGCCTTGATAATGCCGTCCGCATCCAGAAGATAAGTGCCCTGCGTCTTGAGCAAAGGCACCTCAATGACATTTGCCGGTTGCGCCCGCGAATCCACACCGTAAATCCCGAAGGTCGGAGGATTGAGAATAACCGAATCCTTATGCGGCTCACAGAACACGCGGATCAAAATGGCAATCGCCTCATCCGCCCCGCGCGTAATTACAATCTGGTCGCTCTCGACTCCGTAAGTCTTTGCAAACGCCTCTAAAAGCGCGGCGGGCTGAGGCTCCGGGTAACGGTTAAGCCCCTCCAGACCCGGCAGTTCAAAAGGATTTTCATTCGCGTTCAGGAAGATTTTCGTATCATCCTTCGTCATTTCCATCCCGGCGGAGACATAACCCTCCATCGTGCGGAAATGTTCGCGGACATGTTTCAAAAGAGCTCCAGTCATGATGCGATCAAGCCAGAACCGCGGCAAAAAATAAAGTGATTTTTGCACCTACCATACGTACGGCAAAAGCCTCCATCGAACCTGCTCCGTATACGATCTGTACTCCTCGCTCTGAAGAAGGAATTTTTCCTCGGCCCGGATACGCAGAAAACACAGGCAGACCAGAGCGCAGTAAACGACAGAATTAAGCGCACTCAAATTCTGCACAAAGAATGAGCTGTAGGAAACCAGATAGCCGAGATAAACCGGATGCCGCACAAACCCGTACAAACCGCGCGTCTTGATCCTCCGTAAAGCCGGAACGATGCCAAGGCTCTTGTTCAGACTCAGATAACCCGTTATGGCCAGAACCAGCCCCGCACCCTGCAAAACGACAAAGACAGGAATATCAGGCGAGTTAAGTGGCCGTAAAAGCAAGGGAGCCCAGGTCCCCGCTATGGCGATTGACCAGTCATAGGACTCCAACGATGTCCTCTTTGGAAAATCCCGGATCAAAAACAAGACGGCGATCAGGCCGACCTGAAAGGCATAGAGTAATGTGTTAAATCCACCGAATACAAGGAACAGACGAACATAATGTCCAAGAAAGCCGACCAGAAACAGGGCCAGAACGGCATTCATCAGCCTCTGGTCATTTTTTTTGCGAGCGAGAATCTCAGGCGGATTCGTGTCAGGATCAATATCCATAAAATCCTCTTTTTCGCCTTACAACATGACAATTTTCCGACCGCTTGACGAGGGTTTTCTGAACCCCTTGAAAATGCGCTGTTTTCCAGCCCCTTTAACCCGCTTAAAAACTTGTAAAATCAATGCTTTTCGACTATTTTTCCCCGCCTGTCCATGCTATACAGTCTAATGGTCATAACGTAGTCTAAAATCGAATGAAAACGGTGCTCTATAGGCAGTGCCGGATTTCTCTTATTGACATCTGTACAGGTGAGTTTTTGAACGATGAGCGAGTCAGCAAGGAAAGTAAATCCCATGGATGAAAAGAACGAAAACCCCATGGATGAAAAAGATAAAAAAGCCAAGGGCGGAAACAAAAAAAGTACCAAGGACAAGAAGGCCGACGATAAAAGCAGCGAATACGGCGCGGATTCCATCAAGGTTTTACGTGGACTGGAAGCCGTGCGCAAACGTCCCGGTATGTATATCGGGGATACGGATGACGGAACCGGCCTGCACCACATGGTCTACGAGGTCGTGGACAATGCCATCGACGAATCGCTTGCCGGGCATTGTGACCGCATTGACGTGATGCTGAATTCTGACGGTTCCGTCACAGTGCGGGATAACGGACGGGGCATCCCTGTTGACATTCA
This sequence comes from Rhodospirillales bacterium, assembly GCA_020638365.1. Classification (GTDB taxonomy): domain Bacteria; phylum Pseudomonadota; class Alphaproteobacteria; order Micavibrionales; family Micavibrionaceae; genus JAGNKE01. The sequence goes on along the minus strand of JACKIQ010000003.1, from coordinate 190,039 downwards.
CTCCGAGGAAGGCGTCTCTGCGGCCCAGGTCATTATGACGCAGCTCCATGCGGGCGGTAAGTTCGACCAGAATTCCTACAAGGTTTCCGGCGGTCTGCACGGAGTCGGCGTATCCGTTGTAAACGCCCTTTCGGAGTTTCTGGACCTCAACATCCGTCGCGACGGTAAAGAATGGTATATCCGTTTCAAGAACGGCGATGCAGTCGCTCCGCTCAAACCCGTCCGTGATCTTGAAAAAGACGAGCGCAACGGAACGCAGGTCACGTTCCTACCGTCGGCCGCGACCTTCACCATGACGGATTTCGATTTCAAGACCCTCGAAGACCGCCTTCGCGAACTCGCTTTCCTGAACTCCGGCGTAAACATCTACCTGTCCGACAACCGCAGCGAAAGCGAGGAGGAATGGAAAACCGTTCACCTTCATTACGAGGGAGGTATCGAAAGCTTCGTTGAGTATCTCGACCGCTCGAAAAAGGCGCTGTTCAATCCACCCATAAGCATCCGGGCCCACGACGATTCAAGCTCGATCACGATCGAAGCCTCGATGGAATGGACGGACGCCTACCACGAAACCATGCTGTGCTTTACCAACAATATTCCCCAGCGTGACGGCGGAACGCACCTCGCGGGCTTCCGCGGCGCCTTGACGCGCGTCCTCGGGAAATACGCGGAAGAAAAAGGCATCCTCAAGAAAGAAAAAATCAAGCTGACCGGCGAAGACATGCGCGAGGGCCTGACCTGCGTCCTCTCCGTCAAGGTTCCCGATCCCAAGTTCTCGTCCCAGACGAAAGACAAGCTGGTCTCCTCGGAGGTCCGCCCCGTCGTCGAATCCGCGATCGCCGACAAGCTCGGCACATGGCTGGAGGAAAACCCCTCAGAATCCAAACAGATCGTCACCAAGATCGTCGAGGCCGCCACCGCGCGGGAAGCCGCACGCAAGGCGCGTGATCTGACCCGCCGCAAGGGCGTGATGGATGTGTCCAATCTGCCCGGAAAGCTGGCGGATTGTTATTCGAAAGACCCTTCGAACTCCGAACTCTTCATCGTCGAGGGAGACTCTGCGGGCGGCACGGCGAAAATGGCCCGCGACCGCCATAATCAGGCGATCCTCCCCCTGCGCGGTAAAATCCTGAACGTCGAGCGGGCGCGGTTCGACAAGATGCTCTCCTCCGAACAGGTCGGAACGCTGATCACGGCGCTCGGCACCTCGATCGGGCCGGACGAGTTCGACATCGAGAAGGCGCGGTATCACAAAATCATCATCATGACGGACGCGGACGTTGACGGTTCGCACATCCGCACGCTGCTGCTCACCTTTTTCTTCCGCTACATGCCGCAAGTCATCGAGCGCGGCTATCTCTACATCGCCCAGCCTCCGCTCTACAAGGTCAAGCGCGGCAACCGCGGCGAACTCTATCTCAAGGATGAACGGGCGCTGGAAGATTACCTGATCGACACGGCGATTGATGAAATCCGCATCGTGGATGCACAGGGCCACACCCGCGCGGGCAACGACCTGCGCGACCTTTTGGCCAAGGCCCGCACCCTGCACCACTCGATCAACGCCCTCTCGCAACGCGCCGGAAACCGCCGCGTGGTGGAACAGGCCGCCATCGCCGGCGCATTTGACGAGGCGATCTTCACCGACGAGGAAGCCGGAAAAACCTACGCCAAGACCACTTCCGAACGCCTGAACGCACGCGAACATGAAAACGCCCGCACATGGGAAGGAGAATTCTCCGCTGAAAAAGGCTACACCTTCCACCATAACGTACGCGGCGTGAAGGAAACGGTCCGCCTCTCGCTTGATCGTGTCCGCTCGCCCGACGCGCGGCGTCTGCACGGCTCTCTCGAATGGCTGCGCGACCTGTTCTCCGGACCCGTGGAATTGTTCAACGGCGATAAGGCGCTGGCCAAGGTCAACGGCCCCGCCGCCTTCTACGACCGCATCCAGGACGCCGGGCGCAAGGGCCTCTCGGTCCAGCGTTACAAGGGTCTCGGGGAAATGAACGCCGACCAACTCCGTGAAACCACGCTCGACCCCAACGCCCGCACGCTGTTGCAGGTGACGGTCAACGATGCCATCAAGGCGGACGAGATTTTCTCGACCCTCATGGGCGACGTGGTGGAGCCGCGGCGCGAATTCATTCAGGACAATGCGCTGAAGTCACGGATTGATGCATAATAGAATTTAAGCGATATTTTTGTTTCATAATAACGCAGAGTGTGCTATTTTTGTTGCACGTGCAATTTTGTTTTTATCCTTAAAATGAATAAGCTATTTATACTAATATCATTTTTTGTTTTATCTTTTTATTGTATGAGGTTTTCTATGCCTACGATCCGCATTGATGAAGATGTTTATAAGTGGCTGCAAAGCCAAGCACGAGCATTTGAAGATTCTCCTAATTCTGTTTTAAGGCGGATAGCAAAACTCAATGCAAAATCATTAGACAAAGAAGAAGTAAAGAAGGAAAACTCTAGACTGACATCTAATTCTAAGCCTATTAAAAAAAGAAGTTTGAGCGGAAAAAAGTTAAATAAAGAGTGGGGTGTTGGGGCAATACATTCCCTATATAGAAAAACTGGTGATTGGTACAATAACTTAGAAAAATTTCCCGGTGCCCTTTTTGATTCCGCTGGTTACGTTGTTTTTGAAACTGAAAAAGACTTTGTAAATAGCCCTTATTTACAAATTGGACAGACTACTCATGTACCCGGAGGCATCTCAAAGATTCCGGGGTATGTCCAAAAAAAATAGTTTTTACTACAACCCCAAAATCTCCCGTGCCTCCTGCGCAGTTGTCTGATTAACTAGGGACTTTGATCCGTTTCCCTGACTTTTTTTGTTTCTTCGATCAAAGAGGCGAGTTCCTGAAGTGTATATTTTTTCAGAACTTCATAGGTTTTAGCAGTCGCCTCCTTGCTCCCGTTTCCCTGACCTGTAGTGAGAAGAAGGTCTTCCTGAACCATCATCGTGAAAACAAAAGGAAAAGCTGCGCTTCCTTTATCAGAAACAAACACCAGAGTCGTCTCGTTTCCACAGCTATAAACGAGCCAGTCTGTTTCACCTATACTTTTGTGTGCGGGACCAATATTACAGTTGAGCGCTTCTTCAGCATAAACCGTATTTGACATTATAAAAACTCCAAGAAAAGCAAGCGCGAATAGACTTCTCATAGATATATCCTTTAAAAAAATTAAAATCCCAAAATCCCTCTCGCCTCTTCCGCGCTCGCGGGCCGCCGCCCATAGTCCCCGCAAAGCTCTGCCAGACGCTTGACCAGTGCGGCGTTCGAAGGCGCCAGCGTAGCCGCATCCATACGGATATTATCCTCCAGCCCCGTGCGGCAATGCCCACCCAACTCAAGACACCAGCGATTCACTTCGAGCTGCATCTTGCCGATCCCCGCCGCCGTCCACGTCGCACCGGGCAGAACACGCGGCAACTCCTCCAGATAAAATTCCAGCAGCCTCCGCTTGGCGGGCAACGCATTCTTAACCCCAAACACGAACTGCACATGCACAGGCGGCTTGAGCAATCCGCGCGCCACCAGATTTCCGGCATTATAAAGCATATGAAAATCGAAAATCTCAATCTCCGGCTTCACTTCATATTTGATCATCTCGTCGGCCAGATGGTCGATCAACTCCGAAGGGTTCGCATACACAATGCTCGGGAAGTTGACCGAGCCGGTCGCCAGCGAGGCCATGTCCGGCTTGAGATAAAGCATCGCCCCGCGCTCTTCCATCGCGCGGCCCCGCCCGCCTGTCGAGAACTGGATAATCATGCCCGGACAATGTTTCTTCAGCCCGTCCTGCACTTGCGCGAAAAACGCCGGGTCCGATGATGGGCTCTGATCGGGATTGCGGGCATGAATATGCGCGAGGCTCGCCCCCGCCTCAAACGCCTCATGCGCGGATTCGATCTGCTCCGCCGCGCTGATCGGCACAGCCGGATTATGTTCCTTCCGCGGAACCGACCCGCACAACGCCACGGTGATAATGCACGGTTTAGCCATAACTATCCTCTCTCGATAACCGACCCGTTCACGCTAAAAAACAGGGCCTGATCTTTAACCGCCGCAAACAACCCCGTATCCGTCCCCGTCAGCCAGACCTGCGCGTGCAGCTTTTCCAGAATTTCATAAAGCGCCGCCCGCCGCCCTTCATCCAAATGCGCCGCCACCTCATCCAGCAGCAGGATCGGCGGCTCCCCGCGCTCGGCGGTAATGAGTTGCGCATGCGCAAGGATTAACCCGGTCAAAAGCGCCTTCTGCTCCCCCGTCGAACACTGTCCGGCTGGCATCCCCTTGGCCGCGTAGAAAACCTCCAGATCGCTCTTATGAGGCCCCACCTCAGCCCCGCCGACCAGCGCATCGCGCTCCCGGCTACTGACAAGACTCTCCCGAAACCAGTCTTCAACCTCCAGAGCTTTCCCCGCAGCAAGATGCCGCTCGACCGATCCGGTCACGCCCAATTTTGCTAAGGGAAAATGCGTATGGTCCGCCGCATTGCAGGCCGCTTGCAACCTGTGTGCAAAATCCAGCCGCGCCGCCGCAATCGCCGTACCCGTTTCCGCCATCTGCTGCTCAAGCCCGGAAAGCCATGCCGGATCAATCCGCCCCTCCCGCAACAGCTTCGAACGCTGCGAAAGCGCGTTCTCGTAACGAGTCACCCGCCCCGAATGACCGGGATCGAACCCGAACACCAACCGATCCAGAAAACGCCGCCGCTCCCGGGAAGATTCAAGAAAAAGCCCGTCCATTTGCGGCGTCAGCCAAACACAGGACACATAGTCCGCTAAAACGCTCTGCCCCTTGGCGCTTTTTCCGTTCAGCCGAACAGCACGCTTGTCCACCCCCTTTTGCGGGTCCATGCCTGTCCCCAGCTTGACCGCCTCATGACGGGTCTGAACTTCCCCGGAAACAGCCCACGGCCGCGCATCTCCCTGACGCTGGAGATCAGCCAGCCGCGCTCCGCGCAATCCCCGTCCGGGCGAAAACAAGGATACAGCCTCCAGAATATTAGTCTTTCCGGCCCCGTTCGGCCCGGAAAAGACCAGCAATCCCGGCCCTAGATCAGCGATTTCCGCCGCCTCGTACGACCTGAAAGAGTGCAGTTTTAGGGTCCGAATCCACGCCATGGTTTCTTTTTAATCAAGAAATATGCTAAAAGGGAGGAATTATATGGATTTAGGATATATTTGACGCAAACGATTCTTTATACTATTTCCATATATCTTAATACACGAAAGGATCATAAGGGGAGTGTCATGGGCAACAAACTTAAGGAATTCATAACAGCGGCCGGGATCAGTGTCCTGATTTCATCCGGCGCACTAGCACAGGATCGGCAGGAAATAGACCTCAAAGCGATTGAGGCCGACAGTATTTCTATCACCATGAACGATGGAACGGTGGTCTTTAACAAAGCGTCTTCGCCTGACGGTCTTGTCGTGACGGAAAACACCGCGACAAGAATGACCGGAAGACGCCAGCCGATAAGCGACCAAGGCGCTACGGCAGGAGGAAGAACGGCAGGACGAACAGGGGGAAGAACAGGCGGACGTACAGGGGATAGCACAGGCGCACAAACCAGAACTGAAACTCAGGCTACCCCGACCGAGACCACTGACAACCGCCCGATGCGTATAATTCACTTGGAAGATTGCTTCAACATTTCCAATGCCTTCGTAACAAGTTCCAATCTGGATGGTTCCAGACAGCAGCGCGGCGCCCCGGGACAGCGCAGTGGGACAAGAGAATCCCTCTCCTATGTTGCGACATGTTTTGATGAAGGCAAAAAGGTCGCCACCATTACATTCCAACCCGGAAGAGCGGAACCCGTTATTGAACTGGTAAAACCGGAAACACCGGAACCGGGCGGCCAGTAAAATCTTTTCAGGAAAAAATGATGTAAAATGCCGCGCAGGTATCAAACCCTGAGCGGCATTATGACATAAAGGGAACTCGGATCGCTGTTATCCTGAATAATCGTTGGGCTGGCTGAATCCGCCATGGTCATCCGACACCCGTCCCCGTCGATTTGGGACGTAATATCCAGCAGGTACTTCGCGTTAAACCCGATCTCCAGATCCGTATCGCCATTGACCTCCATCTCTTCCGTCGCACTTCCAGATTCAGCGGAACTGGCCGAAAGGGTCATATGCTTTCCGCGCAATGAGATTTTCAGCGCACGGGATTTTCCGTCAGAAATAGTCGAAACGCGATCAATAGCGCCTGTAAACACCTTGGGATCGACTTCCACAACCTTGTCGTTGCCTTGTGGTATGACTCGTTGGTAATCGGGGAACGTCCCGTCAATCAGCTTGGAAGTCAGAACGATATGGTCGAAAGAGAAACGGATCTTGTTCTCGGAGAGAGAAATTTTGATCATGTCAGCCGCTTCGTCAATCAGCTTGCGTAGCTCGCCGACCGTTTTTCGGGGAAGAATGACCCCGGGCATGCCCGCCGCCCCTTCAGGCAAGGGCATCTCGAAACGCGCCAGACGATGCCCGTCCGTAGCCACCGCCCTAAGAACGGGAATACCGCTGTTTTCCGCTTCATGCAGGTAAATACCGTTCAGGTAATACCGGGTTTCTTCCGTGGACATGGCAAACCGCGTGCGGTCGATCAAGGAACGCAATTCGGCCGCCGGAATCGAAAAGGAAACCGGAAGATCCCCGACAGATATTTCAGGAAAATCTGAAACCGGAAGACAGCTCAGTTTAAAGTCGGAACGCCCGGCCTGCACGGTCATCTGCGTTCCTTCCTTGTTCAGGATCACCTCCACCTGCGATCCGTCGGGAAGTTTACGCACGATATCGTAAAGCGTTTGCGCCGGAGCTGTCGTCGCTCCCTTTTTAGGAACTTCCGCTGAAACGGCTTCGTTGATCTCCATATCCATATCTGTGGTCGAAAGCCTTAACGTCCCGTCCTCGGCTTTCATCAGGACATTAGAGAGGATAGGAATCGTGTTTCTGCGCTCAACGGCGCTCTGCACGTGGTTAAGCGATCTCAGCAGCGCGGCGCGGTCAATGACAAACTTCATGGCGAAAACCCATTTTGCTCAAATTTTTTACGAAGTAGTGAAAGATTAGCACAGCCGAGAACGCGGGATAAAGCCCTTAAAACCGCACCAGGCATGATATTCATAAAAAAATTAACCGAAATCGGCGTCCTGATAACCCATATCAGGCTTTGAAATATTAAGCGTACGCGCCGAACCAAATACAGTAAGCGCAAGATGCATGTCGTTACCGATCCACCCCCGCGCCTCGGCATCCATTCTCTGGATATCCTGCCCACTGTGAACGGAAGGAAACGCGGCCATGATATCTTCTTGAGGATGATGAGCGGCAAGAGCAAAAAACACGCCGATGTTTTCAGACAGGCTTTCAGGATCGAAGTTATCCGCGCCGAATTCATCGGCCAGACTTTTAAAATGTCCCTTGATCCCGTGATTGACTTCCCGCTTGATCGCCGCGATAGAAGGCTTGATACTTTTGGCCATATTCGAACCCCTAAAAACTTACTCGGCAGCCTGCAACAAACTGCGTGAAATATCCAGATGATGCCAGAATTTGACAAACAGCCCTGTTTCGTAAGAACTAAGCCTCTTCAAAACATCGTATCGTCCACCGCAATGCGCGAACATATCCGCCAGATGCTGGTCTTCTTCGGCCAAAAGCGCTGAAAGCGAAAGCGCTACGCCGGACTTTTCCAAAACATCCTGATAAATCTCGTAAAGCCAGCAGGCGCGCAATTCGATCACCAGCGAAACCCACTGATACGCGGCATCGTCTCCGACCTCTTTACTGATCCCGGCATCCAGACGCCCGAAATACATCATCGCGGAGACTCGGCACATCGTATTCTCGTCCGTGAACCCGTCCATCTTCTCCCCGCCGATCCGTTCCGCATGACGTTTGAAGAAATACGCGTGCCGGGCTTCTTCAGACAGATGCGAAAGCGTTTCCTCGGTTAGTGTCCGGTTCATCTGCGAGAGCATGATCTTCCGGCTGCCCATATGCTCAAGCATGGAGAGCATGTTCATAAACCGGGCATGAGCCAGAGGATCGGAAACCACAGCCTCCAGAAACGCGCGTACGGGCGCTTCATACGGCTTGTTTTCGTCTCTCATGCCCGAGGCGGTCCAGGGCGAAATCGATGCACTCATAAATCGTGTCCAGATCCTTGGTGGTTACGCAGTACGGAGGCAAAATATAGACCGTGTGTCCAAGCGGACGCAAGAGAACCCCGTGCGAAAGCATAGTTTTATATAAAAACGGCTGGATTTCAGAGAGATAGCCGGGCATCACTTCCCGGATATCCAGCGCAAAAATATCCCCCTTGATCCGAATATTCTCAACATCATCGCGCTTTTCGAAATGTATCGCCGCTTTCTGGTAAGACTCGCCGATAGAAGCAATCCGCTCCATGACGGGTTCCTCCTCCCAGATCTTAAGCGAGGCCAGCGCCGCCGTGCAGGACAGCGGATTCCCCGTAAAGGAGGTGGAATGGAAGAACATCTTCGCCCGGTCCGTATGATAAAACGCCTTATAGATCGCCTCGGTCGCCAGCGTCGCCCCCATCGGCAAAAACCCGCCCGTCAGCCCCTTGGACAAACATAAAAGGTCCGGCGCAAATCCCGCTTGCTCACACGCAAACATCGTGCCCGTGCGGCCAAAACCGGTCATCACCTCGTCCGCAATCAACAGCACACCGTGCGCGCGGCACATCTCTGCCATTTGGGAAAGAACCTCCGGCGTATAAAACAACATCCCGCCGGCCCCCAGCACCAGAGGCTCAAATATGAATGCCGCCGTATCATTCCCATGCGCCTTCAGGAAAGTCTCCAGCGCCTCCAGCGTCCGGGCTTCCTCCCCCGCCGCCGGAAACGGCAGGTGCGTGACCTCGAACAGATAAGGTTCGTACATCCGGCTGTAAACGCTGCGCGCCCCCGCCGACATCGCCCCGAACGTATCGCCGTGATAACCGCCCTCCAGCGCCAGAACTTTGCGCCGCGCCTTGCCTGTCTGCGCCCAGTAGCCAATCGCCATCTTCAGCGCAACCTCAACCGCCGTTGAACCGCTATCGGAAAAGAATACGTGTGAAAATTTATCTGGCGCGAAAGACAGAAGCGTCTCAGCCAACTCCTCCGCCGGATCGTGCGTAAATCCGGCAAAAATCACCTGATCCAGCTTTCCCGCCTGCGCGCGAACCGCCTCAACGATTTTCGGATGGCAATGCCCGTGCGTGACCACCCACCACGATGAAATCGCATCAATGATCCGCCGCCCGTCCTTGGTGTAAAGATACGCCCCCTCAGCCCGCTCGACCGAGATGATCTCTTGCTGGAGGCCATGCTGCGTAAACGGATGCCAGATGGGGGATTGCGTTTTAGTCATTGCTCTCCTCATCACACGGAGAGGCAGCAGAGATCGGAGAAACGCGGTCTTCTCCAACACTATTTATAATCTCTTCTGTCCCTCACTCATCCAAAACTTGATAATCAAAATATAAAGCAACCCTCACTTCCGGCAAACGTCCATCCCACTGTGTTTGCCACAAAGTAACAGTCAGAGAATATTTATTTTCTATCTGGCCAAAATAGATGTCATGCGCTGGTAATAGTCTTGGATGTGCTGGATCTAAAGGGATTTCCTCTAAATCTAACGGATTAAGCAAAATATTTCCGCCAAAATCACTTTGAAAAGATCGTGATATCTCATCAGCATAAAGTTTGGCTTCATCCCATTTATCAAAAAATCTGGAGGCACTAACGCTGGACGCCAGAAAACTATCTGGCATGACAGATATCTCTATTTCATCAATTCCAGAATCAGAAGCGTCACGATTTAAAGATTCTGGAACAAACATATCACCATCGATAAAAGAAGATTGATTGGGTGCATAAACCTCCCCCAGTTTATAGCCAAACAATTCGCCGTCTGCAGGACCACCCGCCGCCGCAGGCGTTGAAAACCCGAACATCAAAACCATCGCTGCCAAAAGAATCCGCATAGCCCTAACCAAAATCCCCCGCGCTGAAATTCCCGGCAAAGGCGCTCCTGAGCGTGGCCGCATTCAAATTCTCAAGCCGCGGCAACCGCCCCAAAACCTTCACCCCCGAAAACGCAGCAATCGTCTTGATGTTATCCGGGTTATCTTCGCCCGTGAACGCGATCCCGTGAATGGGAATGCCCCGCGCCTTCAGCGCCTCCACCGACAACAGCGTGTGATTGATCGTGCCCAGCCCCGTCCGCGCCACCAGCACAACGGGAATTTGCCAGCTTTTATAAAGATTGATCTGCAGATTCTTGCGCGTCACCGGAACCATCAGCCCCCCCGCACCTTCGATAATCAACGGCCCGTCCGCCTTCGGGATCGCATCAAGCGAGAGCCTGTCCATCTCAATCTCAACACCGTCCAACTCCGCCGCGCGATGAGGCGAGAGAGGCTCGCTGAAAATATACGCTTCGGGAAAAAACCGCTCCGGCGGCAAACCCGTTAAAACCTGCACCGTTTTCGTATCCACCCCGTCTGAAACGCCGGATTGCAAAGGCTTCCAGTAATGCGCCTTCTCCAGCCCCAGCATCAACGCGGCGCAGAACACCGTCTTCCCCGCATCGGTATCCGTCCCGGTGATAACAAACCGCTGACTCATGCTGCTTGCTCCGCTTCGAGATAAGGCCGTAAAAGCCCCGCAAACCGTTCAAGCTCACCGAGCGCTAATTCCGAACTCAAAGACACTCGCAACCTCGCCGTCCCCTCCGGTACGCTCGGCGGGCGGATCGCGCGAACATCAAACCCCTCGCCCTGTAACACCTTCGCAACTTCAACCGCGCGCGCATCACTCCCCAGAATAACCGGAAGAATCTGCGTTCCTTCTCCGCCAAGCAATTCTCGCGCCCGCGCACAAACACTAAACAACCGCTCCCGTCGCGAATCACCCTCCGCCGAATCCAAGATTTCCAGAGATTTCTGAACAAGCAGCGCCTGTAACGGCATCGGCGCAGTCGAATAGATAAACGGCCGGGAACAGTTAATGAGATAATCAATCACCTCCGCCTGCGCACATACAAGCCCGCCTGCAACGCCAATCGCCTTGCCGCACGTGTGCAGGGTAATCAGCCTTTCATAGCCCTGCGCCTTTATAATCTCCCGGCACAACCCGCGCCCACGCTCTCCGTAAATCCCGCTCGCATGAGCCTCATCGACGATCAGTATCGCATCATAACGCTGTGCGAGTTCGAAAATATCGTGCAGCGGATCCATATCCCCGTCCATCGAATAAACCGATTCCACGGCTATAAAGAGAGTCTCCGCCTGATCACGAACGGCTTTGACCTTCGCTTCAAGGTCGTTCAGATCGTTATGCGCAAATTTAACCGAACGCGCGTGACTGGCCTGCAACCCGTCCCGCACACTCGCATGAATCAGGGAATCATAAATCACAGCATCGCGCCGATCCGGTAACGTGCTGAACAACGCGAAATTCGCCTGAAACCCGCTCGAAAAATATAGCGCCTTCTCCGCCCCGAAATAAGCCGCCGCATAATGTTCGAGATTTTGGTGAGAAGCGGTATGCCCGCGCAGAAGCCGCGATCCGGCCGCGCCAGACATAAGCCCCCCTTCCAACGCCTCCATAGCAACACGCCTCAAATCGGGATGCTCCGCCATACCGAGATAATCATTGGATGTCAGATCAATCCCGTTCGGCAAAACAAGGGCGCGGTAGCGCCCCTGTTCTTTCAGATTCTTCAGGGTTTCTTGATACTTAAGCATGCCCAAGTCATAGCAAAGACCGCCTTAAAACACCATGAAAACCGGATTAAACCGTTTACAGTCTCAATCTTTGCCGCCCCAAGTCTTGGAAGGCTTTTTTATTGGAGATTCTTTGTACCGATCACTCTTATAGGCTTCGTAAGAGACGTGTTTTTTCCTTGGTTTCAGCTTCGGCTCGTAATCTGGGTCAATCCTTTTGTGAAGCCCCGTGCAGGACCCTCGAAAAGGATCGACACAATCCACGACATCAATAACCGCACATCCAGACAGAATCAGCGCCAGCAGTGCAAAAATCAGGTAAGTCTTGAAATGTGAAATACGCATGTTACGTTTCCTTTATAATTAAACATTGTTCAGTTGGTGGTTAAATTTTTTTCCCGTTCTCACTTTGTCTGCCCCCATGTTTTAAGGGGACGACGAACAGGTTCTGGCTTATAGGAGGAGATTGAAACCGTCGGATGATGTCGATACGCACGCTTAAGCTTAGCCTGCTTTCTTTCATAGCCCTCTTTGCTGTAGCAGTGCGTACTGTTCTGAGCAAATCCTATGCTAGTGTTAGAGCAATATACACCAAGGTCAGCACATCCCGCTAAGCTAAGACAGAGCAAAGTCATTAAAAACATCTGTTTCATAACAAACCTATTAATTAAACATTGTTAAATTTTTGACCTAAAAAAAAACTACTGATCACCCCAAGTCTTTGAAGGCATTTCGATGATCTTTGCTTTGTACTTCGCAGCAGACACCTTATGCCTTTCCGCAAAATGCTTTCTCGTAGTTTTCTTCTCATAGTGCCCATCCCCAACAAAACAGTTCGCTGGATAGGGAGGAATAGTGCAATCTACCACCCTACCTAATGCACAGCCGGACAAGCATAAGCACACAACAGATAACCTTAAAAAACTTTTCATTTTAGCCTCCTTTACAATTAAACATTGTTCAATTTATAAAGAATAACATCCATGACTTGGAAAAGCAAGAAAATTGAACAATGTTCATTTTTATGATAGCGTAACCTGTGCTTAATCAGGAGACAGATATGGCCAGACGCAACGATCACAGCCGCGATGAGCTGAAGACTTTAACCCTCGCGCAATCCCTGAAAATTGCCGAAAAAGAGGGCATGGCAGCCTTGACAGCCCGCAGGATAGCCAATGAAATCGGCTACACGCCCGGAACCCTCTACAATATCTTCGGCTCAATGGACGGTCTCTATTACGAAATGAACGCCCTTACGATGCAAAGGCTCGCAGAAACCTTGTCAGGTTCCGTGCAGAAAGCGGCATCGGGAACCCCGCGCGACCGGATAAAGGCCATAACGAACTCCTACCTCAACTTTGCGCGGAAAAATAAACACCTCTGGATTATGCTTTTCAATACCAGTTTCGAACACGAGCCGCCCGACTGGTACGCGGAAAAAATCGAAGGTCTGTTCAGCCCGCTCGAAGCGATAATAGCGGAGATTTTTTCCAAAATTCCGAAACAGAAAATAAAGCTTCTGGCACGAACCTACTGGGCGTCGATACACGGTATCTGCTATCTGGAAATAACCCGGAAAGGCCCGCTCCGAAAAAACCTGACAGCCGGGGAAATGACGGACGAACTCATAGAAAGATTTTTCGGGCAAACAGACTAGGCCGCTTCCTGCGAAGTCTTGCCCTCATCCTTGAACGGAACACGGGGCTGCAAACCAAGCTCGGCAAGCAATGCGGTATCCGCATTTTTGCCCGGATTGGGTGTCGTCAGAAGCTTCTCCCCGGTGAAGATCGCATTGGCTCCTGCGAGAAACGCCAGCGCCTGCGCCTCCTTGGAAATTGTCAACCGCCCGGCGGAAAGCCGCACCATCGCCTTGGGCATAAGGATACGCGCTACAGCAATACAGCGAACCCACTCGAAAATATCCAGCGCCTGCTGCCCCTCCAGAGGTGTGCCGGTAACAGGAACCAGCACATTGATCGGAACTGATTCGGGTTGAGGATCGAGATTCGCCAAGGTATGAAGCAGGGAAATCCGGTCCTGCTCGCTTTCACCCATGCCCAAAATGCCGCCGCAACAAGCGGATATCCCTGCTTTCGCAACATTCCTGAGCGTATCCAGACGTTCATCATAAGTACGGGTCGTAATCACCTTGTCGTAAAATTCGCGCGAAGTATCCAGATTATGATTATAAGCGGTCAACCCCGCTTCCTTAAGCCGCACCGCCTGTGATTCGGTCAGCATTCCCAGCGTGCAGCACGCCTCCAGCCCCATATCCGTAACGCCCTTGACCATGTCGCAGACGCGGTCAAAAGCCTTGCCATCCAGCACTCGCGGCCACGCCGCACCCATACAGAAACGTGTCGAACCCGATTCCTTCGCCTTGCGCGCCTGCTCCAGCACATCCTCGGTCTTCATCAGGATTTCTTTTTCAAGCGGAGCATCATTGTGAACAGACTGAGAACAATATCCACAATCCTCCGTACACCCGCCGGTCTTGATGGAAAGCAGCGTACACATTTGCATGTCTTTTGGATCATGATGCGCCCGGTGAACAGAAGCAGCCTCATAAACCAGATCAAGCAAGGCTCTCATATAGAGACTGTGCACATACTCAAGGGAAAATCGTTCTTTTGTCATGGTTTGGTTATGCGGTTAAAGCAGAAAAGTTACAAGTCCTCGAAAATCAAAAAAGGAACATAGCGCCGAACAATCAAGCAAAGAGGAAATTTTATAACCTATTGAAAGAAATAAGCAAACAATCTTTTTTCTTGCACAGCAGCAAAAAGTTTTACTACTCTGGAGTCGCTACGGATGCCACGGAGAACGGCTTTATCATGACGACAGGAATTTTCCCCCTTAAACGGGGCGGCGACGGGCAGGTGAACAATGCCTGAGCACGCCGCACAATTATTACGACAGGAAGAGGTCACCCGGTTGAACGGTTCAGCCAGATTGGCTTTCCTTGTCCCCGGAGAAAAAACCGGCTTTACGATAAAAAAAGCCAAGACCGAGACCGAATCAAAGGTCGACGTGCCGATCTCTTGGTTTGACAGTGACGAAACTGCCGAGAGATTCATGGTCAATCTGACCGGAAGCGACGCGATCCTTGGGCCGGAAATAACATCCGCGCATAAAATACGCGCGATACTCGATACGGACAATCTGGACATCATGAACGGACTGAGCGGAGCGTTGACTCTGACCTACTCCCCAGAGGGACAGACTTCACAAAGATACAAGACGCGTCCGGCAAACCTTGGAAACTTTTCGACCGATGACGATTACGAGGAAGAGGACTTGGAAGCAAACTCAGAATCCGCCTTGGTTCGTAAAGAAAGAAAATCCGAAATAGACGGGTTCGTAGCACGGCCGGTGCTACAGGCAATCAAAAGCGATAAGCTACGGGCCCAACTTGAACAGATCGAAGATGATATCAGGGTCCAGGGCGTCATGGACTACTCGACTCATAAAGCCAAAATTGTCATAGATGGCGTGAACGTGTCCGTCTCCCTTGATCGTGTAACGATCCATCCCCGCTTTGCTGATATGGAGCCGGTCACTTTCTCTGAACTGGAGTTTGATACGCTTCAAAAAGGTGAAAAAGCCAAAAGAGTAATAGACGATCTTGCTCAAAAAGTCGCAGGCAGCATAGACGATCCGAATGTGAGAATAATCACCACCCCTAAAGAAGAACGCTTGCTTGGCAACGAAGAGTTTCTGACGCGTCTTGCTGCTGACACAGCCGCCTTTGCGAAACTCAAAAAAGGAAAGAAAACGGAAGTAAGGGAACAAAGACTCGCTGAAGACGAAACATTCATCACGTCCTTCCTACAACGATACCGGAACGGAGACGCACCTAACAGCCAATCGAAGTTTGATGACGTGCGCCCTTCCTAACAAGTCTGAGGAGCTGTTTTTTTTGAGTTGGAGTTATTGAGTACGGAAAAACCCCACCGTCGGTGGGGTTTTTCTTTTTACCCTCACACCACTCTTGAGGAGAAACCTAGCCGGTGAGCGCACGCCGCACGACTTCGACATCCTGAGCGATCTGCGCATCCTCGTTCATGAGTTGCTCGACCTTGCGAATCGCATGCATCACAGTCGTGTGATCGCGGCCTCCGAACTTGCGTCCGATCTCAGGCAAAGAGCGTGACGTCAAAATCTTGGCCAAATACATCGCGACCTGCCGTGGCCGCGCGACGTTACGGGCGCGACGGGCGGAGTGCATGTCCGAAACCCGCAGGTTATAATGCTCGGCAACCTTTCGCTGGATTTCGTCGATCGTAATCTTACGGTCATGCGCCCGGAGAAGATCCTGCAAGACTTCCTGCGTCGTCTCCAGAGTAATCTCCTGCTTGGCCACGTCCGCATGAGCAACAATCCTGTTCAACGCACCTTCAAGCTCGCGGATGTTAGACGTAACTTTCAAAGCCAGAAACTCAAGCACGCTGCTTGGAACGCTCGCCCCCAGACGCTCCCGCTTCGACTCCAGAATACCCAGACGAAGCTCATATGTGCTGGGATGAATATCAGCGACAAGCCCCCAGGCAAGCCGGGAACGAAGACGCTCATCAATCCCCGTAAGATCGCTCGGGGCCCGGTCTGCGGAAATAATGATCTGCTTGTTCTGATCGACCAGCGCGTTAAAAGTATGGAAAAATTCTTCCTGTGTAGATTCTTTGCCCGCGATAAACTGGATATCGTCAATGATCAGTACGTCAACGGAACGGAACTGGTCTTTAAAGTTCATCGTATCGTTTGCGCGCAGCGCTTTCACAAACTGGTACATGAACTTCTCGGCCGATAGATACATAACCAGCTTGTCAGGCCAGTTCTCCTGCATGGTCCATGAAATCGCATGCATGAGGTGAGTTTTTCCTAGCCCCACGCCGCCGTATAAAAACAGCGGATTAAACGGCACGCTCATGCTCTCGACAACGCGCCGTGCTGCCGCGTGCGCCAAGGCGTTCGGTTTCCCGACGACAAACCCCTCGAATGTGAAACGGGGATCAAGAGGCGAAGAAATCGAAGCGATACCCTCGCGGTTATTCTGATTCGCCTTGTTATCTTGACCCTCTTCGGTTTCTGCTTCTTTTTCGTCGGAAGGAATAGAGTTTTGTACAACGACGATCTGCACCCGGCGGATCTCGGAGTTCTGCTCCGCGCACATTTGCGTAATGCGCTCCGCATAATGCGTGTGAATCCAGTCGCGCATAAACCGCGTGGGAACCGAAACCTCCATAGTTCCATGATAGTATGCCCGAAGAATAAGTGGCTTGAGCCAACTCCGGAAAATCGCTTCCCCGAACTCCTTGCGCATAGCGTTATGGACGCTGTTCCAAAGACCCTGAATTTCCGGTGTCGGCTCAAGAGGCGTATCTTCAAGACTTTTCTGTCCCGCTTTTTGTTGAGCTGACGTTTTTCCCACAACTTCCGGCATTACTTTCTCTCCACATATAAATTTTACTTATTAAAACGACCAAGAACACAACTCAGAGCGGGGTGATTCGAGACAAATACAGCGTTTGAGGCAAAAAAACCCCTCCAGCAAATTGCATACGCAACGCTGCCTGTGTCTAAAATCTGGTAACGTGAGACCTTACTAAAACTTGCCGCAGCTCCCCAGAGACTGTCGTTTTAGAGGCCATCCCCTATTGCCGCCAACAATACCCACATCGGCTAGGCTGATAACCTGAAAAACTCAACTGGAATTCACCAGCAACATATTTCAGGTTAAGATCAGAGAGCGGCAAACTTTCCCGGAAAGTTCCCTTGCAGATCACTTGCTCGTATCTCTGTGATGAATTCACCCTACACTAAATTTTTGTCGTGATGCAATACGAACAAAAACCGAACAGGCAAAAAAGAATTCTTTTTTGTGCTTGATTTTTTTGTGCAGCAAAAAACTCCTCATCATAGGACGAGGAGTCTTAAAAAAACCTATAAAGTCAGCATGATAAGCATGCAGCAAAAAACACCGCATCCTGAAAAATCAGGCAGACAAAGCCTTTACTTTTGAGGTGAGCCGGGACAGCTTTCTGGCCGCAGCATTTTTGTGAATCAGCCCTTTCAAAACCCCCCTGGAAAGCTCCGGCTGAACGAGTCTCAGAGCCTCTTGCGCGAGCTTTGCATCCTTCGCCTCGATCGCTTGCTCAACCTTTTTTACATACGTCCGGATACGACTTTTGCGCGTCTTGTTGATTTCCGTCCGTCTCTCGGTCCGACGAATACGTTTTTTAGCCGACTTATGATTTGCCATTGTTAAACCTTTTCAATTCTCTATTCATTGATCCTAATATCCTGTGATAACAAAGATATGCACCAAATTATCCACAGGAATAATTTCCTACAAACGTAAAGCCCGAAAAATGTTTTGTCTAGTAAACGCGTTCGGCCTTTCCATTCGCTTTAAGCGAGCAAGAGTAATACGCGCGAAAACCCTTCCCTGTCAAGACTTTCATAAGAATTACAAAATAAAACGAATCACCTGAACCGGAGCCCTAAAGCACGGGCCGAACAAGAAAACGGACGACATTCCCCTCGTCCGTGTGGAAAAAACTGATATCCAGCGTCTCGCCATCGCGGAAAAAACGAAAATCGTTTACGCGCCCCCAGCCAAGCTGGGGCAGGGTCCCGCCATAATAGATAAGAACATCCTTCTGCCCCAGAGTTCCGGTCAGAGCCAAAGCTTCGACGATACGACCCTCAGGCTTGTCGAACACAAGACCTTCCGAAGCGATCTCGGCTAGGCCGGGCATAAGGGGAATATCCTCAAGACTGGAAAAGAACGAAACCGTCGCCCCCGTCGAGGAAGCAGGAAAGAAGGACTGCGCCGATAACGGGAACGCCCATAACACCGCAAAGCTCAAGGCAAGACAGAAACAAATCGGAACGCCCCCGCTTTTCAGAAGGATTCGAAAGGACTCACGGACAGGAATGGCACGGTAAAACCCCATAGCGCCATTATACCTGTTTAACCGGACAGGAAAAAGTCGAACGCCCCGCCTGCACGGTTCTGACCACAGCTCCTTTACCACAATCACAGCCGCCGCACGGCCTCCCCTCACGGCCGTAAACCGAAAACTGATGTTGAAAGTACCCAAGTGATCCGTCAGTCTTTTGATAATCGCGCAGCGTACTTCCGCCCGCATCAATCGCTCGCTCTAGAATCTTTCGAATGCTTCGGGCAAGACGGCTGCACTCGCTTTCCCCAAGACTATAGGCCGACCGCTCCGGAGAAATTCCTGCATCGAAAAGCGCCTCACAGACATATATATTTCCAAGCCCTGCAACGACCCTTTGATCGAGAAGAACATTTTTAACAGGGCCGGACCGGGATAAAAGGACCTCCCGCAAAATCTGGCCATTAAAGACATGCTCTTCCGCCATCGGTTCAGGCCCCATCCTGTCAAAGGGAGGAAGCTCTTGCCACTTCGCCGCATCTTCCAGACGGATAAAACCGAATCGCCGCGGGTCGTGATAGACAATTCGGATTCCGTCTTCGGTCTCAAGCATGACATGATCGTGCTTTTCTGGATGATATGGAGTTTGAGAATCAAAAATTTTCGCGCGACCTGACATGCCAAGATGAAGAATGAAAGCGCACCCCGAATCCAGAATACCGACAATATACTTCCCGCGCCGGACGAGCTCGCTGACAGTCCGTCCTTTGAGCGCCGAGCAAAAATTCTCGGGTATGGGAAAGCGTAAATCGCTTCGATAAACAAACACATCGGAAAAGCGTTTGCATAAAAGAGCCTGAACCAAACCCCTCCTGACTGTTTCGACTTCCGGCAGTTCTGGCATGGCAATAACCCGGTTAGTCCATTTTCTGCCAAACGAGATAGGGATCGTCCTGCACGCCGGTAAATGAAAGAAGCGGAAAAATATCGCGCTGGCGGGGATTAAAAGGAGGTGCGGTCCAGTACTGTAGAGATGCGCCCGCATCTGTTCTTAAAACAACATCGTAATAGCGGAGAGTCAGAACTTGGAAAACGATTCCGGGCACAGGAGGCGGCGGGTCCATTTTATAGGCCGGTTTGAGACTGAGCACGCCAGTCGTATCGTCATAGGAATAGTAGCCCCGCGCATAACGCCTGATCCCCACTTCAAAATTGGCGTCATAAATAATCTGAAACGAAATATGATCAAAAATCGCCTCCACAACCGCGTCCGGCATATTCGCAACCCAACGCCCGCGAATCTCGACCTCTTTAGGCACGCGCAAATGCCGGACGTCCGGCCGGTGAGGTAAAACATAGCGCAGGGAAGTCATACACCCCGGACAGGCATCCTCAGATTCAGTTTGTCCCGCAGTCTCGCCGGACTGGGAATCCGGCCCGGCCCCGTCAGCCGTATGTACGGGGCTATCTTGTTGTTTCTGTTGGTCGCCTGTTTTCCTTTCCTCATCGGGTGTACCGCCCTCCCTTACTGCTGAAGAGAGTACTGTTTTCCCGTCATGATTCGCTTGCTGAGAGAAAAAAATGATTGCGGCGAAAAAAATAAAAACCAGCAACCCGATAAAAAAAACGCCGCCCTGCCGAGCACACGGACCGCACTGCTTCACAGCGCACGATTTATGGCTAAAAGATGTCTTTTTTTCGCCTGCTTCTCCGCTTGATGGTTCGTCTTTTTGCATCTTATCTTCCATAGGAACCCCTCTCCCTGTCTATAAGAACCCCTGAATTGCGGATACGGTTCTTACATTACCCGAATCCCCGCACCAAATCGACTGAACACGTAAGAAAACCGAAACAAGTTAAGAAAACACAGGAAAAAAGCCGCTCACAGAGCCCAAAAAAAGAAAGTTGGCACGAAGGCCAACTTAATATACGCAGTATCGTGTGTGTGGGGATCACGATCAGAAACGGATATCTTTGAGGATGAACGGTCATTCTAGAACGCCGCTCGTTATAGATTATGTATAATCCATTCCTGTATCATCGTTTTAGGCTTTTGCCATAAAATTGTCAAGATTTAAATTCATTTTCTCTGCACTTTAGTACATTTTATTTGCATTTACTAATATAGGCCGTATGGACTTAATCAGCTAAACATCATATATATTCTATGTTACGCAGAATTTATGTAGTGTTTGGGTTATTTTTTGCATGCCGACGATTGAACAAATCCGCGCGGCCCGCGCGTTGGTTGGGTGGAGCCAGGGAGAGCTGGCACAACAGGCTGGCTTGTCTCAAACCGGCATCGCGCGGATTGAAAATGGAACCAACCAACCAAACGCCAGCACGATCGAAAAAATCACCAAGGCTTTTGATAATGCCGGTATCCTTTTTATTTCCGGTGGCGTCCAGCGCGTTCAGGACAAGTTGATCGTATTCGAGGGTGAGGATTGCCTGCGCCGCTTGCAGGACGACATCTTCCATACCTTACAAAATACGAAAGGGGAGGTTCTCCTGCTGGGTATCGCCGAGATTTCGGAAAACGAAAAGGAAAATTACGATTACACCCTGATGCATATCGAACGCATGAAAAAAGCGGGCATCTCGGAACGGATTCTGGTGCGCGAGGATGAAAAAACCTTCATCGCTCCAAAATCATGGTATCGCAAGGTCCCCGAAAAATATTTCAGCCCGTATACGGTCTTTATCTACGGCACCCGTATCGCGCTGGCTCTCAGAAAACCGCACAATAAGGTTCTCCTTCTCGATAACGTGTTTTTCGCAGAAGGAATGAAAACGTTTTTCAATATGCTATGGGATAACGGAAAGCCGGTCCCGTAACACATAATAGTAATCGCTAAGAGTAAACATGAACGACGCTCTCAAGAGCCGTGACATAGCTAAAATACTCTACCATTCTGTCGGTAACGATAACCTCGCCTCGGATGGAGAACGGGGATTCGTACGCAGAATAAGTGCGATCGACAACATTACGAAAGTCGGCATCGCCGACCTCACATCCCTAAAAATGGCGTTTTCACTCGCCGCCTCGGACGATCCCTACACGCATTCGCCGACTTATTACGCGGTTACAGGGCGGCGCGGATTATGGATGAACAAACATCTGGGCGAAAAGGGTGAGGTGACGACATTCTTCTTTTGCCTGCACCCGAACCTGAAAGACACGGTTGTCATTTTCCCGCCGTTCGGTGAACAACCTCTGGATTCCCTTGGCCGGTTTCTTCAGGAGGTGCGGGACACAGAGATGAGTTTCAGAATAGGTCGTGTTCCAAGGGATCTGGTTTTAGAAGAAATACAAAACCGTTTCCCTCAGATCACAGCAACGCGCACTAAAGAAACGGTTCTGGACTGGACTTACCCGGTTCACACAATTGACTGCGCCGCGCTGGTCAACAGGGAAGGCAGGGAATACGGGCGCATCCGCCAGACTATGAACAAGTTCAAACGGTCTTCCTCCATGACGCGTGAAATCGACTTCTCCCGCGACGTGAACGCGCTCCAATCTCTGGCTCAACAATGGGAAGCCAAAACCAACCATTATGATCGCTACGACCTGCGAACAAATTACTTTAACTATCTCGCCAGGCTCGCCGTAGAGCAAAGGAGTCTTAATCTTCGCGGTCTGATTGTTTCAGTCGAAGGGCAGGATGCAGGCTTCTCGATTTGGGAGCCAGAGTCTAATGGCGGAAAAACGGCCAATCTCTTTGCGTCTCAGGTCAGCGACTTCAACACGACGAACCTGGCGACATACCTGACGGTTGTTTCCGCCGAACAGATGCTCGCGGAAGGCGCTGAATTCATGTGCCTTGGCGGTTCGGAAACCGAAGGAATGGACAGATACAAGCAGGGTTTCATTCAGACTTATTCAACCCCGCTGGATACGATCGAACTCTCCGTACCCGAAGACTTCGAAGCGCACCCCGCTGAAGATTTCGAAATTTAGGAATACTGGATTACATGACTTTTTCGAACGGCACGTCGAACTTCGCCTCGAAAACCATCCGCTGCGGTTCCTGCTGATCGTCGAGAAAAACCTCTTCCGCCCAGATATCGCCGGATTCGGGATTGCGAAACGTAAAGAGCGTCCCGATAGCCACGCTCGTCCCGGTCTCGCCTTCCACCGAATGCAGCGCTTCTCCGGCAACGCTCAGATCAACCCGCCCGCTCATCCGGTCCTCGAACTCATAACCGTTCGGACGGATCAGCTTGTCGGACGCGACATAAAAGGCCCGCTGAACGTCGGGCAGGCGCGGCGCGCCGCTCTCATCCGCTTTTTGGCTATCTACGGCCCAAAACCGCCGCCCCCAGTGTTCCGGCGCATCCTCGGACGTCAATGTATAACTGACCCAGCGATTTTTTAAACCATGCCCGGCTTCGGCATGATTGAAAGCGGCGGTCACTTCGTTATACGTATCCGCGCCAACGACTCTCGCTGTGAAAACGGCGTGCGTCTCGGGATCGGTAATCGCGATCTCGTCCCCGACTTTAAGGTCGTAACTGTATTTTTCATCATGCCCGGACATGCGCAAAACTCTATGGCAACAAAAAAATCTCAGCAACAAAAAAACAAAACCGCTAAAATGAAAGAACTTTGATAAACGGAGGTTCCCCATGCCCTTTGATCCCGAACTCGATGACCGCCTGAGCGCCGCGTTAAAAGGCAGCAAGGGCTTTGAGCGCAAGAAAATGTTCGGCGGCACCGGCTATATGCTCAGCGGCAATATGTGCGTGGGCGTGTACAAGGAATTTTTGATTCTCCGCCTCGGCCCGGAAAAATTCGAAGCGCTTTCCGCGAAATACGACGAACTCCGCCCCATGGACATCACCGGGAAACCGATGAAGGGCTGGGGCATGATCGACGGCGCCGCCTGCGATGCTTCGGAATTCGCCGAACTCGTCGCCGCCAGCGAAGCGTTCGTAAGAACGCTTCCGGCGAAGTAAAAAAGCCCCGCATCGCGCGGGGCTTTCTGTATTCCGTAATGAACGGGAGCGATTAGAAACCGCCCATACCGCCCATGCCGCCCATATCGCCGCCGTGGCCATGACCGCCGCCGGAGGCTTTATCTTCAGGCGCTTCGCAGATCATCGCTTCGGTGGTGATCAGCAGACCCGCAACCGAGGCCGCGTCCTGCAGAGCCGTGCGCACGACCTTGACAGGGTCAATGATCCCGGCTTTCACCAAGTCCTTGAACTTGTCGCCCTGCGCGTCGTAACCAAAGTTCGTGTCCTTCTGCTCCAGCAGCTTGCCGACGATGACCGAGCCTTCCTTGCCCGCATTTTCCGCGATCTGGCGGATCGGGGATTGAATGGCGCGGCGGATGATCTCGATACCGACATCCTGATCGTCATTCTCGCCTTCGATCTTGTCCAGAGCTTTGGTCGCGTAGAGAAGAGCAACACCGCCCCCGGCGATAATGCCTTCTTCGACCGCTGCGCGCGTAGCGTGCAGGGCGTCGTCAACGCGGTCCTTGCGCTCTTTCACTTCGACTTCCGTAGCGCCGCCGACGCGAAGAACCGCAACGCCGCCGGCCAGCTTGGCCAGACGCTCTTGCAGCTTTTCCTTGTCGTAGTCGGAATCAGTCGCATCAATCTGCGCACGGATTTGGCTGCAACGGGCTTCGATATCCTTTTTCTTGCCGGCACCGTCAACAATGACCGTCTCATCCTTGGAGATGGTGACCTTTTTGGCCGTGCCGAGCATTTTCAGATCGACATTCTCAAGCTTGATGCCCAGATCTTCGGAGATCAGCTGACCGTTGGTCAGGATCGCCATGTCTTCGAGCATCGCCTTCCGGCGGTCGCCGAAACCGGGCGCCTTGACCGCAGCGACTTTCAAACCGCCGCGCAGCTTGTTGACCACGAGGGTAGCCAGCGCTTCGCCTTCCACGTCTTCCGCGATAATCAGCAGCGGACGGGAGCTTTGAACGACGGCTTCGAGGATCGGCAGCATCGCCTGTAGACCGGTCAGCTTGCCTTCGTGCAAAAGGATATAGGGGTTTTCAAGAACCGCCTGCATCTTGTCGGCATCGGTGATGAAGTACGGCGACAGGTAGCCGCGATCGAACTGCATCCCCTCGACGATTTCAAGCTCGTTGCTCAGGGACTTGGCTTCCTCGACGGTGATCACGCCTTCGTGACCGACTTTTTCCATCGCCTCGGCCAGCATATCGCCGATCTCGGTTTCGCCGTTCGCGGAAATGGTTCCGATCTGGCGGATTTCTTCGTTGGTCTTGACGTTCTTGCCACGTTTTTTCAGGTCAGCGACAACGGCTTCGACAGCCCTGTCTACGCCGCGCT
Source organism: Rhodospirillales bacterium (assembly GCA_020638365.1). Lineage (GTDB taxonomy): Bacteria > Pseudomonadota > Alphaproteobacteria > Micavibrionales > Micavibrionaceae > JAGNKE01. The sequence goes on along the minus strand of JACKIQ010000003.1, from coordinate 165,051 downwards.
TCAGATCCATCGGGTTACGGCCCGAGGAAACGGCTTTCAGACCTTCGCGGACGATCGCCTGCGCCAGAACGGTGGCGGTCGTCGTGCCGTCACCGGCCTGATCGTTGGCTTTGCTCGCCACTTCGCGAATCAGCTGTGCACCCAGATTCTGGTGCTTGTTGGACAGCGTGATTTCCTTGGCGACGGTAACGCCGTCCTTGGTAGTGCGCGGCGCACCGAAGGATTTTTCGATCACGACGTTACGGCCCTTGGGACCGAGCGTCACTTTCACCGCGTTTGCGATAATATCCACGCCTTTGAGCAGTTCGGCGCGGGCTTGTTCCTGAAACAGGACTTCTTTAGCAGCCATGGGTTTATCTCCTTAATAGCTTTCTGTGAATTGAACTTAAGCGGCAATAACGCCGATAATGTCGGACTCTTTCATCACCATCAGCTCTTCGCCGTCAATGGTGACTTCCGTACCGGCCCACTTAGAAAAGATCACGCGGTCGCCAGCCTGAACGTCCAGCGGACGCACATCGCCGTTATCATTGACGTGACCGTTGCCCACGGCGACGATCTCGCCTTCCATCGGCTTCTCGGCTGCGGTATCGGGAATGATAATACCCCCGGCGGTTTTCTGGCTCGGCTCGATTCTGCGAACCAGAACACGATCGTGCAAGGGACGAAACTTAGGCTTCTTGGCCATCTTCATATCTCCATATTTTGTTAATGTTGCAGATTCCCTTTCCGCTCCGGCCTTTAGAAGACCGCGCCAGCACCCGGAATATCCGGGGAGAAACCGGCACGCCCCTTAAAAAGCCATCTAAGCCAGTCCGGGAACCCCTGACAAACTCACGCCTGTTAGCACTCAACTGGCAAGAGTGCCATTTATATACAGTGAACATTTAGCGTATGCAAGATTTTCCGGCATAAAAACCCCGCAAAAAATTAGGGTGAATTTATTGAGGATCAAAGAACCCTAAAACAAGTTAAAAACAACCAAATTTGGACATTCGTATCTTGCAAGTTAAGCCGTATTAAGCAAAATTAATCCGGCGCCCAAATTAAGCCAAAAAACATCATTCGGGATTTGGGGCAAGCGTGACTTTCAGGCCATCCATCGACTCGTCCAGAATAATCTGACAGGACAATCTGGACGTATCTTTTAAGTCAAAAGCTTCGTCCAACCGCTCGTCCTCTTCCTCGTTTTTAGGAGGAAGCCGCTTAAACCAGTCTTCGTCAACATAAACATGGCACGTAGCGCAGGCGCAGGCTCCTCCGCACTCCGCTTTAATAGGGAAATCATACTCCTTGAGAATCTGCATTACGCTCCACCCCTCGACGGCATCAAGCGGATGCTCCTGGCCTTCATAATCCGTAACATATATTCTCATAACTCAATCCAGCCTTGAACGGGAATTCACTTCCATCATTTCACGTACGCCGTACGAACATCCGATCGTTGTCACGACCTGAGCCAGAACCTTACTCATTTCCCCAAAAACGACAAGAGAAACGACCTTGATCCCCGGAGACTCGGCAAGAATCTGCCCAAGAAAACCGTATATCAAAGCCAATGGCACGGCCATAAGGAAAAAAATCATGAACGCGCATAAAAACAATGAAACGGAACTGGATAAACCTTTAAGTTTCTTGAAATACGCCTTGATTCCATACCCCGCAGAAAACCCGATATAAAGAAACCCGACACGGACAAACCATAATGCCACAAGAAGTATAACCGCGACGATCGCGCTCTGAAAAACAAAAACCGGAAAGTCCTCCAGAGCCGGAGAAGACGCGGGAGAATCCTCGCCGCCCTCTGCCAGAGGTCCGCTCAAACCGCGCAGGACGCTGTTTATAATGCTGACAAGAACAAATATAACCATGCCCCCCTGAACGTGACGTTTGCGTTCCGTGTCAAGCTGCCGTTCCCGGTAAAGTTCGGTAAACTCTTCCAGATGCGATCGCCGCGTATAACCCCACAGGATAAAAGGCTCGTCGTAAAGCGTGTAACGCACCAGTTCTGCTACAAACAATCCCTGAGCAAAAAACGCTGGCAGGAGGATCAACCCTTCGCGCAACGCGTTCTCTTCCGCCCCTGTGTAAATAACCATAAGGTTGCAGAAAACACTGACAAAAACCACGGGAATTGAAAACTTGATCAGGTCCGCACGTCGTGCCCAGGCAAACCGATACCCGTCAAGAGTAGCTTTAACGAAATCAAAACTTGCCATCAACGAAATCCCGGTTTAAGGCTTGGTTTCCACGGAGATTACCGCATTCGAAAAGGCTTTTAAAGTGATCATAGCGCCCGGATCAGAAACAAACAGCTCCCATAATCCGGCAAAAAACGGAAAAACCCCGGACATACGCGGAGATCGCTTAATAAAAAATTGGCTCATCGTGTGCTGTACGCTTGTTTTTGTGATGATTTCAGTCGGCGCAATAACCAGATTAACCGAATCTGGCCTTTCAATAGTCCAGTGGAAGCTGGCTACGGGAATAATTCCTCCCATAACGGAAACACAGTGGCAGGCCGAGTTCGAAGAATACAAATCTTCACCGGAGTTCCGGAAAAAAAACTTCTGGATGTCTGCTGACGAATTCAAAAACATTTACTTCTGGGAATGGTTCCACCGGCTTTTGGGGCGGGTCATCGGACTGGCCTATGCGCTGCCTTTTCTGTACTTCTTGTACAAAAACGCCCTCCCTCAAGGATATAAAATTAAACTGGCGCTTCTCGTCCTCCTCGTCGGCGCCCAAGGTCTGATGGGCTGGTATATGGTCAAAAGCGGCTTAATTGACGAGCCGGCCGTAAGTCATTTTCGTCTCGCGGCCCATTTAGGGCTGGCCTTACTGCTGTACGCTTTGACTCTTTGGCATATCCTCGCCATAAAACCGGACAATGTAAAGTCGGCAAAACCCGATTCCCGGCTTTATTGTCTGGGGTTTATGGCCGTGACCCTCCTGTCAGCGACGATACTCTGGGGCGCATTCACCGCGGGTCTGGATGCCGGGCTGATCTATAACGACACATTTCCGATGATGGGCGGACGCTGGATCCCTGAAGAACTGAACGCCACAGATAACTTGACTCGGGGAATCACCGAAACGCACGCAGGCGTACAGTTCACACACAGATGGCTGGCCATTCTGACCACTCTGTTTATAAGCTTCTATGCGCTCTATGCCAAAATCAGGAAAAAAAGATCGGAAAGGGTCTTCTCCGCAGGGCTCGCAATGGTTTTGCTCCAGTTCACCTTGGGGATTCTTACGCTTTTTACAGGCGTACACATCCTCCCCGCTGTCCTTCACCAGATGGGCGCCGTAATCCTTTTAAGCATCTTGCTCACAGCACTTTATAAGACGAAGGATCACAGGAAACTGCCAAGGCACGATTAAAAGCCGACTGGCACGCACCTTTCTCAGGCTTCGGAAACGACGAAGCGGGAGCAGAGACAGGTTCCGCCGCAGCAGCAACTACTGAATTCTCAACAGACTCTCCGGCAGACGGTGAAGAAAGGGAACCCTGCTGCGCCGGAGTTTCCCCGGAAACAGTGAGATTCTGACTTATCATGTCCCCGGAAGCCTGAGAGGGAACAACCTCTGGAACAGAAGATTCCGTTGTTTGTGCTGAAGGCAAAGCCTCGGGCCCCGAAGAAGCCACCTCTGTCGCCATGCTTTGCTGATCAGGATCTTGGGCGGGTACGGGCTGCTGTACATCTGAAAAAGCATCCGCTTGCACTTCTGCAGAAGGAACCTCCGGGATTGAAACGCTTGGCGGCTCTTCGCCCTCCGGCTTCGAAGAGATATCACTGTGTCCGGAACCGGCCGACGTATCAATGGGCTTGATGTCGTCGGGGATTTCAACAGACGCAGGAGACACGGCTTGAGCCTGGGGCTTGCGTGGCCTGTTGTCCGGTGGCGGCAGTCCCTGCGCGCGCGCCCTGATCTCGTCGTCAATCCTTTGCCGTTCTGCCTCTTTCTCAGCCTCTTCCTGTTTTCGCTCTTCTTCCAGACGGGCGAGAAGACCGGGGCTGACACGCTCAATAACCGTATCCGAATAAAAAAGACGCGCGATCTTACCGCCAAACCGCTCTATCATTTTGCCGACATATTCAAACTTCAGAACGCCTGAATCAACGCTCTTTTCTTTAAGATCACCCAGAACCCCCTTGATCTCGATACGGCGCTCTTCGGCTTTGTTTTCAAGCTCAGCTCGGAGATCAAACTCCTCTTCTGAAGAAGGCCCGCGCGTATCAAGCTCTATAAGGTCGGACCCGAAGATATATTCTGCTGCTCCGGGCCACTTTTCTGCAAACTTCAAGCGTCCGCTTAGATTTCTGACGATATAAAGGACGCTAAGCGCTTCCTTGAATTCTTCTAGCTTTTCACCAAACGCCCGACGCGCAGTATCGTCGTTAGAACTCTTGGGCTTCGATTTTTCGATCGCGCTGTCCTTCGACGACGCGCCTTTAGACGCGGTTCCTGTAGCGGTTTCTGACATTCAATCCGGCCCCCCTGCTGACATGGTATAAAACTGTGAAGAATAATAACCCAGACTATACCATACATAAAAATAGATCGTAGTATTTTTGATGTAGGGCCTGAATGAAACCCAAGGGCAAGGCCGGGCAGGAGAAATAAAAATATTGCTCATAAGAGCATTCTAGGTTTCTATAAGGCTGAAAAGTTAAAACATGTTTCCTAAAAAAGGGCCCTGAAAGATGAATAATTTTCTCGACCTCATCAACTACGCCTCGCAAAGACCGGAATTGATACAAAGTCTGGCTTCGCAATTCGGCCTTGATCAAAAACAAACAGATACGGTCAGCCAGATGCTGATTTCAGCGGTAGCCGGAGGCATGCTGACAAATATCCAGAAACAGGGCGCGGCTCCGCTCATTAACGCCCTTGAAAGCGGCAATCATGAAAAACTTCTGGAAAAAGCCAAGTCGCCCGGAGAAAATCTTTTCAACGTTCTTCAGGAAGGAAACGGAATTCTTAGCCACGTGCTGGGCAGCAAGGACGTCAGCCGTCAGGTCGCCGGAGCCGTAGAGCAAAAAACGAACACGGAAGCGGCGATCATAAAAACCATGTTGCCGATAATCGCAACGATCGTTATGGGCCTCCTCGCTCAAAGCCGCCGTAAGCAGGGCAACGACCAGCTTTCCGGCAATCTTTTGGGCATGCTGGACATGAACGGCGACGGAAGCCCGGTCGACGATATCGTCCGTCTTGTCGGCGCTCTAAAGTAAAAGGTCGGCGGCTAGGAACGAGAAGAAAAACCCGACGCAATAGATCAGCACCGAAAAACCCGTGATGATCTGGCTGATTTTCCGCAAGCGTGAGCAGGCCTTTGCCTTGACTGGATCAGCCGGACAGGGTAGATAGCGCGCCCGCCATTGCATCACAACCGATACCGCCAGCATAAGACCGGCCGCGACAAACACGATCTTTTTATGATCGGACAGCCACACCAGCCAGGGAGCCGCCGAAACCAAGCCGGCCAGCGCTGCCCCCATACCCAGAGTAACAAGCAAAGCCGGCAAAGCGCAGCAGATCAGCGTACCGAAGCTGGTGAACAGACTGAGCGTCGGAAGGAGGGCCTGACGGTACAGGCCCTTTTCGACATCGTCACTGGGCGGTTCCATCTTGCCCCTCCTCCGCGCGTTCAATCGAAACAAGCGCATAGCCGGAATCGTTTACAAGCTTGGTTATTACATCATCTTCCAGCGCCTGTCCGTCCTTTAGGCCAAGCGTGATAAGCTTGTCGCTTAAGTTGACATTGATGCTCTCAACGGACTCCTGCTTTTTGAAAACCTTCTCGATTGCCCGCGCACAAAAGTCACAGACCAGCCCGTTCACATGAACCTTTACGGTCTCGCCCGCGTACGCTTGCACGGGTAACAGGGTGAAAGCCGCACCAAGAACAAGAAAAACCTTTTTCATTATAAGTCTCCTTTTTAAAATCATGATTTTGGTTAGTATCGGATAATCCAGTTAAAAAGCAGTTCGCCGTGATTGTTCATCCCGGCTTCGACAAGATGTACGTCCTTGAAAAACCGCACCAAGGGCGTAACAGTAACGTGATCTTCGGCCTCGGGTTTATGATCGACCTGTACCATCAGCCACGTATGCAGATCGCCATACTCCCCGATGTAAGGCGCAACCCCGACACGGGCCGACTGCATATAAAAGTCAGCGATGTCTCCCGCCTCGGTATAGCGGTTTTCATAGGATACAAAGAACCGCCGGTCCTCCCAGTCCGCGGCCACGCCGGCAAAACCCGCCGGCTCGACCTCGTGATCGAAAGCACCATAATCGCTGTACGCACCACCAACACCACCTTTGAGATAAAGATTGGCTTGCGAGTCAGCGTTGTTCCAGCGCTTGGCAAGATAATTGAGCTGGAGTCCGGTAAAACCGAACGCCATGTCTCGCCAGTACTCGCCTTTGATCCCAAGCGCGGTCTTGCCGTCAAAAGTATAATGAACAAGCAGCGAATTCATATCGCCATTATTTTCGGTAATAATAGTCGTCCCGCCGGGATAAGACACGGGTCGGGCTTCCACAGGCTGTGCAGCAAGCACACACCCTGCAAACATAAACAATCGCAAAAATTTTGACATAACAAATCTCCTGAGTGAATTAAATCAGCCGCAAATGCGCGTACGCATAAAACCCTGCGGCGGTTAAAAGATTTCAGGAAATGTGTTTCGGAGGTCGCTCCAGGGGAAACGAAGAAACGGAAGTAAAAGCCTGCTCGCCGCTAGGCACAATCAGGCTCTTATCTAAAATCAGCCCGGCCAGCGGCTCAGAAAAACGTACAGGCATGATATTCTGCCCGAACGAAGCGTGCTGGCAAAAACAGATACCCTTGCAATGTCCGGGCTTGGCCGGCTTCTCAGGGGATTTTGAAGCCTGTTCAGCGTTCTGATGACACGGCATCACCGATTCCGCCTTGACCTTTGCCATACCGGTTTCCAACGGGCAATAAGACGCGTACGCGGAAAGACTCACCGCGTTGAAAACAAAGGCAAAAACAAGAAGACCGAGAAAAAACCGCTTCATAACCAAAAGATACCATAAATTACGTAACGACAGTCTTAAAAGATATTCGCGCACGCAATTATAAAGTTACAACCATGGAAAAAACCAATCCGATCAGGGCGCTGACGCCTATTACCTCTAAAACCTACCGCTTGAAAATCAAAAGCGCGACAATGGCCAGCACGCTTAGAACCGCCGAAAAAATATCAAAAGTCCCCCCAAACCCCTGCGGCCAAAGCACATGATAGGCAAAAAACAGCGCCAGATTGAAGATAACCCCAACGACCGCCGCCGTAATCCCGGTCAGGGGCGCGGTAAATTTCATATTCCCGTGCGTGGCTTCCACGACCGGCGCCCCGCCCAGAATAAACAGGAAAGACGGCAGGAACGTAAACCACGTCACGACCGCCGCCGCAGCTACCCCGCCAAGAGCGGCCATCTCAGGCCCAAAGGGTGCTGTCCCGTAGCCGCCCACGAAACCGATAAACGCCACCACCATGATGAGCGGCCCCGGCGTTGTCTCCCCCAGCGCCGGCCCGTCGATCATCTGGCCGGGCACCAACCAGTGATAATGCAAAAACCGCCGCTCGGAAATCCAGCGGCGCTTTTCGACGAGCTCCTGATGCATGATCGCGATCTGCCCCGCCGGTCCACCGAAACTGATGAACCCGAGCTTCAGCCAGAACCGGAAGGCTTCGCGGTAGGAAGGGAAAGGCGGCTTTTGCATAATCTATCTTCTTAAAAAATTAGGCCGCCTTCGCCAACCGTTCCTCCACGAGCGCCTTAAGCGCCGCGTAATCCGTCTTCCCGCTTCCGAGAACAGGCAATTTATCCATGTGCAAAATCGTTTTCGGCACCGCCAGCTCGGAAATCCCGTTCTCCCCCGCATATTTGGACAGCGCCTCGCGCTTCACATCCGGGCAGGTCGTCGCCAGCACAAGCTGCTCCCCCTTCCGCGCATCGGGAACGGCCACGACGGCATGAGCGAAATCCGGGTAGACCTTCGAAACCAGCGTCTCCACGCTGGTCAGCGAAACCATCTCCCCCGCGATCTTCGCAAACCTCTTCGCGCGGCCCAGAATCGTCACGAATCCCTGCGCATCCACGTCCACGATATCGCCCGTATCGTGCCAGCCTTCTTCCGGTGGCTGGATCACACCGGGTTTGTCATGCAGATAATAACCCAACATCACGTTCGGCCCACGCACGTACAGCCGCCCGCCCTGCTCGACTCCCGGCACATCCTCCAGCCGGTATTCGATCCCCGGCAACAGCCGCCCGACCGTTCCCGCCTTAAGATGCATCGGCGCGTTCAAAGTCAGCGCGGGAGAAGTTTCCGTCGCTCCGTACCCTTCGAGCACCCGCACCCCGAACCGCTCCATGTAAAGCTTCTTGGTTTCGTCCTTAACCTTCTCCGCCCCGGCGAAAATATAGCGCATTCGGTAAAAATCGTAAGGATCGGCCATACGCGCATAACCGTTAAGGAACGTATCCGTCCCGAACATGATGCTGGCATTGGTGGAATAAACCATCTCCGGCACGATTCTGTAGTGCAGAGGGCTAGGGTAGAAAAACGTACGGATACCGCAAAGAATAGGCAGCAAGGTTCCGGCGGTCAAACCGAAGGAATGGAAAATCGGCAAACAGTTAAAAACAATATCCTGACGGTTGAAATCGACCCGGCTGGTCAACTGTACGATATTCGCCATGATATTGGAGTGGGAAAGCACGACTCCCTTCGGCAACCCCTCCGAACCGGAGGTAAAAAGGATCACTGCGGGATCGTTTGGCATGATTCCCTGCCTTTTATGCGTATATTCTGCCGTAATAGGAGAATAAAGACCGCGAATTTTATCAAGAATACCGATTTTTTCGCGAAGATCCTCTAGGTAAACGAACGTCACCTGCGTTTCCATTTCCTCGACCAGTTTTGACAGCCGCCCGAACTCGATAAACCGCCGCGAACTGATCACGGTTTTGATCTGCGCGGAATGACACGCCGCAAGAATAGACTGCGCCCCAGCCGAAAAATTCAGCATGGCCGGCACCCGCCCGAACGCCTGTAACCCGAAAAATGCCAGAATCGCCCCGCAACTGTTGGGCATCAGAAACCCGACATTCTCCCCCTTCTCGCTAAAAGAAGTAAATTTTCGACCCAGCACGACAGAACCGCGCACCAGTTTTTTAAAAGTCACCGGCTTGCGCTCGATATCCTCCATAATGATCTCGTTATCGCCATTCACATGCCGCGCTTTCATGAGAGCCTGATAAAGGGTTTGCTCCCTGTCCTGCGTTAGAAACATCATCTCTTCCATAAGATTATAGAGCTGGCGAGAAGCTGCCCGCCTCCGCGCACGCCCCTTGTATTCATCTGGGATCCGGAACGTACGAGGCTCAAGGATAGTAATCGTGATTTTGGGGAAATTACGCAGCGGAACCTTGCCCTTAAGACGCGCGAACGGCGTATGCTGAACGCCGTCCAGCCGAACCGGGATAACAACGGCCTCCGATTTGTCGGCAATCATGCCCGGCCCTTCATAAACCTTCATGAGTGCGCCCGTTTCCGTCAGCCTTCCTTCGGGAAAAATCACGCAATGTTTGTCCTTTTCGACTTCCTTGATTAGGGATTTGATCGAAAACGGGTTTGTCGGATCCAGCGGAAACGCATCCACCAGTTTGAGAAAGGGCTTAACCCAGAACCATTCAGCGACGAAACTGTTAACAGCAAACATGGGCCGCCCCGGAAGGAAAGCCGCCAGCAGCGGCGGATCAAGCAACGAGACATGGTTCCCGACGATCAGGGCGCGAGGCCCAGCCTTTTCATAATTTTCAAGGCCGTGAACTTCAACTTTGTATAAAAGCTTAAAGAGTCCCTGCAAAAGGGTCTTGAACAGGTAATCCGGCAGCAACATGCACACATACACCGCAACACCCAACCCGGCCAGCGCGATCAGCAGGAACAGGGTCTGGACTTCGAAACCCAGCCCCAGAACCGCAATAGCGACCAAAGAAGAAAGCAGGATAAACAGAGAATCAATCAGCCCGCTCGCCGCCAGAACTCGGGCTTTATGATCGTCGGGCGTAAAATGCTGAACGATCGCGGCAAGCGGAATAACGTACAATCCGCCCATCACCGAAATCATAAAAATATCGAACGTTACGCGTATCCCGGAAAAACTTGGCAGAAACGACAACAAGGAAGCATAAACGGGCTTTCCCCCAGCATCGAATGTCGGACCGGAATAAGACAGGCTGGCAAAATAAAGATCCAGTGAGAATAAGGCGATGCCCAGCGCGGCCACCGGCACATATGTCGCCTCGATGCGCGAACGTAAAAGCCGGTTATTCGCCAGACCGCCGATCCCGATCCCCACAGAAAACACCGTCATGAAGAAAACAAGTGCCAGTTGATCAACCCCGAGCGTATTCTTGGTAAAATTCGGAAACTGCGCCAACATCGTCCCGCCGACAAAAAAGAACCAGGAAGCGCCGAGAATGGCAAGGAAAACGCCTTTAGGCTGCTGCGAGGCATATCTGATGATACGAAAAGCCTCTGCCGGTAAGTTGTAATTAAGTTTTATTCCCGGCGCATTCGCCTTTCCGACAGGAATATAACGGCTCGCTACATAGCCGGAGACAGCACAGCCAACCATGATAACGGCTACGATAATCAACCCCATCGGCATAATCGCCAGAACGCCGCCGAAAATTGTTCCTGTCAGTATGGCAATAAATGTCCCGGTATTCAGGAGCGCATTCCCGCCGATCAATTCATCCTCTTTAAGATGCTGCGGCAATATGGAATATTTACTCGGGCTGAAAAAAGCGGACTGCGCCCCGAACGCTAAAAGAACGAACAGCCCCAGATAAACCGAAGGCCCGCTTATACCGCCGTTGACAAGACAAACCCCTCCAAGAATTGCGATAACGATCTCGGCAAGCTTCGTCCATCGTATAACGGTGTCTTTATTGTATTTATCGGCCAGATCTCCTGCCAAAGGCGCAAAAACCAGAAACGGAAAAATGAAAAGCCCTGCCGCAAAAGAGACCAGAACCTTTGGATCAATTGACCCGACGCTCCATATCTCGTACCCGACAAGTACGGATAAGGTCATCTTGAATATATTATCGTTAAAGGCTCCGAGAAACTGGGTTATGAAAAGCGGAAGGAATCTCCGGTCTTTAAGGAGATCAAACTGATTTTTTTCCATACTTAAAACCTTCAAAAAGGGCAATTGGGTTAATTCGTTAAAATCATACACATCTTCTAAGGGGAGATCATCCCTTTTGCCAGGACGCACGCGAACCTTTTCTGACATGCGCATAACGATTCACGCTCAAAGCCCTTCGAGACAGCGCACCAATCGCCACAAGTCATTACACTCTAAAAAACGACTTAAGATTGCGATAAAGATTATGGCTTCTTTTGCTTCATAGCTATCTGCCAAAAAACAAAAAAATTTATCCCCGTTTATAACAAGAAAAATTATTAGCAATCAAATTTTGCAAAAATCTGCGCGCTTAATTTCGATACTGATTCAAAAAAAACGGCACTAAATAATACAAACGAAACAACTCGCATTAAAAAAGGGAAACAAAACGTCTTGAGTATAATTTTAGTGATCTTATTGATATAAAGTATAAAAATAACAATAGCCTCCTAACGTCTTAACAAAAAATGGGGAGCATGTCCGTTTCAATATTAGCAATAAAACAAAATGAAAATCTTCAAAAAAGCCTCGGCACAAGACGCATCACTTGAAGACACAAAAAAGATTTACACAAATTTTTTCATAGAGTTAACCACAGACACAACAAGACGCACAAATATGCAATCAAATCGCAAAAATACATACATAAGCAAGCGGAACAAAAAATCTGAAAAATAAACGCCACTAAAAATCTACTTTTAATTGTAGCAATTGGAATAAAATAAGGATAAATCACTCCGCTTTGCTCAGCGGCAAAACAAGGTCATACATATTTTTAGGAATATAATCTGCAAACAGAGAGGGTTCAAACCAAGCCGCAAGACAGACACGCTATTTATGTATTTCTGCAAAGGCTTAGGGAAAGAACAAAAACCATAACGAATTCCTTTTCATATTCATTGCATTTTTAAAGACAAAAAGTTAAGATGAAACCGAAAAAAAACCCCTTCGACAAAATGAAGGGAAATTTTAGTTAAAGCGCTAATATATAAAGCGCTGCATTATCTTTTTTGGTGGGTGTGATGCAACAGCGTGATTTATCCAACACGGACAGTGATGTCATCTACAGGATCGCAAGGGAATCCTTGGCGCAACAGATTGCGTCCAAGCGTGAATCCGGTGAACTTCCAGAAAAAGCCGTCGACCTGTACAACAAGACACAGACCATCCTGAACACTTCGGATGCCGAGGAGACATTCCGCACCGAATTTGCATCCATGTCTCAGGAAGAGCGGAATGCCTATTCACACCTGCGTCTGGTTGACCACCTTTTAAACTCGGTTTCCTATATTATCGCGGAACGAAACAAACCGGACAACGGAGGTTATAACGCTTATAATATTGAAGAAATGCTTCACTTGGCGCGTCAATCCGGCTACACGGCGCAGGATCTCGAAAATTTTTTCGCTGATGTCCGGATATGGAAAGCTCTCACCCCGCACCCCACAGAGCATTTGAATAAAAAAGGGATCGACAGCTTTAGAAAGCTGGTTTCCATAGCCGACGTTCCAAAAGAAAAACGCGAAGAAATCCTCAGGCAGGCAATAGAAGAAAGCCTGTCAGGAACTATAACACCCGATCGCCGTGCAACAACATTCGAAGAAACGGATTTTGCGGTTGAACAGGCAAAAATAAACAGGTCTGGACAAAGGCAGATGTTCCGCCGGATAAACAGGGCCGTAGGAAAAGCCTTTGACGGATATATTATTTCCCCCGACCTTAAACGCACCGAATCGTCAATCAGCACAGGACTGCGCGTCTGGCACGCCGGCGGCGATGCCGATGGAAAGGCAAACGCGGATCGCTGGGCTCTTCTGTACGGCATGCTCGCTTTAACGCGTGGGGCGGTTGAAGACCATCTGGACGACATTGATCAGGCATCGAAATTAATAGCAGAAGACTCGGAAACATCCATAAGGGGAACATTCCAGAGAGCCGTGGAACCCTTTACATTCGCGCGGCAAGCCTTGGAACAGCTTAAAGACCGTATTGACCTTCTGGAAAGGCGCTTTGTAACGGCCGATGAAGAAGGGAACAAAAGCCTTAAAGAGACCGCAGACTACGATGTCATAAAGCAGGAATTTGCCAACCTCTTTAACGGAATCAAGGTCGGCAAGATCAACATGGAAACGCGTCAGGGTTTCGAAAGGGAATTAGGAAAATATTTCAGGTTTCTCTCGCAAACGATCGAGAACGAGGAAGCGAGTGAAATAATGGCGGAGTCGGACTTCCTGATGCGCCAGTATGGTCTGTCCGGAGCCATCATAGAAAGCCGCCATAACGGTGTAATGCTTAAACAGACGATGAATAACGTCTTCAAGGACGAGGAATTCGTACAATCCCTTAACCTGCCAAAGGAAATGGCTGAACTGCTTGCAAGCAAACCTCTTTTCGCAGGGGTCAAAAAAGAGGAAGACGGGCTTAGCCACGACGAGCAAAGAAAGATTATTGACTTCGTTGTAAGCAACACAACGGATCAACAGCGCCGGACAGCTTTTTTGCGGGCAAATCCTTTCGACACGGACGATAACGGATACACGGTCCAGACTCATGAAATTTTCGAACGCTACAGCCTTATGGCGCTCAATCCCGCCCAGTTCGGAATGGCTATCGTGGCCGAAGCTGATGAATTATCCCCCGCTTACCAGAGAACGCTGGCCACACCAATGGGCGCTACGACGCTTTTGAATACGCCTTTGAACGAGGAATACGAAACAATCAGGGATATGCCCAACTACATGGAGGCTAACCACCTGAACGGCGGGCAAAAAGACATAAGCCGCAGAGCGCTCGACTCGACACACGGAACCTGGTACGGACATAACCTTGTTCACGGCCAGATGGTTCCTTGCAGTGACTCCGGCAAGGAATACGGTCTTCTGGTTCGCGTTCTTGAAACCGAAGGTTTCCGTCAAACCACCGCCAAATCCATAGGTCTGGGTATCGCAACACTGATTAAACGCGGTAACGGTTTGTCTTTGGAACGCGGCGGCGGCGATGACATGGTCTATACCCGCTATGTAGCGCAGATTCTGCGTGAATATGCGGAAATAAGAGGCAAGCCTCTTGATCCTAAAGATCCGCAGGACAGGGTCCTGATGCAGATGGCCAGCTTCTTTTCCAACACGGAACAGGGCCGGGCAATTCGGATCAACAGCTCCACGGCCGAACAGATCAGCGACGATCTGTGCAACAAGATCGGCGAAATGCTGGGACGAAGAATGGAGTTGCAGGGGCTGGTTCACCATGGAACCTTCATTCCCCCACGCGGAAAATACAGCGCTAAAACCCACCAGTTCCTGATGGAAACAGCCTACGATATGATGCAGAGCTACAGCGCTTTCCGCCATGCCAAAAGTGCAAAAGGAGAAGGAGAGGTCCTGAATAACTGGGCTACAATCGTCTCCAACCCCTCTATGGCCGGGGCCGCGAACAGCAGCGCAAGAGCGCAATCCAAAAGTTCAGGGAAAAAGTCGGAATTACTGACCGCACAAAGGGCGATCGGCTGTAACATCTGGATCGCAATGGCCAGAACCCGCCACGATGGATACTTTACCAGCGGAGAATTCTTGGCTCGCATGCATCAAAAATACAATGACAGCGCTTTGAGCAAGCAGGATGTAAAGGAATTCACCCTCGATTCTCAATGGTGGCGCAGGATGTTCTTCCTGCGCGCATTAATGCCCGCGGTCCGCTCTGATATGGCGCACGGCTTTGAAAAGCTGGGCATGAAGGATGTAACGTTTGATGAAGCCATAAAGATCGGAAAAAGTGTACATGTCGACGAAAACGGCATATTCAGGTACGACGATCAGGATGGAAGAATTACCGAAGAACAGGCGCTGCAGGCTGCTGTTTTTTGGGATCAGGCACGTCTGGTCGCCCTGACCGAAGCCGGGTTATCCATTGATGAAGTCAACTCACCTTATAATAAATCCATAGATGAACTGGTTCAGACAGTGCGCCCGAAAGACAACTCGACAAGAATTCTTTTCGGCAAAAGAACACTTAATCGCTGGCCCCAACTGGTCGAAGCAGGCAATCTTGAAAAACAGGCTCTGCCAGAGTTAGTCATGACCGACATGTATGAAGACATGATCCGCGATGGAAAGGCAATTGATGACCCGACAAAACGTCTGGCAACATCGGCGGCACGGGCGGGGCAAATTCCGTATATTCCAACTGTCATGGGCGACCGGGCATACGGCCGCAGAGCAGAACCGATATGGGACGATGCTTTAACGGCACCGCCTAAAAATTTCAGGCCCGAATTGCCTGTTAATGAACAGCATGAGCAACCGGATTCCAGACCGGGCTGAGGATCTGCACTACCCTGTAAAGACAACCTAAAAAAGATCAACGGGAGCCAGCCCGGAAGTTCCGGGCAAAATGTCCCGTCCGATCGCACCCGGCGACAAACCGAAATGTACCCCAAGCAGAGTCTTGGAAACCGCGCGTAGATCCGTTGTCGGCATAAGATCGCGTCTCTGGAAAAGTTTATTTTCGGAAAGGCCCGGCCACTGGCTAATCACGCGCCCGCCCTGAATACGCCCGCCGATGACCATCGACATCCCCGCCGTGCCGTGATCTGTTCCATTTGACCCGTTGGGACGGACTGTTCGTCCGAACTCGCTGACAACGTAGACAATCGTTTTATTCCAGATATCATCAGGCGTCTTTAACCGGAACTTAGTAATGCCTTCGGACAAGATACCCAGAAGGTTTGATAACCGTCCGTTCTGGTTCACATGAGTATCCCACCCGCCTAGATCAACTACAGCAATGCGCGGACCGTCTTGCCTGACAAGAAACTTGGCAGCCGCTTCCATCGCCGGTATGAAGGCCCGGTCGCCTCGCCCGACCTTCCCCTTTGTATCGGCAATACCCATGTTCTCCTGAGCGATACCAAGGTTCCTGTGAAGGAGTTCGTCATGCTCATACATACGTGCGATACGGGAAATAAGGTCTTCATTAACATCGCGCAAGTAAGACGGGGACCAGGACGTAACGGAAGCATCTCCCCGTAACACGGCTTGTCGGCTTGGCCCGACGGAAAGTCCCAGCGCGGATTCGCCGCTACGCCCGCCCATCACCTGAATGGCCCTGTTCAACCAGCCCGAATCTGTGCCGTTCGGTTTGGCCGTACCGTTCTCCAGTAAATCTTGTGCATCGAAATGGGAGCGCTCCCTGTACGGCGTAGCGACCGCATGGATGACGGCAAGCTCTTTCTTTTGATACAATTCGTGCAGCGGTTTCATTTTATTGTGAAAGGCGAAAAACCCGTCCGCATCGAGTAAATCTTTCTGGCTGACAGCAAGTTTTCCTCGAACCAACCTGTAACCCGGATCAGCATAAGGAACCACGGCACTTAAGGAATCCAGGCCGCCGCGCAAAAAGACCAGTACGAGCCGCTTATCGGTTGGCACATCGGCAAAAGACAGGCCCGGATACCCCATCAGGAATGCAGGCGCTATGCAGGCACAAAGCGAGCCCTTAAGAAAATTCCGCCTTGAAATTTCGTACTCGGGCATGGCTCACTCTCCTATCGCCTCTGAAATTCCGGGCTCATAAGTAAAAGCGTCAGCCCCTGACTTTGGCTTTCTGCGCCTTTCAGTGCAAATGCGGTACTGTTAGACAAATACGGCCCGAATAATTGTTTCCCTAACATAAAGGGATCATATTTACCCTTGATCCGAACGGCGGCCTCCTGAGCCCATTCTGCACGCTTGACCAGCGCCCCTGGCGCCGCCCAGTACGAATTGTCATCGGAAAAACCTTGTGGGTCTGGCGCTTTGAACGGTAGGTAATCCAAACTGTGCAAGGAGGTAACCGTGTGAAATTCCTTCGGCTGGAAACCAAGAGCACGAAAGCTCGAAACGATATAATCAGGAGTAGTCTTGACCTTACGAAGATCCTGCAACCAGCTCTCCGAATGTCTGAGCATCGCCTGTGTCATCGCAAACAGGTCTCCGCCACCACGCAAAAAAGCCTGTTCCATCTTCATAATCAGGTTCGAGGATGGCTTGTCGCTGATAAAATGCCGGGCCATTTTGGTTGCCAGTCTTCTTGCCGTACGCGGATGAGTAGCCAGCATGCTCAAGGCTGCTTTGGCCTCATTTATGCCGTCTTCCTTGTATGTTCGGCCAAGAAGGGTTTTGGGCCCCGGCTCGTGTCCGCGCGCATGAAAATGGAATTTCGGATAGGGCGTCCTATTCTGCCGAAGTTCGAGGCTCCACCCGGTCAGCATCTTGGCGAACGCGATCACGTCGTGTTGCGAATAGCCTGCATCCACCCCGATTGTATGCAGCTCCAGAATTTCCCGCGCGAGATTCTCGTTAAGGCCGCGCTTGGCAAAACGTGCAAATAACGTATTCGGCCCGAAGGACTGCGCGTTATCCAGATAAAGCAGCATCGCTGGATGCGACGCCACAGCAATCAGCATATCGGCAAATCTCCCCGTAATATACGGTCGAATAGCTGTGTATTCATAATCGCGCAATAGCCCCAGAACGACAGGCTTGTCGATTGAAACGGTAAAATGATTACTCCAGAATGCGCACAAACGCTCTATAAAAGGCTGATCCGTCTTCTGTCGATGAAGAAACAGGTCATAAACAAAACCCATATAATTGTCACGCATCGCCTTCCGCGCCAGCCTGACTAATTCCTTGGTCTTGTTTTTCCGCGCCGCTGAAAGAAATTTATAGGAAAGCTCAATACCACCATGATCCGTTAGATGCTTGGGCAGACGGGGATCTGTAATCTGATCGATAAGACGGTCAAGCGGTCTGCCCCTGTAAAAACCAAGCCCTTCCTCTCGATCAGGACCGTAACCAAACCTGCTAAGCGCTATATATTGATCCCAACTTGAACTCATACTCGATATCAAAATCCTTTAAACACAAAAACTGATACGAAACAAAAATACGAAACCCTTTTAAATTATTACAACCCTATGAAATAAACGAATAATTTGACTCATCCGAAGCCCACCCCTAAACTCGTGCCGACATGAAAAAGAGAAGAAGAAGGGGATAGAAGCATGCGTATAGGCATACTGACGACATCGCAACAAGACGAAGACGAACGGCTGATCGAAGCAGGGAAGGAAAAGGGACACGAAGTCATTGCGTTACCTCTTTTCAAATGCAGTATAAGCGCCTGCACAGAAGAACCCGTTCTGTATTATGAAGGAAAAAACGTTGGCCATTTCGACGCGATTATACCAAGAATTAACGTCAGCTACACGGATTACGGAACAACAATCCTCAGGCAGTTCCAGGCACTGAAGTACTACACGACTGACTCAGCCTTCTCCATCGAAGTCGGAAGAAACAAGCTTCGCTGCCTTCAGCATTTCATCCGGGGCGGCATCCCGTTCCCTAAGACAGGCTTCGCATATTCAAAAGAGGACTTCGACAACATCATCAAGACTGTAGGCGGAACACCTTTGATCGTAAAATTGATTGAGGGTACTGAAGGAATAGGTGTCTTCCTTGCCGATGACATCAAACATGCTAAAAACATCCTGAAGACATTCAAGCAGCTTTCTGCTCCGCTTATCGTACAGGAGTTTATAGAAGAATCCGCCGGTACCGACCTGCGTGTTTTTGTTGTCGGCGGCAAGGTCGTAGCGACGATGGAACGTAAATCTCAAGACGGTGATTTCCGCGCGAACATTGCCTTAGGCGGTGCAGGCTTTAAAACATCAATCACGCCCGAAGAAGAACAACTCGCTCTCGACGCCTGCAAAACTATCGGCATCAACATTGCGGGTGTGGACATTATTCGTTCCAATCGCGGGCCGCTGGTCATAGAAATAAATGTTTCCCCTGACTTCTGCGGCGAAAACGGTCTGGAAAAAATCGCAGGAGTCGACGTCGCCGGAGCGATACTCGACTATACCGTTAAGGGTAAGGCGCTTTTCGATCAGGGCATCGGCGTCTGGATGGAGGACAGAATCCCGTACGCGACAAACACGGCGGCCTGATAAGATTTTCCTGCCTGTTGAAAAACTCACTCCGCCGGAACGGCTGCTTCCGCGACACGTTTTTGCGGCCGTCCGGCAATTTTCAGAGCAAGTGCCAGAAAACCCATCGTTGCGATAAATGCAATCAACTGAATTGCCGAAGGCTGCGCCGTGTATCCGACAAGGGCTTTCATACTTTTGCCTAAAAGATTATCTTCCGCTAAAACCCACGAACTATCCCAAAGAGTGTAGGAAAGGTCTTCAAACATCCCGGCTGCACTTAAAAAGCCGATGCCTTGGACAATCATCCCGGCCACCACCAGAGCCAGAAGCCAGCTAGTGATCTGCAAAAAAGCCCGCGTGGAAATACGAATCAGACCCAGATAAAGTAAAATACCTACGAAAGCGCCTGCAACGAAACCTATGGCTGATCCCGCAGCAAGCTCCGCCCCGCTGGCTATGCCCACGTAATACTGTCCGGAGAGAAACAGGGAAATTTCCGCACCCTCGCGCAATATCGCTAGGACAATAACAATCGAAATACTGATATAAGGCAATGTCCCTGTCGCTACCGCCTCACCCACACGTGTAAAATGAGCTTTCATTTCCCGCGCGTGCCGTTTCATCCAGATCAGCGTCCAGCCGATAAAAGCCGCCGCTGTAAACAGGATCCCGGCATTAAAATACTCCTGCCCCATCCCTTCCGCAAACTCGGAAATCTGCCCGGTGAAGAACGCAACCAGTAACGAACCAATAAGACCGCCGGCAAACCCGATCCCGACCGCCACCCAGCGTTTTGGCACGGCCTTCGTCGCCGCCAGAACGATGCCAACGATCAAAACAATTTCGAAGACTTCGCGAAAAACGATAACAGCGGTCGAAAACATGAACGGTTCCCTCTAAAAACTCTTACTTGCTAATAGGCTCCAATGGAACAGGCACTGTGCTGTTACCTGTATCAAGCGCTCGTTTTAGATCTTCATCCTTTTCCTGCGCTCCACCTGATGAACCAGAAGACACCTCGACATCGTTAGCTTCCTCTCCATCAACAGAACCTAGCGCCTTGACTACGATTGTGCCCTGCGCTGTACCCATATTAAACTCTCCGAAAAAGCTGTAGGTTCCTTCCTCAAGAGGCCCTATCAGAACAACACCCTTGCTGTTGCCACGGATAATCTTTTCGCGGTTTAAATCACGGCTCTCGAATTCCTCAGGCGTGGAATCCTGATTGTCGATGATGAGCTTGATCTTCTCGCCGGGAGGAACTTCAACAGTGGAAGGCTCGAACTTGTGATCCTTAATGACGATCGTAACATCCTGCATAGCAAGCGCCGGAGCAGAAGAAATCGCTAGAAAACCGATAACGCCGATAACTGCCAGCCTGTTTGTAAAACGCATTATTCTATCCCTTGGCATTAGATGAACCTGATAATCATTCTCATTTACATTGAGAACGATTCGCTGTCAAGCCCGAGGATATAGAATTTCAATAGAGTTATGCTTTGAGAAAAATCAATTGTACATCAATCTTATACAAACACAAAAACAGCCATTTCAATAGGTTACGTGAGTTGGGGCTGAAACTCGCCAACACCGTCAGGCTCAGCGACCCCGATGTAATCGCCGCTCCTGACCTGATCCAGAAACGCCCCAATCATACTATGGCTGACAACGGGAATGTGCCCTTGCGACACGCCTTTCTTTTTGCACACATCTGCAAGCATATCGTTCACGATAGTAACGGCCTGATAAAGCTGCCCGCTCCTGAAACCATCGTCATAGAGCATAGCGGGAACAGCCTCAGCGAAGTTTTCAAGCCGCACCCGGGCTTCGTCCCTCCACTTTTGATACATCGTTTCATAATAAAGAGCATCGGCACGGTCCTCACCGACCACAGCATCCATATCTCCGGTTTTATAATGCCCGTATTTTTCCAGCTCCAGAGCCTCCTGAGCAACAATCTCCAGCATCCCGGCTCCCCCGACCGCCCCGGCGATCTCGAATTGCCAGCGAACAGGCTGCCCGTTCTTCATATGGCGCTCACCGTTACCGCTTGTAGGATCACGCAAAAAGGATGGAAGTTCAGGCTCTGCAACAGATTCAAGCTCGCCCCTTTCCCTCTTGAGAACATGAGTAAGTCCCGTTTGTTTTTCATCCATCCACATCGCAACGGTCAGAACATCCTCGTCCTTGATGTCGGTAACACCATTATCAGCAAGTAATTGCCGGGCTTTATCCATCCGGGGGGCAAGCCGTGAAGCCGCCCGTTCGGTCACCGGCTCGCTCAAACCCGCCTTATCCAGCGCTCTTTGAACAAGCTCGGGATCGGGATTGCCAGGAACGCGCCCAAGCTGTCCTGTAAGATATTTGATGATCGGCGGAGTCAACTCCGTAAGCGGCTCCTTGCCCTGCTTGGCCATGAAAAGCTCGCGCCCGGCTTGCTCGGTCGTATTTTTTGCATGAGGCGTAACCTGAAGAGGATAACCCAAAGGCCCGAGAATCTGGCTCTGACGGCGGTAGATTTCGATCTGGGCGCGCCTCCAGTCCAATCCAAGAACAGCCTTCATATTGGCTTCCATGATGGGCTTGAGCGTGGATGCCGCCCCGCCCGGACCTTTGGCTTTGTAAAGCGCATCATAAACACCCCGGTCAAAAACCGGCTCCGTATTCCGGTACCTGAGGCGTAAGGCCGCAAGAGACTCCATATCCGCCTCTATGGCTTCGATATCCAGTTTAGGCGCACGATCCCGCACAGCCCTGTTGGGATGATTCTCGATGAGTTCAAGCATACGTAAGGCAGAAGGTTGAGCGACGTTTTCACCCATCCCCGGATGAGCGACGTCAACCGCATCCGCTCCTGCCTCAATACCGGCCATGTAAGCCACATAAGCCAGCCCATGCGTATTATGGGCATGAAGATAAACGTCATGTGGATACTTGCCCTTAAGGCGGCTCACCAATTCATAAACGGTCTCCGGTTTAACGACACCACACGGATCCTTGAGGTACAGGTCGCGCACACCCATACCGACAAGCTTGTCCGCCGAATCCATGTAAAGATCCATAGTAAAGGCCGGACTGTCTCCAAGGCAGATCACCCCCTGAGCGTAGACATCCGCACCTGCTTCACGGCATTCGTTGACCACGCGGATAGGGACCTCCTGATTACGCGTATCGTTCAGACCGTCAAAAATAGTAAAGCCGTTGATTCCTTCTGTCGCCATCTGCCGGATATAGGCTTCGATAACGTCATCGGGATTAATGTCATAACCGACCAGTGTATCCCCGCGCACGAGGATGCTCATAGGGATGTCAGGATAAGCATTGCGGACTATGCGTTGCTCTTCCCACGGGTCACGCCCGCGCAGGATAGGAACGTGAAAAAATGTACCCCCGCCGCCCTGCGCCGAATGCCACCCGACATCCAGCAGATGGGTCTCAGCCCCAACAATTTCTTTCGCGGAGGGTTGCATCGCGAGATTGGACTGATAGGAATCACGAAACGTGTTGTTAAACTTTACCGGCTTACTCATGGAACACTCATACCTCTGAAAAACTTTACTTTTTTGTTATATTCGCCGAGAACCGAAGCTCTCAGATTATTGAAAACAAGTCAAAGAATTTACACGCTGCAACGCAGCGAAACCTTTATAAAAACTCTATACCGCCACTTCAGTATTAAACACCGAAAGCTTTAAAAATTCCTTGTAAGTCAGATGGTGCGCCACCGCCTCGGCGAAATCCGGGTCTTCCCGGCTGAAAATATAGGCTTGGCTGGTAAAAACCGACCCGTCGCTCGCCGCTTTTCGGACATGAATAACGCGAAGACTGTTAACTCTTTCGCAAACTTGTTCCAACGCCGCATCAGCCTCTTCCGTTTCCGAGGCCACAACAAGAAGATAGCCCTTTTCATCCAGACCGATAGCTCCGACTATTTCCTCATCATCCGATGAGATAAACCCCCCCGCAACATCCCAGATCATGACAAACGACCCGCCTTCAGACATCATTTAGGCCTCCGGCTCGGGCATTCGGGGTTGCTCGTGCCATGGCGCGTTCGGAAATCCCCGGCTTATATCCAGATCATGCTTGGCAGGATCCTTGCTGAGTGTTCTCATACGGCGCGCATACTCGTGCCGCTGCTCATTATTGGCCAGCCCGAAATAGAAAGACACACCGTTACCAAGCGCAAACGCATCGCGCTCCAAAAGATTATTGTGATAGTGTGTCCTGTTCTGGTCGGGGTGAACGTAAACGTAACTCCCGACGTTAAAATAACGGGCCTGCTCATAAAGGGGATCGTCCTGCTTAAGTGATCCCCGCTCGTATTCGCGCGCAAGATGATCCTGCAATCCGTGCTGAGCCTCATGTATGGCGGTATTCAAAGCTTCAAAAAAATAATCAAGCGTACCGGATTCTTCGTTAACGTTAATACTGATCGTGCTTTGCGCCTTCCGCCATTTATATCCGCCGTATTCAATATATTTCTTGTGCGTTTCAGGATCAATTTTAGGCGGAATATCAACCGGCTCGATCCGGCTCCTCCGGCATCCGAAAACGTCCGCATGGATATCTACGACATGTTGCAAAAACCTTAACCGCTGGTACTGGTCGTACTCATGCCAGTTCTGCCAAGCGTCCAGAACCTTGTCGTCCATTGACATTTCATAAAGCAGTTCCCGCTGTTTTTCGATCTGGAAAAGCTTGTACGCGTCAGTCAGGGGATAACTGTCGAGAATTTTTTCAATAGAGTCGTCCAGCTGTCGGGGGACAGCTTCGCCTCGCTGGTGCATTTTGCTGGCCAGACGCACAACCTGCGTCTGCGCCTCCAAGCTTAAGCCTCTAATATCGTTGGTAAAAATAGGCGATAGCGTATTCCATACATCCTCCGCCGCATAAACCGGCATGCTTGTCGCATAAAGAACCTTATGCGAAAGGTAGCGGTCGCGCATATCCTGATGGATCTGCTGACGCAGTTCATCCTGTCGGTCGGGATCATAAGCCGCCGCAAGAGAATCCAGCGCACCGTCGGCCAGCCACATCGCGTGTCTCCGGGTCGGCTGCATCATAAAATTGTTAAATCCGGACCCTTCCCACATCATGCTTCGCACGGGCGAAAGGTCTCCAAAAGTCCGCCAGGCCAGATCCTCTCTATCGCTCCCTTCATCAAATCGAATATCGCCGCTCAGAAGTTTTTCCTGATAAAGACGCGCACACGCATAGACCATGCTGTGATAAGCCTTCATGAAATCCAGCTCTGTTTCCCGGCTGTTGTTGAGAATGACGTTGTCGGCTTTGAGATCAACCTCGGCATTGACGATCTCGGTCGCAGCCAATTTTAGATCCCGAACTCTAAGATCGACTCCCAGCGCATCCCCGAACTTGCGCGCGATCTGCAAAAATACGCCGCGCTGGGCAAGAGAATCACGTCGTGCCCATTGTTGCTTCCAGTTTTCGAAAAGGCCGGAATCGATAACGTCCTGGTTAAACCGCTCTAGGGCTTCCGCATCCTCGGAATACTGGACTGGTTCAAGACTGTCGATAAAAAACAGGTTTCGCAGCATATCTTCCTGATGGAGAAGACGCGTATAAGAGGCTTCATCGGAAGGCAGCAAATTTCCGGAATACTCCCGGCCTAACGCATGCATCAGGCGATAACGACCATAATAGTCGAGCTTCTCAAGCTCGCCCATCCTGAAATCTTTGACCTGTTCCCATACAGGGGGTTTTTCGAAATCAATCATCCCTTACCAACCCGCCGGAGCTTTTTAAGCAGCCCTCTCCCGGACATCGCCATACCCGGTGTTTGAATATGTAATTATAGTAATAAATCGCAAAACAGGAAAGAAAAACCCTAAGCGTCAAAAAGTCCAATAATAATATTGAAAATCAATAACTTAAATTACAGATACTTATTCAAAAACTCCAGAACCCGCCGCTCATACTCCTCCGGCACAAACATGTAAAAATCAAAATGTCCAGCCCCTTCCACCAGCCAGAGTTCTTTCGGTGCAGAAACCCGGTCAAACAAAGCCTGTGTCTCCTCAGGAAAAACAAACGGATCGGCGCTCCCGCCAATAACAAGCACCGGGGCCTTTAAATCCGAAACGCTCTCTATAGGAGCAAGCAAAAACGCATCAAAGCCTAGCCGGATTCGTGTCTGGGCGACCAGAAACGGCGCAAGAATATAGCCCATCGTAGGCCCAAAAAACTGAGCAATTCTATGTTCGCCCGTCTTTTCAAGGGTAGTAAAAACACCCTCCAGAATATAGGTGTCTGCCTCAATCACTTGGCCTTTGACAAGAAGTGCAGCTCCGCCCAGTGAAGGCCCGATAATCGCAATTTTCTGACCCGGCAATCGGGATTTGAGCAAAGCAAGCGCCGCACGAATATTCCGTGCCTCCTCATAACCGACAGTCACAGACTTTAGGGCGCTTTCACCATGTCCCTGAAAATCGAAAACAAAGACCGTGTACCCGGCCCGGTTTAAAAATTTGACACGGCCAAGCATAAGAGACTTATTCCCGCCATGACCATGCAGAACCAGAACAACCCCTTTGCCTTGTTCTCCCCGGACAAGCCAGCCTTTTAGTTCCGTTTGGGCTTCATCCTTGAAAGTGACGGCTTCAACCGGAAAATCTTTGGGGACTGGCTGATTTTTGTATGGAAAAGGACCGATAAAAGCCGAACCGAAAAACCACAGAAGAAGACATACAGAACCCGTGAGCAGAAAGAGAACCGAGAAGGCAAACCGGAGAAAAAAAGTTCGTCTTTTTTTCATTCGCGATCAACCTTCTTTATTGAGATTCTGCTCTTCAACACGAAGACGGAAAGCCAAAAATTCCAGCACTTTTTTTTCATATGCGTCCGGTACGGTATGCGAAAAATCCCCATGCCTCTGACCCTTGATCACCCAGAGTTCTTTGGGCGCTGTTATACGCTCAAAAACATCCATTGATTCCTCCAGCGTAACATACTGATCCTGATCCGCCGCGATATACAAAACAGGTTTTGTGATTGTCGAAACGGCCCTCCCCGGAGCGACCGCCCTCGGATCATAACCAACCACAAGAATCTGCTCCCATAATATTAGCGGCGTAAGGATAGACGCAAAACCGCGCCCATATTTCTCTCCCAGCCTGCGTTCGATTAACTCGGGAAGGGAGTAATACATACATTCCAGAACATAAGCATCCGACTCCACCGCCTCTCCGCGGGCGATCACCGATGCCGCGCCCATAGAGGTTGCTACGATAGCAATTTGTTCATCTGGATATCGCGCACGCAGTAATTCCATCGCCGCCTCGACATCCTGAGATTCACGGTATCCCATGGTCACGGCCTCTTCCCCGCTCTGCCCGTGCCCCTGAAAATCGAACATGAAAACGGTATACCCTTCACGTGTCAAAAACCGGGCCCGGCGGATAAGGATATTCCGATGCACATTATGTCCGTGCAAAAGCAGGACAACCCCGCGCCCCTTTTCGCCAGATATAAGAGAACCTTGAAGCTGCACCCCGCTTTTGCTCACAAAATCGACAGGTTCAGCTCTCGGCAACTGTTTATAAACCGCCAATGGCGCACCGGGGAAAGGTCCGTTAAAAACAGCAGCTATTCGCATAACTTCCGCTGCCAAAAGAGCGAAAGATACAACAACGACGACAATCAGAATCTTTAAAATTCTCATGGAGTTTCCTTAGATACGCACACTCTAACGCATTGCAAAGAAATGAAAAAGCTTGATTTGCATTTTAGCACTCTATTAAGGCGAGTGCTAAAAAACTTGACTCTGAATTCAAAATCAGTAGACTGAAAATACATAAACGGATGCCTCAATGGGTCCGTCGCCAAAATGAAATGTTTGTTTAATCTTGCTTTGAAAGGAGATAAAAATGACAAACGTAATGACTCTCACAACACCCTTAATGCGCCAAACTGTCGGGTTCGACCGTTTGAATGAGATGTTCGAATCGCTCCTGCGCGACACGTCCGAAAGCTTCGATAGTTACCCGCCCTACAACATCGAAAAAATCGGTGAAGATGATTACCGGATCACGATGGCCGTAGCCGGGTTCGGTCAGGAAGACCTGAATATCGTGCTGGAAAACGGTGTTCTCACCGTGTCCGGTCGCACGAAAAAACAGGAGGCGGACGAAAAAGTGCAAATCCTGCACCGCGGGATCGCAGCCCGTCCCTTCGAACGGACCTTCCGCTTGGCGGATTACATAAAGGTCACGGATGCGGACCTGCGCGATGGGTTGCTGACCGTCTCTTTGCAACGTGAAATTCCCGAGGAAAAAAAGCCGCGCATGATCCCGATCAAGGAAAGCCCGGCTAAGTCCATCGAAAATAAAGGCAAGAAAAAATAAAACCGAGCACCCACCCCGAAAGGCTCCGGTCTGTCTCCACACGGGCCGGAGCCACCCGAGGGGCAATGAATTGGCCCTGTTTTTTTTTAAACATGGGTCGAGCGTAAATTCAAACACCTCTAAACAGGAATGGAGAAAATCATGAATATTGAAAAATGGGCGCCATGGAACTGGTTTAAACATGAAGACGAACAGACGGCAGCTCAACGAAACAATTCGAAGACACCGGCATCCTTTTACGCTGGCAGCCCTTTTGAGGAGTTTCATAAAGAGTTCGACAAGCTCATCGGCGGCTTCTTTAGCAACCCGGAAGGCGGACTTGCTGCATTCTCGCCAACGGTTTTAAAACCAAGCGTTGATATCAGCGAAACCGGAAAATCCTACACGATCACAGCTGAAATTCCCGGCGTTGAAGAAAAGGACGTAAAGCTGGAACTGACCGGCCACACCTTGACCATCAGCGGCGAAAAGAAAAACGAGCGCGAGGAAAAAGACAAGAACTGGCATCGTATAGAACGCTCCTACGGGTCCTTCAAGCGTGTCCTCTCACTGCCGGAAGATGCCGTAGCCGGAGATGTCGAAGCGACCTTCAAAAACGGAGTGCTGAGCATCAACGTCCCGCGGAAGGTGCTAAAAAAACCGGATAATGTGAAACAGATCGAAATCCGGAAAGCCGGCTGAAATTCCTCTGGAAGAAGATGAGGCTGCCCGGAATGGAATAGACCGGGCAGTCTTTATTTATTGGCGTTTACCGCGATAACGAAAACCAGAAGCAGCAGACCGGAAATAACGAGGCCGATCCTGCCTGGCTTGGTTCTGAATTTGATAGCCCCGGTGATAAAAGCCATCACCTCGCAGACGAGGAAAGCGACCCCCCCGACATGCTGGCCGTTCCCCCCCGCCGAAGTAACGAGGGCACCCAAAATGAGCGCCAGAAAAACACCGGCGATACTGGCCCTCGCACTGAACTGTGCAACCCAGGCGGTCGAATCTGTCTTGGGAAGAGGGTTCAGGGCAACCTGCTCGCCAAAGGCTTGCGGCGTATCGAAATTCCCCAGAATCTCTTCGATCACGTCCTTCCCGGCTTTTTCCTCCGGCTGCCCGACCAGCTCGATCACCTGTTCACGCAGACTTTCGACGACAGCCTCAATCTCCTCTTTATCCGCCCCCTTGCGCTTCATGGAGCGGCTGACCTTTTTCAGATATTTTTTAAGGCGCTTGCGTCCCGCCCTTGAAAAATGCTCCATATCTAGTCCTCGGCCTGCTCAAGAAGTTTATTGATTGCCTTGTTTGTATCGTCCCAGTAGTGCCGCATATCCTGCAAGCGCGCCTTTCCGGAAGCGGTCATCTTGAAATAGCGGCGCGGCGGTCCGGATTCCGAAGGCCCGGTCCGCACACTGACCAGCCCCTCTTTTTTTAGCCGCCCTAGGACCAGATACAACGTGCTTTCTTTGAAGGCTAGTCCCGGATATTCCTCAAGCTGTCGTAGGATCGAATAGCCGTAAGCCTCGCCCCGCGAAAGAATCGCAAGAACGCAGAACTCAACGAGCCCCTTTCTGATCTGCGAAATCCAGCTATCGACGGATAATTCACCCAAAACTTTGCCTCTTGAATATTTTCTATGTCTGTAGGCGCAATTTTGCAACCTAGGAACAGAACCATTATAGCGTGAAAAACGGTACTCTGCAACGCATTACTCTGTATTATGGTACTATGTATTGACAAGTAGCGCAATGCAGAGTACCGTAGGGCTCTGATCCTCAGATAATTATGAAAAAAGGAGTTTTAACATGTCCTCTTACAAACCAAACGCTCTCATAGGCGGGAGCCCTTTTAACGATCTTCTGCTCGGAACCGCCGGAGCCGATCTCATTGCCGCCGGATACGGCGACGATGCGGTCTTCTCAAGTTGGGGTAACGATCTGATAGATGGCGGGGCGGGCGATGACCTACTGGTCGGAGGTCTTGGAAACGACCTGCTGCTGGGCCGTCGCGATCATGACGCTCTGTTCGGCGGACCCGGCGACGACGTCCTGCTTGGTGGCACTGGCAACGATGCGCTCTTTGGCGGTCAGGGCAACGACATTCTGGCAGGCGGCCCAGGAAACGATTTGCTCGTCGGAGAAGAAGGAAACGATGCGCTCTTCGGTGGCACTGGTGACGATGTGCTTGCAGGTGGAGAAGGCGACGATCTTCTAGCCGGAGAAGCCGGAAATGATGCCCTGTTCGGCGGGAAGGGATGTGACGTCCTCTCCGGTGGTCTGGGTCAGGATTGGCTCTGCGGGGAAGACGGAAACGACATTCTCGACGGCGGTGCAGGAGATGACGTTCTTGTCGGCGGAAACGGAACCGATCTCCTTCTGGGCGGAGCGGGCAATGACCTGCTCGCGGGTGGCGCCGACAACGACGTTCTGAACGGTCAGTCCGGAAACGACGCGCTTTTCGGCGAAGATGGCAATGATCTTCTGGCAGGCGAGTCGGGCGAAGACCTTCTGTCCGGTGGAGCAGGCGATGACGCGCTCTTCGGCGGAGCCGACAACGACGTTCTTTCTGGTGATGATGGAAACGACCTCCTTGCCGGAGAATGGGGGAACGACGCCCTCTTTGGTGGTACGGGCAACGATATCCTTTCCGGCGGGTTCGGCGACGACTGGCTCGAAGGTCAGAACGGTAATGATGCCCTCGGCGGCGATCAGGGCAATGACGTCCTGATTGGCGGTGCAGGAAACGACGCGCTTTTCGGCGGAGCGGGCGACGACCTGCTTTACGGCGGGGCGGACTCGGACGTTCTCTTCGGCGAGGCAGGAAACGATGTGTTTCTGTTTGACGCTGACAGCATCGCCTCAGGTCCTGACATTATCGGCGATTTCACAAGCGGTGAAGATATCATCGTCCTAAGCGATGTTATCGATCTGGGAAATTTCGATCCGGCCACCGAGTCCATAAATGACTATATCCTGACCGCTGAATTGGACGGGAACACGGTTGTCGCCATAGACGCCGATGGTGCGGGAGCCGGCACGGATATCCAATTCGTTGCGGCCTTGGCAGGCGTGACAGGCCTAGGAACCGGCGAAGACATGATCGCAAACGGAAACATTGCGGTTGTATAAAATAAAACACTTCCTCTAAACCATAAAAAAGGCGGCAGGAGTCGCCTTTTTTATGATGGGAGAAAAGCTACTTTTTCTTAGGCGGTTTACGCTTGGACTTTTGAACATGCATTTCAATATGCTTGATCATCAACTCCGCGATATCGATCTCTGTAGTATTTTCAACCCCTTCAAGACCGGGGGAGGCATTAACCTCCAACACCTTCGGCCCTTCATGTGAACGGATCATATCAACGCCACAAACCTTAAGCCCGACAAGATTCGCCGTCTCTATAGCCATCTTGCGCTCCTGCGCCGTAATCTTGACCTTATGGCCGGACCCCCCAAGATGAATGTTAGCGCGGAATTCACCCTTAGCCGCACGCCTCTCCATCGAAGCTACAACCTTGTCGCCGATCACAAAACACCGCAGATCCACCCCTTTGGATTCTTTGACAAATTCCTGAACAAGAATATTGGCCTTCAAACTTTTAAATGCGTTGATAACGCTCTCGGCGGCCTTATCGGTCTCGGCAAGAACCACACCCTTTCCCTGCGTCCCCTCCAGAAGCTTTATAACAAGCGGCGCACCGCCCACCATCTTGATAAGGTCTTTGGTATCCAGAGGCGAATTGGCATATCCGGTTTTTGGAATATTGATATCCTTGTCGCTGCAAAGCATCTGGAGAGTGCGCAATTTATCCTGCGCCCGCGTAATCGCTATCGGCCCATTTAGACAATAAGAACCCTGTAACTCGAACTGCCTTAAAACCGAGCATCCGTAAAAGGTCATGGACGGCCGTATCCGTGGAATGACCGCATCAAACTTTTTCAGAATCTCACCGCCTCGGTAATGGATCTCTGGCTTACGGGCCGTAATATCCATGTAACAGTTCTTGATGACGATAAAACTCATTTTATGACCGCGCTCCTCCCCTGCCTCCATCAGGCGTTTATTGGAATAAAGATCGGGATTGCTGGCTAAAACGGCTATTCTCATTCTCACCCCTTAAAATTCATTCATAAAGAGACTGTTCTTCCTCAATACTTCCAAGCAGCAGGTACTTTGAAGGATCGACAATAAATCTGGCTTTTTTGAGCGCCTCTCGTCCAAGCAACATTCGAAAACGCATTTTGTGACGTGACGTCAAAGTAACCTCAGCCAGAATCGTACACACCGGAAAAACAAGAGGCGTTTTTATAACATACCTTTGCTCGCGCTCCCCGTTGGAACTGATAACGACCTTTTTCTGGATCAGCGGTGCCTCACAAACTCGGACAAGTACTGAGTTCCTCTGAAGTGGATGTATCTTGAAGCGGACATATGTTTGTCCGGCTTTCTCAAAAGTCTCGATATCATAAGCATGTAAGGCTGATGTCTTCGCCCCCGTGTCGATCCTGGCTTTAACCGCTGGAAGCCCTAATTCCGGCAGACCGCACCACTCCGTGCGACCTATAAGAATCTTGTCGCCTTGCCTCCGTCCCTTGCCGTTACTTTTTTTTGATTTCTCGTACAAACAGCTAACTTTTTAAGACTGCGGTAAATGCTTAGCGCGGAATATGAACGAAAACCCGGAAAGTCTCAAGAAGTAAGTAAGTTGATAGCGCTATAAAACCCGTGCCTTAACAGGCGGATATGAGGTAAAATATAGACGCAAGGAAACAAGAAGCCGGACAATGAGACTGAAAAAAAAGATAAAAAAACTAAACCCCTTCAAACGGTTGCGCGCAAAAAGCGCCGAACTGAAGGTGGGCGATGTTATTTACACGCCTCTTTATGGTATCTGGCGTCATTACGGAATAGTAACGAAAGAAAATCAAACAGGCGATCACACGGTCCGAACGGTCCATAAAAGCGTCTTGGCTCCGATCGACCAGACTTTGGAGAAATTCTCTGATGGCAAACGCATTTACAGGGAGACAACCCACCCTTCAGACCCCGAGGCCGCTCAAAGAGCTTATGAAGAAACAGAGTTTTCTTACAATCTTTTTCTAAACAATTGTGAAAACTTCGTTCGCAGGGCTCAAGGCAAAAAGAACGTAAGCATGCAGGTCTTGGCGGGTTTGGGTACAGTAGGCCTGACAGTCGCTCTCGCCATTATCAGAAGACGCTTGCCGAGAATCTAGGAAAACAGGCAATAAAGTCTTCTATTCCTTCTCTTTTCCATTCTTTTTGGAATTGTATTTGTCAAGCCACACAAGAGCGTCCTGATATTGTAACTCCGCCGAACTTTTCATCCACCAGAGGCATTCTTCTTCTCGGCGCTCTCCCCATTCTCCCTGTAAACATCCAAGAGCCAGACGGTACTCGTTACGGCCTTCCACGCACCCGCTAACATCCTTGCAGTTAAACCAGAACATAGCCAGCATCTTGTCTTTCCGCACCGGACCAAGCCCAAAGGCGGTCATAACGCCAAGCTGGTAGCGAGATTCAGAATAGCCGTTCATGGCAAGAGGCTGTATTTTTTGATAGGCCTCTGCATAGTTTTTAGCATAAAAATAGCCGGAAGCCTCACGGACCTCGGCCATAGATTTTACATAAAAAAATCCGTGCCACGCGATATAGACAAAGACAAGCACACTGAAAAACACCCAGACAACGCTGTTCTTCAGAAATACATCCAACCACTCCGGATAATTCATCTTCTTATCCATGGCGCATAGTGACAAAAAATTCACATTACTACAACACCTTCAAAGGGATGAAGTAAGCTACAACACACCTTTTTTATAAAATAAAGCCCCCCGCAAACAACGGGAGGCTTTAAAAGAGGAAAACTACGTAATCCGGACTAGAACCTGTAGGAAACCCCGGCTCCAACAATCCACGGATCCATATCGACATCCGCCCGGATCGCCCCGTTGTTCAACTTGGCGTCGACGTTAAGCCAGAGCTTTTTAACGTCAAGGTTAACGCCCCAGTGGTCGTTCAGCCAATAATCCGCACCGGCCTGAAGACCGTAACCAAAGCCGTTATCGACTTCAAGATCGGTAAAGCCGCTGGCTGCATCCTCGGAATAGAAAACCGAGTAGTTGACGCCCGCCCCGACATACGGGCTGAACTGGCTGTCCGGCGTGAAGTGATATTGCAGCATAAGCGTGGGCGGAAGAACCCAAGCATCGCCCAAGGCCGTATTGCCGGTATATTCAAGATCGTGCTTGGACGTCGCGGCGATCAACTCGGCAGCGATATTCTGTGTAAAGAAGTACGTGACATCGACTTCCGGCGTAATAGCATAATCCGCGTCGACATCGCCGCCGATGTTCACGCTGGAATCCACGTCCGGAATAACGTCAATAGCCCGAACCCGAATCTGAAAACGTTCTTTGGACCATGGACCGCCCAGATCTTTTGCATAAGCTTGCGTCGAAAAGGCTCCGGCAGCAGTGCCAGCGACCAACGCAGAAAATAAAAGTGCCTTTTTCATGATAACCTCCTGAAACTCTGCGGATTAACCCGCGTGCGAAATATGGTCAAATATAATAAGCATGGTCTTGATTTTCATCAATCCTGTGTGTTTTTTTGACTTTTTTCAGACTTTTTTTCGCTCTTCGCGGCCTTTGGCACATCGTCATCGAACAAGATGCGCATACTCGCCCCTTCCAGATCATCATACTGGCCGCTGCGAATGCTCCAGATAAAAGCCGCAAGCCCGACTAGACCGAGAATCAGCGCAATCGGGATAAGGAAAACCAGTACGCTCATACGATAGCCTTCAACCGGAAAGAATTGGCGATAACAATAAGGGACGAACCGGACATGGCGAGAGCCGCGATCATAGGGGTAACAAGCCCTGCAAAACCAAGGGGAACGGCGATAAGATTATACAAAAGCGCCAGAAGGAAGTTCTGCCTGACCAGTTTCTGGGCAAAAACCGCCACGTCCCTTACATCCTTCACAGAAGAGAGTTTGTCTCCCATAAAGACAATATCTGCGGCGCTCTGGGCCATATCGACCGCCGTTCCCGGCGCCATGGAAACATCCGCCCCGGCCAGAACCGGCGCATCGTTCAGCCCGTCTCCGACCATAAGCACATGCCGCCCTTCTTTTCTTAGCCCTTCAAGAATGTCATATTTTTTTGTCGGCGTTTTTTCCGATAAAACTTGATCGGCCGGTATCCCAGCGCTCTCACCGATATGACGCGAAACGCTCTCCCGGTCTCCCGAAACAAGGTAAACCGCAAGCCCGTCCTTGATGAGTCTGGCCACCGTTTCCCGCGTATCCTCGCGCAAAACATCCGAAAACTGAAAAAGAACCGGCGCTTGCCCCTCGACCAGAAGCCACAGTTCCGGCCCCTGACTGACATTCGCATCCTGATCTCCGCACCATTGCCGGCTGCCTATTTTGACTTGCCGCCCCTGATACAACGCACTCACCCCTTTGCCGGAAACCTCCTGCACATCGGTAAGCTCCAGCAGCGGCCCATTATAGGCTGCGACAACCGCCTTGGAGAGAGGATGACGGCTATGGGAAGCTAAAGAAGCCGCAAGCTGAAAATCTTGAGGCGCATGCGAAGACACCATTTCAGGGCGTCCATATGTCAAAGTTCCGGTTTTATCAAAGATAACCGTATCCGCTTTGGCTAGTCTCTCTAGCGCATCTCCGGATTTAACCAGCACGCGCGATTTCATTAACCGGCCTGTGGCCAGAACCTGAACCACCGGAACAGCCAGCCCCAGAGCGCAGGGACAGGTGATGATCAAAACAGTTACGGAAATCATCATAGCTTTTTGCCACGCGATGCCTACAATTCCCCACCACAGAATAAAAGCGGCCAGAGCCAGACCATGCACAACTGGCGTATAAAGCTTGGCCACTCGGTCGGCCAGCCGCACGTACTGAGCCTGCCCCTGCTCCGCCTTCTCCATAAGGCGAACGATATCGGCAAGAAGCGAATCTTCCGCAGCCTTTGAAACACGAATGGTTACAGGCGCACTAAGATTAATGGTTCCGGCATAAACCTCCAGCCCGGCCTTAACGGTTCGAGGCAATGTCTCCCCAGTCACAAGAGAGGTATCGACTTCAGCCTCCCCTTTCTCGATAACGCCATCAACGGGAAATTTTTCCCCGGCGCTGACTAAAACGCACATATCAGGCTTCAAATCGCGGATCGGTACGGTTCGTATTCTTCCATCTTCTTCGACACGCGCAAACCCGGAAAGGGTAGACATCAAATCGGTTGCAGCGCTACGTGCGCTTCGTCTGGCCCGGAAATCCAAGTATCTCCCGATCAATAGAAAAAATAGAAGCATGACTGCGGAATCAAAATAAACATGTTCCGCGTGACGTAATGTTTCGAAAAGGCTCATGCCGCAAGCCAGTGTGACCGCAACTGAGATCGGAACGTCCATATTCGTCTGCCCATGGGAAAGGGCTTTAAAAGCGGATCGGAAAAAGGGACGCCCGGAAAACACGACAGAGGGGATAGCAATCAAAGCCGAAATCCAGTGAAGAAAATCACGGGTCGCAAAACCCATAGTCTCTGTATCCGTACTCCACAGCCCAACAGACAGCAGCATGATGTTGCCCATCGCAAACCCGGCGACACCAAGACACAGAAGCAAGAATTTCTCTTCCTCGCTTTCCTCCCTGCCCGCATGGGCATCGAAAGGCCGCACCTCGTACCCGAGCCGTTCTACCAAGGCAACAAGGTCATTGGCTCGGGCGCGCTCTCCGGTCCACCAGATAGCAAGTCTGCGCGTCGAAAAATTGACACGCGCATTCTCGACCCCCGTCTGATCCATAAGTGTCGATTCAATCTTCTGGATGCAGCCCGCACAATGAACCCCACCGACCATAACTTCCAGCCGGAACGCCCCTTCTGGGGTTTCCCGGACAAGGGAATCGTAACCGTCTGTCGCCTCGCGAAGACCTGTTTTTATTGCGCGTTGATGCGGGCTGTCGTTCGAAAAATCTGCGTTTTCCATTCGGCTTCGACCTTAACAGTCCAAGCCCCGGGCAACGGCGGTCGGACCTCCGTAGAATAAACACCGTCCCCGGCAGACGTCAATGAAACCGAAAAATCATGACCGTCACTGACCGGACGAAAGAAAAGAGCCTTTACCGCCGCTCCGTCCATAGGCTGCCCGTCGGCGTCACGTAACACAAGCCGAAACAAATCATTCTCATACGTGGTTGTCAACAGAACGCCCGAGGCTTTCTGCTTTTCGGCCTTTTCCAGAAAAGCGTCGTAGTCCAAGCCCTTCTCGTAAGCCTTTTCAGTGACAACGCCTGTATGGGTATAAACCGCGATATAAACGAAAATCCCGTCCAGAATCATAAAAACCAGAAAAAAAAGGACAAAAAACCAGGGAATATAGCGATCAATCGGC
This sequence comes from Rhodospirillales bacterium, assembly GCA_020638365.1. GTDB lineage: Bacteria > Pseudomonadota > Alphaproteobacteria > Micavibrionales > Micavibrionaceae > JAGNKE01. Next base: position 128,039 of record JACKIQ010000003.1, on the reverse strand, counting down.
TTGCCTTGAGAAAGCTCGTTCATCAGGATCAGCCCCTTTCTGAAACAAAGATGCTTTCATACACTGAACGTTCCCCGCTTTGCTTGTCAATAAGGATAAAAGTGACTGGCACTGGTGGCCCGGCCTCGACAGCAGCGCTGACAGTGATATGAAAGCTGCCGACGCTGTCCGCTTCCACATAAAGATTTTCGGGCTGAATGTCCCCGGCCCCCTGAATTTCGAGAACAACGTTCTCAAGTCCCTCGACCGAAACCGAATAGCGCCGGTGATCGTGCGTTTTGTTAAGGATTTTCAGAACGTACCCGTTCCGAATGGACCCGTCTGAAAGCGCTACAAACAAAGGATTCCGGTCGTGCAGAACATGCAACTCCTGCGGCGCTCGCGTAATGAGAGCATAAAGCATAACTCCCCCGACAAGCGCCAGGATCACTACATAATAAAAAGTCCGCGGTCGCATAAGATGGACGACCTTCTTGCTCCGCTCCGCTTCAGGTAGGGACATGCGCCTCTCGGTATCATAACGGATCAGGCCGCGCGGCAACTCGACCTTGTCCATGATATTGTTGCATGCATCCACGCACAATCCGCAGGCAATACACTCCATCTGCAACCCGTCCCGGATGTCGATCCCCATCGGACAGACCTGCACACAGGCCGTGCAGTCCACACAATGCCCGCGCCCGTCCCACGGCTCCCCTTTCTTGTGTTTTCCGCGTTTTTCCCCGCGCACTTCGTCATAACCGATAATCAGAGTATCAGAATCGAACATAGCCGACTGGAACCGCGCATAGGGGCACATATAGATGCAGACTTGCTCACGCGCGAAACCGGCCATCACATAGGTACTGAACGTCAATCCTGCAATGAACGCCAAAACAGTAGACGATACGTTAAGTTCAAAAAAACTCCAGACCAGTGTCGGCGCATCGTTAAAATAAAGGACGAACGATCCCGCAGTAACCCAGGCAATAACCAGCCAAAGAAAATGGGTTGCAGCCATCTTCCATAACTTTTCGAAAGTCCACGGACCCTCGCGCAACTTCTTCCGTTTATTACGGTCGCCCTGAACGATCCGTTCGACCCACACAAAAAGATCGGTCCAGACGGTCTGCGGACAGAAATATCCGCACCAGACCCGGCCGAAAAGACTGGTAACAAAAAAGAGCGCGACCGCGGCCAGAATAAGAATTCCGGTCAGGAAATAAACTTCCTGCGGCCATATCTCTATGAAAAACCAGTACGCTCGGCGATTGGGAAGGTCTATTAAGATCGCCTGATCCGGCGCATTCGGCCCGCGGTCCCAGCGAATAAACGGCGCGAGATAATAAATACCCAGCGTGATGACCATAGCCACCCACTTGAGCTTTCTGTACCGTCCCCAGACCCGCTTGGGATAGATTCGTTCCTGCTTGGCAAAAAACGTAATCTCCGGCTCGTTACTCTCCGTCATGGCTGTTAGTTTCCGTTTCCTCCGGCATAGGGGGCGCAGCCTCTTCTACAGGGACCGCCGTCTCTTCCAGAGGCTCTGATACCCCCGAAGAGTCTTCTTCGTCAATAGAATCCTCGCCTTCGTCAGGAACGGCCACTTCGCTTGGAGCGACGTCTTCGTCAGACGCCGACGACTCGTCCTGAACTGGCGTGGCTTCCATAGGAGCCGCCTGCTCGCTGGCGCTCGCCTCGCGAGTCTCCCCGCCTCCGAGCTCGTGCACGTAAACGGCCAGCTGGCGAATGGTCTGTTTATCAAGGCGGTCGACCCATGTGGGCATAACCCCTTTGCGTCCTTCAAATACGGTTTTATAGACAGAAGCCCTGTCGCCCCCGAATAACCAGATAGAATCGGTCAGGTTAGGCGCACCGGAATCGCGGAGTCCTTTGGCGTCCTCGCCATGACAGGATGCGCAGTTTTCCTCAAAAATCTGCTGACCCGCATTCAGGTCTCCATGATGCTCGCCGCCTTTACCGGAAAGGCTCAGAACATAGTCAACAACCTGCTCGACCTGGCCAGCTTCCAGCAGCTCATCCTTACCGAATGCCGGCATTTCCGAAATACGCGTATCGTCATGCGCAGAACGGATACCGTAAAGAATGGTCTCGTAAATCGTGTCGATCTCCCCGCCCCACAACCAGTCGTCGTCGTTCAGGTTTGGATATCCGGGCCCACCGGCTCCGCCTGTACCGTGACAGGTCGCGCAATTATCTTTGAACGCTGCGCTTCCCCCGGCCTTGGCGAAAGCATAAAGCTCCTTGTCCTTGAGAATCTGGCTGAAAGAAGCCTTCTTAAAGCGATCAAGATAGGCGTTCTGCCGGTCAATAATCTCCTGTTGCTCGGCGGCCAGCTTTTTATACTGCGTCCATCCATAAGAGCCTTCCGTTGCCCCGCTGAGCGTCGGCCAAGAAGGATAAACCACCCAGTACCACACAGACCAGATGCAGGTGATATAGAAAACCCAAAGCCACCAACGGGGTGCAGGATTGTTAAGCTCTTTCAGCCCGTCCCACTCGTGCCCGGTGGTCTCTACGCCCGAAACACGGTCAATCTCTTTACCCTGATGTCCGGGGTTCTTTTTATTTCCATCAGTCATAGTCACCCTCCTTTAGGGGAATGCTGGCATAGTCTTGATAAGTCTTCTTTGCTCCCGGCCTGTATACCCACAGCGCCATCAGCACAAAAAACAAGAAGAAAAACAACAGTCCGGCAAGCCCGGCATTCTGGCTGATCCAATCTATCATGGCGCGCTCTCCTCAACCTCTTCGGCAGATTTGAAATCAACCATAGTTCCCAGAACCTGAAGATAGGCGATAAGCGCGTCCATCTCGGAAATCATCTCCGGCTGGCCGTCGAAATCACGGGCCAAGACTTTCTCTCCGTATCGACCGTGGAAACCATCCGTATCGACCTTGTCTGCGGGAGCGGCTTGCGCAATGGCATCCTTCTCGGCGTTTTCGATCATCTCGTCCGTATATGGAACCCCGACAATCCTCAAAGTCTTCAGATGCTGTCCCAGATCGTCGATCTTCGCTCCGGTATGTAGAAGGAAGCTGTAAGAAGGCATGATCGACTCGGGCACGACATCGCGTGGCTCGACCATGTGCGCCACATGCCACTCATCCGAATATTTCCCGCCAACCCGGGCCAGATCAGGACCCGTCCGTTTTGAACCCCACTGGAACGGGTGGTCGTACATCGACTCCGCGGCCAGTGAGTAGTGACCGTAACGAGCGACTTCATCCCTTAAAGGCCGGACTTGCTGGGAATGACAGTTATAGCATCCCTCGCGGATATAAATGTTATACCCGGCAAGTTCCAGCGGTGTATAAGGCCGCACGCCCTTGACCGGCTCGATGACCGTCTCGGTTCTGAACAACGGGATGACTTCTACCACCCCACCGATCAAAACGGCAACGATAATCGAGATCAACAGCAGGATCGAATTTTTTTCGAGTTTTTCGTGTTTCTTGATAAAGCTCATGCGACCGCTCCTTTTAATACGCCGTCGGTTTTGTACTCTTCTTCACAAACATCGCCTTTGATTGTCCGGTAGAAATTGTAAGTCATGATAAGGGCGCCAATAACATAGAGCGCACCGCCCAAAGCCCGGATCAGGTAGAACGGGTGCATGGCCATGACGGACTCGACAAACGAGTATTCTAGGAAGCCCATGTCATCGTAATCCCGCCACATTAAGCCTTGCATAATACCGGAGACCCACATCGCGGCGATGTAAAGAACAATCCCGATCGTGGCAATCCACAAATGCAGGTTGACCAGCTTCATGGAATAAAGCTTCTCGCGGCCCCAAAGCACGGGAACCATGTAATACAGTGCCCCGAAGCTGATAAACCCGACCCATCCCAACGCACCGGAATGCACATGCCCGATCGTCCAGTCTGTATAGTGAGACAGCGAGTTCACGGACTTGATGGACATAAGAGGTCCCTCAAACGTACTCATTCCATAAAAAGCCAAAGATATAATCATAAACCGCAACACGGGATCTTCGCGCAGTTTATGCCAGGCGCCTGAAAGCGTCATCACCCCGTTGATCATCCCACCCCAAGAGGGCATCCACAGCATGATAGAGAAGGTCATACCGAGTGTTTGCGCCCAATCCGGCAAAGCCGTGTAATGCAGGTGGTGCGGCCCCGCCCAGATATAGATGAAAATCAACGACCAGAAGTGCAGGATCGAAAGCCGATAGGAATAAACCGGACGCTCCGCCCTCTTCGGCACGAAATAATACATCATGCCCAGAAACCCGGCTGTCAGGAAAAACCCGACCGCATTATGCCCATACCACCACTGGATCATTGCGCTCTGTACGCCCGAAAAGACCGTATAACTCTTGGTCCCTGTCCATGAAACGGGAACAGATAAGGCGTTACCCAAATGAAGAACGGCAACAGTAATGATAAAAGCAAGGTAAAACCAGTTAGCCACGTAAAGGTGCGGCTCTTTGCGTTTCATGACAGTACCGAGAAACACAAGAAGGTAAGCGACCCAGACAATCGTCAACCAGATATCGACATACCATTCCGGCTCTGCATACTCCTTGCCTTGGGTGACGCCGAAGAGATAACCGACCCCGGCCATCACGATGACAAGCTGATACCCCCAGAAGGTGAAAAACGCGAGGCCATCGCTCCACAGCCTCACTTGGCACGTTCGCTGGACCACGAAATAACTGGTGGCGAACAACGCATTCCCGCCAAAAGCAAAGATAACGGCTGAAGTATGCAGAGGACGGAGCCGCCCGAAATTAAGATACGGCTCGATATTCAGGTCCGGAAATGCCAGCTGTAGGGCAATCAGCAACCCGACCACGAACCCGGCAAGGCCCCAGAACACCGTGGCGATCGTGAACAGCCTCACGACCTCGTAATTATATTCCTGATGAGTATCTGCAACTGTCGTCGTCATACTGATCTTCCTTCTTCTCTAAAGAACCAAGGCGCCGGCCAGAAAAAAAAGCCAAAGCGCGCTTAAAACCATAAACCCCTGCCGTACGGAATAACCTCCCGGCAAAACTGCGCGGTTCAAAAAACCGCCTCCAAACCCAAGCGCGAATAAAGCGGGCATCGTACCGAAAGAAAACGCCGCCATCGCCAACGCCGCCGACCAGACATCCTGAGCCGTCGCCGCTGCCATGAGCGCAGAAACGACAAGACCGCAAGGCATAAAACCAAGCAAGACCCCCAGAACAAAACGCCGGGTCGGACGCTTTTCTGAAAGAAGAGGCCGATAAAATCGCGATAGAAAACGACTTGGGATCGGAAGCCGTAGCCGCACCACCCACGGAAAAATCTCCCCCAGTTTGGGAAAAGCCGTAATGATGAAGATCGCGGCAGCAGTAACAAGCATCGGCGCAACCAGCAACGCGCGGGACGGCTGAAAAAGAAAGGCCAGATTAAGAAATGCATTAAAAACAACCGCCAGCAGGACATAAGTCGTCAGGCGCCCCAGATGATACGGAAGGATAAGGGAGCGTAGAAAATGCCCCCGCCCCGGCTGTATTCCTCCTGCCTGAGCGACGACGAAAGGACCGCACATTATCAGGCAATGGGAAACCCCGCCCGCAAGCCCGGCCAAGAAAAGGCTCCAAGCCAGCCCGTAAGATGTTGTCAGAAAATGAAAACAATCGCCGAACACAAAAACGATTCCCGATAAAACTTTTATCCCGGACGGGATTTTGAGTCTGAAAAGCACGCTTCGCCTTGACCTTTATCAACCTTGCCATGTATTTATAGGCAAATGAGACAACAGATTGTACAAACAGCTGATTTTTCCCCAGACATTAGGGGATATCTAAAATCACTGCCCCTTTTTTCGGCATGTGACGAAGCCTGTCTTGACGCTGTGATGGAAGGTTATAGCATCGAACGGCACAATAAGGGGTACATCGCCTTCATCTATGGAGAGGACGCGCATCGCTACTATATTATTAGGCGTGGTTGGGTAAAGCTCTACCGGGAAACTCTGGACGGTTCTCAGGCAATCATAGACATCCTCCCGCGAGGCCATATTTTCGGCGAAACGGCGGTCTTTGAACACAACACCTACCCTTACAGTGCGGAAATCATCGAACCTGTGGACATGATCTCCCTCTCGCTCAAAAAACTCAATATTCTCATTCAGGACAGACCGGATTTCGCGCTGTCCATGCTCAAATCCATGGCGCGGTACAGGAAACAGCAGGACCTTGAAATTGAACACCGCTCTCTTCAGAATGCGCCGCAGAGAATAGGATGCTTCATCCTGAGACTGACACCGGCGCACACAGACCCGAACCTTAGAGTAAAGGCCGTCCCGGTAACGATAAACCTTCCCTATGATAAGACGCTCATAGCGGCCCGCTTGGGCATGCAGCCGGAAACCTTCTCGCGTGCGCTCACAAAGCTCAAGGAGCATACGAACATAACCGTTAAAGGCGCGACGATTGAAATCCACGATCTGGAAGCGTTGATCGCCTACGCTTGCAGCGCCTGCACCAGCGACTTCCCCTGTCAGGATCTGAATTGCTCATCCTGTTGCAACTGATCCGCTTCGCCTAAAGCGTAAAGCCATTCCCAGTCGATTTTGGCCGGGTTATTGATGTATTCCCCTGAGTTACGGATTACTTCAAGAAGATAACTCCGCGTAATTTTCCATTTTCGCTTTGGAAGCGTAGGCTCGTGTCGTTCTTCCGATTGAACAACACGTTGCTCGTGATTGTAACGGATGCAAATCCCTTCCTCCGGCTGATCATTGACAATCAAGACCTCAACAGGCTTTCCACCTGCCGGATGCCCCCCCGCAGCCTCAAGAATCTGTTTAAAAGGAAACCTGTCGGCATTCAGGCATAAAGCCTGATTACAGATATGTAGATAACGCTCAAACAGCTCGTGATCCTCATCCCGGTTATTTACACTCACAATATGGCCCTCAACGTAAATGAATAAATCAAAACAGGCCTTAACGGTGACACAAAGCATCGCCGTACTTTTTGATTTATATCAAAACAAAAAGAAGGCGGCCTATGTCTGGAATGCCCGTAAAAGATGACGTCAACATATGACCAGGATATTCCCAGAAAGCTAGGATTAATCACACTTCCAGCTTATGAGCGCTCATATCCTCAAACCCAAGACCGACCGCTTCTTGCTCAAGGAGACAAAAATCGAATTCCCCGCCGACAGGCATTGCCTGATAGAGATCGGCGGCCCTATCGACCAAAGCCTGATTATGATGTTCGGCGTTATCGCCTAGATAGACCGGAAACTCCCCAAGACGATTATACAATTCCTCGGGGAGCCGGACACGCGCATAAACATCCACAGCGTCCCAAGCTGCTTTATACTCGTCTAGAAGTTCTCTCATATAGAATGACGATAGACCGATATCGTAAAACCCGAAATCGCGGAAAGCTTTATACAGTTCCACAGCATCCCTTCCGGCATAGTGTTCGTTAATGACGCCCACCATATACGCATCCAGAAACAGCGGCGAACGATCGACAGAGCCGGTGCGTGTATCAAACGCCACTCGAAGAGGATAAAGCGCATCCTCGGTTATCAAAGAATAGGCACAGGACGCATAGGGCGTTTTGTTCCCGGCTGCCGCGACGGCCTCCCGAATGATAAAATCAGCGGGCAAGACGACAAAACTGCTCGGACCGTCATTGCCCTGATGGATATCCGCTGAAATAACATCGGCCTCGTACGGGTTTAGCGCACGGACAACATTACATAAATTCTTCTGAGAAACTGGATCCTGCTCGAACCGCGCCCCAAGGAGACGAACCTGTTTTTTCCCCGGTGGCAAACTATCAAAAATCGTCCGGATTGAGGACGGATCCGTCTCGAAATCTATATGGGCCACAGCAACCACGGAATGCTCAAGCCCTCCTCCCGCCGGCGAGCTGCTCTTTACCAATAGCGCTACACACTGCCCCACATTGTCCGTCCCCAGCTTCTGACCGCAGGAAAAACCGATTTCCTTTTGCTCCACCCTCAAGGCTTCAGGATCAAACTCGCCTTGCATTCTTTGAGAACTCTGGGAAAGAGCTTCGGATTCAGGCCCAAGCCGCTCATAAAAACGCTCTGCGCATTCGTTCGCGGTATCATCGGGAACCAGCCCTTGCCCCGAGGCAAGGCGGTAAAAAAGCACTGTTTCAGCAACTGCGTTATAACGTTTATCCCGGTCGCGGTATGAAAAATCCTCGTGACCCTGCTTGTCGTGAAAAAAGATGGCTTGATCAAAATACGAAACGGCGTGTTCGCTTGCCGGACGCCCCTCAATCACCGGATTATCCGAAAGTTCCATGTAACCTTGTGCAGCCAGAGAGTACATGTTCGCCGCCGGCTTTTCCAACCCCTGAGCAACATAAGCTTCCGCCGCCTGAATGTAATAACGGATTGCCTCCTGCAAAGATTCTGAACTTCCTGTCTCGCTGTAATCATTATAGCGATCGTAGGCGGCGAACTCGTGTTCGGAAGCCGGAGGAACAGGATTATAACGCCCGTCTGTAAAGAGGCCCGTGCGCTCCGAAAGACCGCCGGGAAGAAGCTTCATAGCAACCAGAATCTCGTCATCGGATGCAGCCGCGGCGTCAAAGGGCTTACCTCCAACCAGGAGAGAGCTTTTATTCGTCTCTGTCCAATCTTCTCTCAACGCAACAACCCCATAGGGTAAAACACGGCAGAAGGAATATTAGTCCTTAAATTTGCCAATACCCGTTAATTGTTTTTAAGGCGCGGGATATAACAAACGCTCTACTAAACGTCCAGAAAATAATGAATATTTTTGATTTTTGCTTGGAAACAAGGAAAAACGCTAAAAACCGCCTTAAGCCTTCTTCCAGATGACCTGCGTAACATAGGATACCCCGGTATGAAAAGCACCCTCCAGCACCTCGCGCTCCATCTCCTCGCCATGCAGGAAACCGGAAACCTCAAAAGATTTTTTAAATTCTTCAAAACTAAGAAGAAAATCAACGTCCTTAGGGCCACCCGTCCCGTATTCAAGTTGGCGCGGGTGATAAGCCTCCACAATAAAAACGCCGCCGGGCTTCAAACCCTTCCGAATGCGCCGGTAAACGATTTTTCGGGTCTCCTCGTTCGGTCCGACATACCCGAAGATAGAAACGATCGCATCCCATTTCTCCTCGCCAAAATCGTAATCATCCAGATCGCAAACCGTATAGAAAACTAACACACCCGCTTCAGATGCAAGCTTTTCAGCCTTTTTTTGCCCTTCCCCGGAAAGATCGACCGCAAATACTTCGAAACCGCTCTTGGCCAGAAAAACAGCGTTCCGCCCCTCCCCCTCCGCGATGCAGAGAACACGCCCGGATTCGGAAATAAACGGTACGGACTCTTTCAGAAATGCGTTCGCTTCGGTTCCGTAAGCGTAACCCTCCGCGCCAAAACGCTTATCCCAAAACTCGCGGTCATTCATGACTTCAGATCCTTGTTAAAAACTAAACTAATCTTCGCGGATATAGGTCGCCTTCGGAAATTTCAGGCTCTGCACAAACCCCGAAGACGTCCCGTCATCCTGCGGTTTGGTGGTATCAAATTCGAACGCGATCCCGGAAAGCGCAGGCGCCTGAAACCCGAAAATGTCCTTGAACGTCTTCTTGAGATCAAGCCGCGTAGTCACCACCTCCCCCGGCTTCGGATGCGCGGCGCAGATAAACCGCCCGCCCTTGTGATAATATCGCCCCATAAGCGGCACGCCGACCGGATCGTTCTCGCACAGATGCAAAGCGATAAAATAAGGGCTGTCTGGAATAATCGCAGACCCGCTGTCGACCATCTCTTTGCCGAAAAAGGCGTAGAACATGATGGCCTCGTTCCGCCGCCCTTTCTGATAGGATGCCCCTGCGGGAAATTTATTCACGCCCCAGACGATCTCAACCGTCTCATCCCCGGTCAGCCTGCCTTTCTTGAGCGCGATTATCGACTGCGCGGATTTAAGTGCCTCGATCGTCAAGCCCTGATCCGTAAAGGAAATGCGGGTCTTCTTGCGGTTATTCGCGCTGCGCTCAAGAATGAAATCATGCTCGGCAAGCCACGCATAGGCATCCTGCCCATTGAACTTGCGGAAATCCACCTCCGCCTTGTCTGCAAAGGCAGGCGTCGTAAGGGCCGTAAAGAAAACAATAACCAGACACCATCTCAACATGCGGCTCCCCCTCAAGATAAAAAATACAGAACCTATGTTGAAACAATTTCAGGAACGAAGAAAGACGTAAAACCGCCCTTACTCGTTAAGCCCGGAAGGATTGTACCAAGGGTTCTTCCTTTTTTCGGCTTCCTTCTGCTCGTATGTCTTCTTGTCTTTCTCCAAAGCCTTGGACCGTTTGTTCATATAATCCATGTAAACAAGGTCCCAAAGATTGACATCCCCGCGTCTCGCGACTTTTTTCAACTTTGAAAGATATTCGCGATCCACTCTTTTCGCGCTTTGGGCGTGATTGGTTTTATTTTCCTTCCTGACCCGGTCCTCAAGTTTTTCCGTACGCTCGCAAAGATACCGGATCCTGAGTTCAAGCTGCTCTTTTTCGATCTCGGCAACGGACTTCTTGGTATCGGCAAAGACAGGTTGCGAAAAGACACAGCAAAAGGACAGCAAAACAACGGCTAGAATATTTTTCATCTGAAAACCCCTGCAAAAATCAATGAGAGAATATAACGCTTTAATGAAGTATATACGTGTTAAAAACAAATATCATTCGCGAAGAAAAGACACAAATTCTGGACAAAGATAAAAGAGAGGAAGAAAAAATAGAATGGTGCCGTTGGGGAGATTTGAACTCCCGACCCACGCATTACGAATGCGTTGCTCTACCCCTGAGCTACAACGGCACAGCGCTGAATAGGCTATGAACTACACAAAACCCGGCTCAAATTCAATGAAAACTTGAAAACCCGGCCCCAACCCGCTATACCCATAACCGGAAGGTTGCCGGGCGGATGCTTGTTCGTATCCGGTCAGGTCCGAAAGGAAGCAGCCAGCGTCGAGTTTTTCGGGTCGTGCAACCTTCCACTTTCCTCTAGTCCTTTACGCCGCCCCATAAACAGTTGCAGCGCCCCCTGAATCGCTTTAAAAAGCATATATGACCTCAGCTAAGGCCAAAGAGTATCGCGTTCTCGCGCGCAAGTACCGCCCGCGTAATTTTGACGAATTGATCGGACAGGATGCCCTCGTCCGAACCCTTAAGAACGCGATCACCTCGGGCCGCATTGCCCATGCCTTTATGCTTACGGGCGTGCGCGGCGTGGGAAAAACCACAACGGCGCGTATCATCGCCAAGGCTCTCAACTACAAAGGACCGGACGGAACTTCTGGTCCGACGACCGGCCCGACTGATGATTGCCCGCTCTGCCGGGCGATCACCGAAGACCGCCACCCGGATGTGATCGAAATGGACGCGGCAAGCCACACGGGTGTAGACAATATGCGTGATATTCTGGATGGCGTGCGCTATGCTCCGGTCGAAGCGCGGTACAAGGTCTACATCATCGACGAGGTGCACATGCTCTCCACCTCGGCCTTCAACGCCCTTCTGAAAACGCTCGAAGAACCGCCCGAACACGTAAAATTCATCTTCGCGACAACAGAAATTCGCAAGGTTCCTGTAACTGTCCTCTCCCGCTGCCAGCGTTTTGATCTCCGCCGCGTGGAGTTCACAACGCTTTGTGAGCATTACAAATCCATCTGTGAAAAGGAAAACATCAGGACAGAAGACGCCGCCATAGAAATGATCGCTCGTGCGGCGGATGGATCTGTACGCGATGGTCTCAGCCTGCTCGATCAGGCCATCGCCCTCTCCGGCGAAACCTTGACCGCCAGCATAATTCAGGAAATGCTGGGCTTGACAGACCGGATGCTCACGCTCGACCTGCTTGAAAATATCCTGACGGCAAAACTGCCTGAAGCGCTCTCGATTATGGACGATATTTACAAAAAGGGCGGCTCTCCTCTCATCCTTATGCAGGACCTGCTCGAACTCACGCACCTGCTGACAAAATTCCGCGCCGTACCGGATGTAGGAAAAACCACGAAAACGCTTTCAGGGCAAATGCTTGAACGCGTGAAATCCCTTTCGGGTCGACTTTCGATGCCTGCGCTTGGAAAGGCATGGCAAATTTTGCTTAAAGGCATAACGGAAGTGCAGGAAGCCCCGAACCCGCAAGCCGCCGCCGAAATGGTTTTGATCCGCCTCTCATATACCGCGAACCTGCCGGACCCGGCGGACCTCATCCGCAAGCTTGAAAACTCCGAACCTGAGCAAACAATAAAAAAGGATCACGACGCCCGGCCGACAACCGAGCGTGAACTGGCACTAAGCGTAGAGCCTGAAATACAAAAAAAAAATGACATACCGGCCGCGCACGAGCAACGACTGACGTCCCTGCTGGACATCGTCAGGCTTCTTGAAAAAAACCGCGAAGCCTTGATCGCCGGAGAAATATATCAATACGCGCACCTAGTAAAAATAGAACAGAATACCGAAGGGGAAAATCCGGTCAGCCATTTGGAATTGCGCTTGAAACAAGAGGCTTCCAACAAACTCGCGCAAAATCTTGGAAAAGTTTTAAATGAGATCACAGGCCAACGCTGGTTGATTACCCTCTCATCGAAATCGGGGAACCCCACCCTCGCCCAGCAGCGGGAAAGCGAAATCCGCAAGGAAATAGAGGCCGCTCTGAAACATCCTGTCGTTGCTGAAATCATGGAAACTTTTCCCGATGCGGAAATCATCAGGATTGAAAAATCGGAAAATGAACAGGATAATACGCCGCCCGGACACGAAGACCAAAAAACAAGGAAAAATACAGGATGATGAATTTTCAGCAAATGATGCAGCAAGCACAGGAAATGCAGCAGAAGATCCAGCAAATGCAGGAAAAGCTCGGCGAAGTAGAGGTTCACGGTGAAAGCGGCGGAGGAATGGTCAAGGTAACAATGACCTGTGCCGGTCGCGTAGTCAGTGTAAAAGTCGATACTTCCTTGATGTCTTCCGACAAGGAAACGCTTGAAGACTTAATTGTGGCTGCTGTTAACAACGCTACTGCCGCCAAAGATGAAAAAATAAAAACGGAAACGCGCAGCATGATGGAAAGCATGGGCCTGCCTTCAGATATTAATCTGCCGTTCTGACTTCGGCATGCGCTTACTGACTTGGAACATTAACTCGGTAAGATTACGGATCGGCTTGTTGCTCAGGCTGTTTGAAGAGCAACAGCCGGACATCGTATGTCTTCAGGAAACGAAATGCCCCGACGAAAATTTCCCCGTGGATGATATCCGCTCCGCAGGCTACGAACACATTCATTTCAGCGGAATGAAAAGCTACAACGGTGTAGCGATTCTCTCACGCTTCCCCTTTGAGAACCCCGAAATTCACAACCGGGTCGGCAGGGAAGACTGCCGTCATATCTCCGTAAACTTTAAGGACTTTGAGTTACACAACCTCTACATCCCTGCCGGGGGAGACGAGCCGGATCCGGAAGTAAATGACAAGTTTGCTCATAAACTTGATTTCGTCGACGAAATAGGAAACTGGTTCAAGGATCGCTATACCTCAGACCAGCCTTTAGTTGCGCTTGGCGATTTTAACATCGCCCCTTATGAACATGACGTCTGGTCGCACAAACAACTTCTGAAAGTTGTCTCCCATACCCCCATCGAGGTCGAAAAGCTCGAAAAGATGAGAAAGTCCCTGGACTGGACGGATACAAGCCGTCACTTCGTCCCGGAGGAAGAAAAGTGCTACACGTGGTGGTCATACCGCAACCGGGACTGGCAGAAATCAAACCGCGGCCGCCGCCTTGATCACATATGGGTGACGCCGCCCTTGAAGAACCGCCTGAAAAAACACTCGATAGTCCGCGAAGCCCGCAACTGGGAAAAATGCAGCGACCACGTTCCCTTGATCATTGACCTGAAAAAAGCGGCTTAACGCGGAGGTGCCGGCGGAGCTTCAGGAACAACCTTGAAAGGCAAAACCGGCTCGGTATAGGGCAGGCCCGGCGTTTCCCCGGATTCTGAAGAATAAACAGGAGCCGCTGGAAGCTCGCCAACAGCAACAACCGGGCTGGACAACCCCCCTTCATGGATCACTGCGACATACCCCAGACTTGCCCCCTCATAATCGGGGAATGCATCCGCTTTAAGAGGGTAGGTCAGCTGTAAAGCGCTGCCGTCCCAGTAAGCCACTTCTTCCCTCCTGACAACGGGTCGAAAAGGCTTGGAATTCATGAACACACCGTCACTGACAGAAGCGCCGTCTTTAGACTCGACAACAACTGTACCGTCTTCCAAGGCAAGCGCCTCTTTTTCAAAGTTGGCATAGGTATACAGGTAAAGCTGTCCCTTAACGCCTTCTGCGGCAGGAACTGAAATATTCAACCCGCCTTCGGCCAACATGACTTCAATCGGCTTGATCTGATCGAGTGAGAGCGCAACCTTGATCGCGGCTTCGATTTCGTTGTTATAGGCTTCATAGCGCCCGTTCACGACAATCATGGGCGTCGCCATGCCGAATAGTCGCATTTCCTGAAAATAACCTATCCGTGCAGAATTACAGAAGGAGCGCGCAAAAGCCTCCTTGTGAGGGATGGTCGGCGCATTTTCAAGACGGCAATTCAAAAACGAAGCGTTGGGGTAGGCTTTCAGCAGCTCCTCTACTTGCCGCTCCGCTGTTCTGTCCGCGCTGCACTTATAAGAAGTACCGAAAAACTCGATTAACATCGGTTGCGCAGCCATAACCGAAGAGGAAACAAAACAAAAAACGGTTAAGACCGCAAAAAAAACGCCCTTTCTAAGACCGGATATGGTTTGGAACCCCGACATATGAACTCCATACTCAAAAATCGCTGCACCGTCCGCCAACTTCCCAGTCTCCGTAACGTGTCGGCTCGGGAAGTTTCTTATCAGCAAACCCGCCTATTTCGGGGACAAGCGCCTCCTCCCCCTTGGAAACCTTTGAACCCGCGTTGCTGATTGTATCATCTTCTTTAAATTTATTCGAATTTGTCGTCATCCAGATTCCGCTCCTTGGCCATTCTCATCGTTTCCACCCGTATAGCCTCTTCCTTTGCATCTATGGCATTGTTTAGTGCAGTCATCACAAGATTTCCAACAATCTCGTTGTCCCATCCTTTAACGGACTCATGCATGTCAAGGTTAAGAACTTTACCGGCACAATTCATCACAACCTTCACCAGGCCGTCCCCGGAATCGCCTTCGACCTCCATATCCTCCATTTTAGCCTGCAGTTCCAGCGACATAAACTGCATACGCTGGAGGCGCTTAAACATTTTTTGCGGATCGGGTTCTTCGGGTATTGGTTTTTCACTGTCCATACAGGATACTAAAACGAAACAAGGCAAGGATACAATGACTATACCTGTCCAAAGTAACAAAGATAACCAGCGAAAACAGGGGGTTGAAGCCCCTGACGAAATGGCGGTGTTGGATACGGACATTCTCGCCGCCCGCTTATGCGCCCTTGATTTACTTGATCTGGTCCTGAATCAAAAGCAGATGCTCGACCATGCTATTGAGAACAATAAAAGTTTTATGAATTTATCGGGACGAGACCGCGCTTTCGTACGTATGATAGTTGCCACAACATTGCGTCGTCTGGGCCAGATCGACGATCTCATTATCAGAGCGCAGGAACGCCCCGATTCGTTAAAATCTCTTGCTCTGAAAAATATCTTGCGTCTGGGCGCATGCCAGATTTTCTTCACCGAAGTCCCCGACCATGCCGCTGTCGATACGGCCGTCCGGCTGGCGGAACATATCGGTATGGACCGGCAGAAAGGTTTTGTAAACGGCCTATTACGGGGCCTCGTCCGAAACGGAAAGGACTGGATCGAAAAGCAGGATCATGCCCGCCTGAATACACCTGAGTGGCTCCTGAAAGTCTGGATAGCCGACTACGGCTTGCGCGATGCGGCCCGGATTGCCGAAGCCAATTTGAGCGAAGCCCGACTGGATATAACGATAAAAAACCCAGCGGACTCTGAAAAATGGTCTGAAAAGCTGGAAGCCAAAAAACTCGCAACGGGAACACTGCGCCGCAAGGATGCAAGCAATATTCGCGACCTTCCGGGCTTCAAGGAAGGAGACTGGTGGATACAGGATATCGCTTCATCCCTTCCCGCCCGATTATTTGGCCCGCTCGAAAATGAAAACGTTTTGGATTTATGCGCGGCCCCTGGTGGAAAAACCATGCAACTGGCCGCACAGGGCGCAAAAGTGACCGCCCTCGACCGCTCGGCCCAGCGCCTGAAAAAACTGGAAGACAATGTGAGGCGTTTAGGGCTACTCGATCATATTGAAATCGTCGCAGCCGATGCAGCGGTCTGGACCCTGACAAACGGCGAACAGGCTCAGAGAATTCTGCTGGACGCGCCCTGCACTGCGACAGGGACCATCCGCCGCCACCCGGATCTGCCGTTCCTGAAAACATCCCGCGACCTCGATAGCCTAACTAAGATTCAGCACCGCCTGCTGGAACACGCCGGAAGCCTGCTGGACATAGGTGGGATATTGATTTACTGCACCTGCTCCTTGCAAAAGGACGAAGGGGAAAACCAGATCAACGCGTTCCTCGCAAGACACGCCAACTTCGACCGCGTTCCGATACAGCCGGCGGAAATAGGGGAGTATTCGGAACTGATCACCCACGAAGGCGACCTGCGCTGCTTGCCATACCACTTGACGGATGAAGGCGGAATCGACGGCTTTTACGCGGCGAGATTAACGCGCGTAGAATAAGGCGCCCCTCATGCTGGCTGGAAAGGAGGCTCCTCACCCGGCGCATCTTCCAGAGACAGGCTCCTCCAGCTCAAGAACTCGTCCAGCGCCTGATTTTGTTTAACCTGATCGGCAACAGAGCGCTCAAATGCAGCCTTCTCATCCGGGCTAAGCGGAATTTCAAAAGGCGTCACCCCTTCCTCGTTCACGATAACCGGAACTCCGATAGAGATATCCCCATCCTGACCGTAAACGCCTCTAGGACGAACGCTGGCAGGAAACTCTCTGGCTTTTCCGGTAAGATAGCTCTCAGCGATATCGGTTGCGCAAGCCGCCGGAGAAAGATAAGCCGTCATGCCGTTCAGCCTTAATATCGTCGCGCCGGTACTGGCAACATTTGTCTTAACCCCATCAAGCCTCTCACGGCTCATTTTTCCAGCGGCGACGAGATCATCGAGCCGTCGTCCTCTCAAGGTCGCGCTGCTGAAAAGAGGAACCATGCTATCGGAATGCTGCCCGATCACGATTCCCTCGACTTCGTGCGGCCGTACACCGAGTTCCTCTGCCAAAAGTCCGCGAAATCTCCTGCTGTCAAGAATACCGGCCATACCGATAATCTTGTTTTCCGGTAACCCGGACGTTCGGTTCATAAGCTCGACCATTGCATCAAGCGGGTTGGTCACCAGAATGACCAGCGCGTCCGGAGCATGCTGGGCAATAACCGCCCCGACCTTTTCGATAATCGGCGCGTTTTCCTTGATCAGGTCTGCCCGTGTCATGTTCCCCGTACGGGGTTTTCCTGAGGTGACAACGACAACATCAGAACCAGCAATAATCGCTGGATTTGTTGAAACACAGACATCGAAATCTTCGTCTCCGTCCACGCAGGACATAAGCTCCAGTTTAGTGCCGCGAAGCTTGTCCTCGTCGCGCCCCCAGAAAACAACATCGCCCAACCCGTGCTGAATCATCGCCAGCCCGGTCGCCTTACCGATATTTCCCGGCCCTACAATTGCAATTTGTCTTTTATCATCCATCGAAAGCACCCCAAAAAAAACTACAGTCAAGATAACCTGTTTTTCATAACAAAGAAACGGGAATCTCGGGCAATCTAGCAGGTTTCTTTAAAAACTGCCTTGATCCTTCTCAAATCATAGAGTCAAAAACCCCTCGAACCAGCCTAACCTAAGGCTTCACAAGCCTCTTTCGTGATCTCGGACTTGTTCAGGGTGTAATAATGAATATGGTCGACTCCGTTCGCCCTGAGATCAAGGCTCTGCGTAACCAAAAGCTCTGTTGCGACCTTCCGGGCTTCTTCTGGTTTATCTTCAAGCCCGGCAAACTTCTCATGCATCCACTGCGGCACGCCTGCATCGCAGCGTTCAGCGAACGAGAGCATCTTGGTAAAATCATGGACCGGCAGCAAACCGGGACAGATTGGCTTTGTAATTCCGGCCTTTTGGCATTTTTCAACGAAACTGTAATAAACGTCATTATCAAAGAAAAATTGTGTGATCGCCCGGGTTGCGCCCGCATCGCACTTCAGTTTTAAAGCCCGGATATCGTCTTCAAGAGAACCGGAATCCGGATGTTTTTCCGGATAAGCTCCAACTGAAATCTCGAAAGGATGCCGGTTAACAAGACCTTCAACAAAGTCTGACGTATATTGAAAGTAATCCCCGTCCTGATCCAAAGGCCACTCAAGGTCCGCAGGCATATCCCCGCGCAGGGCGACGATATGCTTGACCCCCTTCTCCCATAACCCGTCGACATATTCGTATAGTGCTTGCTTGGTCGTATTGATGAATGTCAGGTGAGAACCGATCGGGACATCTGTTTTATCCATCATACGCGAAATCGTCTCGATCGTGCCGTCGCGGGTAGTCCCGCCCGCGCCATATGTTACCGTCATATAAGTGGGTTTCAGCTTGACAAGTTCCGGAAAAGCGCTCCAAAGCATCTCCGCGGCTTTTTCTGTCTTGGGTGGAAAATATTCAAAGCTGTACGTCGTCATTTTTTTCTCATGTTCAGTAGCACTAAAAGACTGGCCTCCATTGGCACAAGGCGCGATTACAGCATTCTTTGAAGCAAAGAACAATAAGGATTTGAAACGGGAAACACGACAAGGACGTGACAGACACAAAGCCATGATTTAAAAGGAAATCATGGATAACACAGCTCTTATCTCTGAAAAAACGTGCTGGGTTCTGACCGAAGGGTATGCGGGCATGGAAGGGCAATGCATCGGACTGGCCGAAAAGCTCGGCCTGAACCCAGTAGTAAAACGTGTTAAGGCAACGGCCCCATGGACATTCCTTCCCGCACGCATCTGGCCTGAACCGTTAAAAATGGCAGACCCCCAAACCTCGCTTTCACCGCCTTGGCCGGATATCCTGATCTCTTGCGGCCGAAAAAGCGCACCCGCCGCCGCTGCTATAAAAAAGAAAAATAAGGGTACGCTCGCCATCCACTTGCAGGTCCCTCCCCTGCCCCCGGAAGCTTTCGATACTGTCATAGTCCCTGAACACGACAACCTGCGCGGCCCGAATGTTCTGGTCACGCGGGGCTCGCTGCACAAGCTGACGGAGGAAAAACTGGTCTCTGCTAGAGTGGAGTTTGCCCCGCTTTTCGAAAAGTACACCGCGCCTCGCATTGGAGTACTCGTGGGGGGATCGACAAAGCGGCAGACTTTTTCAATCGGGCTGGCGAAGGATCTGGTCAGTAAAATCGCAAATGCGCAAAAAGAGCTTCAAAATGCAAGCATCCTGCTCACCACGTCACGGCGAACAGGCGAGGAAAACGCAAAAATTATCACGGAAAAACTCTCCGGGCCTAACGCCTTTATCTGGAACGGCGAAGGCAAAAACCCCTATTTCGGGATTCTGGCCTGGTCGGACTATTTAATTGTAACATCGGACTCAGCGAACATGCTTTCCGAGGCATGCTTTACTGGAAAGCCTGTTTACATTTATGATCTCCCGGGAGGAAGTAAACGTCTTCGGCGCTTTCAGGAAAAATTGATTGAAGAAGGATATGCTCGTCCGTTCCAAGGTATGCTTACGCCTTTTTCTCCGCCCCGCCTTGATGAAATGACCTTAATCATCGAAATATTGCGTAAGAGGCACAATCTATGTTGAAAATAGAATGGCTCGTAGAAAACAAAGAGAAAAGGACCCATGATAGAGATGATGTTTTACAATCTGCGCCATACAAGTAAGATTTTGCTCGTCCTGACCCTTTTCTTTCTAAGTGGCTGCGTCATCAGCTCCGACACGGACATTATCAAAAACAATGATGCTACTGTCATGTTCGGGGGACAGCAGAACCTTTTATGGATTGATAATGACGGACAGCAAATTCTGCTCGAACGCCTCTCGGGGGATTGGGATAATTCTTACATGGCCCAGGATATAGCAAACCCCGCTGATTCCTCACGGGTTCGGTTTTTAAGCTGGCCTGAATTTGAGCTTCTTCCGGGCGAATCCGCCTTTATAGCCACAGCCGAAATGATAGATAAAAATAACGTGGCCACAGCTTGGTATTATCAACTTCTAACCTATGACTCGACTAGAAATATATGGGCGACATGGAGCTTTGATCCACCGGATGGAAAAGAACTGAAAGTCCGAACGCTTGATGAACTCAAAAAATCATTAACAAGAATGATAAAAGACAAACACTTCAAACGCCGCGAACTGATCGTATTCCGGGCATCGGGAGAAGGAACATCCGGCGACATAAAATAACAACGATTACTAAGTTCGGACTGAAAAACGAGCTATCTTTTCCTGGGAACGAGAACGTTTAGAGCCGCAGGCTTTATTCCAAAGTTTGCAGGTCCTTTCCCAAAGAAATCCCCGTCGATCTGAATATCATGTGACGTAGAAATCTGAAGTGATCGTACGCCCCGCTTTTCAACGTTAAACCGGTCTTTGGACGCGCTCAAGAGATATTGAATAACGGTGATAAGACTGCGACCGGGAAATACGATTAACTCCATAAGGCCATCGTCAAACTTCGATCCCGGCGAGGCAGAAAACCCGCTCCCGTAACTCTGCGCATTCTGGACAAACATATAACATCCGCGCAAACGCTCCCCGGCGTCCGTTATAACTTCTATGGACTCGAACTTGTAAAAAGGTAATTCGCACAGAGTGACAATCAAGTATGAAAAAACGCCCCAGCGCCCCTTAAGCCGACGATCGACAAGCCGCACGACATGAGCGTCAAATCCTATCCCTGCCATCATTGAAAAATAGCGCTCATTAACATAGGGCAGGTCAATAGTGCGTGTATTCCCTTCTGCAATTATTTTGCAGGCCCGCCCGATATCGCCGGGCAGCCCCAGCTCCCCGGACAAGACATTCGCCGTTCCCGCAGGAATAATGCCCAAAGCAGTCTGGCTGCCGGCCAACCCGTTAATGATTTCATTGACAGTGCCGTCTCCGCCGACTGCGATAACGACATTGACTCCGCGACTGACCGCATCCTTGGCAAGTTCGCGCCCATGCCCGGCATACTGAGTTTCCGCCCATTCCATAGGCATAGATACAGAATGAAAAAAATTTTCAATACGCACTCGCGCATCTTTTAACGAAAACTCCTCTCGCACCGGAACACGCAACAGTCTGCGCAAAAAAGCGGGGATACGCAAACCCTGACCGGCCTTTGGATTAGCTATGACAAGAACGCGCAAAACTGACCCCGGAGAAAAAGTTTTCTGATGAAAGCCCGGTCATATGCCGGACTTTTTGAAATCCTGCTTGATCTTATTGATTTTATCCAAAATGGCTTTTTCTTTTTCCCGGTGCTTTTCGGAATTGAAAATGATTTCGCCCGAATCCATGTCAACAGTGTAGAGCTTTGAATGTATGAAGTAAAACTTGAGCAGCTCCTCATGAGCGTTGATCAGCCGGTCTTCATTCTCGAAAAAATCCAGAAGCTTGGACATGTGAACTTTCTCAAGCGCTTCCCATTCCGCCATCAGAACGCTTTGCGTGTCCTCAGGTTTATCTGTCAGCAAAGCTTTGACAACGGTATTTGCGCGCTCGAAAACACCCATTACCCGTTCGGATTTCTTCTTAAGAAGGGGCGCAATTTCCTCTTTGAACACGCGATAGCTCTGCTCGGCGTTTTGCGTTCCCATCAGGTTGAAAGGATCGACCGCTTCTTTAAGAATTCTGCGGTCTTTTTTATACTGCCGAATCTCTTTCGAAAGCTCCTTTAGGAAGTTATTGAGAAAAGTCTCAAACTCCTTGGCGAAAATCTCCTCAGGACTGGCGTTGGCCTGATCGGGTAAAGAGGCTTGCACCTTTTCTACAGGATTTTCTGCGGGCGCTTGACTGCTCTCCGGTTGGGAAGGAGTGTCCGCTTGCGGTGAAATAACACTGTCCGGCTTTTCCTGAAATGCTTGCGGTAAACGGGTGTTAGCCTGACCGAGCATATATGCTCCCATCAGGGCCCCCATGAGGAAACACCCCCCCACGAGACCATACAGAGCTGCCCGGATAGTGTTAGAAGCCATAAAAACACATTAAACGGATCGTGCGCTTTTTCAAGTACGGCTGTTCTAGGGAAGCAAGGATTCCCTCATACCGTTATATGTAAGTGATAGGACGCAGGAACTCACTTGGTGCCAAACTCTTTATTGTAGTCCTCGATCGACTTCGCGATAATCGCCATGGCGATCTCGCGGCTCTGGAATTTCTCGACCAGAACCGTCTTCTTCTCAAGGCGCTTATACTCTTCGAAAAAGTGCTTGATCTCCGAATTAAAGTGAGAAGGCAGTTCTTCAATATTGTTGATATGATTGACGCTCTTGTCTTCTGCGGCAACGGCGATGATCTTGTCATCCGCCTCGCCGGCGTCGATCATCCGCATAACCCCGATCACCTTGGCCCGGACAATACACAGCGGCCGGACATTGATCTGGCATAATACCAGAATATCCAGCGGGTCGTGGTCCTCCCCCAAAGTGCGGGGAATAAACCCGTAATTGGCCGGGTAAAAAACGGACGAAAACAGGACGCGGTCCAGCTTGAGAAGGCCGGTATCCTTATCCAGTTCGTATTTCGCCTTCTCGCCCTTGGGAATTTCAATAATGGAATTAACGAAATCGGGGACATCTTCGCCGATTTCAACATCGTGCCAGGGATTTAAACTCATAACGCTCCTCGTGTTCTCGTGGCTGTAAAACAAATCTAACGGGGACATTTATGCCCCGTTAAAAACTGTGGCCCGACCTTTTAAGACAGGCCCCCTGCCGAAATCAACCAAGAAATTAAAAAAAACGGCCCGGAAGACACAGGAAAAGCCTTAAGGTATTGAAACAAAAGAATTTCCATAAAACCATGAAGCTTCGCAGTATATGTGTTTTTGAGCGTTAAAAAAGCAGGTTTTCTGAAGATACTCGTTTTTTTGGCGTTCACTCACGAATCTTGTTAAGAACAATTTATGCAGTAGAAAGCGTGCTAAGGAAAAGTTTCTGTGAAGCGTACAACTCCAAGAATAATTTTAAAGGGCTCACTCTGTATCACTCTCCTGATGGTGACCTTAGTGGTTGCCTTTGGGGGAGCATTTGCAGACGATGAAATCCCGCCCTCTCATCCGAAAGGCAAGGGCGATAAGATTTACTGCATCTCGCAGTCGGAGCCCGATCCCGGAAATCCCATGTTTTTAGGGGTTGATCGTGTCAGTTTGATGGTGAAAGTGACAGCCGGATATATGAGAGATAAAGAAGCTCAAGATAAATTGCCGGCTTTGCTCCGCATGGAAAGTTTGCGGGATATAGCTAGAGAGAACCTTGTGGCTCGCTATACAACACGTGGCGGGCGGCTTGTATCCAGCAACACGCCGGGATGTTTAGGACGTGCGGACCAGCCCGTGACTGTTTACGAATTTAAAGATCTTGAAGATTGGAAAGCGTTTTTCAGCAGCTTGGAAACTCCACGAACGCTCGGAGTTTATATACAGGTGAGTATTCAATCTCTTGGGGATTACATTCCAGGGCAGCCTGGTTATGTATTTACAGTTAGTAAACAACGTATCCGGCTGGATATGACTGCTTCTGAAAATGCACAGAATATAGTGAGACCTCAGACTGCAATAATTCTTCCTGATATTGGGCCCGAGAAACTAAAAATGACGTTACATGCGTTTTTGTAAACAACTCTATATTTGATAATTTGTTTTCGGTTTCTATAAAGTTAAAGAGGGCACAGTCATGGTTAGCTATCCGGACGGAAAAGCATATTTACTTTATGATTTTTTCACAGATTTCAGCCAAAGTGCGGTGAGCAATCATTAAAGCCCGAGGATATCCGCCAGCTCGCGCACATGGTTAAGTGTACGCAGCGTAATCGTCCCGTCCCTGCCTTTATCGCTCTTCTTGCCCGGCTTCGGCACGACCGCCCGCTTGAAACCTAACTTCTCGGACTCTTTCAGCCGGACATCCGCCTGCGTCACCGGGCGCACCTCTCCGGCCAGTCCGATCTCCCCGAAAAAGACAGTATCCGCGGGCAATGCTTCGTCTTTTAATGCGCTCACCAACGCCGCCGCAACCGCCACATCCGCCGCCGGCTCGGCAATCCGGATCCCCCCGGCGATATTCAGGAAAATATCGTGCCCCGACAACGATATCCCGCAGCGGGTCTCAAGCACCGCCACGATCATGGCCAGCCTGTTCTGATCCCACCCCAGCACGGCCCGCCTCGGCGCCGCGAGGTTGGATCGCGCCACCAGCGCCTGCACCTCCACCAGCAGGGGCCGCGTCCCCTCCAGCGCGGCCATAACGGCGCTGCCCGCCGCATCCTCGCTGCGCTGCGCGAGGAAAAGCTCCGACGGGTTTTTTACTTCGATCAACCCCTCCCGAGCCATCTCGAATACGCCGATCTCGTTCGTCGGCCCGAAGCGGTTCTTAACCGCCCGCAGGATGCGGAACTGGTGCCCACGGTCCCCCTCGAAATAGAGGACGCAATCCACCAGATGCTCCAGAACGCGCGGCCCCGCGATCTGCCCCTCCTTCGTCACATGCCCGACGAAAAGAACGGTGATGTTCCGGCTCTTGGCCAGCCGGATAATCTCCTGCGCGCAGGTCCGCACCTGCGTCACCGTCCCCGGCGCGCTGTCGATGTTGTCGATATACATCGTCTGTATGGAATCGATAATCAGGACCTTGGGCAGAACCTCCGCCCCGCGCACGGACTCGATAATATCCCGGACATTCGTGGCTGCCGCCAGCTTGACCGGCGCATCTGCAAGCCCCAACCTCTCCGCACGCATACGGATCTGCTCGGGCGCTTCCTCGCCGGAAATATAAACGCACGGCACGCCGTGACGACTGAGCGCACAGACCGCCTGAAGCAGCAGCGTCGATTTCCCGATCCCCGGATCGCCTCCGATCAGAAGCGCCGAACCGGGAACCAGCCCCCCGCCCGTCACCCGGTCGAACTCCCCGATCTTCGTGACAAGCCGCGCATAATCGGTCTGCTCGCTCGCCCGCAGATCGACAAAATCAATAACCCGCCCCTTCTTCGAACCGCTCAGCCCCTTTGGAACGGAAGCCGCAGCCGCCTCCTCGGTGATCGTGTTCCACTCCTGACAGGCATCGCACTTCCCCGCCCAGCGCGTTGAAACCGCACCGCACGCCTGACAGACATATGATTTTTGAGCTTTGGCCACTTTTATTACCCGGATTATTGAAACAATACCGAGTCTGTCCCGCCCATCAAGATTTTGCAATGCTCTTGAGCAGGGCCAGCGCCTTTTTCTTCACCTCGGGATTTTCAATAGACCGCAGGATTTTCACGATGTGCAGATCGACCTTATCATAAGGCTCGTCCTGCTCCTTCGTCTTGCGGATCAGGGTTTTGCGCTTGCCCGGCGCCATCCCCTCGAACAGGCAGGTCGGATCGGTTTCAAGTATCTGAGAAGCGCGGAACAACCGCGAGGCGCTCAGCCGGTTATACCCGCGCTCGTATTTCTGAACCTGTTGAAAGGTAATCCCCATCTTCTGCGCCAGTTCCGCCTGCGTCATTCCGCGCATCGTTCGGTACCGCCGCAAATTTTCGCCGATTACGCCGTCAACCTCGTCGGCGCTGGGCTTCTTTCTGATCATCGTAAATTCTCCTCCGCCCACAGGAAACGCGCGGGCAACACACACCTCGAACACCAGACGTTCAAAAACGATTTTGAAAACAGACATTCAAGAATCAGGCCAGAATTCGGCCCTGAGTATGTCAACGCATCTTGCTGATACCCAGAATGGCCTGTGCGCAGAGCGTTTCCGTCGGCATGCCCGTGGTTTTGCACTGCGCTTCGAGTTCCATAAGCTTCAATAGAATCCGGTCCAGCGACCCCAGCGGCCAGCTCTGAAGCTGCTCTCGAAAAGCGGGGGCGACTTTAAAAAATACGGGCGGATGGATTTTTTTCATCGCCTCGTCGACCCCTGCCCCCGCCGCGATTTCCGCTTTCACGAGATGCAGACGGCGAAAATGATTCTGCATGGCCCGAAGAATAGCCACAAAGGACATCCCCTCGGCCATCAAAGTTTCGTAAGCATTCATAGCAGCGCTCGGATTACGACCGGCCACGCTGTATACAAGATCGTCGAAGGATTGCGCCCCCGCAGCGCCGCACGCAGCCGTGGCATCAGTAAGCGTAATCGGCGCTTTCTCATCCCCTTTATAAATGACGAGTTTCTCAAGCTCGCTGCGCACCTTCGCCCGGTCACCCGAAATATTTTCCGCAAGCCATGAAACCGCATCCGATTCAATGCTGTACCCTTCATCGCGCAAACTGTGCCGGATCAGCCGTCCAAGATCCTGCGCATCGTCCACATAACACGGCACGGCCGCCGCCGCCTTGCTCTTCTCGCACAATTCCCGCAGTTTGGATTTGGGACCTAGCTCGCCGGAAACCAGAAGGACCAGAGAATGCTGAGAAGGATTTTCCAGATACGTTTTTACGAACGTAACAATTCTGTCGCTCGCATCGTCGACCCTGATCAAACGGTCCCCGCCCATCATCGACATGGCGCTCGCTTCATCAACCAGCCGCGTAGGGTCGTCGACAATCTGTTCCGCGCTGAGCGATGCGACGTTAAAAGGATCGTTCAAATCGGCCACAACGCTCTTTCCGATTATCGCCGCCCGCTCACGGACAAGCCCGGCATCCGGCCCGTAAATCAGGATAACCCGCGCCGCAGGGTCCGGCTTCGCCACGAAAGGCTCGATTTGTCGGTAAGAAAGCTTCATGAGTCCTTATGCTAAGCGAATGCAGGGATTCGTCAAGCGCAACACGTAGCGGCGCCCGATCCTTCTCCCATGCGCGAAAGATCTTTTTCAAAAAGGATTTTTCCGCAGATATTCGGATCCCTGAATACGTCAGGATCGTAAAATTTCTGGTAATCGAGAATATCCGAAAGCGCAGGAAACAAAATACGGTTCACCTTTCCATCCGTACACCCGCTCCGGCAGATCGTCAGGAGAGGAATCATCTCTTGCGCGAACCCCATCGCATCCAGTGCAGACTCTATAATATCCGCGAACTTCTTCGCAAAACTCTGCATCGTCCCGGTCCCGTAAGGAATATCGAAAAATTTCCCGTCATGATTTCGCGCTGCTTGATACGCCTTGTCCAGCAACTCACGAGCCGCTTTCGGATGTGCGGGATCAAACCCGAACGCGCTCAGCAGATCATCCACCTTCTGCCCAAGAAGTGAATCCTGCGCCAGCGCCCCCACGATCAGCAGCGCCGTCTGATGCTGATGCAGCCCCACCCCGAACATCCGCGCCTCATAGCGGTGAGCGAACACCTCATCCTCCGAAGTGCGCAGCGCTGCGATCTTCACATCCGGCCACAAAACCGTCTGCGCGAAGAAATAATTCGTCGCCGTATTTAATCCCTGTTCCTTGAGCGCGTTAAAACTCGTCCACTCTCCCGCGGGAACGCGCACGATTTTCCCCTCTGCATCGTAATAAACGTAAAGCGGGTTATTCATGACGTGCGCGATATGCGAAGCGAGATACTCCTCCCCGCTCCGCGCCGTCAGCACATAGGGTGGAACGCCCCCGCGCCCTTCCTTCAACCCCTTGTGCCGGAGCGCCATCCCGTTATGCCCGGTAAAAACCTGCCCCTGCGAAAAACCTGTGCTGTTATCCGTCAGTAAAAACAAAAACGGCGCCAGCAGGTAAAGCCGCCGCACATTTGCGAGCATATGATCGGGCGAAGAATAACTCACCGACACCTGATTGGATTTACACACGGAGAAATACTCCGCGAACCCGCGCATATCGCTGCGATAGGGCTTGAAGAACGCATGATACCGTTCCACGTTCACGATGCGCGAAAGCAGATCGTCGGCGGTCTGCTCCGGTAAATCCTGAAAATACGAACGCTTGAACCCGTTCTCCCGCGCGACCCTCCTGACCGTTTCGAACTTCGCGTCCAGATCGTCCATGACGGACCGTAGATCGTCCAGACCCGCGGCAATCGAACTCACTTCCACCGTCTCACTGGTCGGCTCGTTATGCACCCACACGCCCTGCCCGTGAAGCGCGTGCGCCCTGTCTTTCAGCAGTGTATTTTGCGCAACGCCGATCGGCTTCTGCGTACCCTGATCAAAAAACGCCAGTTCGACCTCGACCCCGGCCTTGGCGTCCTCCCCCACACCGGTGTACAGGGAATAAACATCCGCCGGATCGGTAATCAGCCGCGAATCCCCGGCATTGACATCAGACATGAAAAAACGACCCTCTCGTTTGGGAAAGCAAGTATACCCCCAAGCCATTCCATTGCCAAACCGGGAAAGTTACAGGAAATGAGGGAAAGAAAATTTGGTATCTTCATGCTCTGCCCAAGGAAATACAGATCAGCACAAATACACGTTTCACTCTTTATTCTCTTTGCGATAGAACTGCTTTCCCGAAACAACAGAGTAATCCCCGTTGCTATCGCGATAAAAGAAAAAAAACGCATTGAACGAATAGTAGGTATTCTTGGACAGAGGCTCAGCAGGCTGTCGTTCCCTCCACCCTCGCGGAACAGTGCCGTACACAAGCCGATCTAGTACACAGTTGTTGTCGCTCTGCTGTTCGCAGTTAATGGCCCACACTTGTTCCAGCTTCTGCCCTCTCATATCTACCTTGTTGACTATTATCCCATCGAGCCAATCTCCTCGGTCGCTACATTTCCCTAAGAACGACGAGACACAAAATATGGGTCTCCCGGCTTGTTCGCCGACAATCAAGAGATCTTTATCCTCTTGACACGCGGTCAGGAAACAAAGAGAGAAAAGAGCCATAAATATAAGGGGAGTGTTAAGCAACCTAGTCATTCAATATCCTCGCTTCGCAATAAATATTACAAAACGACACGAACAACCGCAAACTCTAACCCGCGCTCACATCCCGCGCATCTGCACCCGCCTGATCCAGCCCGGCATGAAGCCCGGACAACGGCTCGATCGGCGCGATCTCGATATAAACCCCTTCCTTGAGATTCTGCGGCGTTATGCCCAGCTCCTCGCGCAGCGGCTTCCCGATGATCGCGAGTTCAAGGAACCGCGGGTCGTCCTTGGCCGAGTCCGCGAAATGCCCGGACGATCCCGGCGCGATCCCGTGATGCCCGGATTGCGCATCGAACATATGCTCACGGATTTCCGCGATATACTCGTGCCCGTGGATACTGACCTTCAGCGGCCTTCCGAACCATTCCGGCTGGGCATCGCTCACAGCGATGCTGAGCTTGAGATTGCCGTGCGTATCCGCCCGCGCCACCACCGGACGCTTGCTGAGATCGGGAATATGATCGAGTTCAAGCACGTCCTGCGTGTCGATGAAATGGAACTGCTCCAGAAACGACCGGCGGTCCGCAACACTTAAATCGTCCTTCCACACCTCATGCGCTTGGCTGAGATGATAGGCCATCAATTCCGAAAACCACGGAAAGAAATCGCGGGAACGGAACTGGCTGCCCTCGGTCTGCACGTTGACCTTGTAGACTTCCAGATCGCCCTGCTCAACCAGATCGCGGAAAAACGCGAAACTGTGCGGGCTGACACCGGACACGACCGCCCCGTTGGGCAGCATCGCCATATAAACGTTCTCGCCCTTGTTGTTTCCCTCCACGCCGCGCTGCTCCAGCCTGGGCGCGCAATTCACAAAAAACGTATTCCCCGCCCCGCGCAGACGGTAACGCGAAAGCTGCGCCAGATCGAACGAAGCCGCCCGCCAGTCCTGCGAGGGAATATCGTGGTAAATCCGTTGCGGCGGCGTCTGCCCGCTCAGCGTGGTGACAATCGCCTGAACGTCGGCCAGATTGACCTTGATCTCCCCGGTCGCCAGATCGGGATACCCGCCGTTATCGCTGATGTAGGTGGACGTCACCGGCGACCACGCCGATAAACCGGCCCGCACTTTAAACGCGGCGCTTAACGCCCCCGCCTCCTTATAGGCCTGCTGCAAACCGAGGATCAGATCCTTGCCGATAAAATCCGGGTTGGGCAATTTACTGCCTTCCTGTGAAGAACCATCCGCCATCGTTTTTCTCCTTACACAAACAGATAAAAACGCAACGCTAACGCGCCGTTCCTTAAAACCGGAAGAGGAAGGATATGTTTGAAATCTGCTTCCCGCCCGGTTTCAAAATTTGAAGACCACAGGCGGTTACGACGTCCGTGGTCGCTTTAGCTTTGATCTCGCGGTGCAAGCTGAACCTTCAAATGCCGCGGCGGCCCTGAGGCCACGTCCAGAAAATACGCCCGTAAACGTTTTTCTGTCAAATAATATTTGGAAATCGGCTTAACGTTTAAGGTAAAGCCCCACCTGAAGCTCGATCTGCCGCGCAAGGTCGTTCAGGGCGTTATCGCGGGTATTCTGCTCCGTCACGCGGTTCGCGAACTCGCTGCCCAGAATGTTATAGCTGCCGATCGAAACAAGGTTCCGCTTCAAAACCGTTTCCCCGGAAGCCAGATCGACCAAAGCAATGGCACTGCTTAACTTGAGCTGTCCGCGTGTAGCATCAGACGATTTGGTGATATCCAGATCGGTTTTTGATTCCCGGATCGGCTTGACCAGCAATTTATAACGCGGACTCGCAGGCCGTCCGTCCCGGTAAAAACGGTCAATGAGCGCGTTCCGCAGAAACTGCCCTTCCCGGTCAGGAATATTCTCAATCTCCACCTGCGCCAGTTCGCTCTGTATCACGCCTGATTGCATATCCTTGGCCGGACCGGACGCATACATCGGTTCGAACCCGCAGCCGCCAAGCGACAGCGCGGAACCACACAGCATCACACTCAGAGCAAATCGTCTCATCCGATCACCACGTTTACAATACGGCCCGGAACCACGATAACCTTCCGAACCTGTTTCTCACCGATCGCACGCTTCACGTTCTCTTCCGCCAGCGCGATATCCTCCGCCGTCTTTTGATCGGCGTTCGCGGGCAGTGTAATGCTCGCCCGAAGCTTGCCGTTCACCTGCACCCCGATCGTAACAGTATCCGCCACCAGCAGCGCCGGATCAACCTCCGGCCATGCTTCATCCACCAGAAGTGTGGTATGCCCCATCTTCTCCCACAACTCTTCCGCCAGATGCGGCATCATGGGATTGATCAGGATGATAAAAACCTTCACCGCCTCCGCCAGCGCAGCCTTCTCGTCCGCCCCGCCCGCATGAAAAGCGGTAAACCCGTTATAAAATTCACGGATTTTCGCCACCGCCTTGTTCATGTGAAACGCTTCGATATCCTCGCCCACACCTTTGACGGTCTTATGCGTCAGACGGCGCAATTCCAGCGCCTTCGGCGAATATTCACCCGAAAATCCGTCTGCGCCGGAAACTTCTATATCACGAATTACAGAATAGACTTTGTTCACAAAACGCCAAGCGCCCTCAATCCCGCTCTCCGTCCATTCCAGATCGCGCTCCGGAGGAGAGTCAGACAGGATAAACAGCCGCGCCGCATCCGCCCCGTAAGTCTCTAAAATATCCTCGGGATCGACCACGTTCTTTTTGGATTTCGACATTTTGATCGTCGCGCCGATTTTAATAGGCTCGCCGCTCTGCGCATGAACGGCTGCCCCGTCCTTCTTCACGACATCGGCGAGAAACACCCACTTTCCTTCGGAATCCTGATACGTCTCGTGCGTGACCATCCCCTGCGTAAACAACCCGAGGAATGGCTCATCGCAATCCACATAACCGCAATCGCGCATGATCTTTGTAAAGAACCGTGCATAGAGCAAATGCAAAACAGCATGTTCAACACCGCCGATATACTGCTCGACCGGCATCCAGTATTTCGACTTCTCACGCGCGACAGGCAGGTTTTCATTCTTAGGATCGCAATACCGGAATTGATACCAGCTGGACTCAAAGAACGTATCGAACGTATCCGTCTCGCGCCGTGCGGCCTTCTTGCAATTCGGACAATCGACATTCTTCCACGTGGGATGATGCTCCAGCGGATTCCCCGGCTTATCGAAACTCACATCTTCGGGAAGCGTAACAGGCAACTGATCTTCAGGAACAGGTACAACGCCACAGGCTTCGCAATGAACAACCGGGATCGGGCAACCCCAATACCGTTGCCGCGAAACGCCCCAATCCCGCAGACGGAATTGCGTTGTTCCAAACCCTGTCTTGCCTTCTTCACACCGCTTTATGACTTCCGCTTTAGCAGCTTCCACATTCATCCCGTCCAACCATTGCGAATTCGCAAGCATTCCGGGTCCGTTGTAAGATTCCTTGGAAAGGTCGATCCCACCCTCCGGCAAAACGACAGGCAAAATCTCAAGCTTGTATTTCGTGGCAAATTCATAGTCCCGCTGGTCATGCGCGGGAACGCCAAAGATTGCGCCTGTCCCGTAATCCATAAGAATAAAATTCGCGATATAAACCGGAACCTCACGCCCAAGCAAAGGATGCGTGGCTTTAAATCCTGTATCGAAACCGATCTTCTCCGCCTGCTCGATAGCAGCTTCCGAAGTTCCGCCTGCACGGCATTCCTGCTGGAACGCATCGAATCCGGTTTTTTCGCCCGCCAGCTTCGCGCTTAAGGGATGATCGGGCGCCAGCGCAAGAAACGACGCTCCAAACAGCGTGTCGGGCCGCGTAGTAAATACTTCGATTTTCTCTTCGCGTCCGATGATATCCCACTTGAACTGCAACCCTTGGGATTTCCCGATCCAGTTCGCCTGCATGATCCGCACCTTCTCCGGCCAGCGCTCAAGCTGGTCAAGGCAGGACAATAACTCCTCGGCATAATCCGTAATCTTCAAAAACCATTGATTAAGCTTCCGCCGCTCGACCGGAGCGCCCGTGCGCCAGCCCTTTCCGTCGATCACCTGTTCGTTCGCCAGAACGGTATTATCGACCGGGTCCCAGTTGACGATGGACTCCTTCCGGTACGCGATCCCCTTTTCAAGAAATTTCAGGAACATCGCCTGCTCATGCCGGTAATAATCCGCATCGCACGTGGCCACTTCGCGGTCCCAGTCAATCGACAGTCCCATGGACTGCAACTGCGTGCGCATGGCGGCGATATTTTCGTGTGTCCATTTTTTTGGATGTTCGTTGCGCTCGATTGCGGCATTCTCGGCCGGAAGCCCGAACGCATCCCACCCCATCGGGTGAATGACGTTAAACCCCTTGGCCGTGCGGTAACGCGCCACCACGTCGCCCAGCGTATAATTTCTTACATGCCCCACATGAATCCGCCCCGACGGATAGGGAAACATCTCAAGCACATAATATTTCGGCTTTTGGGATTCTTCTGTAACGGAAAAGCTTTTTCGCTCCGCCCAGATTCCGCGCCATTTTTTTTCGGTTTCCTTGATATTGTAACGCTCGCTCATCCCGAAACTTCCGGGCCGTTATCCGGCCCGGTGCCAATCTCTGTGATTAAATTAGATGTATTATTAGTTGCTTCCGCCCAGATGAGCAACCCGCAACTGCCGTGCACGGGTCAGGATCGCATCCTCAAGCTTGCGAGTGGTTTCTTCCGTAACCTTCGCATCAGTCCAACTGCCGCCTGTATTAACCTGCCTGAAAGCTTTGACCCTTACGCCGTCAGATTTCAACTCACGCCCCATGATGAAAACATTCAGCTTCATACGCTCATTGGGGGTTTCGGGAGCCACATACCACTCGGTCAGGATGACCCCGCCAAACGGATCGGCGCTGGCCAGCGGCATAAAGGAAACCGTATCAAGCGCCGCGCGCCACAGGAACCCGTTAACGCCAATAGCCCCGGCCGCGGCATCGTCTTTCTTTTTCTTGGATCCGAGAAGACCGCCCTCACCGAAAATGCTTTCTTTTTCCTGATAAATGTCATTATCCCCGGCGCTATCGCGTCCATACCCTGTAGGATATTTCGCTTCCTTCTCCACGCCGCCACATCCTGCCAGTGCAAGAATAGGAATAGCACAGAAAACAGTAATATGAAAAAAGCCCTTGCTATGAATCTTCATTTTGTACATCCCCGAAAAAACTCTACTCCTTTAGCACGCGCTTATTTCAGTCTCAAGTATGGATTTGCTTAACAAGAAACGCTAAGGTACTAACATTGGAAGCTCTGCATTTCTGAAGCCTTTCCAGAATTGTTGCAAAAATACAACGACCGGAAAATTTTTACAGCCAGCTTCCCTGAAACCGCGTTGACCCCCCTGACTATTGCTGGCCTAATGACGGTGTTCACTACTCTGGTGAGCATTTTAATCCTAATTAGTTTACTCTCTGACTGGGTTATGAATGCAAACCATATGTAGTTTATGCTTTTTTACAAAGTTTTAACTGGAGGAAAATTATGAAAAAACTTCTTATGACCAGCGTTGCACTCGGTGGTTTGGCTTTGGCCGCTACCCCTGCACATGCTGAGATCGAACTCGAAGTCGGTGGCTATTTCAAAGGCTACATGGCTTGGGTAGATCAGGATGAAGCAACGGACTTCTCGACAAATGACTTCGATATGATCCGTGACACCGAAATTCACTTCGGCGGCGAAACGACCTTGGACAACGGCCTGACGGTCGGTGCTCATTTCGAAACCGCTGCTGACGGTGATGATGGTCTCGGCATCGACGAGTCCTACGTCTACTTCAGCGGTGACTGGGGTCGCCTGAATGTTGGTACGGAAGACGAAGCCGCTTACCTCCTGCAGGTAGCTGCCCCGTCTGCTGACAGCAACATCGACGGTCTGCGCCAGTTCGTTCAGCCCGTAAACTATGAAGCGATGACCGGCGGTTTCTCCGGAACCTTCATTGATCCCTCGGGTGTTGGCGATGTCGGCATTGGTCTTGATTACGACCAAGACATTATCGGTAAATCCGACAACCTGACCTACCTGTCGCCCGTGATCAACGGCTTCCAGGGTGGCGTGACCTTCGCTCCTGACTTCGGTCCGGCTAGTTCCTTTGGAGGTATTGGCATTGATCATACTGATACGGCTCCTAGTGACAGCCTAAGCGACTCCGACGAAGTCTTCGGACGCGGCTACTCTATTGCTGCTCGTTACGAAGGCGAGTTCAACAATGTTGAGCTGATCTTTGGTGGCGGTTGGTCTCTTGTGGAACTCGAAGACAAGCGCACGGCAGCCGAACTGGCAGCTCTTAGCGCAGGCGACTTCGCGTACACCGATGACATGACCGCTTGGAACCTTGGTCTTGATGTTGGCGTTGGTCCTTTCGGAATTGGTGTGAACTACTCCCAAACAGACCGTGGCGACATCGTTGAGGGTACTGCAACTGCGGCAACCACAGATGTCAGCGACAAGGAGAAAGTCCTCGTTGTTGGTGCTGACTATACGACCGGCCCGTTCAAGGTCGGTGCGTCTTGGTACAAGAACGACAATACCCTCGGTGTTAAAGATCTGGACACAGACCGTTACAGCGGCGGCGTGACCTACGAATATGGTCCCGGAATGAGCTTCCGTGGTTCCATCTTCTACGTCGACCATGACAACACCGATACCGCACTGGGCACCTCCAAGAGCAGCTTGGATGCAACCGGTATCGTTCTCGGAACGCACATCGAATTCTAATTCGAATTGTTGCAGTAACGATTTCGAAAGGGCGCCAAAAGCGCCCTTTCTCTTTTTGTGCTTCTGTTT
Organism: Rhodospirillales bacterium; assembly: GCA_020638365.1. Taxonomy (GTDB): domain Bacteria; phylum Pseudomonadota; class Alphaproteobacteria; order Micavibrionales; family Micavibrionaceae; genus JAGNKE01. The sequence goes on along the minus strand of JACKIQ010000003.1, from coordinate 92,176 downwards.
TATTCTGCCCTGATGTCAGTCCGCGAAAATCTCGAATACATCAAAAAGACTGTTAAAACCGCTGCACGGGAGTGCGCCCGCGCCCCGGAAACTATAAAACTTGTCGCTGTCAGCAAGAACCAGCCCCTGGAAAAAATAACAGAAGCCCTTGAATGCGGCCACCGCCTGTTCGGGGAAAACCGGGTTCAGGAAGCCCTCAGTCACTGGCGCGACCTTAAAAGCCGAACTCCCGGCCTGCTCCTCCACCTGATCGGCCCCCTGCAGACAAACAAGGTAAAAGAGGCTGTAGCCCTTTTCGATATGATCGAAACGCTTGACCGCGAAAAACTGGCCCGAGCCCTTTCAAAGGAAATGAAGAAGCAGAACCGGCCCATCCCCTGCCTCATTCAGGTCAACACCGGCCATGAGGAACAAAAAGCCGGAATCCCCCCTGACCAGCTACCTGCGTTCTTGAATTTCTGTAGAACAGAATGCCATCTGGATATCCGGGGCCTGATGTGCATCCCGCCGGTAGACGACCCGCCGGCCCTTCATTTCGCCTTTCTGAAAAAGTTGGCTTCCGAAAACGGTCTTGAGGAACTAAGCATGGGAATGAGCGCCGATTACGAAAAGGCTATTCCTCTCGGCGCGACATATATCCGCGTTGGAACCGCCCTGTTTGGCCAAAGACCCTGAAAAAGGACCGTCAGGCATTATATTCGATTGTCGGTCTGATCCGCTGCCCGGCCTGCTTCACCTGTTCGTAACGGGCCGCCATCTCCGAAGCCTTAGCGCTCGCTCCGTGGCTCTCCCTTCCCTGACCGGAAATAAAGGACAACGCAAGTTCGGCAGGCTCCTTTCCAGTCCCGTCCTCAATCACCTCAGTGACGAGACCGCCGGCCGCACCCAGAGGACCTCCAAAAATACCGCCACCTACAATACGGCTTATCCCGCGGATTTCATCACCCGTAATAGCCCTGTAAATTGTTCCTATAAGGGGGATATGATGCAAAGGATTAATCATATCCAGCAAGTCGAAAAACCCGAAAGGCTCAGGGTTTTGCAGAACTGCATTGTTAGTTTCTGCCAGCTCTAACCGTTCCCCCTCCAACACCTCGCCAAAGCTCAAAGGGGCTTGAGAACTGGATTTTTGCGAATCCCATGACGGAATGAAGCCAGCCGTCCGCTCGTTACGAACCATATCAAACACGGGCCCATCCTTAAGTCCTCCCGCTTCAACCGCATGCCCTTCTATCAAGAATCGCCCTCCTTGAAAATTATACATAAAAACATGCAAACGACGTGCCACCACAACCAAACCGTTTGATACAGTAGGAAAATTTGGTAAAGTCCCTCATGCAGAATGAAAAAGCCCGCCTATGGACGATTATTGCCGACCCGGGAACTTGCGACGCCCTGTCGGTTTTTTTACAAAACACAGACATTAGACTGGACCTTTCATACAGACAGGAAGAAAGGCCTGTAAAATCCCTCGTCGCGCAATCCGAAGACAGAGAAGTAAGAATTGACCTTCCTGTAAGAATAGGAACACTGATTGACACCCTTTTATCCGCGCACAATAAAAAGCGGGGCACAGAAATCGCTAAAGAGCACGAACACCCCCTTTTCAGCCTGAACACCCTGCGAGGAACCCTCCGGAAAAAAACTAAAAACAAGGAAAATGAAACAAGACTTACGGAAAAGGAAACGGCGATCCTATCCTATTTACTGGAGAACAGCACCCGAACGGTCTCAAGAAAAGAACTTTTGACGGCCGTGTGGGAATATGCAGAAACGGTAGAAACACACACGCTTGAGACACATATTTACCGCTTACGCCAAAAAATAGAGAAAAACCCCTCGGAGCCGAAAATTTTGGTCACGAGCAAAAATGGATATAAGCTGAACTAGGAAGGATCTAAAAAGAAAAGCTCTGCTTGGCCTTCATTACAGCCACCGCAAGGCTTTCAATAAACCCGTCGCCCCGCTCTATTCGAAGGGAACCAACCTCATAATCAGCCAAAACCCTAAGATCACGAATAAGCCCGATAACAATATCCCGCTCGTTCTCGCTGTTATCCCTACCCAGACCCTCATCGGGAACCGAACCATGAGCGGCCTTTCGCGCGACGACTTTCCGCGAAACGTGGGCTGCATGTTTATAGGCTTCCACAGCCTGCACGGCCTTAAAACGCAGGGCCTCTATATTAGCTGCGCCTCTTTGACCAGAATACTCTGGGGTTTTATCAAGTTCGTAGCCTTCCGGCTGCCCCCCGAAACGGCGCATCATGTAATTTTCCAGAAACAACAGCAGGGCCTCGACAGAGACTGAAGCGACATCTTCACTCAAACCTTCAGTATCTGAATCTTGATCGTGTCGTCCCCGCCTTCGTCCAAACCCCTCTTGCTTGACCAGACCGTAACGCGTATCAGCGCCTTCCGTCTCTCGCGGCTTGTATGCCCCCAGTATCGGACCGACCTTGTTGTCCATATTACCTCAACCTAATATAATTATAATACGAACATTAGCAGAAAATGCAGGAAACAGGCAAATAATGTGTCTTATGAAAAACCTATTTCTTCAGGTCATAAGGATGAGGGTACTTCAGATCCTCAGGCATGACCAGTAAACGGTACTCATCTTCATACCAAGGCGCGACATAATCCCAGAGTTGCTGCCGCTGTCCGTTCTTGTCGCTGTCAACCTCGCACTTCATATATGCGATCTCGCCGATCATGATCCATTGCCTTAAAGAGCCGATCTTAATGGGCTTGGAATGATCGGCCTCCGTAGGCCTGACCTGAATAGTCAAAACCCCTTCATACATTTGATCCTCATACAACAAATGCTCCTTGACCGTATCATAATGCTCTACGCTCAGAGGAATATCCGAAAAGAGGGCAAGTTTGTTAATAATCAGGGAAACCCACTCGTCTTTAATATAGGGGTAAGAGAATGTCGGGATATAATCTTTCTTCTGATTGGGAAACTGAAAATAGACCCGCCCGGGCTTCCCTTCTGCCGGACCAGTGTAATGAACCAGAACAACGGCTCTGATATTCAGAAGATCCTTTTGCGGATCGAATAAACCGTAGCCTGTACCAAGACGGATAGACTGGGAAATCAGATAATCTTCTTTGTACTTGTATGGCAGCCCATTATATTCGTCGGAAGAAGAAACCCACATCTCGAAATCCGGCGGCTCCGAGCCAAGTGAAAAAAAAGCAAAAACGCCTTTTTCCCTCTGCGTCGTGGGATCGTCTTCCTTGTCAGAACCTGCCGCCTTGGAGGGCGCGAGGGGAACCAACAGAAAAACAGTTAAAGCCAGAACTATGATTATTCTGTTCATACGAATCTAAAAAGCCCCATAAACCTGCTGCCCCTGATATATTCAATAACATGACTGGCGAACAAGACAAAGAGAGCAATTCAAAGAAAAATCTAAATGAAGATGACGGCCTTTGGAAAAATGAAACAAAAAATATCAAACCGTTAAAGGCAAAAAACAAATATTTAGATTTGCCCTCGGAAAAAGCTGAGAAGAACGGACCCCATGTAACGCGGAAAGCCGAAAAAAAATCGCTCCCCGAGAGCCCCCCTGCACCCCCCACAAACCGCGAAAGCATTTATCAGACTGACCGCCGGACCGAACAGCGGCTAAAGCGAGGGGAAATCAAAATAGAGGGCCGGCTGGATTTGCATGGAAAAAACCGACTCGACGCCCATGAATCTCTGGTCGATTTCATCCTGAAAGCCTATGAACAAGGAAAAAAATGCGTTCTTGTCATAACCGGAAAAGGAGATCAGAGAGAGAGCGCTGATGATTATGAAAACCTGCGAGGCATTATTCGGCAGAACTTTCCTCAATGGACCCGCTCTCCGCCTTTGAATACTCTAATTTTGAAAATCCACGAAGCACGACCCAAGCATGGTGGAAAAGGGGCTTTTTACGTACTGCTCAGAAAAAAACGAATGAAATAAAGAGGTTAGAACGACAGGCATTCCGTGACTTTACAGCCCTTATTTGCTATAAAGATGAGTAAGTTTGACCGGGCAGTGATAAAATAAAACAAACAGCCCGGCAAGGGGGAAGAAATGGGCGCAGAAGAAAGCGACATTGGTAAAGCGCATATTGCGAATGTCTCGGTATCGGAGGCCAGAGCCTTCAACCCGGCCGATGATGACCCGAACGAACCGGAATCCTGGGAAACTGTTTCCGCTTCGGACTTCAATGAGGAAAAGCATGGCCAGTGCCAGTTTTACTGCCCTTGCTGCCTCGACAACGGCGATAAGGTTCGCCTCAAAAAACCTTCAGGGGGTTATTTTCAAAACATTCTCTTTGATGTGATTGACCCTGAAACACAGGACGTCATGACAGACCCTGCCACAGGGACTCCCGTTACTGAAAATCGTCGCTACTATATTCCCCCGCGCTATTCGCTCTACCCGGGTCAAAGACATACATGCGATTTGGCCTCCCGTCTCCGGGACCTATCTGCAACAATCAGGGAAAACGGCGGTCTGACCCTGAACAGCGCCGCCGGCGCTTATATCCTGAACATCAATATACCCGGAGGTCAGGAACTGATCAGAAAGCGCCCGCGCATATATATGACAAGCGCGGAAGACTTCGATACCGCGGCGGGAGCAGACCCGAATATCATGACTTCCCGCCGGATTCACCGCTCGCAGACCAACCCGCCCTCGAAACGGTCTACCGGAGTGTTACACGTCGAATCCTTGGCCAAAATCCTGGACAGCACGGAATTCGATAAAGGACAGCGTAAACATGTAATTCTGCGAATCGGGCAGGACGGCATAACTCTGGATCAGGCCTACCATGGAAAAGCCGTAAACTTGTACCGCGATCTCTACGAAAAGGAAAGCCGGGTTACGCGTGAGGACGCCCCTAATCATAATCAGGTAGCTTTGTTCCACTTTAAACCCATCGGCAACCGCAAATTCTGGACCAAGGACGAAACAGGCTCTATGACTGTCCAGAGTCAGGCGGAACAGATTCATGACAATGAAGGCCGTCACTTTTACGTTAGCGCACGCCTTCATTTTAGTAACAGGGAGACCTTCAGGGCATTCGAACAAGCCTACCGCAAGGATGGAGAGCGAAGCTTTCTGGTTTTCTCAGAGCAGGCTACGGTCGATCTGGAGGATTTCAAAAACAAAAAAGGAAGGATTGATTCAAGGCTCGACGATCATGCGACTGTGTTTGTCGATATCCCCGTCGGCGACAGCGCCCAGATCATGCCTTGGGCACCACGCTCACCGCAGATGACTTTTGATTTTCCGGGCTTTAACTTCGGCAATAACCCGACCGCTAATGACGCGGACACTTCACCCGAACAGTCTTACGAACCATTGAGTTGACACCTTATTGCTTAGGCTGCAACAGGTCCTTAACCATACCGTTCTTGTCCATAACCCGGATATAAGGCTCTTCCGCTGGTCCTTGAAGGCCGAGAACAAGACGGTCTCGCCCGTACGAATCCTTCAGGATAAGAGCCGGGGAGTCCTCACGACCGGCCAGACGGATAAGCAAACGCAAACGCTCCTTTTCGTCATGCAGGCCGATCAGGGGTTGTGATCTTTCGCGTGTACCCGGATAACTTCCCATCTGAATACGAATGCTCTGATCGTTGTTATAAAGCAGGAAAGTCCCCTGACCAATTTCTCCGGGCCCCATATAAGTGATACGCCGCCCCACCGGACTAAAAATTTCGATGGGCTGAGTATTCGCTGGCAACGCTCCTTTTCCTTGCGCGGCAAAGAGTGGCGAAGGTTGAAAAATAAAGGAACCAGCCGCGCCACCGGCAAACCCGGCCAGCAACATGGGAAGTACGCGCAAGAATCTCTTCATAAGGCCCCCCGTAATAAAATATGTAAGGAAAACGCTTGCTACAGGATAAACTTGCTCAAATCCGCAGACTTTACAAGTGCCTCGACATGTTCGCGGACATACGCTGCCGTGATATTGATCGTCTCCCCGCCCCGGTCGCTGGCGGTAAAGCTGATCTCCTCAAGAAGTTTTTCCATAACGGTATGCAGCCTCCGCGCCCCGATATTTTCAACATTCTCGTTGATCTCGAAGGCAAGCCTTGCAATCTCATCGACGGCTTCGTCATCAAATGTAAGCTCAACCTTCTCTGTCCCGATCAGGGCTTTATACTGCATGATAAGACTGGCCTCGGTTTCCTTGAGGATGCGCTGGAAATCCTCCCGCGTCAGTGCGCGTAGCTCTACGCGAATCGGCAAACGTCCCTGCAATTCGGCCAGAAGGTCCGAAGGCTTTGCGTAATGAAAAGCGCCGCTGGCGATAAAAAGAATATGGTCGGTCTTGACCGGACCGTGCTTGGTTGCGACTGTCGTTCCCTCGATCAAAGGCAGCAGGTCGCGTTGAACGCCCTCGCGCGAGACATCCCCGCCCCGCACATCCTGCCGCGCCGCGATCTTGTCGATTTCGTCTACAAAGACGATACCGCTCTGTTGAACCATATCCAGCGCACTCGCAACAATCTTGTCCTGATCCAGTAACTTGTCGGATTCGTCCTGAACCAGAACGTCATAGCTCTCCTCTACGGTCATTTTGCGCTTCTTCCGACGCTCGCCAAAGGCTTTTCCGAACAGGTCGTTCATGTTGATCATACCCATGGACGCGCCCGGCATCCCGGGGATATCGAACATACCGCCCATAGGGTTTCCCGCATCCCGGACCTCAATCTCGACCTCGCGCGAAGCCAACTCGCCCTTGCGAAGTTTCTCACGAAACGCGGATCGCGTCCCCTCGCCCGCGGTCTGCCCGACCAGAGCGTCAAGAATGCGCTCTTCCGCATATATTTCCGCCTGCGCGATAACCGACTTTCTCATTGATTCCTGTGTCATGCGGATCGCGACTTCCGTCAGGTCACGAATGATCGATTCAACATCCTTGCCGACATACCCGACCTCCGTGAATTTCGTGGCCTCGACCTTGATGAAAGGTGCTTGCGCAAGCTTGGCCAGCCGCCGCGCGATTTCTGTCTTACCCACGCCAGTGGGACCGATCATAAGGATGTTTTTCGGATAGACCTCTTCCTGAAGCTCCTGCGGCAGGCGGCTGCGTCTCCAGCGGTTTCGCAAAGCGATCGCAACCGCGCGCTTTGCATCATTCTGACCGATGATATAGCGATCCAGTTCCGAAACGATCTCACGTGGGGAGAACGAGGCAACAACATTTGTTTGGGAGCTTTTCGGCGCATCAGTCATTTCATACCCCTTAGCGGCTTTTGATTAGGACATACCCCCAACCGGCTTGCAGGTCAACAGGCGGAAGAACGCTGAATTGTTCCGTTTTGTTTTGAAGTATAGACAAAATAAAGGCATAATGCCCCAAAGTTAGCGTCAAAAAATATTCCGAGCTAAAAATTCAAAATATGAATGACGTCATATTAACCCTGCGTTAAGCCGGGGTATGAGAATGTGAGCGTGCTATGGAAGCAGAAATAACATTAGGCCAGAGTTTCATGATGTGGGGCGTTTTCTTTATCGTCGTCCCGGCCCTCCTGATTGCCGACCTGTTTATCTTCAATAAAAAGGACCATGTCATCGGACTTGAGGAAAGCCTGAAAATGAGTGGCTGGTATGTGGGTTTCGGCCTGCTTTTCGGCCTGTACGTCTGGTGGAACATGGGGGATGATCACGCGCTGGACTACTACACGGCCTTCGTGATCGAAAAATCCCTCTCTCTGGATAATCTGTTTGTCATAACCGTTATTTTTACGACCTTTAAAGTCCCGAAGGAATACCAGCACCGCGTGCTCGTCTGGGGAATTATCGGTGTGATTTTTATGCGCGGAATAATGATCGGCGCGGGTGCCGCCATTGTTCATCAATTTCACGAAGTTCTGCTTCTTTTCGCGGCCATCTTGATCTTCACGGGGATCAAGATGCTGATGATGAAGAGCCACGAGGACGATGTCGAAAACCTCGAAGACAAAATTTACATTAAGTTTTTGAAAAAACACATCAATTTTACGACCGAGTTACACGGGCACGATTTCTGGGTAAAAAAGCGTGTCTCCGAGACTTCTGAAAAAATGGCGTGGTTTGCCACCCCCCTTCTTCTGGCGCTTTGCGTGGTCGAAATCACGGATCTGATGTTCGCCTTCGACAGTATTCCGGCGGTTCTGGCCATCACGACAGAACCTTATGTAGTTTACACCAGTAACATTTTCGCCATTCTTGGCCTGCGGGCGCTCTTTTTCGCCGTCGAAAACCTGTTAAGCCGCTTTATCCTGATGAAGTACGCCCTCTCGATCGTTCTTATTTTTATTGGTGGCAAAGTATTCATTAACGAATACTTCTTCCATATTCCGCCGGCCATTTCTTTGGCGGTCACCCTCTTCGTCCTGCTTGCAGGAATGGTCTTCTCCGTGCTGATCACCAGCAATATTGATGAAGAGGAAAAAATTGAGGAACAATAAAAGGCCGTTTCTTGGTGACGGCGCACCCAAACCAAGCTAAGTTACGCGTGAACGAGCGCAATAGAGCGGGAATGACCGGCAGGAACTGAATGGAATTATTTATAATCGACTGGGCGTTCTTTTTCTTTATTGTCCCGACCCTTCTGATCATTGACCTTGTTGTTTTCAATAAAAACGAGGACCGTGTTATCGGTTTTCGCCAAAGCCTGATCCTCAGCGCATGGTACATTGCCGCCGGTCTGGGTTTTGGGGTCATGGTCTGGATACAGTTCGGCCCTGAAAAGGCTCTTAACTACTACACAGCCTATATTCTGGAAAAAAGCCTCTCTCTCGACAACCTGTTTGTCATGTCCGTAATCTTTACGGCCTGCTGTATCCCGCGCATGTACCAGCACCGCGTCCTAATCTGGGGAATTATCGGCGTCGTGCTTCTCCGTGGAATAATGATTGGTCTCGGCGTTGCCGCCGTCAAAAATTTTTCTTGGGTACTGTATATCTTCGCTGCCATCCTGATCTGGACAGGTTTTAAACTCTTCTTCCTGGACGAGGAAGAAGAAGCCGATCCCGACGAATTCGCTAAAAAACCGCTTGTAGTATTCTTGAAAAAACACCTGCGCTTTACCCCTAAAATTCATGAAAACCGATTTTTCGTGCGTGAAGACCGCTCAAAAGAAGGCGGCGGCAAAGCCGTTCTTGTGGCGACCCCCCTCTTCCTCGCGCTGGTGGTTATTGAAATCAGCGATGTCATGTTTGCCTTTGACAGCGTCCCTGCCGCCCTCGCCGTGACAACCGACACGTTTGTGGTCTACACCAGCAACATCTTCGCCATTCTTGGCCTGCGGGCGCTCTTTTTCGCCGTCGAAAACATCCTCGACCGCTTCGCGCAGGTTAAATATGCGCTCTCGGCTGTCCTGATCTTTATCGGTGGCAAGGTCTATTATAACGCGTGGTTCGGTCACATAAGCTCGACAACATCGCTGATCGTAACCATCAGCGTCCTTTCAGCCGGCTTTATATTCTCATACATAAAAACAAGGATTGATGAGAAAAAAGAAGTGCCTGAGCCGTCCGCCGAACAAACTACAGGGTCTCGAGAATAACATTCTCGTTTGTGTAAACGCAGATATCGGCGGCGATCTGCATTGCTTTGCGTGCGATCGCCTCGGCATCCAGATCCTCCCGGTCATAAAGCGCACGCGCTGCCGCCAGCGCGTAATTACCGCCCGAACCGATCCCGATCACGCCGTCCTGCGGTTCCACCACGTCCCCGTTCCCTGTCAGGATAAGAGAAGTCTCCTTGTCCGCGACAGCCATAAGAGCCTCGAGCCGCCGAAGATATTTATCCGTCCGCCAGTCCTTCGCCAATTCCACGCAAGCCCGCGTGAGCTGCCCCGGATGAGCCTCCAGCTTGGCTTCCAGCCGCTCGAACAGGGTAAAAGCATCAGCCGTCGATCCGGCGAACCCGGCGATAATATTATTTTCCCGACCAAGACGCCTGACTTTCCGGGCATTGGCTTTAAGAACGGTCTGCCCCATGGAGACCTGCCCGTCACCGGCCACTACCACCGTCCCGCCTTTGCGGACAGAGAGGATTGTCGTGCCGCGCCAGAACTGAGCCTGCGCGTAATCTCGTGATGGATCGTACATGCTATTGGTATTGCCCTCCTGACCTGCGAAGTCAAGGGGGCAAAAAACGGGTGCTTATATCTATAAAAAGCGATATGTTACGGTTTCTTAAGCGTTTTAAGCTATTGCTACCCGTAGAGGTCAAAATGCCCGAAAGCAAAAAAACCCTAAGAACCGCTAAAGTCGAGCGAAAAACGAAAGAAACCGAAATCTCCGTCGAGATCAATCTGGACGGGCAGGGGTCTTTTGACATAAAAACGGGGATCGGGTTTTTCGACCATATGCTTGAACAACTCGCCCGCCACGCCCTCATTGATCTGAAAATCAAGGCCAAAGGCGATCTGCACATTGACGGCCACCACACTGTCGAAGACACCGGCATCGCGCTCGGTCAGGCCCTAAAGCAGGCTGTCGGAGATAAAGCAGGGATCAGCCGCTACGGTCATTTTGATCTGGTGATGGACGAAGCCCGCTCGGACGTCGCGCTGGACTTGTCCAACCGGCCTTACCTCATCTGGAATGTACGCTTTTCTGTAGAACGCCTCGGTGAAATGGACACCGAGCTTTTTCAGGAGTTTTTTAACGCCCTCGCCCAGAACGCGGGGATCACTCTGCACTGCGAAAACCGTTACGGTACAAACAACCACCACATAATTGAAAGCGTGTTCAAAGCCTTTGCCCGCGCCCTGAGAATGGCCCTGGAAGCTGATCATCGGATGGCCGGACAATTGCCCAGCACAAAAGGCGCCCTCTAAAAATCCTTACCAGTAACGCTTGTCCGTCCAGCGATTGCCGATATTCATAATTCCCCATGAAACGGCGGCCACCATGATTCCGCTTTGAATGCTGACGCTGGTGACCTCAAGCGAAAGAAACCACAGCAAAAGCTCATTCGCCAACCCTGCGACAAAACCGAAAAAAAGGTAATTCAGCAAAGTTCCGAGCTTGCGGTGCTCAAGAAACAGCATCGCAGGAAAGCCGATAACAAACATATGAATATAGGCCAGACCTGTCCCGATAAACAGAAGAAGCCCGATCGACGTGGGATTAAGCAGATTCTCATCAATGTTGATGACAGGCGAGATGATCAGAAGCAAAACCACCTGCAGCAACAACCCGGCCGCGGGCGCCATAAGGCAGACATAACCCATGCGGGTTTGCGTCGTAACCGCCGTAAGGCGCTCGATTTCTTTTTCCGTAAGCTCCTGCTGACGTTTCAAAGAGGTCATCCTCGGATTGTAAGATAACGCCTAGCCGGTTGTCAGCGTCTATTTTTTACAGTTTACGGCGCTTTAGAACTTCGCCATGTGCCGGAAAATTTTCGTACTCTGTGAGAATAGCAACATCGTCGCGTAAAGAGACAAAACCATCTTGATCGCACTCCGAAATTGATGTGCGCTTGAGAAAATCCCACACGGACGTACAGGAATAACTGCGCGCCCATCCGCCGGTCGGCAAAACATGGTTGACGCCGATTCCATAATTACCTAAAGAAGACGGGGTATACTCTCCCACAAGAATTTCCCCTGCATTCTTAAGCTTAGGTAACAACTCTTGGCCATTTTTAACCTTTAGATGCAGGTGCTCCGGCGCATAAAGGTTGCTAAAAGCGACAGAATCGTCCTGAGAGTCCGTTAAAATAATTCCCCCGTAACCCGCCATCACATGATGACAGATCTCCCGGTGCGGTGATGGTAGGCTGTCAATAACCCTGCCTATATGATCGCGGACATACAGTGCCAGCTTTTCATCGTGGGTGACTAAAAGCGCAGCCGAATCCTCGCCATGCTCGGCCTCGTTGAGAATATCCAGAATGGTATTGTCAGGATCTGCGCTTTCATCGGCCAGAATAATCGACTCGGACGGTCCCGCCGGCATCCCTGGATCAATGACGTGCGAAAGAAGGCTTTTCGCCGCAGCCACATAAGGACTGCCCGGGCCAAGAACTTTGCAGACTTTGGGAACGCTCTCCGTACCGTAAGCCAGCGCCGCAATAGCTTGCGCCCCCCCGCATTTATAAACATTTTCAACACCGCACAGGCGGGCCGTGAACAACGTGGCCGCATCGCAGCCGCCTTCAGGAGTAGGGGGTGTCACAATGGCGATCTGCTTGACACCCGCAATGACGGCAGGAACAGCAAGCATATAGAGCGCCGAGGGAAAAGCGCCCTTGCCCCTTGGCACGTACAGCCCGACCGAATCAAGCGGTGTAACTTGCTCCCCGGCCCAAACCCCCGGCTCCACCTCGATCATCCAATGCGTTTCTACACGCCGCATTTGCTCTTCGTGAAAACGGCGAACGTTTCGGACACAGCGCGTAATCGCCCCCTTGATCCTCTCATCCAGAAGCTGTTCCGCAACGTCAAACTCCTGCGTGCATACACGGATATCCCTCACGTTGGCTTTTTCATATTTTTTTGCGTATTCTCGCAAAGCTTCATCGCCACGCTTTTGCACATCCTCTATAATCGGGCGGACAGCCTCGCTCACGGATTCAATATCCGCCTGGGCACGCTTGATGATACGGGCTTTCGTCGCCTCGTCGGTTTCCGACCACCGATAAAATGCAACACTCATTGTTTATTGCCGATCTTTCGATTACAAACGGTGAATATATCCCGGATTTCAATGGGAAGGACATACAACGAAAAACGGCCCATGGCAAAAGAAACTATTCTGATTATCGACTACGGCTCCGGCAATCTGCGCTCCGCTGCGAAGGCGTTTGAGCACATGGGTCCGGGCAAAGGCCATGATATCGAGGTAAAAGTCTCGGGAAAACCCGAAGATGTCCTGTCGGCAGATCGAGTCGTTTTGCCGGGGCAGGGTGCTTTCGGCGACTGCATGAACGGCCTTTCAAAAATCCCGGGCATGATGGAGGCCCTGAAAGAAGCCGTTCTGCATAAAGGGCGGCCGTTTCTGGGGATCTGTGTTGGAATGCAGCTCCTTGCGACAAGGGGCCTTGAACACGGCGCTCACGCGGGCCTGAACTGGATAGAAGGCGAAGTCCACCCCATGGATTTGAACGACCCCGCTTTGAAAATTCCCCATATGGGCTGGAACGATCTGGCCTTCCCTTCCGCCTCCATCCAGCAGGATAACAGGCACTTTGTGCTCCGCAACATAAGTTCTACGGAGAATTTCTATTTTGTTCATTCTTTTGTGTTCCAATGTAGACATGCGCACCACGTTCTGGCTCTGACCGATTACGGCGGTTTCCAGACCGCCATAGTTGGCCGGGATAACATCATAGGGGTCCAGTTCCACCCCGAAAAAAGCCAGAGCGCAGGATTAAAGCTGATCGGAAATTTCCTGGACTGGAAACCTTGAAGCCGATTGCTGCGAATGCTTTACTGGATAAGAGCAAAAGAAAGGCGGACCCATGACCGACAATCCGAGCTTCAAACCCCTGCCCCCAAAACCGCGGGTCGACCGTCTCGACAGCCTTTCACTGGGCGATCTTAACGATCTTTGCGACGCCACCTACGCTGCAATTGAAGGCGGAGGGGGTTTTGGTTGGGTAACCCCGCCGCAGAGGGACGTTCTTGAACGCTACTGGCAGGGCGTAGTCGCCATGCCAACCCGCATCCTTCTTGTTGCGAGGCTTGATGGCGTAATCTGCGGAACATGCCAGTTGATGAAACCGCCCCCCAACAACGAAGCGCAGAGCCTTAGCGTACAGCTTACGACCAACTTCGTTGCGCCGTGGGCGAGGGGACACGGACTGGCAAGCATGCTTCTGGACGAAGCTGAGGAACAGGCCTGCAATAACGGCTTTGCAGTCATCAACCTCGACGTCCGCGAAACCATGAAAGCGGCTATCGCGCTCTATGAAAAACACGGCTACCAGCGGATCGGCGAACACCCCGCCTATGCCCGGGTTAATGGCGAGATCCTGAAAGGCTACTACTACTACAAGATCATTAGCCCGCAGGCCGTAGAACAAACGCCTTGAGTCCGTGCCTGTTTCGGGCTATGCGTTGTCAATGATTATCTACCCCGCAATAGATCTGAAGGGTGGGCGGTGTGTACGCCTATATAAGGGCGACATGAGCAAAGACACTGTCTATAGCGAAAGCCCGGCTCAGCAGGCGCGTGAATGGGCTCTGGCGGGCTTTTCATGGATCCATGTCGTTGATCTGGACGGCGCCGTTCAGGGCAAGCCCGTCAACGAACAGGCTGTAAATGCGATCGTTAATGCCGTGGACATCCCTGTACAGCTTGGCGGAGGCATCCGTACAATCGCGCAGATTGAACACTGGCTGGCGCAGGGAATAAGTCGCGTTATCCTTGGAACGGTAGCCGTACGTGACCCCGAACTGGTCAAGGATGCGTGCAAGCGCTTTCCCGGACAAGTCGCTATCGGTCTGGATGCCCGCAACGGAAAGGTCGCTGTTGAGGGCTGGGTGGAAGATTCGACAATAAGAGCCGAAGACCTCGCAAAGAAATTCGAGGATGCCGGGGCATCGTGCATAATTTACACGGATATCGACCGTGACGGCACCGGGGAAGGCCTGAATATGACTTCGACCATTGCCTTGGCCCGAGCAACCACCCTGCCCGTTATCGCCTCCGGCGGCGTCGGTTCGATCGAAGACCTCAAAAAAGTCCGCGAAGCGGCAAGAGAAGGCATACAGGGTGTTATCGTGGGCAAAGCCCTGTATGATAAGAAAATTCGCCCGGAACAGGCACTGGCCTTGTGCCCGGAAACATTTCAGGAGCAATAAATTTGGCTTTTCCCCTGAAAATAGACATTATGGGGACGGAAATAACAAGAAGGTTTAAAGGAATAAAGCGATGCCGGACCAGAATAACGATGAAGGCCCCGAAATTTTTATCATTGAGGGCGAAGAACTGGAAGCACTGATGCGCGAAGATATTGAGCGCATGGGCATAGTCATGGAAGACCTCATTGCGCAGATGGAAAGCGGAAATTTCGCAGTCCGGTTTTCTCAGAACGGCCCGCAAAGAATCTTCAGCGACGCCGGATCAATGGTCAGTTTCGCCCGCGCAAAACTCGTTTCCGCGACAAGAAACCTGATGCACGGCGATAGCCCGCATACGCAGGTCGGGGAAATCTTCTCACCTGACGGACAAGCTGTAGGCTATACAACATATGCTTTTTCTGATACACATCCCGAAGATGACCCCGCACCAGGACAATAAAAAAGCATACAGGTCCCGTGTTAAAAACCCGCATCATACCCTGTCTGGACGTAAACGAAGGCCGAGTGGTCAAAGGCGTAAATTTCGTGGACCTGATTGATGCGGGCGACCCCGTGGAACAAGCCAAAATCTACGACAAGCAGGGGGCTGATGAACTCTGCTTTCTGGATATCACAGCCACCAGCAGCGATCGTGAAACCATTTTCGAAGTTGTCAGGCATACGGCTGAACAGGTCTTTATTCCGTTGACTGTTGGCGGGGGTGTACGCACCCTTTCGGATATCCGCAGGCTTCTTGAAGCCGGGGCCGATAAAATCTCGATCAACTCCGCTGCTGTAAAAAACCCTGATTTCATTCGCGAAGCCTCAGAAAAATGCGGCAACCAGTGCATTGTCGTCGCTATCGATGCCAAGGCACGCACTGACGGCTCTGAAGGCTGGGAAATTTACACGCATGGCGGGCGCAGACCGACAGGAATAGACGCTGTGGAATGGGCTATGAAAATGGCGGACTACGGCGCGGGCGAAATTCTGCTCACCTCCATGGACCGGGACGGAACAAAAAAAGGGTTTGATCTTGAATTAACGCGCACAATCGCCGATGCCGTACGCATTCCGGTGATCGCATCAGGCGGAGTAGGGACACTCCAGCACATGGTAGAGGGAATAAAGGAAGGACACGCCTCCGCAGTTCTGGCCGCCTCTATTTTTCACTTTGGCGAGTACTCGATCCAACAGGCCAAGAATGAAATGAGAAAAGCCGGGATTCCAGTAAGATGAGCCAGGACATTCTTAAAGAACTTTACCGGATTTTGCAGGAACGTAAAAAAGCAGAGCCGGACAAATCATACGTTTCTTCCCTGTACAACAAGGGCATAGAAAAAATGATTGAGAAATTGGCAGAGGAAACGAAAGAAACCGTCGACGAAGCAAGAAAATTATCAGGAAACGCACAAGATCAATCCACACGTACAGCCCTGATTGGCGAAGCCACCGACCTCACCTTCCACCTGCTTGTCCTTCTCGCCCACTACGACATCCCGCCCGAAGAAATCCTGATCGAACTGGAAAGACGTTTTGGCACGGGTGGACATGAAGAAAAAGCCGCGCGTAATAACAAACAATAAAAAGGATTTATTCCTCTAAGGCTCTCGTTCCAGCACAGACAGATGCTGGGCATGTACAGTCCCGTCATTGTCAATCTGGATCATCATTCCGTTCAGGTCGCCTGAAAAAAGAAACGTGTTAGGGCGCGCAGCAAGATCCTTGTGAAATTTCGGATCGGCGTTCCAGAATCGGTACGTCCGCCCTTTAAGCTCGACATCGTGAACGGGTTTCTCGAAATCCGCCGGATCCTCAGAGCGGTTAAACAGAAACCCCTCACCGACAAAAACAGTGGCCCGTCGAAAGTCGCCAATAAGATAAATAAGTTCTTTTTCCTTACTCATAATTAGCCCTTAACCCCGGAGATAAATCGGATACGAACACAGAAACAACACCATCAATCTATTTTATTGCATAAAGGAACGCCAGATTATTATAATTGTGCCAAAGGAAAAGAAATGCCAGATCCGCAGGAATTGGAATCGCAAACGCTTAATGTAGCGCAAACCGTGTTGATGGCGGAATCCCTGCGCGCGAATTTTCAACGACAATCCGGAAACTTTAACATTGATCTGGACCCGTATACCGCCAAACCCGCTGATATAGCGCTCGGCGAGATTCGCGCCGACCCCAGCATCGCCAGTCATGTAACCGGCCCCCATATTTACACGGACGATATCAACGATACGCTGTTCAAAGACGGCCTCGACGCACAAATCAACGCCCTGGCAGGGGATAGAAATAAATCGGTGCGTGCTGTGTATCTTGAAAATAGAGAAACCCTGCGGCCTGCCCTCATACAAGCCAGCGAACAGTTTATGAGGAACCTCAATGAAGCGGCCCCGGAGCTTCACGACTTGATTCAGCGGAATTTCGATCAAAACATGCCAGAGATCGAAGCCTCGTACGCTCGGACAGGAAGCAACCTGAGCACACAGGAGGTCCGAGCCATTGAAACAATCAACACAGCCGACAACTTCCTCAACAACTACTTCGTGGACACGTTCTACATCCTCGATAAACCCGTCCAACCTGCCGGAGATAATGCAGATAGAGCTCTCCCCGGTCAGGAACCCGCATTGCCCTCGGGAACAAAAACCGTGATAGCCTTCTTGCCCGGCTCTAATTTCTCCTTTGCCGACTCGAGCAATGCCCGTCACCCGGCCTTAATGGAGGCAAAAACCCCGCCTCCCGGTACCAATGAAGAATGGGCAGCCATAGTCACGGCCCATGAAACCGAACACTATATAGACGCCTTGAAAGACCGGGACCCTAAAATTATGCCGCCTGAAATGAAGGCTGCCCTGGAGATGATGCCCCCCGAAACGAAAAACCTGCTTGCAGGAATGGAAAATATTCTCGCGAACATGCGCGAAACCGAATCCGATATGTCCTCCGCAAACGCGCTTTCAGGTCAGGTAAACCCCGACATGCTGCCATACTTGGCCGCGCTCAGAATGGGCGACAGCATGCTCCAGACCCTGCCAAGGCTTGTAGATGCCCGAGCGTCAAGTAGTGAAAACTCTATTGTTACTGTCCTGGACAAAGTAGCGTCTCATGACACGGGTTATGTTCTGAATGAATATCTCGCGACCGGCATTATCCCGGACCATCTGGGCATGCACACGACAATCGGCAGCTTTTACGAAAAAACTGCGCAGCAATACGCGCAAAGGGCGGCGGGCCCTCTGCAAGAAGCAGGACGGTCACAGACTGCATTAAAGTACATGGGCCCCCTCACGCTGTCCGACACCGTCGATCTCGTGCAACGCACTCTTGCGCAGGACCCCCCGGTCTACAGCCCCCAGGAAGAACAAATTGCACAGACCTTTGTTGACAGCATGACCGGGCAGCTCGGCATCGAAAGAGGAAACATCGACCGCACGATTAAGAACAGCATAGAATCCTTGCCGCCTCAAACGCAACCAGACGCGCCCGCGGCTGAATCAGATGTCGTGATAAAAATTGGCGCTGCCGTTCCTTAAATTCTGGAATAAAGTTATCCGCTCTGCCGACTTCCCGGATAATGGGCCAGTCGATGCAAAACCTCGTCCAACTGGTCCAGAGACTTAAATTCAATTTTCACATACCCGCTGGCACCGTCACTCGTCTCGATGGAAACGCGCATACCCAGCATGTTCGACATGTCGTTTTCGAGCGCGAGCGTATCCGGGTCCTTTTTTCCCGCTGGCGGGGAGCCCGCACGCGTCACGCCTGAGGATTCCTTACGACTGCGCTCCTTCTGAACACGACCGCTAGATTCTGCGGCCAGCTTCTCGGCCTCGCGAACACTGAGTCCACGCTCTATAATTTTCTTCGCCAGATCATCGGGGTTATCGCACGTCACCAGCGTTCGCGCATGCCCCATCGTCAGCTTCCCGCCGCTGACCTGAGCCTGAACACTTTCCGGTAGCGCCAGAAGCCGGATCATATTGGCAATATGTGACCGGCTCTTGCCAACGGACTTCGCGAGTTCTTCCTGCGTCTGCCCGTAAGTTTCAAGAAGCCTCTGATAACCGGCAGCCTCTTCGATCGGATCGAGATCCTCGCGCTGGAGATTCTCGATCAAAGCGACTTTGAGCGCTTCGATATCGTCCAGATCAAGCACAATGACAGGAACTTCGTGCAGCTGTGCAATCTGCGCCGCGCGCCAGCGGCGCTCGCCGGCAATAATCTCATAGCCCCCGGAACCTTCACGCACCAGAAGCGGCTGCAGGATACCGTGCTCACGTATGGAAAGCGCCAACTCGTCCAGAGCCAGTGCATCAAAATGACGGCGGGGCTGCTGCGGTCCCGGTGAAACCATATCAATTCCAACCGTCTGTCGCGTGCGCCCTGACGATGCGGCAGCTTCCTGCTCGATAATCGGCGCGAAAACATCCTCTTCATCTTCAAAAAGGGCATTTAATCCGCGCCCTAATCCGCGGCTTTTTGCTTCACTCATCTTTAGGCCACTCTCTGTTGCTCGACAATTTCACGCTCTCTCCCGATCACTTCCTTGGCCAGCCTTATATAAGCCTGCGCCCCGGGAGATTTCATATCATAGATAATAGCAGGCAGACCATAGGAAGGCGCCTCCGACAACCGCACATTCCGGGGAATAGTGGTTTCATAGACCTTATCACCGAAAAATTTGCGCACATCCTCCATAACCTGCCGCGACAGCTTGTTACGGCGGTCGACCATCGTGAGCACAATACCCTGAATATCCAGATCGTGATTCAGGGATTTACGGACCCGGCGAATGGTCTTGGTCAGGTGACTCAACCCCTCAAGCGCATAAAACTCGCACTGCAAAGGCACTATCAGCGACTCGACCGCAACAAAAGCGTTCAAAGTCAACAAATTCAGTGAAGGCGGACAATCGACGATCACATAATCATACGGCAGATCCTTACGCAGGGCATTCTTGAGCCTGAACTCGCGGTAAGGAGCCGTCACAAGCTCAATCTCGGCACCGGCCAGATGAATGGAAGAGGGAACAACCCAAAGCCCGCGCACGCGAGTACGCTTGGCGACATCCTCGACCTCGGCATCATCGAACAAGACATCGTAAATACTCCTCTGAATATCACCGCGCTTGATCCCAAGCCCGGTTGTGGCATTTCCTTGCGGATCAAGGTCAATCAATAGGACCTTCTTGCCGACTGCACACAACGCCGTCGAAAGATTAATTGCGGTTGTCGTCTTGCCGACACCGCCTTTCTGATTGGCAACCGCTAGAAGCCGGGGAATAGAGGCAGAAGATTCACGCATAGCTAAAAGACTTAAACTGAAATCGGAACGAATGAAAGGGACAAAACAAAGAATCGCTTGAGAACCCCATCATGCGACAAACCGTAAAAAAGCGCAAGTTAACCTGCAATCTTAAAAACCCTTATGCACATCCCACTTCGCTGACTCTAAGCACCCTTGCAGAAGAGCGGGTCGCACTGGGATACGAATCGACCTTGAAATCAAAAATCTTCCGAGCCTCGCCAACCTCCTGATCGGCTGTTTCGCCTTTAAGAAGAATCAGTTGGAGCTTTTTGTTTTTTCGATTCCATACGGACGAGAATTCAATCAGCCGGTGCAGCGCGGACAAGGCCCGTGCCGTAACGACATCGGGAACAAATGAATCGCTGACTCGTTCGATGCGCTCATTATGAATCGAAACGTGTAAACCTGTTTCACGTGAAACAGTACGCAGGAAAAGACATTTACGCTCATCCGATTCGACCAGGTTCATATTAAGCTCAGGGTTCAAAATCTTCAAAACCATGCCCGGAAACCCAGCACCTGAACCAAGATCGGCAATAACACGCGCATCATTCGGAAAATACTGCAAAATCTGCGCTGAATCATAGAAATGTCGAAACCAGACGTCTTCAAGAGTGTTGCTGCTGATTAGATTGATTTTTTGTTGCCACTTGACCAGCAGACCATGGTAAATGGCGAATCGCTCAAAACGCTCCGGCGTCAAATTAAGCGCCCCTCGGAATTCGTCAGCGCCAAAATCCTTAGGCTGCATGACTGCCAACGGATTTATTATTACGGACATAGCGCAGAAGCGAAATCACGGCTGCCGGGGTAACGCCGGGAATGCGGGACGCTTCGCCAAGGGTGGAAGGCCGGACATGTTCAAGCTTCTGCCGAACCTCGTTCGAAAGGCTCCCAACTTTCGAATAATCCAGATCCGCTGGCAAAATCAAAGCCTCGTCCTTACGATAGGCCTCGATATCCAGCCTGTGCCGGTCCATATATCCCGCATAAAGCGCGTCGATCTCAATCTGCTCGCGAATTGCAGGTGAAATTTCGCGCATCTCGGGCCATAAATCCGCCAGATCATCCCATTTCACATGCGGGTACCCCAGCAAGGCACCAGCAGAACGGCGAATCCCGTCCTGATTGACGCTGATCCCTTGTTTTGACAGCTCATTGGGCGTGGCTTGGAGACTGTTAACCAGTGTCCGCCCTTCTGCCAATGCCTGAGACTTGGCTCCCCAGGCCCTTTGACGCTCCAGCCCGACACATCCGATATCCAGACCCTTATCCGTCAGGCGCTGATCGGCATTATCCGCCCGCAGCCAAAGCCGGTATTCCGCCCGGCTGGTAAACATCCGGTAAGGCTCCGGCGCCCCCCGTGTCGTCAGATCGTCAATCAGAACCCCGATATACGCATCCGCCCGGTCCAGAATGAAGGTTTCAGCCCCGTTCCGGGCCGCAAGCCCGGCTCCGGCCTTGGCCTGCAGCGCCGCGTTGATCCCGGCCATCAGCCCCTGCGCCCCGGCCTCCTCGTACCCCGTGGTTCCGTTGATCTGTCCGGCTAGGAAAAGTCCGGGTAAACGCCTAGATTCAAGTGTTTTTTTCAAATCCCGCGGATCGACATAATCATATTCGATCGCATAGCCCCATTCCATGACGGAGACATTCTCCAGCCCCGGAATCGAGTGAATCAGCGCATCCTGAACCTCGGCGGGCAGGGAGGTCGAAATCCCGTTCGGATAGACGGTCGGATCGTCCAGCCCCTCCGGCTCCAGAAAGATCTGGTGCCGTGGCTTATCGGCAAAACGGTGGATTTTATCCTCTATGGATGGGCAGTAGCGCGGCCCCGTGCTCTTGATCCGCCCGGAATACATCGCCGAACGGTGGATATTCTCTTGAATAACCGTGTGGGTTTCCGCTGTAGTATACGTCATAAAGCAGGAAATCTGCGGCACGGTGACCTTATCCGTCAATGTGGAAAAAGGCACAGGCGGGTTATCCCCCGGCTGTTCCTCAAGAATGCTCCAGTTGATCGTGCGCCCGTCCAGACGGGCCGGAGTCCCGGTTTTTAGCCGCCCGAGGGGGAACCCAAGCCGCTCCAGCGTCTCCGCCAGCCCGATCGTCGGCTCTTCGCCCACGCGCCCGGCGGGCCTGGTCTCTTCTCCCCGGTGAATCAGGCCGCGCAGGAACGTCCCGGTGGTCAGAACCACCGTCCGGCAGGAAAATTCCCGCCCTTCCAGCGTCCGCAACCCGCAGACCGCCCCCTGCGCATCAAGGATCAGATCATCCGCAGCCCCGGCTACGAGGCTCAGATTTTCCACCCCGCCCAGAATCTCCTGCATAACGGTTCGGTAAAGCTTGCGGTCTGCCTGCGCCCGAGGCCCGCGCACAGCCGGCCCCTTGGAGGCGTTTAGCATCCGAAACTGGATTCCCGCCCGGTCGATCACCCGGCCCATAAGCCCGTCCAGCGCGTCAATCTCCCGCACCAGGTGCCCTTTGCCCAACCCCCCGATCGCCGGGTTGCAGGACATGACCCCGATGGTCTCGATCTTATGGGTGAGCAGGGCGGTTTTAGCTCCCATCCGCGCAGAAGCAGCCGCTGCCTCGCAACCTGCGTGCCCGCCCCCGACAACGATGACGTCAAAATCCGTATCCATAGCGGCGTTTTATAGCGTTTTTCACAAAAAAACGCTACAAAAGCTTTATCTACTTCCCGATACAGAAATCCTTGAAAATGATATCGAGCAAATCCTCGACATCCACCCGCCCCGTAATCCGCCCGAGATCGCGGATCGCCAGCCGCAGATCTTCCGCCAGAAGCTCCGGCATCCGCGCCTCAAGGCTTCGTCGCAAAGCCGCAGCGCAAGCCGTGAGAGCCTCGCGGTGGCGCTGCCGTGTCAGGGCAGGGGCCTCGTTCCGTCCGATCAACCCCGCGATTTTAGTTTCCAGAGCCTGCAAAAACACTTCTAGCCCCTCGCCGGTCTTCACGGAAATCAAAATTGACGGCTGCGGAAGCGCTGGCCCTCCGCCCAAATCGCACTTATTGACCACGCTCAGGCTGTTTTCATCCGCCAAAGCCTGTGTGTGCGGATCCGCTGCTTCCTGCGACCCGTCATAAACCAGAACCCGCAGATCAGCCTCCCGCGCTTTCGCCAACGCCCGCCTGATCCCCTCGGCTTCAATTCCTGCCTGCCCCTCGCCCGAAAGCTGCTCCGGCCTTAAACCCGCCGTATCGCTTAAAATGACCGGATACCCTCCGATATCCAGATGCACCTCGATAATGTCCCGCGTCGTCCCGGCCAGCTCGGAAACTATTACCACATCCCTCTGCGCCAACGCGTTGACAAGGCTGGACTTTCCGGCGTTCGGCGCCCCGACCACAGCTACAGAAAGTCCCTCCCGCAACCTCTCTCCGCGCCTTTTGTCGTTCAGATGCGCTTCCAGCGCCGCGATCAAACCCAGAATCTCCGGCCCCACGGCCTCCAGAATCCCGCCCGGTAAATCCTCGTCGGGAAACTCGATCTCCGCTTCGACATAAGCCAGAATCCGGCTTAAATCCTCCCGCCATCCTTCGTAAAGCCGCGAAAGCGCTCCCTCCATCTGCGCTAGAGCCTGAATTTTCTGCATTTGCGTCTCGGCGTTGATCAGGTCGGCCACCGCTTCCGCTTCTGTCAGATCCATCTTGCCGTTTTCAAACGCCCGCCGGGTAAACTCTCCCGGCGCAGCCATCCGGTACCCGTTCTGTTCGCTGAGAACCATGAGCAATTCATTCACAACGGCAAGGCTTCCATGAACATGATACTCCACCACATCCTCGCCGGTATAACTCCCCGGCCCGGAAAAGGCGATAACCAGCGCCTGATCTATGGTTTCACGTGAAACCGGCTTTTTGAGAGTTCTCAGGACGGCATGTCGGAATGCAGGCCGCTCGGCTCCGCTGATACGCTCAAGGCCCGCGAAAGCCTGAGGCCCGGAAACCCGCACGACTGCGACACCGGCCCTCCCGCCGCCACTGGCAAGCGCAAAAATTGTCTCGTTCATTTTTTCTTTGGCCCGGTTCCAGCCTCGTCCTTAGCCCCTGCCTTGTATCCCATGCCTCCGGTCGCCGCTTCCATCTGCGACCAGAACATCTTCTGGAACTCACCCATGCTTTGAATCGTCAGCGGCATCCAGGTTTTGACAATTTCCTCCGGGCTGAGGGAACGGATATTATCCCGCATTTTCTCTTCCATCTCCTGCATCATCCTGTCCTGCAAAGGCGCCACATCGGGAAGCCCCAGAAAAAGACGCGCCTCTTCGGGCGTGCACTCGACATCAAATTTGAATTTCATTGTATCCCTTTCTGCCTTCGATTAGTCTGTCAGTCATTATATGAACATTGTCCTCGGACGTTAAGGCAGATTCATACAAGAATGAATAGGTAGACGTGAACGACATCCCTAAAAAACCAGAAAAGCCAAAAATCGAAGCTTCTTCAGAAACGCAATCACCAGCTACGGAAGAAGGCGCTCCCGAACTCCCGCCTGTCCCGGACCATATCGAACCCTCGATCCATACGCAGATTCACAAACTGGATATTGATCCGGCTTACAAGGAAAAGGCCCTTGAACGGGTCATAAACATTATCAAGGGAAATAAATTTGACATTGAAAAAGTCAAGCTCGCCAATTTCGAAGGGGAAATTATTCAGTTCCCGGCGACGACCACCCTGAAAATCACCACGAAGCAAAGCCATAAAAAAATGCCGGGCCGGATACGGGGACCGACCGCCGTAGAAAATCAACAGGGTTTGAAAGTCGCCCTCGCAAAAGAATATGCAAAAATGGAAAGCGACCCCGACCTGATAAGGCAGATTACGGATGCCGCAATCTCGCGCGAAGATAAATGCTTCGCCCAGCAAAATCTGGTCATCCAGCTTCCCTTCTGGAAAAAGGATTTCGTCTGGTTCGAAGGATGTGAATCCTGCCGGGCTACAGGAAAAACGAAATGCCAGCGATGCGGCGGTAAAGGGGTGGACGCCTGCGGACGGTGTAGCGGAACGGGAACATGTGCCTGCTCGCAATGCCGCGGAGCTCAAATGATTCAGGGGCCGCAAGGCGGAAAAGTCCAGTGTCCGACATGCCATGGAAGAGGGCGCATGGGTTGCGTTCTCTGCAGCCAGACAGGACGGGTCAATTGCCCCATCTGCCGCACCAAAGGATTCACGCAATGCCCGGTTTGCAAGGGCCATGGCTGGAGCAGCAACATTGAAATTGTTGAAATAGAGGCCCGGGCGGATTTCACCTATCCGAAGGAAGAGTTGCCGGATAAAATTGTTGCCCTCATTGAGGAATATGGAGCCAAAATAGATGGCCACGCGAAAATAACCATCGTCCACCTTCCGGACGATCCAGAAAGTCTCAAGGAGCGGGAAGAAAAAAAGACAGAAGAGCAAAAACGCAAGGACCAGCTCGAATCAAAAACGTTCATGGTCGAGATCAACTATGAGGTCTTGCTTCCGCATGGCCATGTCGAATACGACATCGGGGGAGAATCCTATTACGCCTTCATGTTCGGTTATAAAGGCGAAGTCGTCCACTCTTCGCCCTTCCTCGAAGAAATCATCAGGAATGGGATTCGCAAACTGGATGATGCGCTCGACGGGCGCGGGGATATAGCGGAAAATCTCCGCATGGCCGCCGAATACAGAACCTTGCGCGATGTAATCCTGTGCGCCGCGCGTCTTCCGCTGGTCAAAGCTATCGCGGTAATCAAGGAACGCAATTCGATCGGGATTAAGGATGAAACGATCAATGATCTGGTTCTCAAGGCAGACAAGGCCATCAAGAAAATAACGAACAAACCGCGCGTTTACGGAATGCTTGCCGGCTCAGCAGCCGCAGCCGGACTTTTCGCGCTCTACTTCCTTGGCCCGCTCCATGCTCTTGTCGAGCAGAAAGCTAAGAACCCTGCGCTGACCGGCCTCGCAGACTTTGCATGTCTGGGCGTCGGCATCTACTTAACCGTCCTCTTCATGCAGAAATTTGCGGCCGGGGCCGTCCGCAAGGCCATGACCGGTATCATTAAGCCCGAAAACGCCAGGAAGATGACCCCGAAACTCGGTTCGAAAGGCTTGCTAGCTTTTGTCGTCGTCGCTGCGCTCTTCCTGGGAATAATCGAAACATCCCGTCATACCGGCGCCAACACACCGCTCTGGTATAAATCCGTCATTGCGAAAATTGTGAAATAAAAAAACACTCGACCCATAAAAAACGGTCGTCCTGAGCCATGCAAGGCATCAGAACGACCGGCGACGTGAGGGACATCGGCCATGTCAAAAAACATGGCTCTCTGCTATCGGCTCCACCGGAAATGATTCCGGGACAATTCTTTCAGAGCTTCCTGTTTCCGGCACTTCCTGTAAGCCACAACCGAGAGAGCAGCGCGGTTATGGGTCGAGGCGTCCGGGGAAAACTTGACCTGAAGATTTGTCGCGGCTTGAGCCTTTCCGGGTCTCTCCAGCGGTCCGGGGGCAAGTCGGACGCCAAAAAGAAGGCCAAGGGCAGCAATTTTGCCAGCCGTGCGCTGGTTTCGATCGAGAGCGGATTCCGAGGAGATGGGTTGGATGGATTTGAGCAGGGGAAGGCAATGATCCGCGTTCGTCGAGGAGGGAACGTTTAAACTCTCGCGGGGAGAGTAACTCTGGGCACGATCGGAGGACAGCGTGCTGTGATCTGCAAGCGGCAAGGATGCGCCGTGGAAAGCGTAAGACCAGGCGTTGCCGGCCGAGAAGGCGAGGAGGAGAACGAAGCCGACCAGATAGGCGACAGCCACACGCGATTTGTACGCATACCGTTCAAGATCGGGAATTTTTTTAATTCGCTGTGTCATAGCACCACCTAAAAACTTCTCTCTTGGCTTTAAAGACCGTTTTTTATGACCGAGAAGTTTGTCGTCACTTCACCTTCCATGACACCACAAACTTTGGATTATGACAATTATTTTCGTTTCGATTTTTCCTGTAATTTCAATGAAATAACAATTGTATTTGCCTCAATTTTGCGGTGTATTTTAAGGAGTTGGGAAAAGTTCTTTTCCTTAAGGAATATAACGCCCTCAGTAGGCCAGATTATCTATAAAGAATTGAACGAGAACGACAAAATCAAAGCGGAAAAAAAAGCCAGAGAATACGCGCAATTCAAAGAACGGGAACAATGAACCTCCTCTTTGTCTGTACCGCGAATAAGCTCCGCAGCGCCACCGCCGAAACGATCTTCAATCAAGTTGAAGGCATAGAAGCCATCGGCGCCGGGACTAACAAAACCGCCCCAACCACGCTCAGCAACGATCTGATCGTCCTCGATATCCCTGATGATTATGATTACATGGACGAAAAGCTTATAATACTGCTCAAGCGCAAAATCGGAGATTTATTAGGAGCACGTTTTCTGGAATGAAAAAAAAATCAAAACTTTTAATCGCCGTGCTCGCTGCTCTCGCCAGCATTGCTGGCCTATATGCTGATCAATTCGCCCTCTAAACCCAAATCCTTGGTCACTGCTGCTGCTCTGGAACAAAAATGTCGGACATTGTCGGAAAACAACGACCAGAAATTAATCTACGAGCCTGTAATCGGTCAGATTGATAGATCCGAGGAATACTTCATTTCATCAAAGGGAACTTCCAAAGAACTCTTCTTTTTTATGCTTACGATTTGGCAGGATAAAGAGAAAAAAAACATTCAACACGAACTAACGGGTTACGAAGAATTCCAGAAAAATTACCTGCCGATTATCGAAAAAATCATTGCCGGAGCGCACGCTAAAACCGAAGACCTTACCAGGGAAACTTACGGCATCTGCGCCTACAAGGTTTACCAAGGCCCCTATCTCAAGAAAGTTTTCTTCCCCCCTTATATCGGCGATATCACGACGCTAACGGAAATCGCGGATTAAACCGGAAACTATTCTTTTTCCGCTTCGGATTCCTGAAAGATCGCGCCCAGAACCCTGAATTTCTCGCCCTGCTGCCCCCGGATCATCTCATCAAGACTTTGATCAAGCCGCACAGACCGCACCCCGGCATCATTTAATATCCGGGTAATCTCCGCCTCATTTTTCCCGGCGGCAAGCGAAAGATTCCGCACGGGCAAAGCGCTCAAACGGCTGACAATCGCCCTCGGCCCGCCGCCGTCCGCCGGTTCGGGATTGAAGATATTCAGGAACGAAAGCGACAGCACAACCACGAACAGCCCGATAAGCCCCAGCTTCACCGGATCCCTGAAATGCAGCCGGAAGGAGCGGAAGTGCGAAACGATATGCGCGAACGCGATCATAACGAAAACCAGCCCGCCCCATTCATGCAGCACCTTGTTTAAAGGCGTATGCAGATGAAAAAACATCAGAACGCCCGTCACACCCATCAGGGTAAAACCGCCGATAATCAGCGGCGTACTCCAGTCTCTCAAACTCTTGGCCATGACTTCTCCGCCTTACAAAAATCCCGCTCTATCACCTATACGAAGACAGGCGCATAAACATGCGCTGCTCAGAAGCGAGATTACCTGAAAAGAATGACGATGTATTGACTGAGATCAGGGTCAAAACTTGGAAATTTTTTCCCGTTCAAACAAGTCCCGCCGGTTCTCGATCAGCCAGCGCCTTTGCTCATCTGTATCGGGCACAGGGCATCTGCGCACTTCGGAAATCAGGGCAAAAGCGTCCTCCGGCGTAAACCCCTCGTGCAAAAGAACCGCCGCAGCCGTCAGCCCCGACCGCCCGATCCCCGCGCGGCAATGCACCGCGGCATGAGCGCCGCCCTTGATCTGGTGATGCAACGATGAAACGAATGCCTTAAAGCCAAAAAACGACTCTGGCAAACCACGGTCCGCGACGGGAAAAGATAGAAACGCAATCCCGTGCCGCTCGGCAATCTCCTTTTCGCCTTGCAAACCCAACTCGAATGCTTCCATGTCCTCAAGCAACGAGACGATCAGGCTGATCCCGCTATCCTTATAGAACCGGAAATCCTCGTCCAGCCATTCCCCGGCAACGGGCTTGGCCATCACCGAAAGCAACCCGGGGCCGATATCCTTAATCCTGTAAATCTGCGGTTTCATCATGAAAAAAACCCAAAAATTAGGTACCCTGATAATCTTGAGAAGCTCAAAAGCACCCCTTAGACCATGAAAAAATATTTACTAATGACATTGATTGCTGTGATTGTCTCAAACGCTTACGCTCAAGAGAATAAGCCTGAAAAACCTGATAATTTATCCAACGCTGAGGCAAGTTCTAATATGCCCATCCTAACACCACCTTTTTATGGAATAATTTATAGAAAAAATGAACGCACCAAGAAATTTATAGAACGTGAAACTGAACTTCTTCTGAAACATTTTCCGGGTTCAGAATTAAACCAAAACGAAGACCTTATTGGCTTTCCAGCAGCAATGAACAGCTTGGATTTGAGATATAATATCAAAAAGCTTGAGGAAGAAGGACTGGTTTACAGAACGGATTTTGTGGTGACTGCCTCAAATCAGGGTGTAATCGATATGCCTGAATGGCTGACAGTTACGCAAAGCAAAGACTATCCGGGCAAAAAACTGTACTCGCTGACACCCGGCCACTAACTGAAAAAGTATACGAAATTACTGATTCATGCTTGAGAAGAACTCGGAATTGTTCTTCGTGTTCTTCATCTTGCCCAGCAGGAATTCCAGCGCATCGACCGTACCCATCGGGTTGAGAATCCGGCGCAGCATCCACATTTTCTGAAGCATGTCCTTGTCGACCAGCAGCTCCTCTTTCCGCGTACCGGATTTCTGGATATCGATCGCCGGGAAGACGCGCTTGTCCGCCAGCTTGCGGTCAAGAACGATTTCAGAGTTACCTGTGCCTTTGAATTCTTCAAAGATAACCTCGTCCATCCGCGACCCGGTATCAATCAGCGCCGTGGCGATAATCGTCAGGGACCCGCCCTGCTCGATATTCCGCGCCGCACCGAAGAACCGCTTCGGACGTTGCAAGGCGTTGGCATCCACGCCCCCGGTCAGAACTTTACCGGAAGACGGAACAACCGTGTTATAGGCCCGCGCCAGACGCGTAATGGAGTCCAGCAGGATCACGACGTCGCGCTTATGCTCGACAAGGCGCTTGGCTTTTTCCATCACCATCTCGGCCACCTGAACGTGGCGGGAGGCCGGCTCGTCGAACGTGGAGGAAACCACTTCCCCGCGCACGCTGCGCGCCATATCCGTAACCTCTTCCGGCCGCTCGTCGATCAGAAGAACGATCAGATACGCATCCGGGTGGTTGATAGCCACCGAAGTGGCGATATTCTGAAGCATAACCGTCTTACCTGTCCGCGGCGGCGCAACGATAAGCGCACGCTGCCCGAATCCGAGCGGAGAGGTCAGCTCGATCACCCGCTGAACCCGGTGGTCCTTGGTCGGATCGTCTATTTCAAGGGTGATTTTACGTTCAGGATAAAGAGGGGTGAGGTTATCGAAGTTAATGCGGTGGCGGACCTTTTCGGGCGTTTCGTTGCCGATCGACCCGACTTTCAAAAGCGCGAAATAGCGCTCGGAATCTTTCGGCGCACGGATTTCGCCCTCGACGATATCTCCTGTGCGAAGCCCGAAACGGCGCACCTGACTGGGGGAAACGTAAATATCGTCCGGCCCCGGCAGGTAGTTTTCCTCCGGCGAACGCAGGAACCCGAACCCGTCCTGCAAAACCTCAAGAACGCCAACGCCGGAAATCGGCACACCTTGCTGTGCCAGCTGCTTGAGGATCGCGAACATCATGTCCTGCTTGCGCATCGCGCTGCAGTTTTCGATGTCAAGCTCCTCGGCAAACGCCAGCAGCTCTGCAGGGGATCGTGTCTTCAATTCCTGTAAATTCATGAGATACTCTTAGTCGTCTTCTTTTTCAAAAAGGAAATTCGCAACCTGTGCGAGGGCGTCTATCACCAGTGCCTAAACCAGTAGTTTATTGATCAAAGTGCTTAATATTCTCACTGTGCTGGCCTGTGCCAAACCCTTTTGGCGATACGTCTCAGGTCAACAGCTTTTCTGGATTTATTACTAGACAATCCCCTTATAACCACGCCCCAAAACCCTGTCAAGAGAATATGTATAGTGTTAGGCCCTTGCCCTGAATTTCTGGAGCGTCATGTAAGACAACACCGCCTAAAACCCTGATATAAAGCAAAAAACCCTAAAAAGGTTCGACCACGGCCAGAACGATGATGAATATCATAAGGATAGTCGGAACTTCGTTAAGAATGCGGAAATACCGCGAAGTTTTTTTATTTTCGTCCCGCGCGAAAATTTTCACCTGCTTGGCCAGCATCCCGTGTACCCCCGACAGGATGAGCACCAGCAGCAGCTTCGTATGCATCCACCCGGCGGTTTTATAAACGCCCCAGTTGGAATACAGCATCAGCAGACCAAACACCCACGCCGCTATCATGGCGGGATTGATGATGATTTTGAGCAGCCTGCGCTCCATGATCTTGAACGTCTCCGATTTGTCGGACCCGATCTCCGCCTCGGCGTGATAGACGAACAGCCGCGGCAGATACAACATCCCCGCCATCCACGCCATCACGCTGATGATATGCAGGGCGCGGAGCCACTCGAAATGCGCGGTCAGAAAGTCATCCATAACGCTCTCACCCCTTAGAAAAGTTGCAAAAATGCGGATTTTTTGACAAAACAGACACGAACCCGCTAAGCCGCCTCACTTGAGCATAACGGTAGAGGAAAAACAAGAAGCCATGAACAGCGACGAAAAACAGAAAAAATCAGACGCGCAGGTCGCCGGCCTCGTATCCGCAACCTATCTAAGCGTTGCCGGGGCATGCGGTAAAGCGGCTGCGGAATTAATAGATACACCCAACGAATTTGCCGCACCCTATCTCGGTCTGGTAGCGCTGGGCTGTCTGTTCCCCGCGGTAAAAACGGCCTATGAATACCGGGATGAAGTCCCCAAAGAATTTGCCAAGGGCATGATCGTCCCCTTTCTGGCCCTGAACCTGATCTGGGGTAAAATCGAATACGACCACACCCCGGATGATTTCTTTGCCCCCCGCACCAAAGAAGTCCGAAATCTGGAGATAGATAATAACTAGGTTTCAGGGAAAGCCACGACGCTTTCGCTAAAAGAAACGCCGCTCAGATTATAAATGTGAACATTCTTCGCAGTAAAATCTACCAGTAAACAGACCGGTTCCTGATCGCGAAAAACTGTCCCTGCATTAATAACCACCAGCTCCCTAAAAGCCTCGACCATTGGCACATGCGTGTGGCCGTTGATCATAAACTTATACTCCCCGGCATCGGCCAGATAATGAAGCCCTGTCAGGGATCGAATATCGTACCATGCCTGCCCCGGTTCCATCCCGCCCATGTCATAATCTGCAATGCCATGACAGAGCAGAACCTTTCCATGCGGCGTATCAAAAGCCCTCGTGAGGGGTAAATCTTCAATAAGCTTCAATGTTTCCCGTGAAACATCTTCCGGCCAGGTCAGATCGGGAATATCGCGATCCATATCCTTACGCGTCGTCACCAGCCAGCGATCATGATTACCTTTAACAGTAATAACGCTATGGCTTTGCAAAAGATCAACGCATTTAGTGAAATCACCTGCCCCGTCCGCAATATCACCAACGCATAAAAGCAGCTCAGGAGATAAACTCTTTAAATGAAGGAGAGCTCGCTCCAACATAACATCGTCGCAATGCACATCGCCGATAACTCCGACTCGAGAAACCTTCTTTACTGAGCGGCCCAATTCAAACTCCGCGCACAACACCTCCCGAACGCGCTCGGGCAAATCGTTTTCCCGCCTTCCCCGCACACTCCCTGACGCCCAATATGATCGCGCACCAGCGCCGCCATCCCGTCAATATAGGCCTGGGCAACCCCCACCGTCTGCGCCCGGTAATAGCCCGGTAACCCCAGCTTATCGGCAAGGTGTTTATATTCGATATCCAGTTCCACCAGCGTTTCCACATGCTCCTGCGTGAAGGCGTGCGGATAGATCACCACCGCCTTTTTATCCGCCGCCGCTTTTTCCAGCGCTTCCTCCACAGACGGCCCGATCCATTTCATCGGCCCGACCCGGCTCTGGTAACAGCTTTGCCAGTCAACCGAAGGAACCCCCAAATTCTCACACAATCGTGAAACAATCCGTTCGGCGCTCTGCTCGCACTGCCACTGATACGGATCACCGCCTTTGACAATCTTCTCCGGCAACCCGTGCGCGGAAAATAAAATGCGCGGACTCTGATGCCCGTCCGCCTGCGCCTGCCTGTAAATACTCTCGACATGGGCCGCCGAAGCCTCGACAAATCCTGTATTCTCGGGATAACAGCAGACCACGCTGGCCGGTGGATGATACCCGGCCACATCCGCGGCCTTCTTCCAGTTTTCCAGCGACGACCACGTCGTCGTCGTCGAGAATTGCGGATAAAGCGGCAGGAAGACGATCTGATCCGCCCCCCAGTCCCGCACCTCCCGCACGACCTGCGCCGCCATCGGGTGCCAGTACCGCATCGAAACAAAAACCTTGAAATCATGACCCTTGGAGCCGCCATTCAAAACCTTCTCCAGAGCCTGTGCCTGTGCCTGCGTATTTTCGAGAAGAGGGGACTTATCCCCCAGAAGCCCGTAACTGTCCGAAGCCTCGCGCTTGGAGCGCTTGCCGCTGATATAAGCGGCAATAAAACACCGGATCGGAATAGGGGCCCCGATAATATTTTTATCCATGAAAAAATTCATCAGGAACGGTTTAATCGCCCCCTTGGAATCCGGCCCGCCCAGATTGAACAGAACAACGGCAATCTTGGTCATTTTCCCATCTCCCGGATCGTTTTGACCATCAACTCGACATGTTCAACCGGCGTATCCTTGTGGATTCCATGCCCCAGATTAAACACGAACGGCCCGCCGGAAAAATCACGCACAACCTGCTCCACGGCCATGACCAGCGCATCGCCCCCGGCCAGAAGGTAAACCGGATCCAGATTTCCCTGCACGGGAACACTGCTTTGAAGGATCCGCGCAGCCCATTTCGGATCAATCTGCGTATCGAGCGAAAGCGCATCAACCCCGGTATCCTGAAGATAGGTTATATAATTAACACCCGACGCCCGCGGAAAACCAATAATCGGGACATGAGGATAAGCATCGCGGACCAGATCAACAATCTTGCGCGTGGGCCGGCACACCCACTTCCTGAACTGGTGCGAATCCAGAACCCCCGCCCAGCTGTCAAAAATCTGGATCACCTCCGCCCCGGCGCGTATCTGCTGAATGAGATAAGCCGCGGTCGCCTCAACCAGAACGTCCACGACCGCTTCAAGAACATCCGGCTCCCGGAACGCCATCATCTTGATTTCATGAAAATCGCGACTGGAACCGCCCTCCACCATGTAACACGCCACTGTCCAGGGTGCCCCGGCAAACCCGATCATTGTTGTGCTGCCGAACCCTTCTCCAATAAGCCCGGCCCTTACTTTCTTCACGGTTTCATAAACCGGCGACAAAGTATTCTCGAAATTTTTAAAGCCCAGCTTTGCTGCTCCCGCTCCGTCCCTGATTGGCTCAAGTTTAGGCCCTTCGCCCTCGACAAACTCAAGCCTTTGCCCCAAGGCCTGAGGTACAACCAAGATATCCGAAAACAAGATTGCCCCATCCATCCCGAACCGGCGGATCGGCTGCAAGGTCACTTCCGCAGCAAAATCGGGATTATAAACCAGCGACAGAAAACTCCCGGCCTTCTCCCTGAGTTCCCTGTACTCCGGCAAATACCGCCCCGCCTGCCGCATGAACCAGAAAGGCACATGGTCCGGCTCGTGCTTCCGAAGAGCCTCCAGCATATTTTTCTTAATTCCTGTCATACCCGTTTCCTTCCTGAAAAACGCCCTCAGGATAACGAAAAAAAAAATAAGAAAAAGAATTTTTAAAAAGGTTTTTTTTGATAGTAGGGCAGCGGCAAAACGGGGATAAAACTTATTCCTGATTTTGTTCACAGACTATAGAAAAGCAACCCGCTTGCGATCCCGGCGAGTCGACTCGATTCCTCCAGAAAACTGATGTTTCCAAACAAATCTTCTCCTCACAGGGATAATACAAATAAAGGGGGCAGGGATATTTTCGGGGTAACTTCATCCTCAACTTAATACAAAAACCATTCCTCGATTCCCACACAGGGTTTTACAGCGCGTTAGGATGATATTAAGATATTTTATGTCAGATACGATCAAGGGAATGTCCCAACCGTCTACGAGAATCGCGAATCGCCATGTTTCAGGAAGCCTTTAAAAAACTTGAACTCGAAGAAGTTGCCATGATTGTGGATCAGGTCAACAAGCAGGTCGAAGGCAGTCTGTTTGACCCGCTTGAAACAACGATTCTTTCTATAGAACTTCCGTTTTACCCCGGCTACCGTTTTCTGGATATTGCAGATCATGCAACTAATCCCCCCCTTCAACGCTATGCATTGGAGCGCGATAAAGCTTTTACGTTAATGGACTGGACCTACCGCCCGATCTACGCAGTAAACGAAAAAGCTCCTTTGACTCTGGATCAGGAAAATGTGCTTGAATATGTTCGATTTTTCTTCTCCCATGTTCGCGGTCGGCACGGACGCTTCATTTTGGCTGAGAGTCTGGAAAGCATTAATTGGAAAGAAGAACCATCTCCCGCGGAACGCAAGTCTCTGGGCAAAATGGTTGACCCCCTAAAAGTATTGGAAAAACTCAGGAACGGTGTTTTCAAACTTGAAGCGCGCATGATGCTTAAAGACACGTTATTCAAGACCGATATCTACATTGAACCGAACGGAAAAATTGTAATGGGCGCGCATGAAATATTGCTTGAAAAAATGCCTGTTCTCGATCATGCGACGGGTCAATAAGCGCATTCCGCAACCCCAGAAACCAAGCCGGAAAGATCACAGTGTTAACGTTCCGTTAAACTGTGCTTAACGAACTCTTAAGTCACTGGCAAAAAAGATATTTTTTTCAAAAAACTCATCGTTTTTTCCGCTTTTGGTAGGAAAGCGTTAACCACCACGGCTCATAATAAAATGCATACGCAGGAAACTGCGGGGTCAGGCATTTTTTTAGGCAGGATGGTTCCAGAAGTCGGAAAATGAGCGATATCATAGAAAAAACTTTCGGTCAAAAAGGCATCAGCGATCGGGTTTGTCGTGTTGCATACACACTTAACCACGAACAACCTGTACTATGCACATTCATTGACGACACCCCCCTCTTTTACTTCGATGAGGAAGACTTCTCGGAAGAGGAAATCTTCGAGAGTAGTTTCGAGGATGCCATTCTCGAACGGGAAATAGAACTTCTCAGGGAAGAAATAGAAACCTATGAAAGATACGCTCTTCACCCGTCCCAGGACAGGGAAAAGAAGCTGGAGGAATTTTCAGTCAACATTGAAAGTGCGTTAAACAGTGATTTTGAAATTCGGCCTGAAAATGCCATTGATACCGTTCTCGATATTCTGGAAAAAAGCCGTATGGCTTCGGCTCTCATAGAATTGGCAAAAAAGCACAAGATTCAAATTTTAAACAGCCGTCAGGTCGAAAATGCTTTTTATGACCGCCGCAACGGTTCGATCCTCGTCAACCCGGATATGGAACAACCCGATCAGGCCCTTCTCCTGATCCGCGAATTACGCCGCCACTGGCAGCACCGCCAGGGTGCCTTGATCAATCCCCTTCTATTCCATCCTGATAACGCGATCCTCGTCAACCGTCTTCAGGAAGCCGACTTGACATCCGCGATTGTCCGTGTCGCATGGGAACTACAGCTTTCCGGCAACCGGCACATATGGAACCGGATCGAGGATTCCCCGATGTACGATCTTGGCCGCGCCTATGCCCGCGAAGCCAACGAAGACTTCCGCACGATCAATAATGGAACGGCCAGCGCTGCTGTATTTGAAGCGTGGTTCCTCTCAGAACGCTGTCGCCAGCAGGATAAGAAACTGGTGCAGGCAATGCTTGCCGACTATCGCGGATATGTGTTCAGCGACATCCAGTCTTCCAAGAGCTTGACGGCAGATTTGATCGCCGCAGTAGGCAGCATGCCATACGGCAAAAATTACCTGGCTGTCCATGCCAGCATCATTATGAACGACCCCATTTTTACGGAAGTGCGCGACCGCTCGAACGCGAATTTCCTTTGGTTTATAAAGTTCGAGCGCTCCTTCAAGGAAACGGAACACGATTTGCAAAACGGTCTTGACTTATCCACACATGACAATCGTCATGAGGTAAATCCAAAAGGTCAGGACTTCATTAATGCAAGCAAATCAGCCGCAGAAATTATACAACTTTTCGGATCTCAAGAGACAGATCGCAACGATCAGGAAAACCGAAAATCTTCACGCCGTCTCCGCTCAGGAGGAAAGCGCGGATCGTCACACACAAAAAGCAGGGATAATGTCATTCACCTCAGATTTGGATCTGAAGAATGACCGTCCGTTCTATGACTTTGATTTTTTGACAAACGATGGGGCAACTCTGTTGAAGTCAAAATGGGCACCGAAAACAACCTATGATCTGGTTGCAGAGAAAATGGGCGATGGCCACGGCAAACTCGACCGCTGGACCATCAACGATTTGCTGGCTGGCGTCAGGGGATCCGAAAAAGGGCTTTGTTCTTACGGCGAAGTGCTGAGCACCTGCATGGGCCTTATCAACCAGAGCGCCACGGCCCGTCCGATGATTCAGGAAGCTATGTCGCAGAAATGGAAAATTGCTCTCTTCGATCTCAAGGGCGGAGATTACTGGATCGACGTGGAGGAAAAGCTGGTCTTGCTCGACAGCAATACCCTGACACCCTCGGCGCTCGACCGCTCTGTATACTTCAAGAACATGATAATCGTCACCTTGATAAAGGCGCTCCGCGATATCTGGCAGGAAAAGCGCCACGGTGGATTTGATGAAAATTACAAGGCCGAACACGTCATGACTTTGGAGCGCGTTCGTGCCGCTGATTGCGATGTCCTCTCGCTGATAGTCGCATGGGAGTTACGCAGCGGTTCGTATGGCGATCTTTGGCGTCACCTGATAGGCTCTGAAAACGGCGATATGGCTATGGCCTTTTCATCCTACCTCGAACGCAACCCGGCAGGGCAATTCAACGGACAGGCCGCCGCCGCCGCGTTCCGTCAGTGGTTTCGCTGCGAAACGCGTGTCAATACCTGCGATCACAACACTTTGGAATATCTCGACGATGTCATGAAGGAAACGCAGGATCAAAATCCCTTCGGAATGAAAAAAGCAACCCCGACCGGCATCGAAATTTTATCGTGCCTACCGGATCGTACGGCCTATCTTCAGGGTCAGGGCTCGGAGATACTCGCCGATCCGCTTTATTGCGGTATGGAAGATCCGATCAACCAGTCTCACCTCTTCCACATTCTCTATGATCTGGAAGCGACGATCGTGGAAAACGTGCCTTTCCGGGATGCGCGTCTCGCCCGTAGGATTT
Source organism: Rhodospirillales bacterium (assembly GCA_020638365.1). Lineage (GTDB taxonomy): Bacteria > Pseudomonadota > Alphaproteobacteria > Micavibrionales > Micavibrionaceae > JAGNKE01. Next base: position 53,573 of record JACKIQ010000003.1, on the reverse strand, counting down.
TTCCGTCCTTGGAAAGCTCTGCGACAGCCCGTGAAAGCAGCAAGGCCGAATAAACTCTGCTGTGCTTAACCGCTGCTTTCTTTCTGTTTCCATAGCGGATTGACAAGCTCTGCGAGCATCTCCTCATGTGCGGCAATTTCCTCGGCGCTGGCTTCGCGAATCCGGGCTTTTCTAGGCGCTTTCCTAGCAACGGGCATAGCGCTGGTCTTTTCAAGACTTTCGGCGATTTCCGGACTCAGCTCCAGGCCGTGCTGACGCCCCCCGAGAAGTTCAAGATAAACCTCTGCCAGAAGCTCGGAATCAAGGAGGGCGCCGTGAAACGTTCTGTTCGAGTTATCTATGCCGAAGCGCCGGCACAGCGCATCCAGATTAACGGGCGAGCCTGGGAACTTCTTACGCGCCAGTGCAGCCGTATCGAGAGCACGGCTCCAGGGCAGCACGCTGTGTCCGACCTGCTTCAATTCCCAGTTCAGAAATTTCATATCGAACTCGGCATTGTGAATAACAAGCTTGCCGTCCTCTCCGATAAAATCAAGGAACAGCGAGTAGATCTGGGAAAACACGGGCTTATCGCGAACGAATTCATTTGTAATTCCGTGTACGGCAGTGCTTTCAGGCGGTATGTCGCGCTCGGGGTTGATATAAAGCTGTAATGTTTTCCCGCTCGGAATGTGGTTCAATAACTCCACTCCTCCGATTTCAATGATCTTGTGTCCCTGTTCGGGGTCCAGCCCGGTCGTCTCCGTATCCAGAACGATCTCACGCAAAGCTTAAGCCCTCCAGCCATTCCGAGAGAAACAGGACGTTCTGCCGCGCCAAGGTAGAAGCGTAGGCGGCGGAGTCGTTATTAAGCTCCTCAATCTTGGCTTGAACGTTTCCAAATGTCTTGAGATCGTCCGTAAACCCTTCAAATGTTCCGGTAATCTGGTTAAGACTGACTTCCGGATGAAACTGGAGAGCCAGCGCGTTATGCCCGTACCGGAACGCCTGGTTATCATAGAGTTCTGAAGAAGCCAGCAAAATCGCCCCGTCCGGAAGATCAAAAGTATCACCGTGCCAGTGAAACATGTTTGTTTTATCCGGCGCAAAATGTCGAAGAGGGCTGTCCATGCCTTCGTTGGTAAGGTTAAGAGGCTTCCATCCGATTTCCTTCCCCTTCGGTCCTTTATAAACCTCTGCGCCCAGAGCTTTCGCCATGATCTGGGCACCAAGACAGACCCCTAGAATAGGTTTGTCGGTGTCCATTCTGGCTTGGGCCACTTTTATTTCTTCCTGCAAATAGGGATGGTCCTCAGCCTCATAAACGCCCATAGGACCTCCCATGATAACGAGCAGGTCCGCCTTCATGCCCTCATCGAAGAACAGCTTTTCCTCGGAAGTGTTGATGTAACGATAATTATACCCGCAACGCTCTAAAATGGGAGCGAAGGTACTGAGGTCTTCCCCCGGAAAGTGCCTGAACACAACAACTTCTCGACTCATCGGCTCATCTCATAACGCTGTATACGCATGGTTTGCGGATTCTGGTCTTCTTCCGTAAGGGTTTCAACCCCTATCCTCTCTTCTTTCTTCCTCAGATTCCCGATTATCGTTCTCAATTCCCTCATGGACTGCGCACGTCCCAGACCGGTATGGATGACGTAATCCGCTCGCTTTCTTTTTTCGATATCCGGCATTTGCCGCAAAAGAATGGCTTGCAATTTGGCTTCATCCATTCCGGGCCGTGCAAGCACACGCTGTCTCTGAATAAATCGGGGTGCGCTGACGACAAGAACGAAATCAACGCGTTTCTCGGCCCCGGTTTCATAGAGAAGAGGAATTTCAAGAACGGCGATTTCCGCCCCTTTTTTTCGGCAATGATTTAAAAAATTCTCCTGTGAGTCTCTGACAAGAGGATGAAGAACCTGCTCCAGCCGGAACCGTAAAACCTGGTCCGCAAAAACGAGCGCACCCAACTCCTGACGATTGACCTTCAGGGTTTTTCTCTCGTAGACCTGCGGGTATTCCCGGGCTGGAAATGCGGCCAGCAATCCGTCCCAGGCTTGGCTTTTTGGCCTCAGAAGCCTGTGAACGGCTTCATCCGAGTCATGAACAGGCAGACCGAGGATGCGCATCATCGCAGCCACGGTTGACTTGCCCATCCCGATCGAGCCTGTCAGCCCAAGTACAATCATCCGCCGACCATCTCAGTTAGTTCGTCCGTAACTTCGGGCATAACGCCGTGCCAGAGCTTGAACCCGGGGCGCGCTTGGTGAAGTAGCATTCCTATTCCTGTGACTATCCGGTTGCCGCGTCTTCGTGAGTCTTTTAAAAGCTCGGTCATCAAGGGCGCGTAAACGATATCGTAGACAAGCGCATCTTGCGATAGGCCGTCCAGAGAGACCTCAAGAGGAGGCTTTCCTGTCATCCCGAGCGATGTTGTATTGATAACCATATGGACTTGGCTCATATCCTCTGAGCTGTACGGACTGTTCCACTCCAGCCTCCTGATTCTCCCCGGTTCGCTGGAATGCTCGATCAATGCTTCTGCTTTGCTCGCTGTACGGTTGCTCAGCCAGATTTCGGGTACGCCTTCCATCAGCAGACCTTGGACAACAGCTCGTGCGGCTCCTCCAGCGCCCAGAACAAGGGCCGGCCCCAAGCTAAAATCGAAATCCGGAACGTGGGCCTTAAGGTTTTCGGTAAATCCGAAAACATCGGTATTCGTTCCGTATAGCCGCCCATCCTTGATTTTAACAGTATTCACTGCTCCCACGATCCGCGCCAGCATATCGACCTCATCACAGAGTTTCATGACCGCCATTTTATGTGGAACGGTTACGTTGAAACCGTGAAAACCTTCATCCTTAAGGCGTCTGATCCCGGTCGCCAGTTCTTCGCAGGGCAGGTCGATCAGCTCATAAGTTCCGCTCAATCCGTAATGTTTTATCCAGTATTCGTGAATAATCGGTGATTTGCTGTGACTGACCGGATGCCCGACCAGCCCTGTGCGCGTTCCTGTCATGGCTTAATCCCCTGCATGTCAAAAAGATACCCCAGAAGGGCAGGCAAAGGCATCCCCATAATAGTAAAATAATCACCGTCAATTTTTGAAAAAAGCCATGCCCCGGCTCCTTCTATCTGGTAAGCGCCGGCACAATCCGTTAAGGCATCTCCGGCAATCCGGGCGTAAGCGTGCAGAAAAGTTTCATCAAAATCCCGCATCGTAAGATCTGCGGTATCTGTAAACTGCCAGAGAATTTCCCCGTCGCGCGCCACCGCGACTCCCGAAACGAGCCTGTGTGTTTTTCCCCGCAGGATTCTGAGTTTTTCAAGCGCATCGTTCCGGTTTCTGGCTTTATTCAGGATTTTATCGCCCAGACATAAAATTTGATCCGACCCAATGACAAGTACTCCGGGCTTTTCACGTGAAACGGCAAGGGCCTTTTCACATGACAGGATAAGCGCCTTATCTGTAGGAGCCTTCGCCTTGTGCAATTCCAAAAGGGCGTATTCGTCAATATTTGCGGGTAAGATTTCGAATGAGAGCCCGGCCTTTTTCAGCAGGGTCTGCCGTGCCGCGCTGCCCGAGGCCAGAAAAATGGGCGGTTGTTCCGGCTCAATTTTCGAATGTGAGGTTGGATTCACCGTGATCTCGTTCCAGCTTGGCTTGATAGAGGCTGAGTATCTCGGCCGCGGTTTCCTCGATAGATTTTTTACTCACGTCAATTACCGGCCACCCGTATTTGTTAAACAGGCGTCTGGCCTTGCGAACCTCTTCCTCTATTTTTTCTTCGTCAAGATAATCGTTCTCGTGCAGGATTTTCTGATCTGTCTTGTTCGATTTAAGCCTTGACCTGCGGATATGCATCAATCGCGTTGGGGAGGCCGTCAGGCCGATATAAAAGGGTTTCTCAAGGATAAAATGTTCGGCAGGGGTCTCCACCCCGGGAACCAGCGGGATATTGGCGGCTTTGATTCCCCTCCGTGCAAGATAAACGCTGGTCGGTGTTTTAGACGTCCGCGAAACGCCGACAAGGATGATATCGGCGTTCTTAAGCCCGTTGGTGTTCCGGCCGTCGTCAAAACGCATGGCAAAATCAATGGCCGCGACGCGTTTGAAATAGGCATCGTCCATGATGTGCTGTAAACCTGGAACGCCTTTCGGTAAACGCCCAAGATAGGTCGAAAGCCCGTGGAAAATGGGATCAAGGACCGGTATGCATGGAATGCCAAGATGCTCGCAGCAATCAATGACCCGTCTGCGCATCTTTTCATTCACGAAAGTAAAAATAACGGGTCCGGGATTTTCCTCGATCCGTTGTATGACTTTCTCCAGTTGCTTTTCCGTTCGCACAAGAGGCCAGAATTTCTGGTTCGGATCAATATCTTCAAACTGAGCAAGAACAGCGCGAGAAAGCCCGAGCAACGTCGTCCCCGTCGCGTCGGAAACAAGGTGAAGAGTGAACTTGCGCCTGTGTTTGCTCATGCAGCCTCTTCGGAACCCTTGATGCGGTCCTTAAACCGTTCGATATAAAGAGATTGGAAATCAACGGGGCTGAGCAGAACAGGCGGGAATCCGCCCTGCTGTGTTAACGTTGAAAGAATCTGACGGACATAGGGAAACGCGAGGCGCGGCACTTCGATCAGCAGGATAGGATGATGTTGCTCGTGCGGAACCTCGTTCCCGATCGAAACCGTAGAGCCGTAGATGACTTCGGCGATAAAGACGGTCTCTTCGCCGCGCTGGGCGGTCACTTTTGCGCTTAGCGCGACCTCGAAATAATTCTCGATTTTGGGGTGCTGCAGTTTGCGGGCGTCCATGCCGATATTGATTTCCAGTTCAGGCATAGCCAGATTACCGCTCAGCGAGTTCGGTGCGCTGGGGTTCTCGAAAGAAACATCCTTGATATATTGCGCATGGACGGTCACTGGAATATTACGGACCCCGACACTTTTATCTTCTGCTTCCTTTTTTTCCGGTCCTTTCGACCCGTTTGTCTCGCTCATTTCATCATCCTTTTTGAGTAAACAACCAATCCTGACTTATTAGCACCCTAAGGCAACCGCCCTTTGCTTAGCACGAACCCCTGTGTTTTCTCAAGGCTCAGCTTGCACGGGGTCCGGACTTCTTGTCTTCTGTCTGTTCGTCGAGGTCCTCATATTCCCCTTCAATCACGCTAGGATCGTTAGCCGCGCGAAAAATCCGGCCCTCAGGGCTGAAACCCTCAGACGAATAGTGATGTGCTTCAAAACGCCCGGACTTTGCCATCCGGTCGCGTAACTTGTCGCGGACAGGCGGTATAAGCAGAAGAAAACCGATCATATCGGTAACAAAGCCCGGCGTCATCAGCAACGCACCGGCGGCAACGATACACAACCCGTCAAACATTTCTCGGGAGGGTACCCCCCCGCGCGCCATTTCCATCCGCGCGTTCATAAGAGTGTGCAAACCCTGATGCCTGACCATGCCTCCGCCGATAAGCGCTGTTAGAAGGCAAAGAAGTAACGTGGTACCCAGCCCGATGAGGCGCGAGGAATAAACAAAAACCGTCAGTTCAAGCAACGGGATAGCGACAAACAGCACGAAAAAAGGCATCATGATCTCCGTTAAATCCCATAAACGCCCGCAGTATGCCTCCCTTTATGCTGAAACAAAAGAAAAACAGTGGTAAAATGAAGCTTTAAACGCTAACGTAACGGCAGATTTAAGCGAGTTTTATAGCAGGACTAAGACTTTGCCACCCGATTTGATTATTTACGCGATTGTAACAGTTGGACTGATTCTCTGGCTTCGCAGCATTCTGGGAACCCGTAACGGCGATGAAGGAAGCCGTCCGGCTCCTTATTTGCGTCCGGAGCCGGGTGCAAGAAACGCTGATCCTGCGGAAGGAACGCAAAGCTCAATCGGACCAGAAGATTTGATAACCGAATTGGCTTCAAACCCTAAAGGCAACGCGTTTATTCAGGATAAAATGGCCGAAGCCGGGCTTCTTGAAGTCGTCGCGGCGGACCGTACCTTTGACATTAACCGGTTCATACAGGGTGCGCAGGATGCTTTCGTCTATATCGTTGAATCCTTTGCAGACGGCGACCGTGAAACGCTCAAAAATTTGTTAAGTCCTGCGGTCTTTGATGCATTTGACGAAGCGATTTCCGCACGGGAAGAATCAGGCAACGTCATGCATACGGAAATCAATGCGATCAAGCGTGTGGAAATTGTCTCGGCTGGCGTTGAAAAGCGTCTCGCGAAAATAACCGTCCGTTTTCAGGCCGAAGAAGTCACGTACACCAAGAATGGCGAAGGTGAAATCATTGAGGGCCACCCCGAACGCGTCACCCAGATGCGCGACCTCTGGACTTTTTCACGTGAAACACGTTCGCGCGACCCGCGCTGGTTGGTCACCGAAACGCTGGTGGACTCGCAGGGCGACAACGACACGATCCCCGATTCCTCTGCTGTTATTCACTAGAATCTTCTATTTTAAATCGCTCTTTTTACCCATGAGCGGGCGTGGTAAACCTTGTCCATGCGCCGGTTATTTATTCTTGTTCTGATCTTTTTTCTCTCCGGATGCGGTGAAGAGGAAAAGCCTGCGGAAAAGGAGAAAATTATGCAACTCGTACCTGTTGCTTTTTCCGATCTGCCCGGCTGGGCCGAGGACGACCTGCAGACTTTCACGGGTGCTTTTGAACGGACCTGCGCAAGGATGCTCCGGGCCCCGCCCGAAAAACCTCTCGGCCCGCTCCCCGAAGCCGGAACCTATGCCGACTGGCGTCCCGCGTGCGAAAAATTCCTGGGCCTGAAGGACAAAACCGCCGCCACCCTCCGCGCCTTCCTCGAAGGCAGCTTCTCCCCCTACGCCGTTTGGCTGGGCGAGGGCAATACGGGCCTGTTCACCGGCTATTACGAAGCGGCCCTCAAAGGCTCAAAAACGCGCGGGGAGCCCTATACGATTCCTCTGCACAAACGCCCCGCAGACCTCGTGATGGTCGATCTGGGCAAATTCAGGGAGGAATTAAAGGGCATCCGCATAGCGGGCAGGGTAACCGATGGTAATCTCATCCCCTATGAAACCCGCGAACAGATCGTCACCGGAAACTGGCCGCATAACGATAAGGTCCTCCTGTGGGTCAACGACCCCGTGGACGCCTTCTACGTCGAAATTCAGGGCTCGGGCATCGTCACACTGCCGGACGGCTCGGAAATGCGTATCGGCTACGCGGGCCAGAACGGTCACCCTTACACCGCGATCGGCAAGGAACTCATCGCCCGCGGCGCGCTGACGAAGGACAACGTCTCCATGCAGGAGATCCGCGAATGGCTGGCGGGACATCCCGATCAGGCCGCCGAAATCATGAACGTCAACAAATCCTATGTTTTCTTCACGGAAATCACGGGCGAAGGGCCGCTGGGCGGCGAAAACGTGCCCCTGACGCCCGAACGCTCGCTGGCGATTGACCGCTCAATTTTTCCCTACGGCCTGCCCTTCTGGCTGGAAGCGCAGCACCCGCTGGATCAAACCAAGACCATCCGCCGCCTGATGATCGGGCAGGATACGGGCGGGGCGATCAGGGGAGCGATTAGGGGCGATGTCTTCTGGGGCCACGGCAAGGAGGCCGAACACCACGCCGGCCCCATGAAATCACAGGGCCGCTATTGGGTTCTGCTGCCGAGGAAATAAGTCATATGACTAGATATAAAAATCTGACAACAAAAGAACTCATAGAGGCCGCTTACAAAGAGCAAAACGACGATGATTTCTGGGAAATGATCGTTGATCTGCATTGCCGGGGGTCTGATACAGAACTTCATGCATCACTGGATTTGATAAAATCAGATGATCCCATTAGCAGGCAGATCGGCGCACAGATTATTTCGCAGCTTGACCCTGGAAAGCAGACTTATCATGAACAGGCCATCAAAGCACTTATCCCGCTTCTAGAAGATAAAAACGAAGATGTGATCGAAGTAGCGGCTTTTGGTTTAGGCCATCGTCAAGACAAAAGAAACATCTCGCATCTTTTAAAAGTCGTCGACCACCCGAACGCCAACATACGGCACGGCGTTGTTATGGGATTAAGCAGAATAGAAGATCCAGCGGCAATAAGCGGCCTTATAAAACTCTCCGCCGATAGCGATTATGATACCCGAAATTGGGCGACTTTTGGCCTGGGGTCGCAGTGCGACATGGACACACCGGAAATTCGCAAAGCATTAAGGGAAAGATTGTCAGATGAAGACCCGGAAATAAGAGGAGAAGCCCTTATCGGTCTTGCCAAAAGAAAAGACAGTCAGGTTAAACAGGCGATAATAAAGGAGTTAACAAGTGAGTTTCTCGGCTCCTTGGCAATAGAGGCCGCAGGTGTCTTGGCAGACCCTGACTTTATTCCTCTTCTGGAGGAATTAAAACGGGTCGAAAAGGACAATCTCCCTAAGTCTATGCTCCGAGATATAGAAGAAGCCCTAGAAAGCTGCTCTAAAAATCCTTGATATCCTCAACCTCTCCGCTCACCGCAGACCGCGCCTTGAGTCCTGACTTGGTCGCTTGGGCATAGGCGGAACTGACTGCGCTGCCGAAAAAACCACCGCGAGGGCGAGGATACAGGCAAGTAATTTCATGGGGCACTCCCTCAATAAATTAAAGAATGAATGCAGTTCGTCGGTGCTACGATGACTTCGGGCGCGAGCTTTTCCAGTTTCTCAAAACCAGATGCATTCAAATCAAACAAAGATACGAAGCAGAAGAGTCTATTAATTAACTGTGCCCAAAATCTTGCGGGCCAGGATCGGAGCCACCCTCATCCCGTGGCCGAAACAGGATCGTATTCCCCGGCCCGAGTGTAAAGTGCGCTTCGGAGCGTAAAACTTCCCCCACGGTCACGGGCTGGCCGCCGCCGGGCCGGATATGCTTGGCCAGCAGGCCGGTCACTTCCTGATCTTGGCTTTCGGCGCTCCAGTCGTGCGTATCCTCAAGTTGATCGCGCATCTCGTTGAGCAGATCGATCTGCCCTTCCGGCGAAAGATAGGGAAAAACGGTTTCAAAGGCTTCCTGACGCTTGGGCTCGTCGCACACGCCGATCAGGCTGAAAATCAGCCGGTCCGCGAGCCTGTCGTTAAATGCGTCCTCCTCAGCCAGCCGCTGCACGGCCTCAAGCGTGGCCTTGTCGGTCACAACCCGCGCCTCATCGGAAATCCCGTCCGTGCTGGAAAGCTCGTTAACGTCATGCAGAACAGCGATAAGATCGGGAAGGCTGAGCCGCAACGTTTGAATTGTCTCGCCCTGCGCCAGAGAAGCAACCATTCCCCGCCTGAGATTAAAATCTGCCATAAAAGCGCCTTTTGACGATCACTTATTCTAGATTATGAAAAAATAGCAGTTTGGGTCAGGCGCTGGCAATAACATTTCAGGAAAAAGTGCTCATAAAAGTCTTCCAGCCCCCCGCCAGCGATTTCTGGGCGGCGTTGGCCACCAGCGTCCGCTCGATCCGCAGCAGGTCCTCGGAAACAATGTTGGCGGGATTGGCCGGGTCGATCAGCGTATCATCCTGAAAATCCGTGGCCAGATAGGTCAGAACCTCTCGGATCTGTCCTTCGATATCCTGGGTTTTTGTAAGGTCTTGCGTACCCCGCAAAGATTTTATGACGGCAAGCTCCAGCAGAAAAGAAGGAAAAAACAAGCCCTTTGCTTCGCGCCAGAGCTTCATGATCCGGATTTCGCTCAAACGACCGGACAACGCCACATACTGCGTGTGCGTAGTAAGGTTGGTAATGGCCCAGTCCCCGGTTTTCCGGTTGAAGACGCGGTGATCGTCGCTCCGGGAATTGGCTTTCCGCGCCGGAATAAGGTCGATCAGGACATCCCCGACAGGAACCTGAAGGGTGATATGATTGGCGCGCGTCTTCGGATAGCCGTTCTTGCGCAGATAATCGAACAGGCCCTTATAGATCGTCACGGGCGCACTGTTATAGTCGTGCGCAAGGGAAATGAGCATATCCACGTCCGGGCCGCCCGGAACGTTTGTGCCTTTGGCGAAAGCCCCGGTGACCCGCGAGTGTTCGATCGCCTCACCGCCCCATTTCTTGACAACGGGCAGAACCTCCATCAAAGCCTGCTTGACAGAGCGGAAGCCTTCTTCCTCTGTTTTTCTTTGCGTAAAAACCTTCATGAACCTGCCGACGGGAACCCGCCGGAATTAAGATAAAGACGAATCAAGTATACACCGCTAATACGGAATCGGAAAGTCCCGCCGAACTTTATCAATATCTGCCAACACCTGAGGCGAAAGTTGGACATCAATCGAGTCGATATTCGTTTTAAGCTGATCCATCGTTGTCGCGCCGATAATGTTCGATGTAACGAAAGGCCGCGTATTGACAAAGGCCAGCGCCATCTGGCAGACATCCAGCCCGTGTCTCTTGGCCACCTCCATATAGGTGCGCACGGCTTTGTTGGCCTGCTCGGTATCCCGTGCCGATCCGCCTGAAAGGAGGGTCCAGCGGCTCCCGGCCGGTCTTTTGCCGTCCAGATACTTCCCGCTCAGCATCCCGGTGGCCAGAGGGGACCATGCCAGAAGACCGATATCTTCGGTTATGGCAACTTCGTGCATGTCAGGCTCGAAAAGGCGGTAAAGCAGGCTGTATTCGTTTTGAATGGACGCCATGCGCGGCAACCCCTTCTCCTCAGAAAGCCTCAGCCATTGCATTGTGCCCCAGGCGGTCTCGTTTGAAAGGCCTGCGTGCCGGATTTTCCCTTCTTTGACAAGCCCGTCAAGAGTGTCCAGAACCTCCAGAAAGTTATCTCGGACGCCCTCCACGTCGAAATTTGGCGAATAGCCCCAGATCTGATTAAAAGAATAAGACCCCCGGTTGGGCCAGTGAAGCTGGTAAAGGTCGATATAATCTGTTTGCAGGCGTTTAAGACTTCCTTCTACGGCCGCCTTGATGTTGGCCCGGTCAATAATTGCTTTGCCGCCCCTGACCCAGGGAAGCCCTGGCCCCGCAACTTTGCTGGCAAGAATGACCCTATCGCGATTTCCGGTCTTCCTGAACCAGGTTCCGATAATCGCTTCCGTCTTTCCATAAGTGCTGGCATTCGGCGGTACGGCATACATTTCCGCTGTATCAAAAAAATTTACACCCCGCCCAAGCGCGTAATCCATTTGCGCGTGGCCTTCTTCTTCCGTGTTCTGGCGTCCCCAGGTCATGGTGCCAAGGCATATAACGCTGACTTTCAGGCCTGTTCGGCCCAGAGGCCTGTAGATCATCACAACCGTTCCTCTAGAAAATCTTTTTCCTGAACCTGTCGAGATCGAACTCAATGCTCTCCAGACTGTCAGGAATCGGAACAGGCAAGGTCAAATCCGGCGGATTTGCAACAAGGTAAGGAATAGACAGGTTAAACCGTTCGACCACTATAGGATCAATATTGAGCTTACCCATCTTGACTTCGGCCAGATAACTCTGCTTTGTCTGTTCGTCTACACCGAAGGTACATTGGAATGCGTCAAGTCGATAGGACCCGAAAGCATCCGTATGGGTAAACCAGATTCGAACACCCCCGTTACGGGTGATTACGACTTCACTAAGCAGGATGGTTTCAGGATAGGGGACATTCAGTTCCAGAAAAGTCTTGCATATGCCATAACTTAGTCCGCCTTTAAAAGGCGCCAAAAGATAATAGATACCGTATCCGAATAGAACCAATGTGAAAAAAATTACAAAATGTTTAAGCTGCTTCTTCTTTTGCTGAGTTCGCTTTTCTTTAAGCTTTTCCGCAAGCGCCGACGAAGCGCTGGCGGTATCCAAAGCTTCGTCTTCAATCACCGTCTGCTGGGCGATTTCCTGCTCTTGACGGATATCTTTGGCTTTTTCGGGCGGAGTGGTGGTCATCAGTCTTTCAGGCTAATTCTCTTGCCTTCTTCCTTCTCGGCTATTTTCTTGCTTTCCTCGATAAGCTCGTTGACAATCTCTTCGATAACCGCGCTGATCATGGCTTGCCGTGAATCCCCGCTTTCGCTGTTGGCCAGAACGCGCCGCCGTATCTCGTTCCTGGCGCTTCCCCCGGGGTAAGCAAAAGCAAGCATTTGCCGCGCTCTGGATGCACCCAGAAACGCATAGAGGCGGTTTCGGATCGCTACGTCTTCCGAAGAAGTATTAAGCGACCAAAGCTCAATCGGCCCAAGCGTATTGTAGAGATGCTGCTCGTAGCGTCCGGAAGTAGACCCAAGAACAAGAAGGCAGGGCGCACCGATGGATTTCGGTCCGGTCAGCCTGTAACGGATAACATGCCGCGCGGTATTCGACAAACCGAAGCGCCCTACGACTTCATCAACGGCCTTATCGGAAATCGCCGTACCCAGAACCCACACGCCAGTGGCAAGGTCGACCATGTCTTTGTCAAAGTCATCTAGCAACTGTGAGGTCAAAACAATTTGAACCCCGCGTTTCCGGCCTTCCCGGACATCCCGGATAACCTGGGCGCGAACGGAATTCGACTTACTGGTTCTGTGAAACTCGTCAAAATTCAGGCGCTTAGGTGTCTCCGCAACCTCCTGCAGGCGAAGCGCATGATATTCCTGATATTTTTCTGGAATATGCATAAGGGTTTCCGGACTCATCCACCAGGACCGCACCAGAGCATGCCGGGCAAGCATATACATGATCGAAGTTTGGCGGTCTGCGGACTCGTCTCCTTGCGGGGCGACGTCCATAAGGTCAAGCGAGCAAAGGCGCGTATCGGCGATATCGAACTGCGTAACAGACGAAAGAATGGGATATTCGCGGATGGCCGAAGTAACCATCCTCTCAAACGCGCTCAAAACCGTTTCTGCGCTGAAACCGACAGACGTTTCTTCCAGAAGGTTTCGGATCTGGGGTCTGCGTGAAGCAGTGATAGAGTCGTTCAACGTTGGAACAGCATGACGTTGGGCAATGTTGGAGAGGTGATATTGCTCCAGATCATATAGCTTGTCTACGATATCCCACCAGAAAGGATCGGTCGGCAGGTGAATATTATATTTGTTGATCGCCGCATCAATATCGGATTCTAGGCGCGGAAGATAAGGGCGGGCTTCAGCATTAGCGGCCGTATCGTTTCGCCAGCGGTACATTTCATCCACAACCAGTCCGCAAAGCTGCTGCATACCGTCGTAAGGTTTGTCATAACCGGGAGGCGTAGTCAGTAGGGTCAGGAGTTCAACAAGATATGAGCGTTCTTCCGGCAAGGGGTTGCGGCACCCAAGCTGGGTATCGAACGGATTGATCGCATATTGGTGCGCCATTTGAAGACGGAAATAATTGGCCTCATGCTGCCGGGAAAGGGGCAGAGCCTCCTTTATGAGTGAAACCAACCCGGACGAGGATGGCCCGATATCAATAACAGCCACGTACGGCAGTTTTGCAAGACCCGGAGAAATACAGGTTCCAAGGTTAAGCGTATTAAGCAAGACCGATTTTCCGGCCCCCGGTTGTGCGAAGATCAGGTCAAACCACGTCGTGGTCAGGTTTGTTCCTGTCTGGTAGGGCCAGACCTTCCCATCTGGGGTTCGGAAAAGCATAGCGCCCTGCTCGAAGGGGCTGGAAGGCCGCTGCCAGGGAAGAAGCTTGAGGATTTCGATCATCGGCGCAATGCCGGTAACGGCGGTCCCGCCGCTATGAATCCCCATGGCTGACGACATGACGCAATCAAGGGGATCGCCTGAAAACTCCGTAACCTGACAATACCCCCAACTCTCGATGGATTGCAGGATAACGGACAAGCGGTCGAGAATTTTGTCCTTCTCCTCTATGGTACACCATGTGGCGAAGGAAACGCGGATTTTGATAACCGGCTCTTTCCGGGCCAGCGCCACAAGACTTTCAAGGGAATACTTGATCTGTTTGTTCGATGCGGCAGTAGGTCCGAGAATAGTCGCGGCAAAAGCCCTGAAAGCAACGGCCGAAGCGCCTCCACCTTCGATAAGGAAAGAAATCCTGAACGGGATGTCGGCCTCGACAAGCCTGTTCATAAGGACCGGAAAAGGCGTAGCGTCCATTGGGCCAAGGGTCATATCCCCGCCGGCCCAGAGAAGGTTTCCGATCCGGCATACGGATTTTCCGAGAACGCGGGCATCTGCTGCCGTCATCTGGTTCGCAAGATTGGGCCAGAGAATATCGGACATATCGACGGAACTCTGCGGTGCGCGCGGCGGGATAGGGTCGCCGGGAAGACACGCGCGCCAGTTTTCATTGGCGCGGTCAGGAAAAAGATTGCTGCGAACGGCGGTAAGGGCGTCATGGACCTCCATGAGCCGGCATTCGATGCCCAACTCGTCCAGCGCCGATAAAACCGCGGAGATAAAGCTCTTATGGCGCGTTCTCAGGGGCTCCATCACACCCATCGGATACTGGGCGTAACCCGCGGGAAGCCAGTTCTTGGCCTCCTCCTTGACGTCTTCTGCCGCACGTTTAACCTCGCTTTTGCTCAGGATCAGCGGCCGTGTCCACAGGACAAAATAACATTCCTCGTGCGTACAGAAACGCTCAAGGTTTTTAATGCGCTCTTCGTAAAGATCGTCGATCTCCAGACCGATATTTTTTGCAGACATGCGGCTGGGCTTGACGTAAGTTTCCAGAACTTGCCGGATACGGCCGGGGTCGCGCACGAAATAAACCTGCATAGAGTGCCCTTGCCGGTCAAAACGCGATCCGATCTTGATCGTAGCGGAATTAACGATCGTATTGAATTCATCGTCTCCGATGATCTGCCGGCTGCCCTCGACCTTGACATAGGATAAAAGCGAGCCATCGGTGGAAACCATTGTTGTTTCGTTTTCCATCGTTTCCAAGCGGATAAACGACGAAACGGAGTACTTTAAGCCCTTTTGAAAAGGCATCAGGATCTTGTCAAGAATCTTCATGGTTCCGGATTATTCAATTTCCCGTGATGTTTTACCCGCCCATATTACACGAACATAATAAGAAAGATAGATAAAGATAAATCAAGATTATGCTCTTGAAAACACTTCTGTGAAAATCCACGTGCCTTCTTTGAAACACGGCCATTATAAAGGGTTTCGGCTTTACCCGAAACAAAAATTCAACCACCGGATTTTTTTCTTGCTCGCTGTGCGCGAATCGCATTAGCGTTTCTACGCGTAATCGGTGTGTGTGTGTGCCATAGTATGCCAAATTTTCTCAAACCCGAAAATTTAGCCGCCTTTGTGTTGCCAACAACGGCAATCCATCCTCATGCGCCGCCAGCCCATATTTATGTAAATAATTTAAATCCAATCCCCCCAACCCGGAGAATTTGAGATGACAGCAACAACGGACGCTCTCCTTCATGCAATTCTATCGATGGACGCATACAATAGAGGGTATAATGCAGCTCTGGAGATTAATGCCCAATATATCGGAGATGTTGCTTATATCGCAGATTCAGCCTTGTTAGGCGGAGACCCTGTAGTTGGATACGATGAAGGAAGTAGCTTTTATGCTGCTTACTACGTCCTCGGCGATCAAAAAATAATTTCTTATAGAGGAACTGATGACTGGAATCCCTTTGATGGAGACCCTAACTATGGGTTCCCACTAGGATTTGGAGATTACAGAATTGCCCAAGCAGATTTGGCTATTGATTTTTACAGACTTGTAGTTCCCGAAGCTGACTTATTTAGTGAAAATATTACGTTGACGGGCCATTCTTTAGGAGGAGGATTAGCCGGTTTTGTCGCAGGAATGTATAATCAAGATGCAATTGTTTTCAATCATATGCCTTATGAAGACGGACTTCAAAATGCAGGTGAAGCCACAAACCCAGCTAATCAAGACTATGATGCTGCATACAAAACAAAAGTTTATGGCTCTAATGATTCCATAAACCCTAACGTTATTGGACATAATGCGTACTCAATAGATCATGAAATACTGACTTATATCCGTGGCTTGTTCGCAAACAATACTCCACATGAAACTTTTGCACTAAGTACTGATGATACAAATCTTGACCTAAGTCCCTATACATTTGATTGGTGGGACCTAATTCCTACCACTCCAGGAGAATTAATCTGGCAGGCAATAACAGGGTTTCCTACAACTTTTTCCGCTGCAGTCTGGGAATTAGGTAAATTTTTTGCTGTGCCAATTGCTGGGGATGTATTCAATGAGGCAATCGCACGACACAGCCAGTCAACTATGGTTTTAAGATTATTATTTGACAAAATAGACGACGGAACGACTGGTGAGTGGCTGCACGCCGGAGAATATTTTTGGCCCATTTTATACGATCATAGTTTTGCCAACTCAATAGGTGTAGAGCATATCTCTGGAAAAAGCACAGATTACGAAAAATATGCTGATATCATGCGAACTGTTCTTGGCTATTCCGCAATAGAGGCTGATGGAGGTCTTGTCTATGGAAATACGGGCGCGCGCGCACTCTATGATGATGCAACCGATTTCGGAAAAGCCCTCTCCACAATAGGCGCAGCAACGTCTTTGACAACATACGCTACAGACATAAGTAAAGCGTTCATACATTATGCAACACACTTGGCCTTATCACATGTAGGCGTTTTACTCGAAAGCACCGCAGTTGACGTAAGATCGGGCATCGTTGAATACGATCCTGTCGAGCTTGATACTCTGACAGTGAATTTCCAGGCACCGGATTGGTCTCCTATATTTACCAGCCTTAAACCAACCATGGCGGTCACACGGGATGCCCTGGTCGAACATGTTTTAGATAATTTTTATGACTATGTACCAAACGAAACAGGTTTAAGATTAGACGACTACATTAAACATAACTGGCTTTTAGCTCCATTAGGCTCTCCACTCGCTTCCCCGGGAGAGGTTTTTAACCGGGTGATTTTTGCTGCGCTGGATAGCGGCAGCAATGAAATATTGGATACGACGGGGGAATACCTCGGCTACGGGCTCCATAAAACCACGCTTTATGTGGGTGGCGCAGGTAATGACACAGTATCAATCGCCCCCCTCACTGGTAATCCGGAAATATTCGATAGCGTGGTCTTTTTAGGTTACGACGGAAACAATGTTTTCGTGGGTGGATATGACCGGGATATTGCTATCGGAGGTAATCAGGTAGACCAGCTCTTTGGTGATAAAGGTAACGACTTTATATTTGGCTACGATGGAAATGATGCCCTCAGTGGAGGAGAAGGTAACGACATTGTCATAGGCGGAAAGGGCGATGATTATTTTTACGGTAGCATAAATGGCAATGACGTCTTTCATGGGGGATTAGATAGCGACGAACTTTACCCATTCTGGAATAATGGCGGACCGATAGACATCACAATGGATATCGACCGTATCGATGACGGTACCGACACCGTAAACTACACGGGGCTTTCAGGCGCCGCCCTTGATATAACGATTCTTGACACGGCGGAAAGCAATTTCTGGGTCGATAAATACTACAGCGGCACCCTCTTCAACGGTGTGTTCGACCGGGACTACCTCTATTCGATCGAAGGCATCATTTACGATGGGCTGACCGTCAACCAGTCCGGCGGCACGGCCGTATACGGGGACGAAAACGTCAACTCCATGCATTACAACTATTACGGAACCTACAATGACGCCCACTCCTATTACGGTCTGGGCGCAAATGACACGATCACGGCCGGATTCAAGAACGACGTTCTGGTCGGCGGCGCGGACGAAGATATTTTATCGGGCAACCGCGGGAACGACGTATACGTCTATAATCGCGGCGACGGAAGCGATTACATCAACGATGCGGGTCTGGGATCGGATCTCGATAAAATACAGTTTGGCGCTGATATTCTGTCAGCTGATATTACTCTCGGTCGGTATGGCGCGACCAGCAATATGATCATCAACATCTACGAAGATTCATCGCACCAGCAGGTCAGCGGATCCATCGAAATTTACGCTCAGGCCTATTCCGGCGGCAAGGGGATTGACTACCTATTATTCGGCGATGGAGAACTCTGGGATATGCAGGGGACGCTGGTTCCTGTCTACGGGACGTCCGCAAATGAAACTCTTTTTGGCACGGCCATATCAAGTAACCGCGAAGGCTCTCTCATTGACGATCTCATCTATGCCGGCGGCGGGAACGACATTGTCAACGGTTTCGGAGGCCACGATGTCATTTTCGGGGGGGGTGGCGACGACATAAATCTTTACGGCGAAAGCGGAAACGATGTCATCTTCGGCGAAAGCGGGCAGGACTTTTTAAAAGGCGGCTCGGGGCATGATATCCTGATCGGGGGTAGCGAAGCGGATATTCTGGCGGGTGAAACCGACTCCGACACCTTCGTCTTCCAGGCGGCGACGGCCTTCTCAGGAATAGATACCATAACCGATTTTAAACTGACACAAAGCGACAAGCTCGACATTTCGGACGTTCTTTATGGGTTCTATGATTACATGCAGGACCTGATCACCGATTTCGTTCAGATCACCACCTCGGGCTCCAGCTCGCTTTTATTTGTAGATCAGGATGGCGGGGCCGATAACTTTACGCAAATCGCCACGCTTCAGAGTATTACGGGTCTTACGGATGTGACGGCCTTGGAAAGCGCCGGAACGCTCATAACGCATGACGGCTTCGATGCGTCAGGCTACTACGAAGGCTATCCGGTTTAAACCGGATCAATCCAAAAAGAATTTCGCCCGGTTATTAAAGGGCGAAATTCTTTTGATTCGAAGAAGTTGCAGTTATATCATCCTCGCCTCCAATTGCCTGCTTCGTAGAGGTTTCAGCCTCTTCGGCAAAGAACAGACCAAAACCACCTTATTTTAAGCATGGCCTCAAAAATGGGGAGTGATCATACATTAATAAAACCTGTCTGTTGGAAGATGTAGGGCTTAATAACCGTGGCGCGGTACGCCTTTTCTATCGCCCTCGGCCTTATTGCCTTGCGGTAGATACCCTTGCCTTGAAATCGCGTAGCCGAAAGAGGCCGGCCGAGTATTGATGCGTACGCCGATGCTAACCTGACACCACTCACCCTTTGGACGCACCTTCGGCTCAAGAATGACGGAAGCGGCACGAGACCCCGGTCTTTTTGGAAGGCAGCCCGTAACCTTAAACCGTTCGGAAAACTTGATACAAATGTCGCCGATCATGTCGATCATGTCCTGCATAGATTCGGTCGTCGGGAATGTGTCCTGAAATGAAAGCCCGACAACCTGACCGCCTTTCAAGGATTTCTGAAAATGGCCGATTAAGCGCTCCTTTGAGTTCGCCGCCATTTCCTGACTGGTATAAGTCTTATGAAAGTAGATTTCCTCTATAACGGAGCCGTCACGCGAATTCGTTGATTGCGAGAGATCATGCCACCCTCTTGCGCCGAATACCGCTTCAATCTCGTCTTTGGTGCTGTTTAAAGTCAATCCTTCTACTGGAAAATCGACAGATTGTTACTGACCGCCTGCGCGAGAACAGGGGGAGATAAGAACAGAACAAGAAGAACGAAAACCAAAAAAACGAACCATCTCAAAATCCTTAAAAAAGGGTGACAGGGAAGGAATATAAACTCCCGATGGGCGTAACCAAACATCCTGTGCTAGTAGGTACCTTTAGCCGCTAAGCCACTTATAGCATAGCCGTGTCGGTGATGCATCCCGGACGGAAGTGAATTGCCGGAATAGGTCAAGCAAACATATTGGTAACCCGCCGCCCGCATAATTAAACCCGGCTGGAGAGACAATATCCTGGATGTTTTCGGGACATTACGACGAGCGAAGCGCTGACCTCAAAGAGCAAGGTTCGGCGAGATTTCTGCAATATAAAAACGCGGAGAAAATTATTAAGCGGCGTTATGGATGCTGTTATAGATGCTGAACCACTGCTGCGGCGGCTTTCCGCCGAACGGCCCGTCTTTTGAGCGCCAGTAGGCGAGGATCTGCGGAAACTGGTTGAACTCAAGATCGGCTTCCTTGATGATCCGCCGATCCAGAGGGAAAAGCCGGATACCCTCCAGCTTCTGTCCGCGGATGTTGTAATGATGGTCGCTCAGATAGTCTTTCAGCACGGTCGCCAGAGTATAGGCGTCATCGGTTCCGATACGTTTGCGGACAGGTTCGCGCCTCTTCATAAGCGCATCCAGAGCTTTTCGAGCTGCTTCCGCGATCGGCCCCTGAGAAATACGGGCGACATAGATGGCGCGAGCCATATGATGAAGATCGGTCTGCTCCACTTCAGGCAGCCAGAGCAAAACCCCGGATTTCATGCTCCCGACCTGATCGAGATTAAAGCACTGGTGACAGAAAATGCAAACAGTCGCGAGATTGCTTTCGCTGGTGTTATTGGGGTTACCGTCGATAAAAAGAACTTCTTGGTATTTCTTGGAAACGAAGCCGCAGCAACGGCAGGTGAACTGATCTCGTTCGAAAACTTTCTGCTTGTCTTCCTTTGACAAGGTATTGGCAGCAGAAGAGGAGCCGGGCTTTCCGGCTCCTCCTTTGACTTTCTTCGACTTTCCTGAACTCTTGGAAAGTCCCAATGTGATCGCTAAACGATCCACACGTCCTCTCAGCTTAGGTAACGTTAAAGCTGACGGAGAACATCTGAGATGCTGAAGCGGAGGTACCGCCGTTACCAGCACTGTCAAGCGTTTCGTTCATAGCTTGGAACAGGATCGGCAGGGCGAAGAGTGCACCACCGGCTGCCAGACGGATCGCACCGTCTTTCAGAGGCGTTTGGGTCGGGTTTTCGACGTGGTCCTTGATTTTCAGAACGCCGAGAACACCAAGAAGGATACCGAAAAGGTATGCCAGAGCGGTCAGAAGACCCGGGATGCTCTGGATAGACGTCGTGATGTTCTGAGCAATGTTGCTGAAGTTGTTGTTAGCGTATGCGCTTGTCGAAGCGGACGTTGCGATAACGCCAGCGGTCATTGCTGCGCCGAGTTTGTAGTAGGAAAGTTTGGTTTTATTGAACATATTTGTTCCTCCTCTTACCAAATGTTTGCTTACTTATAAATTACCCTAACACGTTTAACACATTTTTGCCACATTTTTTTTTACGACAAATGTGTTTATTTTCAGCAAGTTAGGGATTCCGCGCCGTAAAAAACGCCAGAATTTCTATACAAATGTGACACCGAAGGCCGTAACGCCGAGCGTCGTCTGAACGGCGTTGAGCAAAGGCCCGAGGTTAACTGCCAAGGCGCCGCCGATGATATGGGTCATGGCAGCCATCAGGGAAGCCTGTTGGTTACCTTCGGCGACATCTCTCATGATGAACAGTCCACGGACAAAGCTGATCATGCCGATCAGGATCATGAACTTAAGGACCGCGCCGATCACATGGTACACGGCTTGTGTTTCAAGCGGCGTCATACCGGCAGTGTATGCAAGGTTGGCGAAGGTAAACGTGATGTTGTTACCGAAGAACGATGCCGAGAACGCCCGGAGAATAGTCGTAGCGGAAAGCAGAATGCCCCCGACGACAAACGTGGCGATCGTACCGCGACCGCCGGGCCCGCGCGCCCCTTCCTGAGCGGTTTTGACGATACGGGAAACCCCGATCATGATAAAAATCATGCCCGCGACGAAACTGAAGAAGTTCAGTGTCACATGCCCCGGTCCCAGGATGTCGTCCATGAAACACGCCAACGCATCGTCAAGCCCCCCTGCGCCGCCGCAGACCAAGGTCGCGTCATCGCGAAAAGTCGTGTTTGATATGAAGCGCGTTGCCTGAAGAGGTATAGCGGTAACGGGAGCAAAAGTTAGCTGAAGAGCAGCAATTATTGTCGGCAACGCGAAGAAGGCTCCGCCCGCAAGAAGGCGCGAGACACCGTCCCACAGAGAGGTCTGTTGCGGATTGATAACGTGGTTCTTGATTTTCACGAGCGCCCAGACACCGAAACACAGGCCAAGAAAATATGAGAGGCCCGACAAAAACGCGGGTACGGCAGAAGAAGTTAGCCAGGCGTTACAGATAATATCCCCGACAGTTGCGCCGATACCGAACAGGGCGCCAAGACATTCAGGGCTAAGTGATTCGCTGGAAAAGATAAACGATGTGCTGCTGATAGCTCCTGCAAGGAATTCCCAGACACCGAGGCCGCCGCCGCCGATAGTATTATACATAGCCTCGAAAACAGCGGGCAGCGCAAACATGCCGCCGCCGACAAGAAGGTTAATAACCCCTTCTTTCATGGTCGTACGCGCAGGATCTTCCACATGATCCTTGATTTTCATGATGCCGATACCGCCCATGAGCAGGCCGAGCAGGTAAGCAACCGCGGTAACAAGACCGGGAAGCAACTCGGTCTCCGCCGCAATGTTGGACAAGATCCCGTTGACGTTGCTACCAAGAACGCCCCCGGCGAAAGCCCCAAACAGGGCGGACATGCTGTTAAACAGCGTAGCGGGGTTCACACCGCCAAAAAGACCGCCGTCAATCGTCTCATGCATGGCCTCGAAAACGATCGGCGCTGCAAACAGGGCTCCGCCAGCAAGAAACCTGACCACAGGAACTCGCAAGGGAGTCTGGCTCGGGTTCGAAACATGGTCGATAGTGCGAAGAATGGCTTGATAACCAAGCCAAAGGCCAAGAAGATAAAAGAAGGCAGTAACAAGACCGGGAAGCAACGCCGCAGAATTGGTTATGTTTTCAGCAACGTCGTCTACCCCCGCCTGCGCCAAAGCCGCGTCGGCAAACAGGAAACTTGCGAATAAAACAAGAACACCGGGTACAATTCGGGAAAAAAGATCTTTTTTCATGTTTCCACTCTATCTACAGCCAGACAATTGTCCTTTGCGTTATTAGAGCACACACAAAGCCCCAAACGCAAACTTTTCGCTATTTTGCGAACTTAAATTTACCCTAACATATCTTAACGAAAATTGGTAAATTTTTAATAAATTTTACATAAATCAAGAAAGATTCGCAAAAACTCCTTGATTTTATTGTTTTACCTTGCCGGTTGTGCCGTCTACAACCCACTTACCGTCGACTTTTGAGACCGATTTGATTCGGCCAAGCCCGGAAACGCGGTCTCCGACTTCAACGGTTTTAACATCGCCGGTTCTTTTGTCATAAAGAACAGCCATTCCGGGTTTTGCGGATTTAAGAACCCAAAGAGGAAGGACCACAGGCTTGACGGGCTCAACCGCTTTTGGGGGCGTTGAAGCGGCCTCAACCGAATCGGCTTGCTGCTTTTCGGAATCGGAGCCTTTCTCAGGCTCTCCTGTTTCCGGCGCTTTTTCTTCAGCTTGAGGAACAGGACTCACGGTAGTCTGAGAACTCTCCGTTTTCTCAGTAACGGCTGATTCTGTAACGGGAGCGTCGACAACAGCAGGCTCTTCCTTCGCTTCTTCGAGAGGAGCTTCCGCATCCTCGCTGGTAACATTCAACTCCGCAGCTTCGGGTTCATCAGTTTCCGGCGTTAAACCAAGTTCATCGGAAATATCGGCGCTAACTGCTTCCTTAACATCCTCGACAATCTTATCCGCAGCTTCAGGAACTTTCTCGGTTTCACCGAGAAGCGCGGCCTCATCTAGATCGGTAAGTTCGTCTTCTCCAACCGTTTGAGTGAGAGCCTCGGCTTCATCTTCTCCGCCTGGAACAGCCATGCCGCCGCTTTCGAGCAGACCTCCGCTACTGGCGGTCTCGCCAGAGGTTTCGGCGGCATCCTCAGCACCGTCTCCGAGCATCCCGTCTTTTTCAGCAACCTGCGCGATTTCGATCTCTTCGTCGCCAAGATCAAGAGGGGCAAGTTCAAGATCGTCAGAACCCTCGGTTCCCGGCATGGGCGTAAGAGGAGTATCCTGCTGACCCGGATCGTCTGATGTTATAGTAAGCGTTTGTTCGCTCTCCATATCGACAGCGGGAAGACCGTCAGAGGCGCCCCCAGAATCGTCCTGATTTTGAATTTCAGGCATGGGAGGCGAATCACTATCGGCAAGCGCAGTTATAGTTTCATCCGCTTCGTCGCTGGCTGCTTGTGAGGCGTTTTCGTCCTCTCCAGTGGGAGCAGGGATAAAATTTTGTCCTTGGGGAGCGTTCTGTGGGCTAAGCCCAGGAATCAGTCCGGACTGATAGGCATAAAAAGACCCTCCGCCAAGTAAGGCAAGAACGATAAGTCCAGTAAAAAACCCTCCGCCGGATTTTTTCTTGGCGGCAGAAAGTGCAGCGCCACCCTCATCGGAAGAAAGGGCATCACCTTCAGAACTCTTAAAACCCTCTCCTGCAGCGGCATCATCGTCACCCCACGAAGCCTCGTCGAGGTCATCCAGCTCAAAATCGTCGTCAAAATGTTCTTCAGCTTTTTCGTTGCCAGACATAAAACGGCCCTCTCTAGATTTTTTCAGATACTCTGATTATTAGGCACAACTCTAATAGGACGCAACCATTAGCCCGGAAAAAACCCTGACCGGAGGTGACATAAAGCCGGTGAGGTCAGGGTTTTCTAAGCTTAAATATCTTCAGCATCTTCAGTTACGGCGGCGGTAAAGAGAACACCGATGGGAGTACCGGCATGAATTTTGACAAGGACCTGAACATCATCGGCCATTTCGTCAATAATATCGCGGACTTCCTCTCCGGCCTCTTTAACCCCGAGAGCAACCTCTTCCTTGGTGCCAAGATCCTGATCGGTCGCTGTCGTAGTTGTTCCGCTGCCCCCCGTGTCAATTGTAATGCTGGTGGCATCGGTCTGTGCGATAGCTTCTGAAAAGCCCTCGACAAACGCCGCCGCAGCTGGAAGCAGAATACGCTGAAGATATCTGTGATCGACCTCTGTAGCCATACCGGGGAGTGTAGTCTCCGGATCAAGGGCGATAGCCGAAATACCGATATCCTGACCTTCATAGACAAGCGTATCAAAACGCAATGTCAAATAATCATTCTGTACGGTGAACGTGCCGATAAGCTTTGCACCTTTCAGAGGACCGGAAACGAGAAGAGCGAGCACGGGACCGGGAACGTCTGAATTAGCCTCGATAATCAGCTGGCCGTACTCAATTTCACCGGCGGGAATAATAACGGCAGGCTCTTCTTCTTCGACCTCTCCGTCAAATTCACCGTCTTGGCCGGGACCGCTTGCGGCGGCACCACCACCAGCACCCCCGGACGAAGAATCCACGAGCGACATGTACGTAAAGTTGATACGCTGAGTGCGCGTGCCGAGAATACTTTGCATCTGCTTGCTCATGGCCTCGGCCATCTTCTTCATGGCCTCGTTCTGCTGTTCGGAATCAAGGACCGTGACGGGCTCGACCTCATCATCCTGCTCTGCGCTGCGAATTACGCGCTCTTCTTGCATCCTTCTCCAGCGATGAAGCGGATCTTCGCTCTCGGATTGTTCTTCAGGAAGCTGAAGACGATCAGTTGGAGATTCAACAGGAACAGGAATTGTGCTCCCCCCCGTACGAAGGGCCTTATCAAGTTCTTCCTCGTTTTTTTCTTCAACGGCCGCCACATAAGCAGGGGAGGCTTCGGCCGCTCCTGGAGGAGAACTGACCTCTGACGCTAGAGGCAGCATGGAATCAGGGGTTTCCGGCTCCTTTTGACCGAAAAACCACATGGCGCCCACAACGACCACCAGACCGACAACAACGACCCCGATTTTTGCCGCTGCACTGTTTCTCAGAGCATCGCCCGGAGAGCTTTTTTGCACAAATTCATCAAACCCTTCTTCAGAGCCGATGATTTCTTCGTCAAGATCATCATTCATCTAGCAGTTCCTCACGCTCAGTAAGATAAGCACGGATCATGCGCCCCTTGTCCGAAAGCAGTAGGACAGGCGCTTCGACCAGCGCATAAACTCTAGTGCCGTCGGCAGAAGCAACCGAACTCTGCCAACCGGGCGACAAAAGCGTAAGAGGAGTGCGGACATACGTGTAGTTGTTGTACTTGAACGCGCTTGTCCGCCCGTCTGCCCCGGTAACGTTGAGCTTGACAGCTCCGTCAGGCATAACGCCGCTAAGGGCCTGAGACATGTCGACATCCCCGGACGCCAGAGTAATACCGGGTTTCATGATTGGCGCAGTTGCGTACGGTCCGTTTCCGGGAATAACGGCATCAAACCGGTAATGAACGAGGTCGCGGTTAGTCTCTAATGTAAAGACGATGGGCGTGTCCAGCCCGATCATTCTGACCGACACGTTGCCATGCGCGAAATCGTTGCTGGGCGATATCCGGATGATATGAGTGACATCGTGCTCGGACTCTCCATGAACATCAAAGTTTCCAACCCAAGTAATATCCTCAAAAGGCCAAGGAGCACCGGAAGAGTCAAGCATACTGATGGTGGTGACGTACCCGAACGCCATCTTAACGACCAGCGGCGAACTTCCCGGGTCAAGAGAAACATTCTGAACGACCGTTTCAGGCCTTGGATAAGGGTGAACAGGCAATTCGACAGATTCCACTGTGCGGTCGTGCCTCTCAAGAAGCGTCCTGATTTCATCGGGGCGAAGAGGCAGGATACCGTCCAGAGCGGCTTGAAAAGCCCCTTTGCGGAACTCATTCTCAAGCTCTTGGGAGGTTTTCTGAAAGCTCTCGAGCCCGCTCTCGTCTTCAAAGGCGAAAGGGTCCTCTTCCGGTTGATCGAGATCTGGCATCCCATCCAGACTGTCCTCGCTAGGAGCAGCCGTCGGACCCTCAAAATCCTCCAAGGGATCGCTTCCATCCTGCGCTAACGCCGGGACAGTAATGACGGTGGTGCAAAGAAAAGACAAACCCAGTACTAAGAGTTTTACAGAACCACCTGAAAGAAGAAGAGTTGATTTTCTGTTTTTCATGACAATGATCTAACCCAGATACTCTAAAAACAAGGTAAACGATACATCGGAATTTTGCGCTTGTCACGCACTAACCGCACATTATCATGAATAATATTAAAAAAATACGAAACGGACATCTTTATCGAGGAACAGCAACCCATTGCTCAATCCCGACACCGTTCGGACTTTCAAGGCGCGGCACGCGTACAACGACTACCGTTACGAGAAGTCCCGTATTTTGAGTTTTCGAGCCGGACTGATAGGTAAGGGCGAGGGGAACCTGCACCACCCACTGGTAACGCCCGGCAACCATGCCTTCGGATTCGAGGATGGGAGCACCCTTCGGCGCGGCAGTGAGAACCTGCTGATTCGCCTCGACCATCTCGATAATACGGGAACGCTGCAAGGCCTGAGTAAAACTTTCCCATCCCCGCTTCGTAAAGTTGCGAGAGGCCTCCTGAAGGCGGCGGCGATAATCGCTGAATCCAAAAGTCATGACCTCGGTGGTCGACTGGGCGACCCAGGACATAAGGGCCGGCGCACTCAGGTTGGGCTGATTAAGCGGAACCATGGGAACGAGACGTCCGTCTTCGGTTGTAGCAAAATAGCGGTATTCAGCCTGATTAACGCTGATGACATAGTACATGGCCCCGATCAGGCCCAGAATCACGAAACTTTGTACAAGTGTAAGCTTCAGAAGACTTCGGTACCCGTCACGGTAGAATTCATTCCGGATGACGACCGTCCCTAGCCCGGACGTGTCCGCATCAACCGTCTCTTCCGGAGCGCCGCCTTCAGGCGCTTCGATCTGCGGGTTTTCAGAGGCGCCAGCCTCTTCAGGGCCTTTTGCGCCCTTCTTTTGTAATTTACCGAGCATGAGATATCTTCTTGAGTATTGTTTTCAGCTTCATTATCTTTTTTTAATTCAAAAAATCAATCCCGATAATCTATTAAATGAAATTTGGTGCCCTGTACGTAAAAAACGTGCCTTTACGAAAGCGCGTGTGATAGTATAGCTTGGAATCCCGGAAATATTTTTTTCGGAATGGCGTTGATTTTGCCTGTTCGTGCATAAGGCGTTTGGGAATATGCAAGAGGATATGGTAAAAATAATTGTCTTAAGGGTGCGTTAACGGACGATTATGATAAAAACACAGTCCAAAATTCGTCGAACTATATTGATGGGCGCTTTGGCGGTCATGGTGGGAGGATTGGGAGGATTCGTCCTGCCGACAAGGGCTTTTGCCGCGTCACCCCCATGCGGCTGCGTGGCGAATTCGTGTTCTTCTGTTGATTGTAACTCAGCCAGTAACTCCCTTCAGACTTTCCACGATGACCTTGAGGAAAATACCAAGGATGAATTCGACGATGACCTCGAGGCTTATCAGGACTGGTTGATCGAAGAGCTGTTCGAGGATGAAATCGTGCCGGCCATGGCAGACATGACCACGCAGATGAACGCCGTCGCCATGCAGCAGATGAATATAATCGGCGCCTTTATGGACGCGGACATCCAGATGGATACCATGCGCCTCTTCCAGCAGTTGCAGGCGGAAGCGCATAAGGACTACAGGCCCTCGGATGACTTTTGCTGGTTCGGCACGAATGTTCGCAGTATGGCGCACTCGGAACGCAGGTCTAAGCACAATGCCATAGCGCTCTCGGCCTCGGGCCTTGCCCGTCAGTTGGGAAATGCGAATCAAAGCGCGGCCGTAAACGTGGAGCAGGATCTGCGGGGCCGCTGGGCGCAGTTCGTGGATACGTACTGTGATACGCATGACAATAACTGGAACTTTCCAAGTGCACTGCCTTCCCCCGGTCCATCCTATGGACAGTTGACGGGGCTTGAATTTGCCTGTGATCATGACGCCAATTTCCCAGGCGGCGGGGCAAAGGGTGCTGTGAATCCTTGGCGTACGAATCTGGATCTGGATTACACGCGCCTGATAGAGGAGCCGCGTACCCTCGAAGTTGATTTTTCTGTTGCGGCGCGAACGGACGACGAGGAAGACGTCACGGCCATGTCCCGCAATCTTTTCGGTCATCAGGTTCTGACACGGGATTTGTCGCGCCTCAAGCTTGAATCCGTGAACGGTCGGAAACTTTATCTTGCTCTTCGTAGCGTGGCGGCGAAACGGAGTGTCGCGCAGTACAGCTTTGATTCGATTGTCGGCCTTAAGTCTCAGGGCACGGGTGCGGCGCTGATTCCCCTTGGTCAGACTCGCCAATATTTGGGCGCGATATTCAAGGAGCTGATGCCGAATGGAGCGCCGGATGCCGAAATTTACGAGTTGATGGGCGAAGAGCCCAGCTATTACTCGCAACTGGAGATTATGTCGAAAAAGCTGTACCAGAATCCGGATTTTTACGCGAACCTCTACGACACGCCGGCAAACGTCAAGCGTAAGTACGTGGCCATGCAGGCGATTGAACTGATGTTGGATCGGGCGATTTATGAAAGCCAGATTCGTAAGGAGATGGTGATTTCTGTTCTGCTCTCAAGCAAGCTCAGGGCGCCTTTCCGGAATGCCAACAAGCAACTGGTTAATGCTACGGGAGCAAGGAACCAATGATGGATTCGGATAAAACGCCGATATCATCGAAGGCCGCGGCTGAGAAAGCGGCAGCGCGAAAGGGGCTTTTGTCCGTCGGCGTTAAAAAGGCCGTCCTGGTTGTGGCTATGATCTCCGTCCTGGTCGGTGCGACCCTGACCATGCGAAGCAAGCAGGCCGATGCTTTTTGTGTGAGTGTTCCGTGCTGGGCCTGCGGTATTCTCGACTGTATTCTGGTTCCCATCATCGCCGAAATTATCGGGGAGATTTTCGAGGCGATTATCGAAGAAAACATAGAGGACCACATCAACAGCGAAGAAAACTGGGTTGTTGAGGACTTTTTCGAGGATTTCTGGGTTGTCGGCCTTGCGGAAATGACGGAATACCTTTCGGCAATCGGCATGTACCAGATGGAAATTCTGGGCGCGATGCTTGATGCGAAGCACCAGTTGGAAACGCAGCGCCTCTTCTGGCAGCTGCACGCGGAAGCGCACAAGGATTATCACCCGAGCGAGGAAATTTGCTGGATGGGAACTGCCGCCCGCGGCCTTGCCGCTTCTGAGGCGCGCGGCAATTTTAACAAGCGCGTTCTTTCCGACAAGATGATGGACCGCCAGCTTGCCAACGACAACATCAGCGGCGCGCAAGGCGTTCAGAGAGACAAGGCCGACCGCTGGAACCAGTTCGTTAGAACATACTGCGATCCGAAGGATAATGATTGGCGTACTGCGGGGTCCGGCCTTGACATGGCTTGTGACCATGACGGACCGGGCGGAGCGGGCACGACCGGGGCGACAAACCCCGAACGTAAGAATATCGACATAGATTACACGCGTTTGATTGAATACCGCCGCAGCTTGAATTTGAATTATGCCGACTTCCCGCCCGCGATGACCACCGACGACGAAGACATTATGGCCATGGCAAGCAACCTTTACGGGAATACGGTACTCTCGCGCGGACTGGCGCGCATAGACACGACCAAGGTTGCCGGACAAAAGCTTTACCTTCTGCTGCGAAGCATAGCGGCGAAACGAAGCGTCGCATACAATACTTTCGCGACAATCGTCGGTATGAAGTCCGCAGGTACGTCTGATACGGTTGCCCCTCCGCCCTTGACGCGCACGTTTCTTGCCGCGGCCTTCCGAGAGCTTATGCCCGCTTCCGTACCGGACGCGGAGATTTATACTATTATCGGCGAAAACCCGAGCTATATGGCCCAGCTCGAAGTGCTGGCAAAGAAAATCTATCAGAACCCGGATTTCTACTCCGGTTTATACGACAAGCCTGCAAACGTGGCGAGGAAGAGCGTGGCCATGAAAGCCATAGACCTGATGCTCGACCGGATTATTTTTGAAAGTGAACTAAGGCAGGAAATGCTTCTCTCTGTCCTTCTCGCGACTAATTCTCGCGAAGAGTTCAGGACTCTGAAAAGCAAAATTGTGAACACGAAACGCGCACAGGATTAAAATTGGTGCGAAGGGCGATATGAAAAAAGAGCGTCAAAAAAGAGGACTGGTCAAAAAACTTCAGACCCTGCTCGTGGCAGGTTTCTTTGGCTTGTCTACGCTGTCTTATCCTGTTGCGCCTGCGCGGGCGTGCTGTATATGTGACGTGCTCCTTAACCTCATAGACCCCTTCGTCTGGCAGGAGGCTGAGGACGACTTTAACCAGAAGCTGAATGACGAGTTCCTGAGGCTCGAGCGCTTTATTGTCCACGAAATGTGGGAGCAGAGCATTCTGCCGGCAATGATGCTGGCCGCCGAGCAGTTTACGGCCGTAGCTATGCAGCAGACCATGGCGATCGGAACCTTCTTCGATGCGAGGCAGCAGATGGAAACGCAGCAGCTCTTGCAGGTTCTTCAGGCCCGCGCCCACAAGGACTACGTGCCGAGCATTGGAATTTGCGAGTTCGGCACGAGGATCAAGAGCTTGGCTCGGACCGAGCGCAAGGCCGAAGTCAACACGGTGATTCTAAGCCAGAGAGCCTTGGATCGCCAGCTTGGTCATTCGGGAACGTCTGCGACGTACGGAACGGATATCGACATAGATAACCGCTTGCTCCAGTTCCGTGCGAAATATTGCAGTGAAAAAGACAGAAACAATACGCTTTCCGCGACATGTACGGCTCTTGCATGGGGAGGACTGTCCGCTGCCCAGCGTCGCCAGCTCGATCGGGATATCGACTACTTTACCGTCATGGACTCGCCGTGGACGATCAGGCTGGATCTTACGAATACGGCTATTACGGCTGCCGGTCCGCCGGTCATAGATGATATTGAAGAAGAGGATGTCTTCGCGCTCGACAGTAATTTGTTCGCCCACTCGGTGTATCCGCGTCCTCCGGCTAGGCTCTTGGCCAATAAACAGGCGCAGGAGCCTCTGAACGAGATGCAGGAAGCATATCTGGATTTACGCTCCATCGTTGCGAAGCGCAACGTAGCGCAAAACAGCTTTAACGCTATAGCTGGCATGAAAGCTCACGGAAGCACGGCAACTGATTCGGGAGGAAATGTTGTACCGATGAACGCCCGCATCTTTCTTGAGCCGGTCTTGACGGAACTCGGGGTTCCCGCGGCGGAGGTTCTGCCTCTGATAGGGGAGAATCCAAGCTACTACGCACAGATGGAACTCTTGACGAAGAAAGTCTATCAGAACCCGGATTTTTTCACCGACCTTTACGACACGCCGGCCAACGTGGATCGAAAGCTAGTGACGTTGCAGGCGATAAAGATGATGCAGAAGTTTGACTTGTTTAAGAGTTTCCTGCGGAACGAGGCGACATTCTCTGTTTTGCTCGAAGTTTCGGTAATTGAGCTTCAAAGGGAAATTGAAGACCAGATTAAAATTGCGAACACAACGGACCGTTAATTATGTTCTTGGCGAAGATAAACAGATCTTTGAAAAAGCCGACCTTGGTGATCCTGTTCACCATTTTCCTCATTACCGCGCCCTTTACGGTTAAGCGCGCGGAAGCGGCGATCTGTTGCGTGGCGTGTTGTAGCTGTCTGACAGACGTTCTCCTCCCCGATGACATCACGATGTGGATTGAGAACTGGATCAACATCAACCTCCATATCTTCATCGAGTTGTTTTTTCACCATATTTTCTTCATGGACTGGGAGTTCTGGCAACAGAACCTGTTACCGGCAATGATGGCCATGGCCGAGCAGCTCAGCGCCGTGGCCATGCAGCAAATGACGATTCTGGGCATGTTCCTGGATGCGCAGGAGCAGCTTGAAACCCAGCGCCTTTTCCAGCAATTGATGGCCCGCGCCCATAAGGATTACCACCCGAGCATAGAAATGTGCGAATTTGGCACGAGGATTAAAAGTCTTGCCGCATCGGAGAGAAGGGGAGAGCTTGCAATGCTTGTGCTAAGCCAGCGTTCGCAGGACCGCCAGCTTGGAAACGCGAACGTGGCCGCTTTTGGAGGCGATCGGTCGGATCTGGTAAACCGAATTGACCAGTTCCGCGGCAATTTCTGCGATCGACGTGATAACAACGATTCTCTTGACTTGCTATGTACGACACCCACGACCGCGGCGGGACGTGAGCGCTACAACAAGGACATTGATTTCCCGCGCACGGTTATGCACCCTTACACACTGACCGTGAACTTGACGAATGCAGGCGCCGCCACGCCGCAGGAGGAAGAAATTTTTGCCATGGCAAGCAACCTGTATGGTTTTGATACATATCACCGTCCCGATCCGTTTTCACTGAGAAACAACCCGGCCCGTCAGGTAACGGGCGCACAACAGGCGTATATTGATATGCGCTCCCGTGTAGCCCAGCAGAGTGTCGCGGAAAACAGCTTTAACGCGATTGTCGGAATGAAAGTGGAAGGCACCGCAGGTTCACGAGCGTTTATGGAAGCGTTTCTCCAGCAACTCGGCCTGCCGGCTGCGGATGCCACGGCGCTGCTGGGGAACAACCCCAGCTACGAGGCCCAAATGGAAATTCTGACCAAGAAGGCGTATCAGGACCCGAGATTTTATACAAATCTTTACGACAAGCCTGCCAACGTCGAGCGAAAAGGCGCGGCGATTCAGGCAATCGGCTTGATTCAGAAGTTTGATATGCTCAAAAGCTATCTGCGAACCGAGGCATCACTGTCTATCCTCTTGGAATTGGCCGTGGAAGAGCTTCAGGACGAGATTGAAGATGCAATAGATTCTGTAGACACGGGCAAACAGTAGGGTCCCGTAGAACTGCACTTGTTTAGGAGGAAGGCCATGACGTTGAAAGGCCCTAAAGGAAGGAGAAAATTACTGGTACTGGCGGCTTGCGCCGGTCTGGCGCTCTCTGCCGTTTGGGGCATGAGTACTGGCGGGACAGAGCAATCCCTTCAGGGGACGCATATCAGCCTGAGCAGCTTTGAACCCGGTTCCAGCCTGACATACGAACTCTTTCAGGACGGCCAGATTGTAGAAAAAGGCCGGAAGGACATGGACGATAAGGGGCGCCTCACGCTTGACGCCACGCGCTATCTGGATGAAAACCCTGAATCAAAACTGACCTATAACCTTAAAATCGAAAATCTGCAGAAACAGGCGAAGGGAGAAGCCTCTGATCCGCTGAATCTGCTTCTTAAAATCGACAACGCCTCGGGACATGTAGGTTACGCCGGCGCTGGACTGGACCAGTTTTCGGACATCCTTCTTTCCGATGGGCAGCAGACGACAAAGAGCAAGGCGGATTGGACCGGCGGCTTTGCGGGAGAAAAGCTGTTCGATCGTTTGGATGACAAAAACAGAAATCTTCTGAAATTGGCTTTTCGCGGTCACGATTTGGAAAACGACATACTCCCTCGTGAAGACGGTGTCGTGGAAGTATTTTTCGGAGACCCGTCCGGCTCCAGCCTCGGCGCGGTTCAGTCCCGCTGGACAAGGGCTCTGGCGATGATGACCGAACAGCTTTCGGCGGTCATGATGCAGCAGGCCATGATCGTTGGTGCGTTTTTCGATGCAAAATTCCAGTTGGAATCGCAGAGGAAAATGCAGGAACTTATGGCCCGCGCTCACAAGGACTACCATCCCAGTGAACAAATCTGCCGTTTCGGGACCTTCGTTAAAAGTCTGGCGCATACCGAAAGGGCCTTTGAGCTTGATATGCGTGCCCTCAACCGCGCTCTTTTGAACCAGATGCTTGGAACGGACCCGGACTCGTCTGCCGAAGGCCCGAGCAGCGAATTTCCCACACGAATCGCTCAGTTTACCACCAAATACTGCGACCCGCACGACAACAACAACAGCTTGGATCTGATGTGTCCGACGACGGTTGCTCTGGGGGCAGGAAACCCGTTGAAGGACCGTTTCAACAAGGATATCGACTTCTACCGCACGGTTGACAGCAAGCTGACTTTGGACGCCAACTTTGCTGATAATACAATTACAAATGACGAGGAAGACGTCTTCGCCTTGGCGAACAACCTTTACTTCCCTGACGTGTTCGAAACCATCGAATACGAAGATGTTGGCGAAAGCGACCTCAGCCACTACAACTCCCGGTCCTATGCCGCCACCATAGCCGCCGCCCAGAACAGCTACGTCAATATCATTGGCATGAAAACCAGCGCCCCGCCGGGACTGGCAACCCCTGCTGTCGGCGCATGGCCGCCGAATATTGTGCCGCCCCCGGTCGTGAACTATGCCGAGGATACTGGCTGGACCTTCATGAAAGCGTTCTTAAGGGAACTCGGCGGTCTGACGGACCCGGAAATCCATGCATATCTGGGTGAACGCCCCAGCTATTTCGCGCAGATGGAAGTTCTTTCCAAAAAAGTCTTCCAGAGCCCTCACTTCTTTACGAACCTGTACGATAAGCCTGTGAACGTAGATCGTATAGGCGCGGCTATTGACGCCATTGCGCTTATGAATATGCGCGATCGCTTCGATTCATCGCTGCGCCGTGAAATGCTGACGTCTCTTCTGGTTGAGCAAAGCCTCAAACCGCATGTCGAAAACCTTTCGGTCCAGATCTTCAAGGCCATTCAGGACGAACAGCCGACCTTGGAATAATTATCGGAACTTCATAAAAGGTCAGGCAGGGATTTTCCGCATTACCGGGGAACGGCAACCCACTGTCTGATCGCCATACCGTCAGGATGAGCAGGGGAATCGCTGCGGATAATAACCAGGGTCACTAACAGGTTAGTGCTTTGCACACGCGCCCCTGCTTGATATGTGACGACTAGCGGAACCTGAACAGTCCATTGATACTTACCGTTTACAATACTGCGTGCTTCAATAACGGGCACACCCTTGGGGGCCGCCGTAACGACCTGCTGGTTGGCCTCAACCATTTCAATAATCCGCGCCCGGCCTAATGCGTCCGAGAAATTTTCCCACCCTTTCTCGGTAAAGTAATCCTCCGCGCCTGAAAGACGGGTCCTGTAATCATGAAAACCGAAAGTCATAACATCGGATACAACCAGCGCTGCCCATGACCGTAGCTGTGTAGCCGGCACATGAGGCTCGTCAAGCGGCGCAGAAGTAACAAAGCCACCCCGGATGCGCCGGTTATCTATTTCATACGTCTTATCGTCCACGGACACAGGTTCAGACGTATCATCGTCGTTATCGCGTTCGCTGGCCTTGACGATATGATCGCCAAGCAAACCCCAAACACTGTTGCTTTCAGTATCTTCAGGGAGGGGAATGTCACGTCTATACTCAAGAAAAGCGTGTGCCTTTCCGATAAAAAGACCGCCAAGTAAAAAGACCAAGAGTAAGGCAAAATAAGAGGGTTTCATAAGCTCAAAACCTGATAAGAACAAAAAAGTGATCTATATAACCCGAAAAAATGAGACAGGTCAAAAGCACGAATAAAAAAAACGGGGCCTCCATAACGGAAACCCCGCTAAAAATTAATTAAGACCGCTCTTAAACGATCAGCGTGCCGTCGGACGCAAGGTCCTCGACATTCAGGCTCGCAAGGTCGATATTCTGAACAACCGCGATGGTGTGGAAGTCGTTCCCATGACCGTCGTAATTGACCTTAAGGACAGAGTCGGTTCCGTTGTAAACGAATTTCACGAAATCGCTCAGCGCGTCCGTAAGGGCGTCATATCCGGACAGAAGATCGGAAATGTCGATATGGTCCTGCTCAACGTCCGTGCGCGTAAAGTCGGTGATGGTGTCGATACCGCCGCCGCATTTGTCGAATACGAACGTATCGTTTCCAAGACCGCCGGTAAGGATATCGCAGCCTTTTCCGCCGTTCAGGATGTCATCGCCCGGCGCGCTGGCTTCGTGGCCGATTTCGTACTCGCCGAAGATGATATCATTCCCTTGGCCGCCATAGATCGTGTCGCTGCCAGAACTGCCATACAGCGTGTCGCAACCGTTCTGGCCGTAGATTGTATCATCGCCGGTATTGCCGTTGATCGTATCGTTTCCGGTCCCGCCGTAAAGAACGTCCTCGCCGGGGCCGCCGACGATATTGTCGTTACCGGAACCGCCATTGATGAGGTCGTTATCCGAACCGCCGTGCAGGTCGTCATCGCCCGAACCGCCGATAACGATGTCCTCGCCCGGACCGGCCTGAACATAATCATCACCGGAGCCGCCAAGAATGACGTCATCATCCGAGCCGCCGTGAATTTCGTCATTTCCTTGTCCGCCGAACAGGTAATCATTACCGGGTCCGGGGGCGATATAATCGTCGCCTTGACCGCCGAACACGACATCATCGCCCGAACCGCCGCTCAGATTGTCGTCGCCCTGTCCGCCGAAAATGACGTCATTGCCAACAAATGTGCTGATCGTATCGTTTCCAGCGCCGCCGGAAGCCACGTCATCGCCGGTTGTGCCCGAAATCGGGTCGTCGCCCGGTGTGCCTGGAAGGGTAACGGTGGCCAGAAGGGCGTCGTGAATAACAGAATGAATATCAAGAACCTGTATTTCCGGAAGCTTGAAAAACGGAGTGACCTTATCACACCCGCCGCAGCCGCCGCCGTGTTTATCGCCGTGTTCAAAAGCCGGTTTGAAATGCTTGAATTTCTTACTCATGGGAAGCAGTACCTCTATTACGCAAAAGTAGATGTCATAACGTATTTACATATTGAATAGTGCGCAGATTACGGTAAATATAAAAAAAAGGCAACAAAAGAAATATTAAAGTTTAATCAACTGGTTAAAGTCATTTTAATGGACGAACTTAGCCCCCTAAAAAGCGTCAGTGCGGTAGCCTATCCCTAGGATGCCCGGATCAACTTCCCCCCGACCTGTTCAAGATCGGAAGGGGAAAGCAGATCTGTGGGAACCACGGGATGACTCTTGAAAACCGTCCCGTCAAGCGGCATCAAACCCATATTCAGCCACACATCGCGCCCCTCCCGGGTTTTCATGCCGAAAGTGATCTGGCAAAAAGCTTGTGCGCCCGTATCGCTCGCCAGCGGGAGAAGCCGGTCAAGCATTCCGACATACCCGCCGTGATTCTGCTCGATCCAGTCGCAGGCCCCGGAGATAGACTCGCGAAGCGTGAGGACTTCGACACAGAGATGCTCGTCGCCAATCAGGGCGGAATGCGCTTTCCCGTCATCTTCGGTCAGCGCCATTTTCTTTGCCAGATGCCCGGCGATTTCGCCGATTTTGGGGCCTGACAGGTGAGCAAGAACAAAGCTATGATCAGGATGATTGCTCGCTAAGATGCGGTCCCGGTGCTTGATCAATTGCTCAACGGCCAGTTGCCAGAGAAAAAGTTCCCTTTCTGTCAGCTCGAAAGGGGGTCTTGGTTCCTGCGCCGCAGCCAGAACAAAAATAGGAGAAACAACGGCGCTGATACCGAGAATGATCAGCGGGCCTTCATACGATAATAGATCGCGGGTATCAAAAGCGACCCCGATGAACGAAACGACAAAAAAAATGACGTAAAGAAGGATAAAAAACCCGATTGTCGTGGCGATCCATTCACCTAAAAACTTCACAGCTTCACCTCATAACTTCTTTAGACCTAGTGCGGCAGCCATTTCGTCAGCGCCTCCAGCATGACCTGCAAAGGCTCGGGAACCTCGATGAAATACGGCAGCAACGGGATCATCGGCCCGATTGCCGATCCGATCAATTGCCCCGCAGACCGCAGATCGAACGGCACGACCCGCATGGCGGTAATGCGGTCATGGAACGTGGTCAGAAGATTAAGCTGGTTGAGTTCGCTGCGCGCAACCTCGTCCCGCTGCGAGTCATAAGGAGTCGCCAGCCACTCCTGCTCCAGCTTGCGCGCGTTCCGCATGGCCTTCTCGCGGAATTGCGCCAGTGCCCGCTTCTTCGTGCGTTTGAGCTGCTTGGTAAATAAAAGCAGCGGCGAAAGGAAAAGCAGCGGCGCGATGATCGCAAACCCAACCAGCGGCCCCCACACGGGCGGCAGATCCAGCGGCGCGTGTTCGATCGCGATCTTGTAGCCGATCGTCGCGACCACGTTGCTGATCCCGTAGGCGAGTATCACCAGCGCGAACTTCGCCTGCACTTCGGAGAGAAACCCGATCCCACCCGTATGATCGGGATGCGAGGCGACAAGAACAAGCTTGAACCGGGAGATTTTGGATAAAAACCAATACCAAATGAAGATTTTCCAGACCCACCGGATCCACCAGTAATTCTGCAACGGCAGCGCCACCAGCATCAGCCACGCCCCGGTTTGGGTGATAATCCGCGCACCCTCCGCGTCTTTGAGCACATGCCACGTTTCCATGTCCGAGGTCCAGAAAAGCTCGGGCAGGATCGTGCTGAGCGCCAGAATATAAGCAATTGCGATACATACGATCTCGGGAAAAACCCGTTTGCGCAGCGCCTTCACCTCGTCTTCGGCGGATTTGAAAACCGCCTTGTATTCATCCGCGATCACCCCGCTGGAGCCGAAATCGCGGTAGGCGCCCATCGTGGCCTCCCCGACCACGCGCTCGGCGATGATAAACAACGGAATCCCGATCAGGAATTGCGCGTAAGCCGCGTAATCGGAAAAAAAGTTGAGTTGCGCCGGCGCCCCCGGAGGAAGCACAACATGCCACGACATCATCGCCATCGGCACCCACGTAATCCCGATCACGATGATCATCCGCAGGATCAGGTCCAGCGGCGAGCGCGACCCGATCTTCAGGCCGGCGAAGGCCCTGTTGACCAGATCCCCCTCGAACAGGGAAAACTGCGAAAGCGGCTCATCTTCCTCCCCGGCTTCTGCTTGGGGTGCGGCCGTTTTGCCTTCAGTCTTTTGTGTTTTGGCTTTCTTCTCGCTCATCGTCCTGCAAACAGCCTCGAAAAAGCGTGAACGCTGTTATCCCTTATAGGACAACCGTTTGGTTCCCGCAAAAGATTTGTTGGTGAGGGCAGAGCAAAGCTTTAGCCGCAAACGGCCCACATTCTGTAAGGCATGATGAGAGCGAATATCCGAGAGCGAAACAATGGTGGACCCAATCGGGATCGAACCGACGACCTCTTGCATGCCATGCAAGCGCTCTCCCAGCTGAGCTATGGGCCCTTCGCCAAAGGCAGGGCTAATGAGTACCGTCAAAAACCCGCTTTTTCAAGAGAAAAAACGGGGCTTTCAAAGCCCCGTTTCTGAGACCTCAATAAAGTCCGGCCTTACGCCGCCTTCTTTTTCTCGTCTTTCAGAAGATCGCGGATTTCCGTCAGCAGCACGACGTCGGCGGGCGGCGCGGGCGGGGCTTCTTCGGCCTTGGCTTTTTCTTCTTTCTCGGCGGCGTCTTTGATCTTGTTCACGCCCTTGACCAGCATGAACACCACAAAGGAGATAATCAGGAAGTTGATCACCGCGTTAATGAAAATCCCGTAGGAAACCACGCTCGCCCCGGCATCCTTGGCGGCCTTGAGGTTGGCATAGGCGTTGCCGTCCAGAGCCACGAACTTGTCGGCGAAGTCCACGCCGCTGGTCAGAACGCCGATGACGGGCATGACCAGGTCGCCGACCATGGAATTGACGATGGCGGTAAAGGCCGCCCCCATAATGAT
Organism: Rhodospirillales bacterium; assembly: GCA_020638365.1. Lineage (GTDB taxonomy): Bacteria > Pseudomonadota > Alphaproteobacteria > Micavibrionales > Micavibrionaceae > JAGNKE01. The sequence goes on along the minus strand of JACKIQ010000003.1, from coordinate 13,353 downwards.
ACCGACAGCCATGTCCATGACATTGCCGCGCGCGATAAATGCTTTGAATTCGTTCAGCATGCGTTGCCCCCTCGAAGCGTATTAAAAATGTTGAATGTAAGAGGGCACAATAGCAAAAAGGGCAGTTAAGTCAATTCCATGCGCCGGAAAATTAAAAAGCCCCGCTGCGGGCGGGGCTTTTTGTGAAATCCTAGACTTATCGTTGGTTGCTCATAAGGTTCAGGAGATTCATGAAAAGAGCAATAAAGCTGACATAAAGGGTATAAGCCGCTCCCCATGCAAGCCGCTCACCCATTTCCTGACCGGAAACGGCATAATACATCCGCTTCATGTCCTGCGTTTGCCAGACGGTCATGCCTGAAAACAACACGATACTCGCCAGTGAAATGACATAGTCCATCATGCCGCTTGCGAAAAAGATATTGAGTATGCTGGCTATGAACACGCCCCAAATCCCCATAACCAGTAAGCTCCTCATCGGGGCGAAGTCCGTCTTAGTCGTGTAGCCGTAGATACTCAACCCGGCAAACATCGACGCGGCGATGAAAAACGCCTTCGCGACAATAATCGCAAAAGTCGCATCATGAGCAGCCACCGCAGCTATGGCTGAAAAGCTTATCCCGTAGGCCGCCGAAATCGCGTAGAACGCCATCATCAACTGGGACGATCTCATGGTCAAAGGGTTAAACCCAAACCAGAGAATAGCCACAGGAGCAAAAATAACCGCAAAACGCTGCGGTCCGCCCAAAAACAGCTCAAGCAGATATGGAGAACTGCCCACCAACTGCGCGACTACGCCCGTAAGAAGAACGCCGGTCATCATCTTTAAATAAATACTGCTCAGATACTTCCGCAGGCCTTCATCATACTCCCGGCCTTGTGCGCGTTCTCTGGATAAATGTGCAGGTTGCATGTTTTTTTAAACTCCGTTCTTTAAACACGTACTGATTTATACACTCCATTCTACCAGATTTCAAAGAATGTTGGAAAAAATCGGAAACGGAGCGCTTGCTGTAAATTTCGCCCGGACTTTTCAAAAGGTTACAGGATACGAAAACCCTGTTCTACTGCCGCCGTCCGCGGATAAGCCAGGGATTGGGGCGCGCTTCGGGCTGGCGGGTTCCGAAGACTTCGTTCCGGGCGGCGGGTCCGGTGTGCGGCAGTTCGGGAACGGGCGTGCCGGTGGTTTTCGAAATGGCCATGATGCGCTCCGCAATAGGCGGGTGAGTGGAAAACAGGCCAAGAAAGGGAATATTGTTCTCGATACACATCATGGCGATGTCTGCGGTCGTTCCCGGGATATGGTCCCGGCCGGATATCCGCATAAGCGCCCGCATCATCGCGTCCGGGTTGCGGGTCAGCTCCACCGATCCGGCATCCGCCATGTATTCCCGCCTCCGCGAGAGCGCGAACCGCATAATCAGCGTAGCCAGGTAGCCCAGCCAGAGAATAAACGCGATCAGGATCACGAGCATGACCACCCCGGCATGATTCTGGTCCCGCCTCCCGCGCGTATAGAATATCCTGTACCGTACGCTGCTCCAGACCATCTGCGCCAGAAACCCGAAAAGCCCGGTAAAAATCACCGTAATGATAATCAGCCGGACATCCCGGTTGATGATATGAGTCAGTTCATGCCCCAGCACCGCTTCAAGCTCGTCTTTCTTTAGGGAGTTCATAAGCCCCCGTGTCACCGTAATGCTGTAGCTTTTTTCGTCGATTCCGCTGGCAAAGGCGTTACGGGCGTGGGTCTCGATGATTTCCAGCTTGGGCATGTTTATGCCGCGCGAGATGCACAGATTTTCAAGGAGATTATAAAGTTCAGGCTCTTGCTGGCGTGTCACCGGATGCGAATGCGAGAGTTTGCGGATCATCGACGTATGAAAAAACCATGAAAACATGAACCATATCGCAACGCCGCTCAGGATCAGCGGCCAGTACATAAAGAGCATATGATTGGCGAAGCCGATTGATTCGTACGCCGCCATTGTCGGATCAGCGTCATAGCCCGCAAAGCGCCGTGGCTGTCCGCCGAAAACGGTTACGCCCCCAACCCAGAAAATCGCCCAGCCGATCGCCATCAGAATCACAGGATAAAGGGCGAGCAGCACAACCGATTTCAGGTTGTTGTTCCAGATATGACTCTTCAAACCCGCTGCCATTATACCTGTTCCTGCCAGAGATCGAAAAACAGCTGCGCAGTTTCCATTCCATTGCCGGGATCTTCTCCGTCTTCATGAGACCAGAGCGGTGAAATGGCGGCATGCACAAACCCGAATCCAAGAATAACCCTGATCTCTTGGCCGAGGGTAGAACTGAATATATCCGCCTGTTTCATAATCCTGTCCCTCGTCGCCCGCCCGGATTCCGGAGGATTGCAAAAGGCATTGGCGACGTCATAGGCAGGATGTCCTATCAATCCCTTGGGATCAATCATTTTGTATCGCCCGTCATGGTCGAGCAGAAGGTTGTCATGGTGCAGGTCCCCGTGCAGCAGGACGGACTTGGTCTTCAAAGCCAGCAACAAGTGAGCGACCGAAGCCGCACGGACAAACAAGGCGTCATTCGCGCCCGCAGGCGCCTTGGCGCGTTCGAACAACGCGCGAAACCATCTCCGGAGAGGAATAAAATCGTGGTCCTCAAGTACGGGAAGTAGGGAAACCGACTTGGCCGTTTGCGCAAGAATCCTGCTGGCCTCCTCGTCTTCCCCTGTCTTAACAAGAGCGCTAAGGGGCGGCCCCGGCAAGTAGGTCATGAGAGCCGCATCTGAACAGGACTCTAAAAGAGTGACCGCAATGCTTGAAGGACACAAACACAGAAACGCGCAGGCGTTGGCTTCATCTTCCAGTCCCGAAGACCGCGCTATTTTCAGGATAGCCGGTAATCCCCGATACTCTGCCCGGTACAAAACGGCCCGGGGAGTTTCTTGAAAGAACACAGGATTCTTAAGCGCCCACAGCTCAGAGTATATTTTAAGAAGGCCCAAGAGTTTCTAGAACTTGACTTCGGGCGCTTTATGAACCGCGGCTTTCTCAAGATCGTCAAGCTCGAAGAACGGCTCCTTCTGAAACCCGAAAGGCCCGGCGATAAGAACAGCCGGAAACTGCTCGACGGCGGTATTGAGTTCGGCTGTCGCGCTGTTGAAGAAGCGCCGCGCTGCGGCGATCTTGTTCTCGATATCGGAAAGCTCGTCCATCAGGCGCTGAAAATTCTGGTCCGCTTTTAGTTGAGGATAATTTTCGGCAACCGCCAGAAGGCCGGCCAACGCTCCCCCGAGCAGTCCCTCGGCCTTCATCCGCCCTTCCTGGCTTCCGCCTCTGGCCGCCCCGACCTGCGCACGGGCGTTCGTTACGTTCTCGAAAACGTCTTTCTCATGTTTGGCATATCCCTTGACCGTTTCGACAAGCTGTGGCACGAGGTCGTAACGCTGCTTCAACTGCACGTCGATATCCGAAAAGGCATTATTACGGGTCTGGCGCAGCGCGACCAGACGGTTATACAGAACGACCATTATAATGGCGGCAAAGACAATGACACCAAGTACAATCCAAGTCATAACTTTAATTCCCTTTCACTGGAGGATGCCGTAGGTTATCTTAATGATATCAAAAGGCTTTGTCTTCATAAAATCTAGGGGAGACATATAAAAAATGTCTGTGTTCACCTCCAGAAACTTTGCATCCTGTGCCGCCGAGGGAGCGGACTGGCGCGAGGCCTCGAAAACGGTTCTGGAGCAGCTTGAAACAATCAGGACCGAAGATGACGGGTTCAACTTCGGTTTCATATATATTTCCGACAGGTTGGCCGAATACGCGCAGAGCATAATAAATCTTTTCCGCTCCGTGACGCACATAGAAAACTGGGTCGGCTCGGTGGGGATGGGGATCGTCGGAACGGGCAAGGCTTTCGTGGACGTCCCGGCAATCAGCATCATGATAGGCCGCTTTCCGGAAAACGAATTTTGTGTTTTTCCAGAGAGCAAGGATCACTTGTCTGAAATGCCAATCAAGGGAATGCAGGATTGGCTCGAAGAAAATACGCCAATGTTGGTATGCGTCCATGCGGACCCCATGGCCGACGAAGATCCGATGCCGAGGATGGCTGAACTGGAATCGCTCTCTGGCGGCTTTATCGTGGGGGGACTGACCTCCTCGCGTTCTTCGCACGAACTCTTTGCGAACGGGGTATGCATGGATTCGATAGGAGGCGTGATATTCTCGGAAAAAATCCCTGTTGCAACGGCCCTTTCTCAGGGGTGCAGGCCCTTCAGCCCCTTCAGGACGGTAACGAGCGGCGATGGGACAGCAATTTATGAACTCGATGGGGTCAGCGCCCTGCGTGCGCTTCTTCAGGACCTTCAAAAAAACAGCCCTGAAGGAGAAGAAATGCCGATAGTCGGCCCGCTGCCGGACTTGCGCCAAATAGAATCTTCGGATGATATGCCCAAGCCCTACCTTCCCTTGTTCCGCGGGGAAGTCCATATCGCCCTGCCCATATCTCAATCAGACCAGAACGATTACCTCGTTCGAAACATCATGGCGCTTGACCCCGGAGAAGAAAGCCTGAGCGTTTCGCAGAGCATAACGCAGGGAGACAGCATCCTCTTTGTCGAGCGTAATCAGGAGATCATTTTCGATGACTTGGAAAAAACGCTTAAATCTCTAATTCAGAGGGTCAGGAACGGGAACGACCGGAACGAACCTCAGGGCGCTGTCTATATTTCGTGTATCGCCCGAGGTTTTAGCGAGACAGGAAAGGCGGCTCAGAGAGAAATGGAGATAATCCGGGAGGCCGTCGGCAACATACCGCTCACAGGTTTTTACGCTGGCGGAGAAATAAGCAACGCCCGGCTTTATGCCTACACGGGAATCCTGATCCTGTTTCTGTAGTATTAGGCAAAACACGCCTTAAGAAACAATTTGTACTCGTTCGCCCGTAACGCTATGTTTATGGGCACCGAACAGGAACAGCGACCAACCGAACAGCACGGAGTCCCCGCATGACCAAGAATTCCAGGCGTCTTTTTTTAACATTTGTGACAATAGCGATCGGCCTGTCCGCGTCCGCATCCTTTGCTCAGGAACAGGACGCGCTTCTCCCGACGATTCCCGATCCGTTGAAAGCGCTGGTCAATGAAGGCGCTCAGATCCGTTTTCTAGGCCGCGACGAAGGGATAGAGGGTTGGATCGTGATCAAGGGCGGTGTCGAGCAATATTTTTATGTTTTGCCGACCGGCGCTTTTCTCACGGGCCTTCTTTTTAGTAAGGAAGGAAAGGCTTTGACAATTCAGCAGGTCCAGCGACTCCGCGGGCAGGGGGACGATCTTCTGGATCGGCTGGCATCGGACACGCCGGAAAGCCCGTCGGCTGCCAACCCGCAAAGTGCGCGTCCTGAACTGAAAACCCCCTCCGAGCAGTTTTTCTATGATGTGGAAAATAGCAACTGGATCGCCTTTGGTAATGCCGGTGCGCCAGTATTCTATGCGTTCGTAGACCCTCAATGTCCGCATTGCCATGAAATGATGAAAGATTTGCGCCCTGTTCTGGAGGAGGGAAAAGTGCAGTTACGCCTTGTGCCTGTAGGATTCCGTCCCGAAACGGAGGCTCAGGCGGCTTTCCTTCTGGCTACGCCTGATCCCGTATCCCTCTGGTGGCGGAATATTGACGGCGACACCAATGCTCTTCCGGCCAAGCGCGAAATCAATACGCAAGGCGTGCAGCGCAACCTGTCGATCATGCAGGTTTGGAAACTCTCGGGTACGCCCACCCTTATATATAGGGGTAAGGACCAGAGCGTGAAGATCATCGAGGGCAAGCCCAAGGAATTGAACAGCTTGATAGCCGATCTCGGCGCCCGCAGCTAAATAGGCGTCAGCCTACTCTGTTGCCCATTCCCTCAAAGCCGGGGCAAACTTTTATTGTGATGATAAGGTGCCGACCGTTATAATAATAACGCTGTTTTGAATAACGCCTTCAAGGGGTAGATTAGGAAACTAAGGAAAGAATAATGCGCCCGCGTACTGAATTATCGCTGTTGATGCTTCAAAATATTGGTGTGCCTCTTCTTCGTTCGCTCACGATTTCTGAAGAAGCGTCGGGCGATATTGCAAAGGAATCGGGATTGCTGGCGGATCTTCTTCGGCGCAGTACGGAGTACGGCATCCAGATCGAAAAAGCTCTCGATCTTCCATCGGGCGAGGAAAAAAATAAATCGCTACGCATCGCCTTGACTGCCCTGGGCGCTCAAACCCTTTCTCTCCAAAGAGAAAAGGCGGGGAAAACTCCCGGAGAGAACGAGGCGAAGCGTATTCTTTCTGCTCTTGAGCCCGTGCTTGCCTACTCGGAGCAATACGTGCCCGATGAATGGGCGATCGCGCGATTGCAGGCATTGTCGGCGGATTTTGCGCTTCTGGACGGGCAGCAGGTTCAACTCCAGCAGATTGCGGCCTTCCTGCCGGTCTTGCAGGCTGTAGCAGGCTTTTCCTTTGGCCAGCCCGAAGCCCGGCTGATAAGGGAAGTTGCCGATAGGTTGAGCGCTTATGCTGCGGCGCTGCGTGAACGCCTCTTGGGACGGGAACTGGATGCTGATGAAGCGAAGATCGTCGACCTCGTTTTCGTAAGGATGTTGGCGGCTCTTTATGCGGATTGCCACAACACGAAAACCAAAACCATGACTAAGCCGGGCGAGCGCTCCGCTCCAGGTCACGCAAACGGGGACGCAAAAGGAATGGAGTCGATTTGGTCGGCCTTTGAATTGCGTGCGGCGATGCTGGAAACGCTGGCCGAAACCTTTCTCGCTGTAAAGAAGAAAGAACAGGAGGATCAGGGGAAACAGGAACCGCGGACGGAAGACAGCGAAAAGCTCTGGGAAAAGTCAGACCCCTTGCCGCAAGTGGCCGGTGAAGAAGAGAAGGGCGAAAAGGAAGAAGCCGCTAGGGCGGCTTCATAAAGGCGGCTTCAGAAAGAAAAAAAAATAAAATGACGCATCGTTTCGTACTTATAAAATTCTTGGTTTTGAGTGTATAGAAAAAACCCTGAGGAAAAAGAAAAATGGCAGCAAAAACACTAGTCACATGCCTGTTACTGGCCTCTCAGACCTACAATGTCCCGCCAGTGCTGCTCGCAGGCATATATAAGGCGGAAGGCGGTCGTGTCGGCCAGGAAGTGGGAAATGAAAACGGGACGCATGATCTGGGCCCGATGCAGATTAACACGCTCTGGGTTCCCGTCGTCGCAAAAAAATGGGGCGTGAGCGAACGCCGCGCACGTGCGGCTATACGCGATAATGCCTGTACGAACATGAGTGTTGCGGCATGGATCCTGAGGAATCACTTAAGCGAAACGCAAAGTCTCGCCAAAGCATTATCCTATTACCACTCGCGCACGCCGTCTTTCGGGCACAAATATCAGGACCGAGTCCTGAACATTCTGAGAGAAAATAGCCTTTTAAAAAGCAACTGAGCAAATATTTTTACCGTCTTATATTGAACCTTAAGCCCCGGAAAACTGCCGTTTTTTTAAAAAAAGCTGGAGATAGTCTGGGCGCGATATGAAAACACGGCTTGTCTTTCTCGGAGACTGTAGTTATTCTTGATTTGGAGTAATATTTTGTCTAGTATTTCCAATAGACTAAAGTGTCTTATTAGGGTTTATAACTTATGTCACGTAAACAGCTCTTTCTCCCGCTCTTGTTCAGTCTGGCTTTCGTTACGGGTTGTTCTGCTTCTCCGAATGACGCCTCCTTTAGTGGTGGTAGCCCGCAACTTGTCGCTTCCCCGGATAGTGTAACGGCCATGCTGGCCGAATCCGCTGACCGCGCGTCGACCGCCCTTGAAACGCTGGCCGCTGTGGAGCGGGCGAGAACGCCGGCGACTACGCTTTCGCCGATTGATAATGTTCCCCCGGAACTCGCAAGAGCGGTGACAGTGAACTGGGTTGGCCCGATTGAGCCGATTGCAAAAACCTTGGCTGATCGTGCCGGGTATGGCTTCCTTGTCTTGGGCAACACCCCGAGCACGCCTGTCGTTGTTTCTTTGGATGTTGAAAACCGGCGCGTAGTGGACTCTCTTCGGGATATAGGCCTTCAGCTTGGTATGCGTGGAGACGTCAGGGTCGATGCGAAAAGCAAGATGATTGAAATTTATTATGCTCCCAATGCCGGTCTCGGCGGCTAAGGAAAGGGTATTGACCGATGCGTAAACAACTCAAGATCGGCGCTTGTGCTGCCCTTTTGCTGATCGGAATGCTCTATGTTTCCGCTCCTGCTTATGCGCTTCTGCCGGTGGATGACGAAACCCCTTTAAGCGAAAGTGACGAAGAGCCGGTAGACATTGAGATCCTGCTCGGATACGAAAGCCCGGAAGACGAGGACAGCGATAAAAGCGCTCTTCCTATCGACATTCGTCTGGATGCCCTTAAGGAAGCGGCTCTTTCTTTTGGGGCCCGCGGAGGATTGGCCAAGAGAACATGGGAAATCCGGAAGAATCTTGAAAAGCGTTCGCGTTACCTCGATAAGGTTTACACTTTTGAAAAACTCCTTATAGCGGCTCCCTCGGGCTTCATGATAGAGCCTCCGATCGTGACCGAGGCGATGAACGCGATGATCGTGGATTTCTCCGGCCAGGAAGCGGCGGTCTCTGACAGGATTTACAATATTATTAAAAACGCCCGTATCGTATCGGCCGCGCGCAACTGGCGCCAATATCTTGAGCGTGAATGGGGCGATGTTACCCCGCCTCCTGCATTGCTTCTGCCTCAGGACGATGACGAGCGCGATATCTGGGAAGAATATGTGCGAAAAGGCTGGAAAATGGGGTACGAGCAGGCCGATGAAATTTTCAAGGACGATTTAAGCCGTCTGACTCTCGATTTCGAGGGGATGGTACGCTACAAGCTTCTTCTGGCTCAGGGCATGGTTTCCCCGCCCTATGCTTTGCAGGTTGACCGCGGCGTAACAGGCGGCGGTGAAGAAATGCGAGTGGGCGATCGTGCCGTTCAAATCACTGGAGTACCGGAATTTGTAACGGGAGCGGATCAGTGGAAGCCCGCAAACCGGTAAGTCTCCTCAAGAAGGAAGATAGTTTTGCCCAGACCTGGCCCGACGAACCCAACCGGTTCTCGGAGGAGGATGTCGACAGATTTCTTCTGTGGTGCGTAAAACAAAACTCATCCGATATCACGATCCAGAATGACCGCCCTGTTTACAACGAAATTCACGGTGTTCTTTACCCGGCGACCTTTCGCGAAGTTGACGCCGCCGACATGGGCGTCTTCCTTCAGAAACTCTACGGCCCAGAGGCGCGCGCCCGTCTTGCTTCGGCGAAAGATCTGGACGTATCTTACGAAATCCGCCCGGACCGTTACACCCGGATCCGCTTCCGGGTAAACATTACCGCTGTTCTTTCCCGCGGACGTGATGCGGCGCAGATTACCATGCGTTCCCTGCCCAGCGAGCCGCCGACAATGAAAGACCTTAATATAGAGAAGGAAATTATTGCGGCATGGGCGCCGCGTCAGGGAGTCGTTGTGATCACAGGCCCGACCGGTTCCGGTAAGACCACGCTTCTGGCCGCCGGCAACCGCATGCTTTTGGAACGACCCAAAGGCTGCGGCAAGATGCTGACCTACGAAGCGCCTATTGAATATGTTTATGACAGCATTAACAGCCCGCGCTCACTCGTTTCACAGACGGAAATACCGCGACACCTTCCCAGCTTTTCTCATGGAATACGGAATGCCTTGCGACGTAAACCGGAAGTCATCCTCGTCGGGGAGGCCAGGGACCGTGAAACAATCAGCGCAGCGATTGAGGCGGCGCAGACCGGTCACGCGGTCTATACGACCACACACACGCTGGGTGTAGCAAACACCGTTTCCCGTATGCTCTCGACCTATGACATCAGCGAGCGCGAGGAACGGGCTGTCGCCCTGATGGAAACGCTTCGTTTGATCGTAACGCAAGCCCTTGTGCCCCGGGTAGGGGGAGGTCGTTGCGGGGTTCGCGAATGGATGCAGTTTCCGGATGATGTTCGCGAAAAACTGATGGATATGCACTTTACGAAATGGCCGAACGAAATTCAGAGGATGTTGCCGCAATTTGGCCGCAGCATGCAGAAGTCAGCGGAAGCAGCCTTTGAGGACGGTCTGATTGACCGCCGCTCCTATCTCCTTCTCTCTTCCAGTACGGGCGCTGGCTAAGAGGCGCGAACGGTATTTTAAGGTTTTTGTTTTATCTTTTTTTTAGTAAACTGGCCCAGAATTGGTAAGTAGCGAAAGCGCGAGATGGTAAAAGAACTAGAAAACCTTGAAGCCAAGATGAATTGGCACTGGCGTGACAGTATGCGCACGATCCGGTTTATGAGCTTTGACGGCCGCGTTGCGTTCCTTATCCCCGTCTGGCTTCTCTATCTGCGTTGGTCGACGATTATAATTTCTTTTATGGTTTTCTACGTCTTCCGTTTTCTGGAAAACAAGGGCTTGGCTTTTCCTTCGGCTATAAGGGCATTCAGAGGCTGGCTGATCGGCCGCGAGAGACCGGGCCACCTGTCCTCGCAGCGCCACCACTTCATAGACTGGGGATAAGGTCCGCAGCTTAATTCTGCTAAAACGTTGAATAAAAAGACTTCCGTTTTATAGAAACGAAGCAAATACGCCTACTCAAATCCGGGATAAATGCTTGCGTCTTGAAGCTTGTTTTTTCAAACATTTAGCGATATTCTCTGATAACTTGGCTCGCACATTAGGCAATATACGCTCTGTGTCGCGCGGGATTTCATATTGACTACTTTGGGAATGAACACATGCTCATCAGGAAAAGAAGCTTTTTGTCCTCCGCCAGCTTGGCTGTTATGGCTTGTTCACTAGGCGCTGTTATCAGTACCCCGGCTCTTGCAGGATTTGAGTGGACGCCTCCGGAAAAGGCCGCTCCTGTCCCTATTCCTGAGCCCCAGCCTGTCCCCCCGCCGATGGATTCTGATGCGCTTCCTGAAATTGAGGATATGCAGCCGCTTCCTCCTGTAAGCGAACCCTCTCAGTCGCAGGATGAGCAGGCAGGAAAGCTGCACGTTATAGAGATGAAGCGCCCGCAGGAAGATAAACCCCCTCTGGAAGAGGGAGCGGTCATGAGCGCTCCGATAAGCCCGGACACATCGATGCAAACCCCCACGCCCGAACCTTTTCCCTTGACGGAAGGACATCAGGGTGAAGATGCTATAATGTCGAAATCCTCTGTGGAGGAGCCAGCCCCAACCCCCCCCGCAGGCGTTAACATCAATCCTTACCCTCTGGAAAGCGGGCAGGCCACGCCACCGGTAGAAGCCGCCGCCATGCCGCAGGCTGAGGAAATAATGTGGAACAGGACGGAATTTGAAGTGGTCGAGGGTTTTGGCTCGGACATGCCTTTGGCTTTGGCCTTGCAGCAGGTCGTCCCGCCGCGATATGCCTATTCCTTCGGAAAAGGCGTAAACCCTGGACATCTTGTTTCCTGGGAGGGCGGAAAGCCATGGAACCAGGTCTTGAACGATATGATCTCGCCTTTGAAATTGCGGACGCAAATCGAAGGAAACGTTATAAAAATTCTTAATGCTCAAACGCCCGCGGCGGTAAATTTAGGCGAACCCGTTCCAAATCTTGAAGATCAGGCCGCTCCTGAGCCGCCGATGGAAGAACAGATGGAACCTCTTCCTCCGTTGGAAAAGCAGGAATCCGAAGAGCAGAAACAGGCTCTGGTTGCTCCCGCAGAAAATCAGGAGCAGAAAGCTGAAGCACCTGTAATGCAGGCTAAGGCGGCCGAGATAGCCGAAAAGCCGGAAGTCACGAAAATCAGTTCATCAAATCGCAAGGTTATTCTCGATCCCGGTGAGGCAAAACCTCTTGAGTCCGCGCATAAAAGCGTCGAAAAACGCCCGGCGAAAGATTTGACAAAACTGGCGAAGGCGCCAGAGGCGGAAGCGTCTCCGCCGTCTGAAGAAGCGCTGGAGAAGGCCGATATTAAGCCCGCCTCGGCCAAGGCCGACGAGCAGCAGCTTGGCCAGCCCCGCATCTGGGAAGCCAAGCGCGGTTCCAGCCTGCGAGAAACGCTAGATGCATGGGCAAGTCAGGCCAACGTAACTCTGACATGGAATGCGCAGGAAGACTTCAAACTGAACAGCAGCATCATGTTCAGCGGCCCCTTCGACAACGCGGTTAAGGTTCTGTTTGCCCAGGCCGTGAAAAACGGCCCTGCGCATACGTTCAAGCCCGGCCCGTCCGCGGAACTGATCGTTGGCGATCTGCCCCCCGAAGAAGCCGTCGATAGCGCGGGCTGACCCTGCCCTGAAAACGTAAATTCAGGATTAAACCTGGAAAACATCCGGGTTTTTTCATTTCGAAGCGCTCGGAGTGCTTTCGTAGTGCGCAGGTGAAAAAGTCCCTTCGCGTAAAATCCGCCCGCCAAGACTTAAGTGAAGATTCACCCGCTGCTCCAGCAACTCCTGCTGTGCGCGGATACGGTCGATCTCGACCGATATCGTGCTGCGCTTGATCTGCAGGAGATCAAGGAGATCCGTCTCACCGGCTATAAAATTTGCGTTGGCGATATCCTGGGCCTTTTTCGCGTTCTCGTAAGCGTCATCCAGGTCTTTTTCCCGCTCCCTGAATAGCCGTTCGTTGGACAGAGCCGTTTCGACCTCAGAAAACGCGTTTAAGGCGGCCTGATTATACGCTGCCCCGGCGGCTTCCTGCTCGGCGGTACGGATATCGACATCGGCTTGCAAAGCTCCGGCGTTGAAGATTGGGACCAGCAGGTTTCCAGCCAGTGACCACAAAAGATTTTCCGGATTGGCCAGGGTTCGCAATTCCTCGCTGCTGCCGCCGAACGTCCCGCTCAGGGAAATTTTAGGCAGCATGGCCGTTACCGCCTGCTTGCGCCGCTCGAACGCCGCACGGACACGCCTTTCCGCCGCAACCAGATCGGGGCGCCGTTCCAGAAGCGCTGCGGGCAATCCCGCCGGCACCGGATCGGGCAGGGCGGGGAAAAGTGTACCGTGGCTGATATTCGCCTCCGGATAACGTCCTGCCAGCACCTCAAGGGCGCGCAAGGCGCTTAAATGGGCGCTTTCCGCATTGCGGATGGATTCCCGCGCTCGCGCGAGGTCGGTTTTCACAAGATGAACATCCAAAAGCGAAATAAGCCCCTGATCGTAAAAAGCCTGCGTAACATCAAGCGTTTCCAGCAGGTTTTTTTCGAAAGCTTGGGCCAGAGCCAGAATCTTGTCGGTGGCAATGGCATGGAAATAGGCTTTTGCCGTCTGAGCCGCCAGCGATTGACGCGCCGCCTCGTAATCGTTCTCCGCCGCGTAATAATCATAAAGAGCGG